>CACMZO010000009.1 GCA_902618195.1 uncultured SAR116 cluster alpha proteobacterium
CAACTAACAATTCGAAAAAAAAAGGTCCTATTATTGTCATTACAATAGCACCTACTATAGCAACCCAAAAAAAGCTTGTTTCGGAATTATCATAAGCAGAAATATTACGAGTTAAAATTGAATAAATAGCTAATAAAATAGCAAGGATTAATGGCCATACCATATTAAAGTCAAAACTCATCGAAATCGGATTTAATATTACCATGATACCGAAAAAACCTATGAATACAGCACTCCACCTCTTCCAACCAATTTTTTCATTTAGAAAATAGTAAGATAGTGGAAGAACTAAGAGCGGATAAATTGCTATTATGGTATGTGCAGCAACCAATCCGAGAACAGTAAATGAATATACACCAATGCAAACACAGGAAATTAATAAAATTCCTCTGATAATTTGAATTAATGGTTTTTTTGTGGAAGAGACATTTTTTATTCCACCTTTTTTTATTGAATAAATTAAAACAAATAGAACTAATACCCAACTTCTATACATGTTAATAATAAAAACATTATATTCTTCAGCTAAATATCTGGAAACACCATCCATAATGCCAAAGCATAATGTTGCTAAGATCATTAATATGATACCTAATTTAATTTCATTTTTCATAATTTGA
Source organism: uncultured SAR116 cluster alpha proteobacterium (assembly GCA_902618195.1). Classification (GTDB taxonomy): domain Bacteria; phylum Pseudomonadota; class Alphaproteobacteria; order Puniceispirillales; family Marisalimonadaceae; genus TMED54. Next base: position 621 of record CACMZO010000009.1, read on the forward strand.
AATTTACATGTAGACTGATAACTTAATTAACAATGTATATTATTAATGGACTTAAAGAAATTTAAAATTGTAGATTCTCATCATCATTTTTGGGACTTATCAATGAAAAAGCATCCTTGGCTTTGTAAAAAACCATTAATTAATTTCCGTTATGGTAATTACGAACAGATCTGTAAAAATTTTCTTATTCATGACTATATGAGAGTTACTGCTAATTATAATGTTCACAAAACAATTCATATGGAAGCTGAATGGGATAGAAAAGATCCAATTGGAGAAATAATTTGGCTGGAAAAAATTCATAAGGAATTTGGCTTTCCTAATGGAGCTGTTGGACAAATTTGGCTACATGAAAATTATTCAGAATTACTATTAAAAGAATATTCAAAACATCCTATTGTCAAAAGTGTTCGACAAAAACCTAATTACGATGATTTTAAAAAACCAATTGTAAAACTTAGTGACGAAGCCTTCCGGTTAGGTTTTAGTAAGCTTGCAAAATATAATCTTCATTTTGATTTGCAAATACCATGGAAGTATCTACAAGACGCTAAATTATTAGCAGATGATTTTCCTCAGACACTTATTATTCTTAATCATGCAGGGCTCCCATATGACAGATCTATAGAAGGACTAAAAAGTTGGAGGAGTGCAATAAACATTATCAGCCAATGTTCAAATGTTGTTGTTAAAATATCAGGCATTGGTGTTCCAAATTCAACTTGGAACAAATACAACAATGAAGGTATTATAAATTACTTAATTGATAAATTTGGTGCAGATAGATGTATGTTTGGTTCTAATTTCCCTGTGGATAGCTTATGCGCTTCTTACGACCAAATTGTTGAAACATTATTTGAATGTATTAGTAGTTTAACCAAAATTGAAATAAACAATATATTTTATAGTAATGCTTTAAAATTCTATAAACCTTTGTAATTATTTTAAAGGTAAAATTGTTGTACTTTTGAGCTCTTGCAAAGATATACCAGATGACATGGAATTAAATTCAATATTTTTAATCAAAACCTGTTGAAATTCATCATATTCCTCAATACTTCCTGCTACAATTTTAATAATATAATCTGCCTGAGAGCCTGTTATCCGATGAGCCTCTAAAATATTTTTATATTTTTTTAAAATTTCATTAAATTTTTTCATCCAATCTGAGTTATGATTTCTAACAGTAATCATCAAAAACACTGTTATTGGTAAGTTAACTTTTCTTTTGTTAATTATAGTTACTTTTTTTTCAATAACTCCATCTTCTTCAAGTTTTCTAATTCTATTCCAGCATGGAGTTTGTGACAAACCTACTCTTTTTGAAATTTCTGAAAGGGGTAGATCTGCTTGACGTTGAAGAATAAATATAATTTTTTTATCAATATTATCCATCTATTATTTTTTAAATAAAGAATATTTTTCTAATTTTTTTTAAAATAACAAAAAATTTTCTAAAATTATACATATTTTTTCATTTTTTAAGAAAATTATTATACATTAAGTATATTGAAATGATGTTATTGAAGATATCTAACAATCATTGGAAAAATTAATTAAAACAATTGTAGCTCATTATTTACTTGAGAATTTAAATCATGAACTACAATCCCTCCACTAACTGGAAATATGTTTGTATAAGAACCAATTACAACATAATGAGTGACAAATAAATAAGGTCCCTGTTTTTTATCTAAGGAAGATATTAAATCTTTTAAATCTCTTAAGACTTCCTTTTTATTCGCATGATTTTGGTAAAATGAGTTAAGGCCAGAATGTAGTTCGTATTTTTTTAAGCCCATTGATTTCACTGTTTCATAACATCTACACCAATAACTTGAATATACTTTAGTGAATTTAATATCATATTTCTTAAATTCATTTGAAATCTTTCTAGCTTGATGGATGCCATCATTACTCAAATTTCTTTGAGTAGAACAATCATCTAATTTAAAGTTTTCAGGATCTCCATTTCCAGGTGCCAAAGCATGTCTCATAAAAAAAACTTTAGAATTTAGATTATGAATCTCATTCAATCTTAATTCTTGAGCATTTAAAGAATTAAAAAAATTAATTATTGAAACAAAAATTAGTAATATAAAAAGCTTCATTTTTTTCATTTAAAATAAATTCAATCTAAAATCTATTTATTACTCATAATAGACTTAAAACCACATATAACTAAAATCAAAATAAAATTTTTCTAAAGCATAGGTATTTTAATTTAAGATTAAGTATATTTGATCATCATAGTGATAAACTAAATAATTCATGAAGACCTAAAAACCTACCATACATCAGACCTAAACAAATAATAATGAAAATAATTATAAAAATTCTTTTTTGCATTTAATAGCTATTCACTTCTAAAACTTCAATTGATTCTTCTCCATATTTTACATCTTTACTGTGATAATCACTTGGAAGAGGAACTAATTTTTCAGGCGGAATTCCATCTACCCATAAAAGAAAATTAATTTCTACATTTTCTTTCGTGTCAAACGGCAATTTATTTTTTATTTCAAAATTATCATCAAATTTTATTTTATTCTCTTTTATCTCCCTGAATGATTTACCCTCTTTATTTACCCCGTAAAAAGTAACTTCAAATCTTACAATCCACTCATTAGTCTTTCTCATGATTTATCCAATTTTGTATTTCATTTTTATATTCAGGAAAATAATTTTGAATAATTTCTAAATTAAAATTTGAAAGTATTGATGTGTTATTCTCACGTTCTAATAAAAATTTAAAACTAAATAAGATTAGTTCTTCTTTTGATTTAAAGCCCTTAGTCATTTCATTATGGATGTCATCATTAAGTGTAACTATGTGATTTGAATTTATTGAACTTTCAATAGAAACAGTAAATGTATAATTATCATTCTTTTTAATTAATATTTCCAAAGTTTTTCTACTTTATCAATTTTCAAAAACTTAGAATCTTCATATTGATTTAAGATCATTTTTTTTGCTGCGTCTTCGTCTTCAGCATGCACTATTAAAGAATTATAATCCTTTTCTTTTGTTCCATCTTTATGATGGTACTCTAAATGAAATTTAACTTTAAAATCAGTTTTCCAATTGTTCATAATATATAAGAATAGGAGATTACAAAAATTTAACTTAGTTTATAGTTATACTTAACAATTAAGAAATTATGAATAAAAAAACAATAAAAGTTCTTGTTCCTGCTGGTGCATTAGGAATACCGTTTGATAAAAATGCTTTAATAAATGGCATTAAACAGAAACCAGATTTAATTGCCATTGATGGTGGATCAACTGATAGTGGTCCATATTATCTAGGAAGTGGGAAAAGCAAATACTCCTATAGCGCAACAAAAAGAGATTGGAGTATTTTAATGGAAATGCGCGCTAAAACTAAAGTTCCATTATTAATAGGAACAGCAGGGACGTGTGGCACTAAAACTTCTGTTGAATGGATGTTAAAAATAACAAAGGAAATTGCAAAAGAAAATAAAGAAAAACTTAAGATTGTAACTTTAAAAACAGATTTATCTAATAAATTTGTATTGGAAAAATATAAAACTGGAAAAATCAAACCTTTAGAAGGTGCTCCAAAAATTAATGAAGATATAATAAATAATTGTACTAATATAGTTGCTCTTGCTGGTGTTGAACAAATACAAAAAGCTATAAATACAAATGCAGATATAATTATAGCTGGTCGTTCGACAGATACAGCTATAATTGCGTCATTGCCAATCTATCATGGTTTAAATATAGCCTCCGCATGGCATGGAGCAAAAATTGCAGAATGTGGTGCTCTTGCAACAAACAACCCAAACTCTGGAGTAGTCTTATTAGAATTTGACCACAATGGTTTTACAATAACACCAATGTGTAAAAATACTAAAGCCACCCCGCAAACTGTATTTGCTCATATGCTTTATGAAAACGCAGATCCGTATATTTTGTTAGAACCGGGTGGTTGTTTAGATGTAAGCAATGCTAAATATAAAAAACATAAAAAAAACAGTGTAAGGGTAGAAGGTAGTAAATGGTACAACAAAAAACCTTACACACTAAAAATAGAAGGGGCAAGATTAGTTGGCTTTCAAACGATATCAATCGTATTAATTAGAGACCCTAAATATATTGAAAGCATTGATAAGTGGATAGATAAGCTTAAGAACTCTTTCTACAGAAAAATCAAAAATAGTATTTTAGTTGATGTTCAATTAGAATTAAGAAAAATTGGTAAAGATGCAACACTTGGAAATTTAGAGCCAATATCAACTGATATTAATGAAGTAGCAATAATGGCAATTTTTACAGCAAACAACCAAGAAAAAGCAAACGATTCAGCTAAATTACTAAATCCTGATTTATTGCATTTAGCACTAAAAAAAAATGAGCCAATGCCTACTTTTGCATTTCCATTTTCACCTCCAGAAATCGATAAAGGACCACTATTTGAATTTTGTTTCCATCATGTAATTGAAATTGATAATCCAAAGGATTTTTTTCAATTACAATTTCATAAAACCTAAAATGAAAACTTTATCTAAAATTACAAAATATATTCGTTCTAAAAATGCTGGTCCATTTTGGGTGACAGTTGATCTTTTTTTTAAAGATAAGGATAGTTTTTTTTATGCTTGTAAAAATATATCAAATGAAGAAGTTTCAAATATTTTAAAAATCAAAAGAAATCATTTGAAAAGATTTGATATTGAAAATTTAAAAGTAATAAAATTTAGCTTTCCAAGAAAAAATATTCAAGGTTCTAGATTAGATAGAGATATGCACGGTGCGTCATTTGCAATTTTATTTGAAAAACTGTCGGTATAAATGATTATTAGTAGATTAGTCAAAAGTTGATTTTCTGTATACAAAACTTAAAAAATTTATACTAATATATTATTAATGGTTATTATTAATCGAAGTTAAAAAAATTAATTATGAAAAATGAAAAAAATAAGTACAAATAAAATTTCATCCTTTAAAGATGAACTTCATGCAAGACCATATATAAAATTAGAGAATAATTTAAGAACTTTTCATTTTGCATATTTAATTAAGGATAATGATGAAAACAAAGCTTGGAATTATCTTGATAAATTTTTAAGAAAATTAAACTTTCAAGGTCTACCTAACAAAGCATCCAAATTTTGGGTTGCTGAAGGCAAAGATCTTACAATAAGATATGAGTGTCATACAGAATTTATTTCTTTAACACTAATTTACCCTAACAAAATTGAAATAAATAAAGATAAAACGAACTTGTTTGACATAAAGTTTTTAAACATACTTCCAATTAATTTTTTAAAAAATTTTCCTGGTCAACATTTCCTTTCATCGTGGATTGAAATGGCACCATCAAGTCATAATTTCAAACCTATAGAAATTGAAAAATTTTTTTATCATGATAATTTTGCTGGATCTAATGTTGCAGAGGATGGTGCTAATGTTTTCATGTCTTTTAAATCTGATAGAACAGATTTTTTAGGGACTGGGTTTAGAAGAGTATTTATTCAAAATAAAGCTCTAAGAACTAGAAGAACAGGACGATTACTGCAAAGAATTGTTGAATTGGAAACTTATCAAGTTCTGTCTTTACTTGGTTTAACACAAGTTAGAGATGAAAGTTTTAATTTAAGTGAATTAGAACAACAAATAACAGAAATTACCAAATCCGTTTCTCAAACAGCAAAAAAAAATTTAGATAAAAAATCAATAACTTATCCTGATTATCAAAAAGATTTAAATGAATTATCATACGTTGTTGCAAAGATTGAAGAAATATCCTCTTCTACTAATTACCGTTTATCAGCAACTTTTGCATATTATAAATTAGTTGAACAAAGAGTTAAAGATTTAAGAGAGATAAGGCTAGATTCTTTCCAAACTAATGATGAATTTTTAAGCCGAAGACTTCAACCTGCCATTAGAACTTGCGAAGCATTTTCAAGAAGATTGGAATCACTAGCTAATAGAGCTCAAAGAGCTGATAATCTGGTAAGAACCCAAATTGAAATGGGAGTTCAAATACAAAATAAAAATTTACTAGAATCTATGGAAGTAAGAGCAAGAGCACAACTTAGATTACAAGAAACAGTAGAGTCTTTGTCAATAATTGCGATGACATATTATATAATTGGATTAATAAGCACTTTGATAGACCCACTAAACTTTAAGAAATTCTTTGTTAGCAAAGAGATCTTTTTAGCAATCTGTGTTCCAATTATTTTAATCATTATTTGGTTTATTGCAAAGATGGTTAGAAAGAAAATTAATAAAATAAAATAAGGCAGGATTTCTCCTGCCTTTTAAACAATTAATTATGAAAACATATCAGATGTTATACCTTCATACCATCCTATTGATTCTTCATAAGTAGCTTTTCTAAGATCACTACTTTCACCAGTCTTGGAGATGAATTTACTTGTGACATCAATTTTTTCAGCTCCGGCCTTATAACTTGCTCCGACTTTGACACCGTCATTTGTAGCTACTAAAGACCAACAAGTATTAGAGTATCTTGCAGGGAAAACCTTACTTCCTGTCAAACTTCCTCTTATATGGTTAGCAGCAACCTTTGCTTGACTATTAGCTGAAAAACCAGACTTAGGCATTGATTTTGCAATAGATGCATCACCTAAAACATATATGTTTTCATCAGCTTGTGATTGCATTGATCCTGCTACTATAGGACACCAATCTCCTTTATTAATACCTGCAGTCATAGCAATTGCTCCTGCTTGTTGTGCAGGAACAACAGATGCAGCATCTGCCTTAAATGTATCTAAATCAGTTTCGAATTCCATGGTGGCAGCATTTATATTTTTTAATCCACCATGAGTATCAACTCCAATCCATTCTATCATTCCAGGGTAATGTTTTTGCCAAGCTTCTTGAAAAAGACCCATTTTTGAAAATTTTTTCTTCGGATCTAGAACAACAATTTTTGCAGTAGGATTTGATTTTTTAAATTGATGCGCAATCATTGAAACTCTCTCATATGGTCCTGGTGGACAACGATATGGATTTGGTGGTGGTACCATAACAAATGTTCCACCCTTTTTCATGCCTTTGACTTTGTTCTTTAACAATTGAACTTGAGTTCCTGATTTCCAAGCATGTGGCATTTTGGATTGAACATCTGTGGAATAGCCATTAATCGAATCGAATTTAAGATCAATTCCTGGAGAAACAACTAGTTTATCATATGATACACTTCCACCAGACCCTAAATTTACTTTTTTAGCTGCAGGATCAACTGATTTTGCCCATTCATGAACTACGTTGACACCTCTATTCACAGCAAGTCCGTAATAATTGTGACCGATGGATCCGTAATTTCGGAAATCACCAAGATACAAATTAGAAAAAAAACAAGTATAATATCTTTTAGATGCTTCAATTAAGGTCACATCTACTTTCCCTTTAGAATCTTTTGCAATATATTTAGCAGCGGTTGCTCCACCAGCACCACCACCAATTACAACGACTCTTGGCAAAGCACCAAAAGCAATTGATGGCATTGAAAGTGCGGTAGCTGACAAAGAAGCTATTTTTACAAAAGAACGTCTTGTATATTTCGACATTTAAACTCCTCCCAATAGTTTATTTATTATACCCAGTAAGGTATTATATAAATGATATCAGCTTACATTGTATTGTAAATTAAAAAAAATGATTATTATTTTAAACTATTAAAATATAGAGCTAAAGATGCAATTTGTTCGTTATCTAACCTGCCAGCAATCATTTGCATTACAGGATTTTCCATTTCTTTGTTTTTATAGGCTAACATTACAGTTAAAAAAACTTCTTTATCGTATCCATTAATTGAGGGTATCGCTTTATCAGAGTTTGCTTTATGACAAGTAACACATTCACCAGCAAGATGTTGTCCGTATTCCTTATCACCTAATGCAAGCATCTTTTCATCAGAATATGACGTTTTGGTTAGAAAAATTAATGTAAATATAAATAGTATAAATTTCATTTTATAATTTAACCTTAAAATAAAATGTTATGTCAATTCTTTAATTTCATAAGTGTTTACAAAATTTCACATGCCTAATATTTTTATATTATTTTTATTTTTTGGTCTTACCAATTTTGATTTACTTATGTAACTTTCTAGTAAGTTGAAGATTTTAGGACCCTTAACATTAGGATTTATAGACCCCCATCCTCCAACAATATAATTTTTATTTGATTCAAGAAGATCTCCTGTAGATATTAATTCAATATCATTAATTCTATTACCCATTTTATTTTTTGGACTGCATGTATATCTTAAGCCTCCAACCCTAACCATATCACCCCCTTGTTGAAAAAATGGATCAGTATTGAAAATATTATCACATACATCTTCAAGTATATCTTTAATCATCTTTCCAGACATTTCCATTCTATAGACTTCAGGGTAATTCATTGAGGTTTGGGAATACATATCATCAATGGTAATATTTTGACCAGGTAATAATGTAGTGCCCCATCTAAAGCCTGGACTAAATGATATTTCCGTATCTCTTTCAATCATAATAGCATCACAAATCACATCATCCCAAGTGCCATTGAAATTACCTCTTCTATATAAAAGAATATCCGCTTTTCCTAATACTCTATTACATTCTTGTTCATAGGGTTGTCTTAATTTATTTATATGTTCTGTCATTTCTGGGTCTGGATTTATAACATCTGAAAATATTGGAACCAATTTAGAAGCATAATCGACGACTTTACCTTTTTTTATATCCAGATCTATTCTACCAATGTATTTTCCATGTGAACCAGAAGACAAAAGCAAAGTATTATTTATATTAATAGCTTCAGGAATTGCATCATGGGTGTGTCCAGTTAAGATAACATCTAGATCTTCTAAAGTTGATGCAAGCTTTTGATCAACATCAAAGCCATTATGTGATAATAATACGACAACTTCAGCCCCTTTTTTCTTAGCTTTATTTATATTTTTTTGAATAACCTCTGGCCTTATTCCAAATGACCAACCTTCTACCATGTATTTAGGGTTTGCAATTGGTGTGTATGGGAAGTGTTGACCAATTACTGCTATATTTACACCACCTCTTTCAAAAAATTTTATTGCCTCAAAAACTGGTTCATCCCATTCCGTATCAAAAACATTACCTCCTAAAAAAGGATATTGCATCTCGTCTAGGAGTTCAGCAAGTCGGTCTTTACCAAATGTAAATTCCCAATGGCCTACCATAGCATCTGGCCTAAGTAGGTTCATAGCTGACACCATATCAGCACCTTGAGTTTTCAATGAAGTGTATGAACCTTGCCATGTATCGCCACCATCCAAAAGTAAAACTTTATTATCTCCACGTTCTGCTCTAATTTGTTTTATTATGTTTGAGGTTCGGTCTAGACCACCAAGTTTTCCATATTCCCTAGCTAAATTGACATAATCTACCATAGTATGGGCATAAGCTAATGGCGAATTTGGTTTAATATTAAAATGTTTTAAAAATTCATTTCCAACAAGATGGGGTGGAATTCCTTCAAAATCACCTACACCATAATTTTCTGATGGAGGCCTAAAATAAACAGGCTTTAATTGACCATGTAAATCAGTTATGTGTAAAAGAGTAACTTGTCCTTTTGAATCAAATTGCAATAATTCATTTTGAGAAAGTGATTGTTTAGCTGCTACAGAACTAAAAGAACGAGAACCTATTATTGCAGAAGTTATCGCAGCTAATTGCAAAAATTCTCTTCTTGATTTCATAAAATTTTCATAAAAAACTAAATGTTATTTAAGACTTCTCATCTTCAGGTGTCACATCTATATCTCTGGCCTTACCAATAATTTTTGTAGGAGTATTACAATTTTTCATACATGGATTTCCATTTAAGTTTTTAACATCAGGTCTTGGATCAGGTAATAAAAAACCGTTTCTGTTAGGCATTTTAATTTTTCCTATATTTTCGTTAGATAATGTAAAATCTTCATCAATAATATCATTCATATTTAATAAATAGGCCACAATTTTATATGTCTCATCATAAGTTAAACTTTGAGCCTCTCCAAAGGGCATTGATCTGTAAACATAATCATAAATTGTAGAAGCATAAGGCCAATAACTTCCTGTTGTTTTCACTGGGTCGTGTGAACTTAAAGTTCCTGATCCACCAACTAATTCAGGCCATCTGTCAATACCCTCACCAAAATCACCATGACAAGAAGCACATCTTTCTGCATAAACTTCTTCGCCAGAGAGCGCATCACCACTTCCTTTGGGAGCACCTAATCCATCTGGCCTTATGTCAATATCCCATCCAGCAACTTCTTGTTTTGTAGCAATTTTACCAATATTAAATTTTCTTGTTTCAGAAAACGATGATATAGAAAAAAAAATAGATAATAGCGAAAATATAATGTATTTACCCAAGTCTAACATTATCCACCTTACCATTTTTTGATATTAACCATGTTGCAATAGAATTATTATGGTAAATGGAATTTACCCCTCTAATATTTTGAAGTTCTTTAATTGTTGGCTGAACATAATTGGTTTCATCAATTGCACGAGATTGTAAAAGGATCTCTTCACCGTTCCATTCAAATGGAATGGTGAATCTTGTTAAAGACTTTTCTAAAACTGGACTGTGTAATTGAGCAGTTTTCCAATTTTTTCCACCATCTAAAGAAACATCAACTCTTTTTATTTTACCTCTTCCAGACCAAGCTAAACCTCTAATTTGGTGAATACCTTTTTGTAATACTGGTTTTTCAGGACAAGGTGATGTAATTACTGATTTTGCATCCATTACCCATGTAAACATTCTTGCCTTCCCATCAGATAATAAGTCAGTATATTTAGAAGTTTCTTCCCTGGTCATATATGGTTTGTCTCCAAACTCTATTCTACGGAGCCATTTTACCCACATATTTCCTTCCCAACCAGGAACTACTAATCTTATAGGATAACCTTGTTCAGGCCTTAAAGCCTCTCCATTCATTGCCCATGCAATAATACAATCATCTTTAATTTTTTCTATAGGTATTGATCTAGTCATTCCTGAGGAATCACTACCCTCAGCAAGAACCCATTTAGCATTATTTTTTAAGCCTGTTTCTTGAATTAAATCAGATAATTTAACTCCAGTATATTGAACATTATGAACCATCCCAAAAGTATATTGACAACCATTAAGTTGTGACCCCTTCCACTCCATTCCACCATTAGCAGCACATTCTAAAAAATAAAATTTGTTAACTTGCGGAAATCTTTTCAAATCATCCAAGGTAAAGATCATTTCTCTGTCAACTAAACCATTTATCATAAGTCTATAATCAACCGGATTAATTATAGCTGTACCACCATGATGCCTTTCAAAGCATAATCCATTTGGAGTAACTATTCCTTCAAGATCCTGTAAAGGTGTAAAATTAACTGATGATTCTGTACTAGCTGTTAACCATTCTACATTTCTTCTTATAACGTTTGATTCGAATTCAGATGGCATGCCATAAGGATTAACGTCAACACCATCGCCTAGAGTTTCAGTCCATTCTGGAACATTAGGAGGCAGATTTTTGTTATTTGCTTCTTTAGCGAGTAAAGATTTAGAAGACAAACCAAGAGCTCCTAAACCAACACCAGCTTTAATAACAGATCTACGACTAATTATATCTTTTTTTTCTTTAGCCATTTCAAGAAACTGTCATTTTTCTTTTCATGGTATATGTATTTCCACTATCATCTTTCCATTCAAAATTGAATGTACCAGTTTTTTTTGCCTTATATGGAAAGGCTATATATGGATTTGTAGAAATTGATGGCTCTAATTTCATTTTAAATATTTCTTTACCTTCAAAATCTACTTTGAATGAATTAATTATTTGTCTAGGAATATTTTTTCCATCTTTATCTTTCATTCTACCACTATGCATTGGATGTCTTATAAGTGTTTTAATTTCAATTACTTCATCTATAGTAGCTTTTTTTGGAACTTTTCCTCTAGGTTTAACTTTAGACATAATTTTCTCCTATATTATCCACCACACCCACCTATTGTAACTTTTACCTTAGACTTAGTCATAAAGTATTCATTTTTGTTATTTTCAGCGACAAGAACAACATTTTGTGTTTTTGAAAGTCTAATTCTAGTTGTTGCAGAACACATACCCATATCAGGTGTAAAAGAGAATTTAGCGACATCTGGAGCAGGGTTGCCATCAGCTAAAATATAAACATTTTTAATATAATTTTCTTTGGTCATTTCACTTTCAATTTCAAAATTAACTTTAACTTGATTTCCATTTTCTGCTATTTCAGGAAGGTCAAGAAATATATCCAATTCTTTTGTACCTTTACCTTTTGTAATTTCATCAATTCTTTTAAGAACTTGTTCTTTACCTGCAAAAGCTATTCCTGAAGACATAATATACCCAGCTGTGCCTAACATCAGCGCAATAGCATTTCTTCTGGAAATATTTATCATTTTTATGGTTTTCATCACAATAATCCTTGATTAAAAAAAAATATATTTAGAATATACCCCCCTATGGTATACATTATTTTTTAATAGTAAATGAAAAAATTAATTTTCAATTATCTCATCAATTTGCCACCAAAACATTTCAGGATTTGAATAACCAGAAATTCTTCCAATTTCAATATTATTTTTATAGAAAACAAAAGTTGGTGTAGCGTTTGTCTTAAATATTGCATTTAGCTTATTTTTGTCAATTTTGTCTATATACAATCTCTCTATTGGAAAAACATTAGCTACATCAGTTTTATTATAAATTTTACCAATTTGTTTTTCCCAAACAATGCACACACCACAAGTTTTATCCGTTAACATAAATAATTTTGTTTCAGCAAAAGTTGACTTTAAAAAAAATAAAATAAAGCAAATAAAACTTAGAAAAAAATTTTTAAAATTGAAAACCATGTTTATTTAATATACCCTATATGGGTATACTTAATTTTGACTAAATTGTAAATATTTAAACTTGTAAAATTATGATTTTTAATACACAAATATTTATTGTTAAAGGGCGATAATAAAATGAATGCAGAGAAAGCTAAAATTGTTAATTTAAAAAACAAACATCTAATTTTTAGACTCAATAGAGCCATTGGACAAATAGAAGCTATAAAGCGCGATTTGTCAAATGATCAAGAAGAGCAGGATTGTGTTAAAACTTTCAATCAACTAAAAGCAAGCATTAATGCTCTAAAAAAATTTGGTCAAATTTATATGTCAGAACATTTAGATGAATGTTTAGAACAGGGTGTTGATAAAGAAGAAATTTCTAAAAACTTAAAGCCAATTCTCAATGGAATTTTTAAATTATAAAGTGTAGGATAACCATCTTAATCATTTAATATAAAATCAGCCTCTCAGAGATTGGTAAAATAAAAACTCCTAATGCATTTTGGATAAAAATTAATAAATTATTTTTTGCTATGCATGCTCTTAGACAATGCACAAGAATTATATTAACCCCAGTTTAAATAATTATACAAAATTTAATTTTTTAATTTAAAGTATCTATTAAAGAAAAATTATGCAAAAGAAAAAAATTTCAATTGTCGCTGGTGATATGGTTGGATTTTCTAGATTAATAGAAGAAGATGAAATCAATACACTTAAAAGACAAAAAATAATCATCAAAGATATAATAGATCCTAAATTAAGTAAAAATAATGGAAAGTTAATAAAAACTACCGGAGATGGTTTCTTAGCAGTTTTTGAAAATTGTGATGAAAGTCTATCTTTCAGTATAGAAATTCAAAATCAAATAATCGATCAAGAAAAAATTATTATTCCAGAAAAAAAAATATGGTACAGAATTGGTATTAACTACGGTGAAATTATTCTAGAAAATGATGATATTTATGGAAATGAAGTAAATATAGCAAGTAGAGTTGAATCTATATGTGAGCCAGGAGGTATATCAATAACTTCATCGGTTAAAGAAAACCTTAAAACAGATAAAATAAAGTTAAAAAACATCGGTTACCAAGTTTTAAAGAATATAAAAAAACCAGTTGAAGTTTATCAACTAAATTTAAAAGATAAAAATTTAGATTTAGACTTAACAGAATCTGACCAAGAAATTCGTTATTGTTTATCTCAAGATCATACTACTATAGCCTACGCTAAGTTTGGTTCAGGCCCACCTCTTATAAAAGCGCCAAATTTCATGACTAGTCTAGAGCATGACTGGAGAAGTCCCATTTGGAAACATTACTTCAATTTTTTTGGATCTTCACACTCTTTTTATAGATTTGATCAACGAGGCAATGGTTTTTCAGACTGGGAACCACAAAATATAAGCTTTGATAATTTTGTTGATGATCTAGAAGCAGTCGTAAATGATGCAGGATTGGAAAATTTTCCATTATTTGCTTTATCTCAAGGAACAGCTGTTTCTTTAGCTTATGCTGCTAAATATCCCAAAAAAGTAAGCAAATTAATTATTTTAGGTGGTTATGCAAGAGGAAGAGCTTTCAGGATGAAATCTGATGAGTTTCAAAAAATTTCATCTATGGATGAAGCAATGATTTTAAATGGTTGGGAACAAGAAAATCCTGCATTTCGTCAATTTTTTGCAAGTAGCTTTTTACCTGAAGCATCTAAAGAACAGATGGATTCATTTAATAACATAATGAAATTTACTACTTCAGCAACAAACGCTGCTAAAATATTGAGAGTAAATGATCAAATAAATGTAGTAGAAACATTAAAAAAAATTGAAATTCCTAGCTTAATACTTCATGCAGAAAAAGATATGAGGGTCCCTTTTACAGAGGGTGAATTTCTTGCAACACACTTGAAAAATTCAAAATTAGTTTCTCTACCGAGTAGTAATCACATAATCTTGGAACAAGAAGATTGCTGGCCCACTGTCCAAAAAGAAATAATGGAGTTTTTAAAGTTTTAGATTACCATAAGATTTTTAGCAACGAGAGAATATTATCTTAATGAATTCATTAAATAAATTAGTTGTTCTCAAAATTAAGATTATAATATTTCTGCTAATAAAATATTTAACATTAATAAATTTTACCGTAACAGCATCTCAAAAATCTGATGGCAAATCTCCTGAGATTTATAATTTAAATTTATTAATGAATAAAAACCTTAAATTAAAAAAAAATGGTAAACCAGTAATCGCCAATAAATGGATGGTAGTTACAGCAAACAAAAAAGCATCAGAAGCAGCTGCTAGAGTTTTGAACACAGGTGGAAACGCTATTGATGCAATGGTTACTGCCCAATTAGTCCTAGGTCTTGTTGAACCTGAGTCCTCAGGACTAGGTGGTGGAGCTTTTTTAGTTTACTACGAAAAAAAAACAAAAAAATTAATTACTTTAGATGGAAGAGAAACAGCACCACTGGAAGTAAAGGCAGACCATTTTCAAGATAAGAAAGGTAACCCATTAACATTTTTTGAAGCTGTTGTTGGTGGAAAATCTGTTGGAGTTCCAGGTACTCCGGCATTATTGGAAAAAGCACATCAAAAATGGGGTAAAAAAAAGTGGGAAGAGTTATTTAAAGATGCAATTCAATTGGCTGAAAAAGGATTTCCAGTTTCACAGAAATTAAGTTCATCAATAAAAAAAAACCGTAAATCTTTAAAAAAGTATAAAACTACACAAAATTATTTTTTGCCACTAGGTAAAGGTTTAGAGTATGGCAACATAAAAACAAATGCAGATTATGCAAATACATTGAAACTTTTTTCTAGATACGGCTCTGATGTTTTTTATTCAGGCACAATAGGTGAAGACATAATTTCAACAGTTAGAAATGCAAAAGATAATCCAGGAAAACTGTCAAAAATTGATTTATTAAATTATGAAGTAAAAGAAAGAAATCCTGTATGTTCATTGTATAGAAAATATAAAATATGTGGCATGGGTCCGCCATCATCGGGAGCAATAACTATAAATCAAATTTTAGGAATTGTTGAAAGATATGATCTTTCAAAATTAGGATATAATAATTCTGAAACATGGAGAATTATCGGAGATGCATCTAGGTTAGCTTTTGCTGATAGAGGAAAGTATATTGCTGATAGTGACTTTGTTGATGTACCAATTGATAAACTCATTGATAAAAAATATTTAAAGTTTAGATCAAATAAATTAGAAACAAATATGAAAATACCAGAAATTAAACCTGGTTTAATTTTACACAAAGAAACAAATAGTTACATATATGCTAATTCACTAGAGTCTCCATCTACAACTCATATATCAATTGTAGATGAATATGGCAACGCGCTTTCAATGACTTCAACTATTGAAAGTAGTTTTGGTTCCAGATTAATGACAGATGGAGGGTTTCTTTTGAATAATGAGCTTACTGACTTTTCATTTCAAAAAGAAAAAAAAGGAAAAAGAGTTGCTAATAATATTGAACCAAACAAGAGGCCAAGATCATCAATGGCACCAACAATTATTTTCAAGAATGACAAACCATTATTTATAATTGGGTCACCAGGAGGAAGTAATATCATAGGATATGTCGTAAACTCTATTATTGGATTAATTGATTGGAAAATGAATGTTCAACAAGCTGCATCTATACCTCACGGAATTAACAAGTTTGGAACATTTTATTTAGAAAAAAACACAAAAATATCCTTGCTAAAAAATCAATTAGAAAAAAAAGGGTATAAAGTTAAATTAAGAAATTTTTATTCAGGTTTAAACATAATTCAAATTAAAAATAAGCTTTTTGGAGGTTCCGACCATCGAAGAGAAGGTGTTGCGATAGGGTACTAATTTAATTAAAAGAATTAATCATGAATAACTGCATTTTTTTGTTATATGGAAGAAGATCTTATAGTCCATGAGTATAATCATTTTTATGTAATAAGAGATGCTTTTCCAGTGACCCCTCTTCATTCACTCATTATTACTAAGAGGCATGTTGTAAGTTATTTTCAATGCTCTCAAGAAGAACATGATGAGATTTCAATTGTGCTAGATACACTAAAAACCGAATTCAAAATTTTAGATGAAACAATAACAGGTTTTAATATTGGAATGAACATAGGTAAAGATGCAGGCCAGACCATCTTTCATTGTCATATTCATATTATTCCAAGGAGGCAAGGTGACACTCCAAATCCTAAAGGCGAAGTTACACGTGTAATTCCACTGAAGCAAAAATATTGAGCACTTGGACACATTTTTTGATTTAAATTACTTCTTTTTACTTTTCCAAGTGCCACCATATTGATAGGTGTCCTTAAATCCTAGTTTAATCTCTTTCAGACACGAAACACATAAAAAAATATAACTCTTTAAATTACCATATCTGCAACGGTAAAGAACTTTATTCAGTGATTTACAATGATAGCATTCTTTAGTTCTTACTCTCATGATATAAATTAAATGCTCTATCTTTTATTAAAATTTAAACCTTTTGTAATGTATACCGGAACTACTAAATTTTATTTATCTCCGCAAAGGAGTTTCTAAATTAGTTTTTTGTTCTCTAATTTCTTCTCTAAAAAATATAAAAATTCCAGCTAGTATAATTATTATACACCCTGTTATAGTTCTTAACGTAGGTATGTCGTTAAATAAAAAAAATCCTATTACTATAGACCAAACAATTAGTGAATATTCAAATATAGAAGTTACTGATGTCGAATACGAGCTGTATGCCTTAAATACACATGTAAATGCAATGGTTGCTAAAACACCTATCATAAGAATAAATTTCCAAGTATGATTAATATGGCTAAACCATTCTCTAAAAATAAACTTAACTGTCGGATCAATGAAATTATCGAATTGCCCTGATCCTAAAATTAAAAATAAAAAACTACATAATAAAATTGTTATTAAATAGAAATAAAATAATTGAGTATAAGTATCATCTTTATCAGAAGTTATTTTTGTAATTGTCATTGATAAAGAATAAAATAAAGCACATAGAAGTGGTAAAAGAGTTTTGTAATCAAAATCGTTAAAGTTTGGGTTCAATATTATGTACACTCCTACAAAACCCAAAAATATTGACAACCATCTTTTGTAACCAATATGTTCTTTTAAAAATATACTTGCAAATATTGACATAAAAAAAGGTGTGGAAAAGTATAATGCTGTAGCAACAGCAAGTGTTAAATATGTCAGTGAAACAAAATAAAAACTAAAAGCTAAAAAATGTAAAACTACTCTAATTATTGATAAAAACGGGTAATGTGTTATCAATGAAATTCTTTGTTTTGTGATTAATAAAAATCCGCCCGATAATAATGCTGCAATAAAAGTTCTTGCAAAAAAAATTTCATATAATGAAGTTTTTTCAAAAATATATTTTAAAATAGCGTCGTGTACAGAAAATAATGCCATTGCAATTAAAATATAAATTATTCCAAATATATTTTTATTTTCATTCATAATTTTGAAATACACCTAATTTATTTAAGTTATACTATCATGCATTTTTCTAAAATAAATATTGACAGAGCAACAAATGTTACTAATTTTTTAGTACAAAATTAGCAAAATCTTACATCCTTTTTAAGCATAATTCTCTATATTAAACTTCGGTTTAATTAATAACAATAAACTGCATAGAGCCGAAATAACTTTGTAAACGTGAATTCAAAACTCATTTGATATTTTATAAGATTTACCAAAAATTTTATATGATAAATATTTAAATCTTTTCCAAAGATAGAATTGTAAATTTGTTTTGAATAATTATCTCTACTCTTATTATCAATAATCCCACAGGAGAGATTTTGTTTAAAATTCAAAAAATGAAAAATGGCGGTAAGCCTCATTCATATATATTCAAATGGTACTTTTTTGGATATCTATTTATATTTATAGTAGTAGCATATTTAGAAAAATGGTTTTAACACAAAAATATATAAAAAATGTCGTTAAATTATATTAGAAAGTGGCAATAATCAACTTCTCTATAACAAGGGTTAACACTCTACTTTAAATTAATATTTTCTTGAAATTTAGAAACTATAAACACTCCTAGGCAAGATAAAAATAGACCTAAAAAGTCAATTAAAGTAAATTTTTCATTTAATATTAGATAAGCAAGTAAAGCGGAAGTTGGTGGCACCAAAAAAAATAAAGTAGATGTTTGGTTTGCTTTATTATTTTGAAGCAACCACATCAAAATCAAAAAAGCACCTAGTGAAACGACAAAAATTTGCCATGACATAGCTAAAATAAAATCATTTGAAAAATTTATAAATAAATCTTCAAAGCAAAGAGCAAGAAAAAAATGAAAGATTGAAGCACTTAATGCTTGTAAAAAATTATTCCCGGATATTGATAAATTAGAACCTATTTTTTTTTGCCAAATTATAGCTAGTGAAGAAGAAATAAGACCAATTACTCCAGCAAGAAAAGCTATTAAACTTAAATCACCAATCAGATCGGAAATAATAATTATAGAAGCACCACTAAATCCTAAAAATATTCCTATCCACTGATATCTTGTTAGAGTTTCATTTAAATAAACCTTAGCTAGAAAAGATGTTAGGATAGGCTGTAATGAAACTATTAATGCAATAAGAGTAGCTGTTATACCTTTAGATAATGCAAAAAACACACCTCCTAAATATAAACCATGGAATAATAAACCACTTATTGATGAGTCAATAAAATCTTTGAATGAAATTTTTTTATTTTTTGAGAAAATAATAAAATATAAAAATAAAAATAATGCTACAGCACTGAATCTTATTCCAAGAGATAAAAAAGGTGGTGCATAATCAATAATAATTTTACTACTAATAAATGCTGACGACCATAATATTACAAAAATTATAGGTATTGTGTTTATAATCTGAATATCTTTCTAATCTGGTGTATTATTTAAACAAATTATAGCTAAACAAGAATATAATTTAAATTTAAATAAAGACCCTATGCCAAATGAACCAAGTATTACTTTTTTTGTATAAAATTTGACAACATTTATCGGGTCGAAACAATTTACATTAATGTTTAGTATAGGTTTAATGGAGAAAAAACTAAAATAATTTCGTCCTTATAGCTGGAAAATAATTTGGTCATAATAAACTAATAAAGTACACACCTTTATTTGACTCTGATAATGATTCTCATTACTCTAATTATATTAACTTAATTAAAGGAGGAAAAAATGGATGACTTAAGTAGAGCTATGTCTACATCTGCATTAAATGTAAAGCATTTAGACATAGATTTTCCATTCAAAGACAAATATAACAACTATATAAATGGGAAGTACGTCGCACCTAAATCTGGACAGTACTTTGAGAATCCTACGCCAATTTCAGGTGAAGTTTTATGTGAAATTGCTAGATCAAATGAAGAAGATGTAAATTTAGCTTTAGACGCAGCACATGCTGCTTTTCCTAAGTGGGGGAAAACATCTCTGACTGAAAGAGCTAATATGCTCAATAAAATCGCAGATATTATGGAGTCTAATGTAAATCTTTTAGCAGCAGCTGAAACATTAGATAACGGTAAACCTATTAGAGAATCAATAAATGCTGATATTGCTTTAGCGATCGATCATTTTAGGTATTTTGCCGGAGTAATTAGAGCCGAAGAAGGAACTATATCAGAAATAAACTCAAACACTTATTCTTATCATTTCAAGGAACCTCTTGGTGTTGTTGGTCAAATTATACCTTGGAACTTTCCAATACTTATGGCAGTGTGGAAACTTGCACCTGCGTTAGCAGCAGGAAATTGCGTTGTTTTAAAGCCTGCAGAACAAACTCCAGCATCTATAATGGTTTTAATGGACTTAATTGGACATCTAATACCTCCAGGAGTAGTTAACATCGTATGTGGATACGGATTAGAAGCAGGAAAACCCCTGGCATCTTCAAAAAGAGTAGCTAAAGTAGCTTTCACTGGAGAAACAACAACTGGAAGATTAATAATGCAATATGCTTCGCAAAATTTAATTCCTGTTACATTAGAACTTGGTGGAAAATCACCAAATGTATTTTTTGAAAACGTATTAGATTCTGACGATGCTTTTTTTGATAAATGCTTAGAAGGTTTTACAATGTTTGCACTTAATCAGGGTGAAGTATGTACTTGTCCAAGTAGAGCATTAATCCAAGAATCAATCTATGAAAAATTTATGGAAAAAGCTCTTAAAAGGGTATCTGCAATCAAACAA
The DNA here is from genome assembly GCA_902618195.1 of uncultured SAR116 cluster alpha proteobacterium. Lineage (GTDB taxonomy): Bacteria > Pseudomonadota > Alphaproteobacteria > Puniceispirillales > Marisalimonadaceae > TMED54. The sequence goes on from CACMZO010000009.1 coordinate 21,759, forward strand.
GGAAATCCACTTGAAATGGATACTATGATTGGCGCACAAGCTTCTACTGAACAAATGGAAAAAATATCTTCTTATTTGAAACTTGGCAAAGATGAAGGAGCAGATGTTCTTGCTGGAGGAAATATTAAATCTGTTGATGGTCTAGCTAATGGCTATTACATCGAACCAACTGTATTCAAAGGAAACAATAAAATGCGTATTTTCCAAGAAGAAATTTTTGGTCCCGTTGTATCCGTAACTACGTTTAAAGACGAGTCTGAAGCATTAGAAATAGCTAATGATACTTTATATGGTTTAGGCGCTGGTGTTTGGACAAGAGATGGTAATCAAGCTTTTAGAATGGGAAGAGAAATACAAGCTGGAAGAGTTTGGGTAAATTGTTATCATGATTATCCAGCTCATGCTGCTTTCGGTGGTTATAAACAATCAGGCATTGGAAGAGAAACACATAAAATGATGTTAGAACATTATAGACAAACAAAAAATGTTCATGTCTCTTATGATCCAAATGCTCTTGGTTTTTTCTAAAAAATAACTAAATTATCGGTATCATAATTAAATATGATACCGATTTCTTTTAAAAGGAGTACTATATGAAAATCCTAGATGATACAAAAGTTGTTGCAACACCTGAAGCTATTAAGTTGATAGAAAAGCTTAAAGAAAAATATGGTCCTGATTTATTATTTCATCAATCAGGTGGCTGTTGTGACGGAAGTGCACCAATGTGTTATTTACAATCTGAATACATTATTGGGGATAACGACGTTAAACTAGGTGAAATAGGTGGCATACCTTTCTATATGAATGATGATCAATTCGAAAAATGGAAACATACTGATTTAATTATTGACGCTGTTAAAGGTATTGGTGGCATGTTTTCTCTTGATAATGGTACAGGACAGAGATTTCTTACAAAATCTGAAGTTTGCATAATTTAGATAAATTATAGTTATTTTTTAAATAAGAGGACAAAATGGGAAAATATATTTTATTAGGTAAAACTACAAGTGAAAACACAGCAGCAATGTTAAACAAGCCACAAGATAGAAGAAAAATAGTTCAACCTTTAATAGATGCATTTAACGTTGAAATGAGTGAATTTTTATGGATCACCCATCCAGATTATAACTTTTTAGCTGTTATTACTGGTAAAAATGACAATGACATTCAGTCAGCTTGTAACATTTTATATTCGAGTGGCGCATGGAATTCTTTTTCATGGTTTAGAGCTTTTGAATCAACTGAAATGAAAGAGATTTTTGAAGATTCATCAAAAAAAATGGCGAATTATATTTCATCTATTCAGGTTGCAGAGAAAAAATAAATGTATGGAAGAGTTACAACTTTTACCTTATTAGCTCCATCACTATGGGCAGTTGTAAATGCGGTTTCGAGTAAATTAGAGAGTGAAGATTATAAACGTTACTTATTTAAAGCTGGTGATAATAACGGTTTTATTTTTGAATCTTTTACTAATAAAAGTATAGCAGGTTCAAATTTAGAAGTTTTAAAAGCTATGCAAGGCCTAAGTGAACAAGGTATGGCTAAAGTAAGTATACAGGAAGGTACAATTAACAAATAATTATCTAATAGCGTAATCGTTAAAAAGCTTTTTTTTTAGATAACATGTAATATTACATACCTTAAATACTTTTTGATTTCATTATTATGAATATAATTAATCAACAGAGATTATATGAAAAATTTATTTTAATTTTATTTATTTTTTTTATTAGTCAATACTATTAGTCATGCTGATGGTCATTCAAGTAAAATATCTTGAAGGATTTAGTTCCTGTAAATGCAATTAAGTAAAAGAAGAAACTAACTAATATAATCAATTTCCAAATTATTTAAAATCAAATGGTGGTAACTCTTTAATACTTTTTTTTAGAGACTCTCCCCAACTATTTGAAATTTTTTCGAAATAAGGATCATTTTTTTCAATCCTTATTTGATTATTAAATTCAAAATCATCTTTTTTTAAAGTACAAACATCTATGGGCATGCCTACAGAAACATTTGCTTTCATAGTACTATCAAAAGATACTAAAAGTAGTTTTATTGCATCACCGAAGTTTGAGTTCTTTTCTAAAGCTCTAACAATAATTGGTTTGCCATATTTTGTTTCTCCAATTTGAAAAAAAGATTGATCTTCAGATGCTTCTATAAAGTTGCCTTCAGGATAAATTAAAAATAATCTATGTTCTTGACCTGCTATTTGACCACCTAAAATTAATGTAGATGAATATGGATTTTCACCTACTTGACCATCAGAAGAATATTCATTTGAAATATTTCTTAAAATTTTTCCAAAAATTCTTGCAACTTGAAACATTGATTTAGTTTTAAGAATATTATCATTATCACTATTGGGGTTATCAATAGCTTCATTTATAAGATTAATAGTAGCCTGAGATGTAGCTAAGTTTCCAGAAGTTAATAAAACTACACTTCTCTCGTTTTTATTTGACCAAAAAAACATTTTTTTATTTGTATTTACATTATCTATACCTGCGTTAGTTAACGTGTCTGACATAAATACTAAGCCTTGATTTAATTTTAATCCTACACAATAAGTCATTAAGCACCTTAATTATTGATTTAAAATATCAATTGATAATTCTAAATTTTGATTTTCAATAAAATATCCATTTATAATACCTTTTACTGGAACAACATCATTATAATCGAAACCTTTTGCTATTTCTACATATCTATCATCTGGAGAAATACCATTAGATACATCGAAACCAATCCAACCAAGATTTTCTATAAATACTTCAGCCCAAGCATGCATGGAAAGATTATTAGTATCATCTATGGGTTTAAATAATCCACTAACATATCTACAAGGAAGATTATTCATTCTCACTATGGATAAAAATATATGAGTGTGGTCCTGACAAACTCCAAACCCTTTTTTAAATGCGTCTTCAGCAGTTGTTTTATAGTCTGTTTTTCCTTTTTTATATTTAATTTTGGATTTAATATTAAATGATAAATTATGAAGACTTTCTATCAAGTCTTCATAATTTAAAATATTTTCTTTATAAAACTTTGATATATATTCACCAGGATTTGTGAGGTTAGTTTTATCAACATAACACCAAAGAGGAAGATCTTTTGGCGAAAATTCTTTTATTCCAAAATTAGACTTTGTTTCAACTTTACCAAAAATATTATATTCAATTTTTTTAGAGTTATTTTGTATACTAACCAATTCTATTTGATTGCCAAATTGATCTTTAGAATTAAGTTCCTTTTTTCCACCTTGTATATCAATTTTCCAATCTAAAATTTTCTGGTTTTGATTATTTTGAGGTGTTAAAAGTAATTTATTAAACCCAAAATTAATTTTTCCATCTATCTCATAGATAATTTTTTGTGTTATTTTTAAAATCATACTATTATTGAAAATTAAATTCTTCCTCTATATTTGCAGCTAATGTCATGTTTAATTTAAATAAACTATTTAAAAATGAGTAATTATTAAAATTTGTATTTTTTTGTTTAATTTTTGTTTGAATGCTAAGAGCATTCAAGTAACTATTATTTTTTGTAAAATTTTTTTTATGAATTGACTTTAAATTTTTAATTGTTTCATTAACACAAAACATTAATGATTTAGGCATATCTTTATCTGATATTAAAAAATAAGAAACTTTATTAGCTTTAATTTCATTCTGGTTTTTCCACATAAATGATCTGTATGACGATATGCTTCTCAAAATCATTTCTAATTGAAAATTATCATAACCCTCAAATCTAAATTTTTTTTCGTCTAATAGGAGATAATATCTTGTATTCAAAATTCTTGCAGTGTTGTCAAATCTCTCAATAAATGCGCCTAAATAGCAGAAATTTAAAATTTCATTTTTTAACATGCTTCTTTCTAAAAAACCAAAAATGAGAGCAATTTTTTCTCTTGTATTTTTAATAATTATCTGAATTTTATTTTCATTTATTTTTTTGTTAAGTTCTTCATTCAAATATAACCAACACGTGTTTATAGCTTCCCAAACCTCTAATGTAATTGACACTCTTGATCTTCGTGCATTTTCTCTAGCTTTTCCAATTAGTGTTAAAATATTATTCAAATTCTTTGGATCTTTAAACATAAAGTTAATTATATTGAGACTATCTAAAGAATTATTTTTCTTCAAAAAATGATTTCTTATTGAATTTGTTCTTAAAATTGCGTCCCATTCATTATACAAATTACTTGATGATAAAAGGTATAATTGAAAACCACTCTCAATCATACATAATGTATTTTCAACTCGCTCAATATATCTGAACATCCAAAATAATGAGTCGGCTGTACTTCCTAACATTATGAACTCAATATCCAAGTATCTTTAGTTCCACCACCTTGACTTGAATTAACAACAAGTGAATCTTTCTTTAAAGCAACTCTGGTAAGGCCACCACTAGTAACTGTAACTTTTTCTTTTGCCAACAAAGCAAAACACCTTAAGTCTACATGTCTAGAAGTTAAACCTTTTTTTGTATAAATAGGACATGTAGATAAAGATAAAGTTGGTTGAGCAATATAATTATAAGGATTTTTTTTAATTTTATTTTTAAATTTTGATATTTCAGTTTTGCTTGCTAGTGGCCCAACTAGCATCCCATAACCTCCTGAACCATGAACTTCTTTAACGACTAATTTATTTAAATTGTCTAATACATATTTCAATTCATTTTTTACACGGCATTTAAATGTTTTTACATTTTTTAATATTGGTTTCTGACCCAAGTAAAATTTAATAATGTCTGGGATATAGGAATAAATTGATTTATCGTCTGAAATACCTGTGCCAGGAGCATTTGCAATGGTTACGTTTTTATTTCTGTATACCTCCATTAATCCTGGAACTCCTAAAAAACTATCTTCCTTAAATGATAATGGATCTAAAAAAATGTCATCTATTCTTCTATAAATTACATCTACTCTTTTCCAACCTTCTATAGTTTTCATATTTAAATATTTATTAATTACCCGAAGATCCTTACCTTCTACTAATTCAATCCCTAACTTATCCGCTAAAAAAGCATGTTCAAAAAAAGCAGAGTTATATATACCAGGCGTTAGCAATACTATACTTGGATTTCTATTTGCTTTTTTAGGTGAAGACTTCTTTAAAATTTCAGATAATTTATTAGCATAGTTTTTATTTTCAAATACTTTATATCTTGAGATGAGATCAGGAAATAATTTTATCATAGTATCTCTATTTTCTATCATGTAAGAAGCACCAGATGGAACTCTTACATTATCTTCTAATACATAAAAATTATCTGAATTAGTTTTTATTAAATCTATGCCAGAAATATGATTATATGTTTTTTTTGGAGGAATAAATCCTATCATCTGTTTCAAAAAAGCAGGATTGTTTTGAATTAGATCAAGAGGAATCACTTCGTGCTTTATTATTTCTTGTTCACCATAAATATCATTAAGAAAAAAATTAATAGCTAAAACTCTTTGTGTTATTCCTCTAACTATTTTATCCCACTCTTTGTAATTTATTATTCTTGGAATTATATCAAACGGTATTAGATTTTCTTTGTCATCATTGGAATATACTTTAAAAGACACACCTGTATTCTGAAAAAATTTCATTGCATCAGAATTTTTTTTTCTTAATTCATTATTATCTTGATCTTTGAACCAATTTATCAACTTTTTGTAATTAGTTCTTACAGAATTTTTATTTATAAAGGCTTCATCATATTTTTTTGTAACATAAGTCATACTTAATTTCCTAATAAAACTTATTGAGAATAATCCTTTGAATGCCTATATCAAGATTATTTATTGAGTAATTGTAAAATAATTAAATTAAAGTTGTACAATGCCTAAAAAATTATCTTTTAAAACTATAAGATAATAAATTAAACTCTTAGATCACTGATTAAAAAGCGATTAAAATTATTAAAATTAAGTCAAACATCTGTTACAATTAGTTTGTCTCTCTTAATTAATCCTATTGTTTTTATAAATATAATAATTGAATGATTAAACTAATTTGATAAAAAAAGTTTTTATATCATTTGATAATAATGAAGGTTCTTCTAATGCCGCAAAGTGACCTCCTCTTGGCATTTCTGTCCATTGTTTTACGTTATAAATTCTTTCTACATAACTTTTTGGAGGCCATTTTAAAAACTCTTTTGGAAAAAGAGAACAAGCTGTAGGAGTTTCAACTCTTGTTGAAGGATTGTTAGAAAATATTCTACCTCCTTCAAGTCGTCTTCCATAATAAATCCATGAAGAACTTTCAAATGTATTTGTTAATAAATAGATCATTATATTTCTTAGTAGTTCATCTTTTGTAAATGTGCTGAACAAATCATTGTCTTTAATATCAGACCAACCATGAAATTTTTCTAAAATCCATGCAGCCACACCAACAGGATTATCTATCATAGAATATGCAAGTGTTAGAGGTTTTGTAGCCTTTTGGGTCATATATCCTTTTTGAAGTTCAACATTTAATTCAAAATCATCTTCCCATTTTTTTTCTTTTTCGTTTTGTGTTCCATTTACGTGTCTGAAACCCATCATATTAACATGTATCCCTTTGCAATTTTTATGATTATCAAACGCAAGCCAAGCTGCAATATAAGATCCCCAATCACCACCCTGAACAAAATAATTTTTATAACCAAGAACGTCTACTAAAAGCTTATTAATATAATTGGCCATTTTTCTTGGTCCTATTGGTTTATTTGGTTTATCAGAAAATCCAAACCCTGGTAAAGATGGTGCTACAACATCAAAGGATATGTTATTTGAATTTTCAGTTAACATTGGTATTATATTATGAAATTCGCTAACTGATCCTGGCCATCCATGTAATAAAACTAAAGGATAATTATTTTTTCCCTTACCTTTTTCAAAAACGAAATGGAGTTTTAGATCGTCTACATCAGACTTATATTGATTAAATGAGTTTAGATAATCCTGATCTGTAAACCAGTCATATTCGTCTATCCAATATTCACATAATTCTTTTAACTTTTCTGGATTTGTTCCCATTTCCCAAGTTTTTGAAGATGAAATCTTTGACCAATTAAACTCTTTAATTTTATTTTGTATTTTAATAACATCTTCATCTTTAAAATTAATTTTAAATAAATCAGTCATATTAATATTATATATAAAAAAGAGAATTTTTCTAATTTTGATTTAATAAAAAATCTGTTACATTTCTGTTACAACAAGTTTAACTTTTTTCATTAATCCTAATGATTCTTAAAAAATAACAATTGAGAGTTAACAAGAGAAACATTGAAATAATGGTAGCGGAGGAGGGACTTGAACCCCCGACACGCGGATTATGATTCCGCTGCTCTTAACTTTTAATTCTCTGATTAATAACAATTTTTTTACTAGAAGAAATTAGTTGTCACACCTCCGTCACAACGGAGGTTAAAAAATGGCAAGTTTTCTACCTTCCACACAATCCATATTTAAGTGCTGATAATAGCTGTAACAAACTCCCTTATTTTATATTAAATACAGTAAAGCCGTTAAGTAGGTCATTTCATACACATTTTCATACACTAACTTTGTCGGTTGGTTGAATTTACATTTTTATTAATTAAACTATAAATATGAGACATTAATTAAGTATAAAAATGGAGAAATTTATGAAGTTTATAGTACTCGCAAAATATTCAAAACAAGGTACTGACGGTTGGTTAGAAAACCCAGACGAAGATCGTAAAGCAATGGTAAGTGGATTAGCACAAAAGATTGGAGGTAATCTCATTGATATATCATATACACGTGGAATTTATGATGTTGTAGTCAGTGTTGAAGCACCTAGTTCTGATACTTTAACAGCATTAAAATTAACAATGATTAAAACTGGTGCTTTTGAAGAGATAACTATTCTCGAGGATATTAATTTAAATGATATTGCAAAAAAAGGTGCAGAAATGATTGGTCTTTATAAGGCCCCAGGAAACTAAAAATTTTTAATTGACTGAAGGTGAAAATCCTTTAGCCGTCAGATCTAAAAAATAATTTAATAATTGAAGCGATATCAGAACTATCGAAACTGGCTTGGAAACAATTTTTTTGCTGTTTTAAGTGAGATCAACCCATCAGCAATGTCTCGATCTATTGCTGCCCTTTTACGCAACTCAGGATTTCCGTAACCACCACCGCTTGGACCAGTAGATACCAGTGTTTCGCCTGCCTTGACCGTGAAATATGGAACTTTTGAAGGCAAAGATGTTGATGTACCATCAGTATGTAATAATTTTAGATTTGCCTTGTGGCCACTTTGGCCACCATCAAAACCCCATGGTTCAAAGGCGTGACCTTCTCCTTCTAACGAAAAGCCGGCGTCATCCAAAAACGTAAACTCTCTAATAGCGCCTATCCCTCCCCGCCATTGTCCTGCCGCCATAGCGTCTTCTCTAAGTTCATAGCGATCCACTCTGACAGGTATATGTGTTTCTATATCTTCAATTGGATTATTGCGAGTGTTTGCATACAGGGTATCAACCGCATCCATGCCATCTAAGCCAGAGCGTCCGCCGTAGCTACCTTCCATTATTTCCATATGCACCCAATGATTACCATCACGTAGTCCTGAGAGAGCAACAACTCTCAAATTACCTATACCTGCAGAGACTTTATCAGGAACAATTTGTGCGAATGCTTTCATAACAGTATCAGCGAGTTGGTTTCCCGGGCAGAAGCGCGCAATGACGGGTGCTGGAAAAATCGGATTTACCAAACAACCTGCGGGAGCCATAATCTCGATCGGGCGTGTAAGGCCAGAGTTTTGCGGTATTGACCCATAAATAACGCTGTCTAATAGAATTGAGCGAATAGTAAGCCAAATCGAACAATCTACAGTACCTACCAGAGGCATATTAATAGGTTTATCATCGACCTGCCTAGCTGTGCCTGACAAATCCACTATAATAGAATCACCATTAATTTTTAGGGTAACTTTAATTGGTAACTCGCGACGTGCTGGATCTGGGTCATCTAAATAGCCATCAATTTTAGTCGTTGCGCTATACTCACCATCAGGAAGAGCGCTAATAGCATCCCGCATCATTCTTTCAGAATAGTCCATAAGATCATGAAAGGCATTGACAATTTTTTCTAAACTATATTTTTTCACTAACTCTAACAATCTTTTAGACCCAATTTTAGCGGCTTCGATTTGAGCTTCCATATCACCAACCACTAATTCTGTTGCTCGAATGTTAGCTCTCAGGATGTGCCAAACGGCGTCGTTGCGCTTGCCCTCTTCAAATACTTTTATTGCCTTAAATTGTAATCCCTCCGCATATGTATCCACAGCGTCCACTATTCCGCAGCTTCCTGGAGAAAGCGCTCCAATATCTAAGTGATGCGCAGTAGTTACCGACCAACCGATGAGTAGTTTGTCCAAAAATACCGGAACACAAAAGGCCACATCTGGTCCATGAGATGCTCCACCATAAGGATCATTATGCATTATCACATCACCAGGCCTAACGGGATCTCCGCGCTCAGCAAGAACTTTGATAACATTCTTCACATAGCCTGGAATTGGACCTGACTGCAGTGGTGTAGACATCTTACATTCGCACATCTGTAGTCCGTTTACATCTGTCAACGCTGCACCAAAGTCTTCAGATTCACGGATGATTGATGAGTAAGACATGCGCATTAACTTATGCCCCATTTCGAGTGCAATACTTTCGAGCGCACCCTGAATCACGGCACCAGTTACAGGATCAATTCTGGTCATGAGTTTGGCTCCAATGAAATTATTATATTGCCAGTGCTATGTACCTTTGCAGTTGCGTTTGGCGGCACAACGGTAGTGCTATCTTTTTGCAACAAGATTGCAGGTCCCAACATTTCAAAGTTTGTTGGCAACATGTTACGACGGTAAATCTGTGTCTTGAAATTTTGTAAAGAACCATCTAATCGAAAAACAGCGTCACGAGTTTGAACAAGGGCATTCTTTAAATCTCCATCTGCTTTGAAAGGAGAAAATATCATTTCTTTTGGTTGCCCTATTGCACTAACCCTAAGATTTACTACTTCTATTGGGCTTTCCGGAAAAGCTTTGCCGTATTCAACTGAATGGGTCTCATGAAATTTTTGCCATAGGGTTTGCAAACTTTTTTCAGAAATTTTGCCATCACCTAAACCCACCCTTAATTCATAACCTTGCCCAAGATAACGCAGATCGGCAGCCCGCTTAAAATGAACTTCATTCGATGATAAGCCATCCTCGGCTAACCGCTCATGGATCTCAGCTTCCATCTCTGCAAATTCAGAGTTAAATCTGAGCAAGTTTGGTTTGGTAGAAGATTGGAATTGAGTGCGTATTACATCATATTTGAGATCAGCAATTAAAAGTCCAAGGGCAGAGGTTATGCCAGGACTAATCGGAACGATAACTTCAGGCACTCCCAGCATCTGCGCCACCTCAGCTCCTTGGAGTGGGCCTGCACCACCCATTGCTACAAGTGAGAACTCTCTAGGATCTATGCCACGCTGTACTGTGCGTGACCTGATTGCATTTGCCATGTTAGCATTAAGTATCGTTAAAATACCCTCTGCAGCCTCTAAAAGATCAATCTTGAGTTTGTTGGCCAACTCGCCAACAACATTTCTTGATGCGTTGACATCTAACGACATCTCGCCACCTAAAAAATCATTGGGTTCGAGACGTCCTAGTACTAGGTTGGCGTCAGTGACAGTAGGTTTTTTACCTCCAAGTCCATATGCTGCTGGGCCAGGCATCGCACCTGCACTTTGTGGTCCTACTTTAAAAGCACCGCCTTTATCTAAATAAGCAATAGACCCTCCCCCAGCGCCGATTGTGTGAATATCAAGCATAGGCATTAAAAGTGGGAATCCAGCAATAGAGGTCGATCGGGAATCAGTTTCAGAACATTTTCCATCAATGGCAATACCAATGTCTGCCGAAGTGCCTCCAATATCAAAAGTAATAACTTTACTTCGCTCACATTTTTCACCCACCCAAGCGCCGCCCAAAACACCCGCGGCAAGGCCAGACATCATTGTAAGCGCTGGGTTTTGTAAAACCATACGAGATGTAATCACACCACCATTGGACGCCATGATTCGCAAGTCACCAGATATATCATTTTGTGAAAGTGAATTTTTTAGGTTTTTTACATATTTAGCAACTTTTGGACCAACAAAAGAAGCAAGTGCGGCAGTTGTGAACCGCTCAAATTCACGAAATTGGGGGGAAATCTCTGAGGAAGTGGTAATAAAAGCGTTTGGCATTATTCCGCGGACTAATTCCTTGGCGCGACGCTCGTGTTCAGGATTCAGGTAGGAAAATAAAAAACAAATAGCTAGTGATTCTACACCACTTTCTTTGAGCTCTCGAGCAATTCTTAATACTTCATTTTCATCAAGTGGCTCCAGTTCATGACCGGTAGGAGGGGTTAAGCGCCCTTTAACAGTTTTTCGATATTGTCTTTGCACAAGAGGCCTGTTCTGCCAAGGGATCTCTTGCATAATCGAATAATGATCAGGCCTTTGGTGACGACCAATATGAATAATGTCCCGAAAGCCTTTATTTGTTATCATGCCTGTACAAGCACCTTTACCTTCAAGAACTGAGTTGGTTGCTGTCGTTGTCCCATGGAAAATCTGAGTTATGCTTTTGGGTTTTAATTTACCCTTATCGACAAGCTCTAAAAGTCCAGTGATTACCCCAATGGAGGGATCGTCCGGAGTAGTCGACACTTTGTGGATATCAGTCTTTCCAGTTTCATCGTTCAAATAAATAAAGTCGGTGAAAGTACCACCCACGTCAATTCCTACTAAGATCACCAGAAAGTCCTTCCAATTGTGTAAATGATGAGCAATTCAAGAGAAGCTCTAATGTAAGATACCTGAATTTTAAAGTTTACAAAGAAAGCATTTTTAATTGTTTGGCTATATATCATATATATAGGTTGGAAATGTTGTCCATTTGGTAAAGAGTTTATGCTATTTGTTTTTTGAAAATCTGAATGCATACAAATTTTATTTACTTAAGTTATTCTGCCTAGAAAAGGCAAAAAAAAACAAAGAAAATCAAATGCTCTTGTTTGATATTTTTTAAATTGCTTAAAATGTTTGCAAAAACATTAAAGATTTACATTAAATAATTTGATCTAAATTTTTATTATTTAAATTATGCTTCTTTCTTTTCTTGACATGATCATCCCTATCGAAACAAACTCTCCTAATTTATTTTTAAATGCTTTTTTATAGATATTTCTGCATTCCAATACGCATCTAGAACAAAGTAAAAACCAATTCTCTTCGTGATCTTCATATTTACAGTTAAATAGTTTTTTTGAGGGAAGATTACATCTTGAGCAATAATGGTATTTCATAAACTTATTCTAGTAATCAACAAGGAAAGTTCAAATTATTTCTTATAAGCTTGTAAGGGATTTTTTTGAATTGATACTTATTGCATTTATAGATTATGATTAACTTATTAGAAAAAGGGTATTGGTGTTTAAGTTAAATAGTTTTTGTAAAGTGTGTTTTGACCCATACAAGTTTGTTTGGAATTGTAAGAAACATATTGAGGACAAAGAATGGGTATATCTTTGTTATAATTGTATTCGTTATTACAGATATGTTAACGGTAAAAAATTTAAGTCACAGTTTCAAAATGTTAATTCTGTAATTAAATGTTCATTAAAACCTATTAAATTAGAATTACCATTTTATGAACTTTCCCGTGTTCCAAAAGATTCAAAAGTATATTAGATATATATGTTATTTTATTATTTTTTTATTAATGATTTTTATATGGATTAGGTTTTCCTACCACATACATTCTTAGAAAGTGAGATGATTATGAAAACATTATTAACTTGTTTAACAATAGCTCTCTTTAGTTTTGGAACAAAAGCTGGTCTATTTCACGACACTCCAGTAGGAAAAAAAGGAGATGTAATTTTAGAACAGTACTCAAGTACCTTGAATAAATGGGAAGAATTTATATTGATATTTGGTTTTGTTGATGATTATACAAATTGTCAAATCATACAAAAAGCTTTTCAAAGACTTGGTAAACGAGAGTATAGATTTACTAAAATAAGGTAAGGATTAATTATGAAAAAAACAAATGATGAAGAATTAGCAGTTCAAAGTCTCTATAATTATGTTCAGTTCTTTAATGAAAAAGATAAAGATAAAATATTAAATTGTCTTCATTTCCCTCACATGGCTCATTCTGAAAATAATGATCCTATTATTTATAAAAATAAAGACGAACTTTGGGAATATTTGAGCTTCCTTTATAATAAGTTAGAAACTGAAGAAGATTGGGATCACTCAACTTTAGATAAAGCAGAAATTATTAATTCCTCAAAAAATGCAGTTCAATGTAGTGTTGAATTCAATCGAAGATACAAAAATAAGCAAAGTTATGCTTCTGCTTTTGGGATATTTACTTCAACTAAAAGAGATGGCAAGTGGGGTCTGCAATTAAGGACAATGATACCTTCTTCAGGTAATGTTACTCTAGCAGGTGCAAAAACAAAATGATTTAACCTAGTTCGATTTTGAGATTAATTATGAAAAACTATTACTCATATAAACTTTTGTTCTGTTTAGCTTTGGAGCAAATGCTAATTTGAATTTAACTGAATAAAAAGATGAAAGAAATTAATTTTTTTAGTTTTATAAATTATACGGTCTTTTTAATAAAATAAAATTTGAATAATATTTTTAGTCATGTTTACAATAAGCATATGAATTCATCCGATATTGATCGTAAAATAGCAGTAATATTTGCCACAGATTTAGTTGGCTATAGCAAACATATGGAAAAAGATGAGAATGCTACATTACGAGGACTTCGTGAATGTAACAAGATCATTGAACCTCTTATTAAAAAACAAAAAGGCCGAATATTTAACACAGGAGGGGATTCTGTATTTGCAGAATTTCCAAGTGCTGTTGCTGCCGTTGATGCAGCTGTAGAGTTCCAGAAACAGATTAAAACCCGAAATGATAAAGATACAACAGACGTTAAGCTTGAGTACCGTATAGGTATAAATATGGGTGATGTTGTTAAGGAGGGTGATAATTTATTAGGTGATGGAGTAAACATTGCTGCAAGATTAGAGGCATTAGCGCAACCAGGTGGAATAACAATATCTAAGAATGTTTATGATCTAGTCTCTAATAAAACAAAGTATAAGTTCAATGACCTAGGAATGCAGAAGGTTAAGCAAAACCAGTTTCATGCTTTTGACTTATTAATGAACCCATTGCAAAAGAGATCTATTAATACAAAATCAAAAATGAAAATAAATATTTTGAGCTCTATTGCAGCGGTTGCAATATTGCTTGCAGGATTGATAACATATCAATTTTATTTAAAATCTAATGACATACGTGATCCTAAATTAGATGATAAAAGAGTTCTGCTCGTTCTTCCTTTTCAAAATTTAGCAAATTCATCTAAGCATGATTTTATAGCTGAAAGTATGTTTGATTTCTTTGTAGGAGGTTTATCAGGATATAAAAATTTAAAAGTCCTTTCTAAGAATACAAGCTTGGCAGTAAAACAAAAAGGTATGAATAATAATGAATTGATAAAACGTTATAATGTGAGATATGTACTAAGTGGTTCTGTAACTATCTTTGATAAAGATATGAGAACTAATATTGAAATTAGAGACATTAAGGATGACCAAGTATTTTTTTCAGAATTGAAAAATACTAAAACTGATGACTTGTTTAAAATCCAAGACCAATTAGTACTCTCAGTTCTATCAAAGTTTAATCTTGAGGAAGATAAAATTCGTGTATCTAGTGATGATATTGAAACAATAGAAGAATTAAGACTTCTTCAATTTGCTGCAAAGGAGAGGGAAAAGTGGTCACGAGAAGGTTACTTCGATTATGAAAAAACCCTAGATAAGCTTTATAGTATTAATCCGAATGGTTATGCTCATAATCTCAGTCAAGCATGGAAATATCATTACAAAATTAGATTGGGGTTTTGTAAACCTCAAAATAAACAAGCTACAAAAAAGGAACGTAAAGAAACCACAACCAATTGCTTTTTAGAAGCTATAAAGTTTGCTAATAAAGCAATTAAAATTAACCCAAAGAAAGCTGACGCATATCTTGCAAAAGGATACTTTTTAGCTTCTTTATATATTATTAATCGTAAAGGGGACAGAGCAGAAGAGTGGGGTGGACTTAAAAAAGCTGAAGAATTTGCAGAAAAAGGTTTTAATTTAATAAATAGAAATTCTTATCAATATGGTTTAGCAGGTGAAGTTTTTACTCTTTGTAATAATTTTGAACAAGCGACTGCATCTTTCGCTAAATTATTTGAACTAGATGATAATCCCACTGATACTTTCACATCTTTTTATATGCAAGCAAGTTTCTTAAAAAAGAATTTAGAAATAGTTAAAAAACTAGCAAAAAAAATAATCTACGATAGAAAAACTTCTAATAAAGTTAATAATTGTAAAAGTCCTTTTTGTGGTAATTCAGGATATGCTTATTTGTTCCTTTTATATGTCACTGAGCATGAAAAAGATTTTGAAAATCAAAAGAAATATTTAATCGAATATAATAAATTAGACAATAAGTATACTAAGGCCATGTTCATTGGAAGATCAAATCCAGCTAATTTTATATGGCCTAATGAGTTTAAAAAAATTATTACAGTTATGGATAAGTTAGGCTGGCATCAATAATTTATATCAAATAATTGGCCTTTTAAGGACTAGTCATGAAAAAACTATTAGTATCCTTGGAGATATAAATGATGTTAAAAGAGGAACTGTAAAAAAAAGAATTGCTAATCGAGTTATTGGCAAAGTGAGCGGTCGATTAACTGTTAGAGCAAGTAAATCATCACACAAACTATTTAAATGATAACTCTTTAATTTGGTCACATCTCTGTCACAACATGTTTGACTTTCTTAACTAATCCTGAGATTCTAAAATTATAACAATTGAGGAGTGACAAGAGAAACGTTGAAATATTGGTAGCGGAGGAGGGACTTGAACCCCCGACACGCGGATTATGATTCCGCTGCTCTAACCAGCTGAGCTACTCCGCCCTTTAATTAACTAAGTAATAATAAATTTCAGCTCAGTCAAGTGATATAAATATACTTATCATCAATTAAAGACTTCAAAGTTAATTTTAAAGATAAAAGATCATCATTCAAATCATCATTAAAATTAAAAATTATTTTTTCTTTTAAGTTTAAAGATGATAAAAAATCATAAAGTAATTTATGATTTTTATTCAAAATTATTTCTAAACTCTCAAAAATATATGAGCTTTTTTTCATATCATTTAATGGTGAAACAGATTGCCAATTGATCAAACTTGGAAATAAATTTGTATTTGTAAAATTATTTTTTTTTAGATACTGAAAATTCGGTTTTTTAAAAAACCATTTGTACTTATTTCTAGAAATTAAAAATTTTTTTTCAAAAAAAATTGAACTGTTGAATTTTTCGGATGATATTACAAAAGAAATTAATTTGGGAATTTTTAAAAATTTTTCTCTATAAATTTTATCACTAAGGTTAAACCATGTATTATTATTTGCATTTTGGTTTTTAGGATCTAGAGCAATTATTTCCAGATAACTAGAGCCAATAGAGATAACCCTGTTATGAGTTCCCATTGATTCGTGAGTATTAATTTCACTCAGATCTGCATCAAGTATCTTTTTTATAGTGTTTGAACCTTCACTTAAAGTATTTGCACCAAAAACAAAATGATCAATTTTAAAATTAGTCATTTAAATAGTTTTTAGTATTTTTTATCCATCCACCTCCTAAAACACGATTTTCATCAACTGGATCATAAAAAACAGCTGCTTGACCAGGTGAAATTCCAAACTCAGGATTTTTTAGCATGACACTTGCACTGCTCTTTTCCAAATCTGTTTGAATTTTAACCTTTACTGGTTTAGCAGTATTTCTTAGTTTTACTAACGCATCAAATTTATTTTGAACACTATCTGTAATCCAGTTACATTCATTAATTGAAAACTCATCACAAGACAAATATCTTTTAGGGCCAACTAGAATTTTATTATTTTTATTATCTATAGATATCACATATAATTTAGCTTCATTATCAGGAATATTTTTACGCCCACCAATTCTAATTCCTTTTCTTTGACCAATTGTATAATCTATAATTCCATTATGCTCTCCTAAATAAGATCCATCAATATGATAAATATCTCCTTTTTGAACTGATTCGGGTCTTAACTTTCTAACCAAATTTGAATATTTTCCATCTGGAACAAAACAAATATCTTGACTATCAGGCTTTTCAGCTACATTTAAGCCAAAGTATTTAGCTAAGTCTCTAATTGTTGATTTAGTAAATTCACCGAGGGGGAATCTCAGGTAAGATAATTGTTCAAAAGTTGTAGCAAATAAAAAATATGACTGATCTTTTGATAAATCATTTGCTCTGTATAAACTGGGTTTTCCATCTTTTATATCTCTTCTAATATAGTGGCCAGTAGCTAAAGCAACTGCCCCCATGTTTTTTGAAAAGTTTAACATATCCACAAACTTGACTGTTTGATTACATTTTACACATGGAATTGGCGTTTCTCCTCTCAAATATGATTCAGTAAAATCTGATATCACTTGGTCATTAAATCTTGAACTATAGTTTAAAATAAAATGATCAATTCCCAATTTATCGCATACTTTTTTAGCATCATTTAGATCAATACCTGCACAACATGTTTTAGAATTGTTCACTTTAATTTTTTCGTTATACAAATGCATTGACACACCAAAAACATTATAACCAGCTTTATGTAATAAAGCAGCCGTAACGGATGAGTCTACTCCCCCAGACATTGCAATTGCTATTTTATGATTAGAGGGTTTCCCTTCAAGACCTATGCTTTTTATTATTTTGGAGTTAAAATCCATTATATTTATTCATTTGGGATGTTAACTATTAAACCATCTAATTCTGGAGTTACTTCAATCTGACATCCTAATCTAGAGGTGGTCTGCAAATCTACAGCTAAATCTAACATATCTTCTTCGTCTGGGTTTGCTGGTCCAACTTTATCAAACCAATCCTTTTCTATAACAACATGACATGTGCAACAAGAAATCGATCCACCGCAAGTACCTTCGATACCTAAATCATTATCTCTTGCAACTTCCATTAATGTGAGACCATCTTCGGCATCTATTTTTTTTAACTCACCATTTCTTAATTTAAAATTTATTTTTGTCATATTTTATACCTTAATTATCAATTCTTTCTATTTAATGATGTAATATCTTTTTCTAATTTTTCTATCTTTTTTAAAAGAGCAACGATTTTTTTCTCTCTTGGATCAGTTCCATCATTTGAATAACCATAAGCTTCAAATTTCTTTTTGTTTGATTGTGCAAATTCTCTTGCGGGTATACCAGCAACTGTAACATTTTTAGCAACAGATTTTGTTACAACTGAATTTGCACCAACTCTTGAAAAATCACCAATTTTAATTGCGCCTAATATTTGTGCTCCTGAACCAATAATTACGTTATTTCCAATTGTTGGATGTCTTTTTTTTTGTCTTTGATTATTACTCTCTACTGATGGCATTATACCACCTAAAGTAACTCCTTGATAAATTGTTACGTCATCTCCTATTTCTGCTGTTTCACCTATTACGATCCCATAGCCATGGTCCATGAATAATCTTCTACCAATTTTTGCTCCAGGATGTATCTCAATACCTGTAAAAATACGGCCAAATTGCATTAAAAATCTTGCCAGAAATTTAATTTTTTTCCCCCATAAAAAATTCGAAATTTTATATAAAAATAATATATGAACTGTCGGATATAATAAAATGACTGACATTCTTGATGAAGCGGCTGGATCTCTCTCTATAATAGAATCTATATCATTTACAAAATTTTTAAAAAACATTATTAACTTATATCACATGAATTTTAATTTAAAATAAATTGATTGTATATTTTCTTTGACACTTATAATTTGAACCATTATTTGATTAATATACATTAATATCTGGAGTTATTAATATGCCTGAAGTTATCTTAAATGGTCCAGAAGGACGCATTGAATGCATGTACAGTCAAGGAAAAGAAAGTGGTTGTCCTGTTGCACTAATACTACATCCAGAACCTTATCAAGGCGGCAGTATGAATAATAAGGTTACATACTCTTTGTACCAAGAATTTAAGAATAGAGGTTTTTCAGTTCTTAGATTTAACTTTAGAGGTGTAGGTAAAAGCCAAGGATCTTTTGACAACGGTGAAGGAGAGTTAGCAGATGCTGCTGCAGTTTTAGATTGGCTTCAATCTCAAAACTTATATAGCAAGTTTACTTTTATTGCTGGATTTTCTTTTGGCTCATGGATTGGAATGCAACTTATGATGAGAAGACCTGAGATTTCTGGTTTTATATGTGTGTCACCACCAGCTGATAAATTTGACTTTGCTTTTTTAGCTCCATGTCCAGCGTCTGGATTAATTGTACATGGAAGAAACAATAATAGAGTTCCCTTTGAGAATATTCAATCTATTGTAGATAGAATATCAAAACAAAAAGATGTAAAAATTGATATAGATTTTATTAATGACGCCAATCATAATTTTACTAACCATTTAGATGATTTAATGGATGTTATAAAAAAATATCTTAATCAAAGATACGACAATTTTAATGATACTTTTCATGAAGAAAATCTTATTTGAACTTTATGAATTATAAATCAAAATTTTTAAATATTTTAGAAAAAAGAGGTTTTCTTCATCAGTTAACAGATGAAACTAGACTTGACGATTTTCTTTGTAAAGAAGAATGTGTTGCATATATAGGTTTTGATTGTACTGCTTCATCATTGCATGTTGGATCATTAATTCAAATTATGATGTTAAGATGGTTTCAGAAATGTGGTCATCAACCCATAGTTCTATTAGGTGGAGGTACAACAAAAATAGGAGATCCATCTGGTAAAGATAGTGCAAGACCAGTATTAGAAAAAGAAACAATTGAAAATAATAAAAATGCATTAAAAATTGTTTTTTCAAATTATTTAAACTTTAAAGGTAGACCTAATAAAGCAATATTGATTGATAATGATGAATGGCTAAATGATCTAAATTATATTTCTTTTTTAAGAGAAAATGGCTCTTTTTTCTCAATAAATAAACTTATTAATCTTGAAAGTATGAAATTAAGACTTGATAGAGAACAAAATCTATCATTTCTTGAATTTAACTACCCAATTTTCCAAGCTTATGACTTTTATGAACTTAATAAAAATTTTAATTGCAAAATTCAAATGGGGGGATCAGATCAATGGGGCAATATTGTTAATGGTATCGAATTAGTAAGAAAAAAAACAAAAAGAGAATGTTTTGGAATCACATCACCTCTTTTAACAACAAGCTCTGGAAGAAAAATGGGAAAATCAGAAAAAGGTGCTATTTGGTTAAATAAAGATTTGTTAACTGATCACGATTTTTGGCAATTTTGGAGAAATACAGAAGATGATGATGTTATAAAATTTTTAAAACTTTTTACAGATCTTGATTTAGATAAAATATCTGAGCTAAATAAACTTCAAGGTTCGGATATTAATAAAGCGAAGATATTACTTGCAAATGAAGTAACAAAAATATGTAGAGGAGAGGATGCATCATTGAGGTCAGCACAAATTGCTGAAGATACATTTGAGAAATCAAAAATTAATTTAAATTTACCTAAAGTAATTATAAATGAAGAAAACATTACTTTAATTGAAATTGTTAAAATGTTTAATTTTTGTAATACAAACGGAGAAGTTAGAAGACTAGTTAAAGGACGTGGAATTAAAATTAATGATCAGATTATAGATAATGATAATCTAAAATTTATTAAGGTAGAAAATAAGAACCCAATTAAAATATCCGTTGGCAAAAAAAAACATGGTCTTTTAATATTCAAATAAATTTTAATCTTTAGATTCCTTTAGCCAATCTTTTGAAAAAATTTGTCTTAATATACCAGGACTAAATGATAATATATTTATGTCTATCTTTGGATCTGAAGCTTTTCCATTTAACTTAAATTGCCCAGAAATAATTCCTTTTTTATTAGAACCAGTTAATAATTCTCCAACTGCAGGTACAACACTAATGAATTTTGATACTATTTTAAAGGGTACAATGGATCCTGTAAAATTTATAATTTCAGAATTCAAATTATAATCACCCTCCAGGTAAATTGATAGAGTTTGATTATTAATTAAAATGTTCTTAAATTTTAATTCATTTCCAATTTTTTCAAATTTAGCATTACCAACAGAAAAGCCAACGCCTTCACCTACAAAAAGTGAATTAATACCTGAAAAACTTAATGAAGATAATGATTTAACAATTTTAGGCGCATCTATAACTCTAAATTTTTTTACATTTATAAAACCTTGATATTTAGATAAATTCTTATTAAGGAAATTTACTTTAAGTTTAATTTCACCGCTTTTAATTTTTTTTGTAAAACCTAACGCAGATAATAACTTACCCCCTTCTTGACTTTCAAAAGTGACATCAGGCAATCCATCAGATGATGATATTATTTTAACTTTTGTTTTTCCACTATTCAATGAGCCTCTCCCAGTTATTAGATACTTACCCTTTTCAACAAAAATATTTAATTGACCAGCATCTAATAACGTATTTGATCCTAAGATTATTTTACCTTGGGCCAAAGAAGAAAATGTATTTTTTTTATAAGTACCTTTTAAATTTCCTGACAGTGAAAACTTATTATTCAAAATAATTTGATTTGAAACTATATCAAAATTAACATCAATATCTTTTATTTTTTTTTGGTCAATAAGGTCATTAGCTAAATGAGATATATCTACCAATTTTCCATCAATTTTAATATTTAATTTATCATTTTCTTTTTGTACTAAAATCGATTTAGCTATAAAGTTTTTTGAATATATATTTGAAATTTTAAGAAAATTAGTTTTTTGAAAATCAAAGTCAGACTTAAATTCATTATTATCATAATTAATCAAAAGATTATTAATTTTTTTCAATGTACCATTTTTAAAAACAAGATTTAAATCGACAAAACCTTTTTTTATAATACTTGCATTTAAATTTAATACTTTATGAAAAAAAGAAGAATTTTGTAATGTGGACCTTACTCTAACATCGAAACTTTTATCATTTAAATTACCTTCAGCTTCAAATTTTAACAAATTTAAATTCTCAACTTTAAAATCTGTTTTTTTTTCGATAAAAGATTTTAAATCTTTATTGAAATTTATTGATCCAAAAGCTCTAATAAAACCATTTTTATTAACTTCAAAACTTGTATTTAGAGGTATTTTGTTAATAAAAAGTTTTGAATTGCCGATAAAAAATTGATCAGCTTTTTTTATTAGACTTAGATTTTTAAACTTTATTGAATAATTATTTATACTCAAATTTTTAAAGTTTAAATCAAGAATTTCTATATTCTTATTTGTAATTTCAGAGACATTATTTTGATTTGAAATATAGATTTTGCTATTGACAATCTTTCCACCATCAATTGTAAAAGGTAATTTATCTTCTTTAGTTTTCATAGTGTATAAATGAGCAAAATACTTTGCTGGTATATCAAATATGTTAACTTTTAAATCCGTGAAATTAAAACTTTTATTATTTCTATAGAGAATAGATTTGATCTCAATAGCTCTATTTTCTTTTTTAATCAAATTTAATTTATCTATAGTTAATTTGTTATTATTATAATTTATAGAATAATCAATTTTGCTTAAATTATAAATCTCATCTAATTTAACAAACTTAATTTTAACGTTTTCCATTTACCTTTAAATCAAATTCATTGTTTTCGTATTTTAAATCATAAAGACCATTCAAATTTGCATTAATATTTAATAGTTCATCAATTTTTCTATCATTTATAAATGATGAGTAATAACCTTTAGAACTTATAGAAAGATCATCAAATTCCTGGCTTTTTATGTCAAAAGTTGAATTGATTAGTATATCAGATTTTAAATTTTTTAATGAAAATTTATTATAAGTATTTAAAAAATTTCTATTTTTAAATAGTAGGTTTTTAATAAAAACTTTGTATAAGTAAGTGTCCGAATGATCGAACTCTTTTTTGTCAAAAGATATTTTTACTTTATTTTTTAATTTTGAGCCATCCTCTATGATGCTTCCCTTAAGACTATAATTATTTACTAT
>CACMZO010000010.1 GCA_902618195.1 uncultured SAR116 cluster alpha proteobacterium
GCTAATTCCACAATAAAATCAATGATTTTATCTTCAAAAACTGGTCCAGAAAGTTGATTTTGTGCATCTGGATTTTTCTTGAAATAATCTAAGATTTCTTTTTCTCGTCCAGGATATCTTTGTAATTCTTGCATCATTGCGTTTTGAGTATCTTTTTCTTCAACTTTAATATTATTAAGTCGTCCAATTTCTGCAAGTATTAGCCCTAATCTTACTCTTCTTTTTGAAATCATTAATGCATCATCTTTTTCAGTCTTAGACAAGCCTTCATCATTTGCTTTATCTTTTTTATCATTATTTTTATCATTAAGAGTCTCTTGATTTGGTTTCATAACCATACAAACACTTTGATATTCATCTTCAACGAGTGTTTTTGGAAGTTCAAAGTCTAATGAATCAGCTAGCAAGTCTAATATTTCCCTTTTCATCTTAGATCTAGTTTGAATTGAATGTTGATTTACAATCTGTTCTTTAACACTTTTCTTTAATGATGCTAAATTTTCTAAACCCAATGATTTAGCAAATTCATCATTAATTTCTGTTTTTATATCTTCTCTAATTTCATTTATAGTTACATTGAAAACAACTTTTTTTCCCGCTAATTCTTTAGCTTGGTAATCATCTGGAAAGTTTAGATCTATATCAAAATTCTGGCCTGAATTTTTACCGATTAATTTATCTTCAAAACCAGGTATAAAAGAATTAGAGCCAATTTTTAAATGATGACCTATTGCAGCCCCTCCTTCAAAAACTTGGTCATTAATTTTTCCTTCAAAATCAATAACAACTGTATCGTTTAATTTAGTCTTTCTATCTTTATCAATCTTTTGAGTCTTTGAATTTTGTTTCGCAATTCTTTCAATTGCCTCTTCAACTTGTTTTTCTTCGACTTTTACAATTGGTCGAGTAATTTTTAATTTGGTTAAATCAGGAACTTTGAAATCTGGCATCACTTCAACTGCATAATTAACTATAATATCTTTTCCTTCATCAAGTGACTTAATATCCATTTTAGGTTGCGTTGCGGCATTAATTTTAAAGTCATCAACAATCTTCTTTGAGGCATTGTTTAAGCTTTCATTAACTACCTCACCAAAAATTTGCTTTCCAAATCTCATTTTTATAATGTTGTGAGGAACTTTTCCTATCCTAAAACCTGGTATACTAGCTTTTGGAGCAAGTTCTGAAATTTTGTTTTGAACAAGTTGATCAATTGATTTGTTAGTAATAGTAACCTCAAACTCTCTTTTTAAACCAGTGGTTTTTATTTCTTTTATTTCCATCTCAACTTCCTGAATTTAATTTATGGTGCGGGCGGAGGGACTTGAACCCCCACACCTCTCAGTACATGAACCTAAACCATGCGCGTCTACCAGTTCCGCCACGCCCGCACTTAATAGTTATCTAATATATGTATATGTAAAAATAATCAATATTAAATTGGGGCGAGTGACCGGGATCGAACCGGCGGCCTCAAGAGTCACAGTCTAGCGCTCTAACCAACTGAGCTACACTCGCCATATCATTTTCTTTATTAAAGTAAGACTAATCTGAAATCAAACTATATGTATAAATTACATTAAAAACTTTTGTTTTTTTTATTTATATGTAAATGTTGTTAATGTTAAAGAATGATTACAAAAAGAAGTTTAAATTTAGGTACAGAAACTGCGTTTTCAGTTTTAGCAAAAGCTAATAGACTTGCAGAACAAGGTAAAGAAATAATAAACCTCGGCATAGGACAACCTGACTTTTTAACACCTGAACATATCGTAGAAGCTGGGATAAAAGCATTAAGAGATGGTCATCATGGTTATACACAAGCTTCTGGAATACCAAAATTAAGAGAGGCTGTTTGTTCAGATATTTTTAGAAGACATAATATTGAAATTTCACCAGAAAATATTTTGATCGTTCCAGGTGGAAAGGTCATAATTTTCTTCTCCTCTATGCTTCTTGGAGATCATGATAGAGAAATTTTATACCCAAACCCAGGGTTTCCAATATATGAATCAGCGATAAGATTCTCTGGTGCGAAACCAGTCCCCTACCGCTTGAGAGAAAATATTGGGTTTTCCTTCTATGCTGATGATATTCTAAATAAATTAACTAATAAAACTTCACTTGTAATTATTAATAGTCCTAGTAATCCAACTGGAGGAATTATTTCGAAAGATCAAATAGATAAATTAGTAGAGGGTTTAGAAAATCATCCCAATACAATGTTAATGAGTGATGAAATTTATGATCAATTTTGTTTTGGAGAAACACGTTTCACTTCTCTTTTAAATTATCCTTCTATAAGAGATAGACTCATAATATTAAATGGCTGGTCAAAAACATATGCTATGACAGGTTGGAGATTAGGTTATGGAGTTTTTCCAGATACGCTTATTGATGCGGCAGACAAACTAGCTGTAAATGTTCACTCATGTGTAAACGCTAGCGCACAATATGCCGCTTTAGAAGCTTTAAATGGTCCACAAGATTGCGTATCTATGATGAATAATGCATTTAAAATAAGATCAAAGATTATGTTTGAACAATTAAACAAATTGGATTTAATTTCTTGTAATAACCCACAAGGTGCCTTTTATTGTTTTCCAAATATATCAAAATTAAATTTTAGTTCTTTGGATTTTCAAAATAAACTTTTAAACGAAACAGGAATCGCAGCCATAGCTGGGACTTCTTTTGGTGAATTTGGTGAAGGATATTTACGTTTTTCATGCGCTAGCTCTGAAGAATCAATAAAAAGAGCTATTGAAAAATTATCATTATTATTATCTAGCCTTTAAATTAGCTTAAAATTTAGGCATTTATTTTTCATTCATTAACATAAGAGAATAAACGCTTTAAATCATTTTTGCTTAATATATAGACTATTCTTGTGAGGTTTTATGAAAAAAATAGAAGCTATTATTAAACCTTTTAAATTAGAAGAGGTTAAAAATGCCCTTGCTGATATAGGTGTTCAAGGCTTAACTGTTTACGAAGCTAAAGGGTTTGGAAGACAAAAAGGACATACAGAGCTTTACAGAGGCGCAGAGTATGTAGTTGATTTTCTTCCAAAAGTTAAAATTGAAATTGTTATCGATGATGAACTCTTAGAAGAAGCCCTTACTTGTATAGAAAATTCAGCTAAAACGGGCAGAATAGGTGATGGCAAAATATTTGTAACAAACGTTGAACAATCAATAAGAATTAGAACTGGTGAAACAGGAATTGATGCAATTTAAATAAGGAGTGATAAATGTCTAATGTTCAAAATATTTTAAAAACTATAAAAGAAAAAGAAATACAATTTGTGGATTTGCGTTTTACTGATCCAAGAGGTAAAATGCAGCATGTATCCCAACATGTAAGTACAATTGATGAAGATTCTTTAGCAGAAGGCTTCATGTTTGATGGCTCATCTATCGCAGGATGGAAAGCTATCAATGAGTCTGATATGAAATTAATGCCAGATTGTTCTAGATCTGTTGTAGATCCATTTTACTCACAACCAACATTAGCAATATTTTGTGATGTTTTAGATCCAATTTCTGGCCAACCATATGAAAGAGACCCCAGATCTACTGCAAAACAAGCACTAAAATATATGGAGAGCATGGGTATTGGTGATACAGCATATTTCGGACCTGAACCTGAATTTTTTGTATTTGATGATGTTAGATATGAGGCTGAGATGAACTCTTCTTTTTACAAAATCGATAGTAGTGAAGGACCTTATAACACTGGAAAAAACTATGAAGAAGGTAACATGGGACATCGTCCTGGCATCAAAGGAGGTTACTTTCCAGTACCCCCAGTTGATTCAGGGCAAGACCTTAGAAGCGAAATGGTTCTATCCCTTACTGAAATGGGAGTGCCGATGGAAAAACATCATCATGAAGTGGCTCCCTCTCAGCACGAATTAGGTCTTAAATTTGGTACTTTAATATCTACAGCAGATAATGTTCAACTTTATAAATACGCAGTTCATAATGTTGCACATTCTTTTGGACAAACGGCTACATTTATGCCTAAACCAGTTGCTGGTGACAACGGTACTGGGATGCATACTCATCAATCTATTTGGAAAGATGGAAAACCTGTTTTTGCTGGTGATAAGTATTCCGGACTTTCAGAAACTTGTCTTCATTATATTGGAGGCATAATTAAACATGCAAAAGCAATAAATTGTTTTTCAAATCCCTCTACTAATTCATATAAAAGACTAATACCTGGTTTTGAAGCTCCGGTTTTGCTAGCTTACTCAGCAAGAAATAGATCTGCCTCATGTAGAATACCATTTGTAGATAGTCCAAATGGAAAAAGAGTTGAGGTACGCTTCCCAGATGCGACTGCAAACCCATACCTTGCCTTCTCAGCAATGCTAATGGCAGGTTTAGATGGTATAAAAAACAAAATTCATCCTGGTGATCCAATGGATAAAGACTTATATGAGCTTCCAGAAAATGAACTTCAAAACATACCAACAGTATGTGCCTCATTGAGAGAAGCAACAGAAGCATTAAGAAATGATATGAATTTTTTAACGCAAGGTAATGTATTTACAGAAGATCAAATTGAAGCATATATTGATTTAAAAATGGAAGAAGTGATCAATTTTGAACATTCACCTCACCCTGTTGAATTCAAAATGTATTACTCAAGTTAAAACTTGATTTTATAATCTAATTTATTAAATATCTACATATAGTTATAAATAATTAAATATTACTATATGTAGATATGCCAAAAAACAACAGTATTAATAAATATTCCTCAGAAAATATTGAAGTACTAGAAGGTCTTGAACCAGTCAGGAAGAGACCTGGAATGTATATAGGTGGAATTGATACCAAAGCTATCCATCATCTTGTAGTTGAAATTCTTGATAATTCTATTGATGAAGTCATTAATAATTTTGCAACCAATATTGAAGTCGAGTTGTTAAATGATAATACAATTCAAATTACAGATAATGGTAGAGGAATCCCGGTAGACCCACATCCTAAATTTAAAAATAAAAGTGCGCTTGAAATTATTCTTACAACATTACATTCTGGAGGAAAATTTAATTCTGAAAATTACCAAACTTCTGGAGGATTACATGGTGTTGGAGCATCAGTTGTCAATGCTTTATCTGACAAGTTTGTTATTGAAGTGATCAGAGAAAAAAAAATATACAGACAAGAATATTCAAAAGGTTTACCTATAACAAAACTGTTAAAAGTTTCTGAAACTAACAAAACGAATGGCACCAAAGTTCTCTTTACACCAGATAAAGAGATTTTTGGTCAAAATGTTTTTTTTTCCCCAAAAAATTTATTTTCAATTATTAAAAATAAGGCCTACCTATCTCCTGGAGTAAAAATACATTGGAAGTGTGATGACGCTATTTTAAATGATGAAAAAATACCAAATGATTATATTTTTTGTTTTAAAAACGGTATTCAACAAATGTTGACAGATAAAATAACTGACATACCCCTATTATTTGGTACACAATATTATGATAAAATAGAAATTGACGACGAAAAATTAGAGTTTGCAATTAGTTGGTTTGATGAAGATAATGTAAACTTCATTGAATCATTTTGTAATACAGTACCCACACCCTATGGTGGCAATCATGAGAATAGTTTTAAATCAGCTTTATTAAAGTCAATCAGAAACTATTCAGAATTATGTGGTTTTAAAAAATTTAATGAAATTATTTTTGAAGATATTTATAAAAATATTGGAATTATTTTATCAATTTTTTTAAAAAATCCACAATTTCAAGGTCAAACAAAAGAAAAATTGGTAAATGATGACTTAAATAGAATTATTGAAAATCCACTAAAAGTTAAAATTGAAAATTGGTTAATCAACAACAAAAAAATATCTTCTTATATAATTGACAAGGTTATATCTAATTTGAATGACAGAAAACTTAAGAGAAAAGAATTAGATATTCAAAAAAAAACAAAAACAAAAAAAAATAAGTTACCAGGTAAACTTGCAGATTGTTCTTCAAAAGAAATCGAGTTAAATGAACTTTTTATTGTAGAAGGCGATAGTGCAGGAGGATCTGCTAAACAAGCAAGGGACAGAATTACACAAGCTGTTTTACCGTTAAGAGGGAAAATATTAAATGTAGCAAGTGCAAGCGATGAAAAACTTAATCAAAATCAAGAATTAAATAATTTAATTTTGGCTTTAGGATTTAAAAAAAACAAAATAGATATTAATGATTTAAGATATAACAAAATAATTATTATGACTGATGCAGATGTTGATGGATCACATATCGCAGCTTTGCTACTTACTTATTTTTATAAAAACTTTCCAAAATTAATAGAAAATGGTCATTTGTATATTGCAAAACCACCATTATTTAGAATATCTAGAGCAGATAAATCTTATTATGCTCAAAATGAAATAGAAAAAGATAAAATTGACAAAAAACATTTCAATGGAAAAGGAATAATTAGTAGATTTAAAGGCTTAGGAGAAATGCCACCAAATCAATTAAAAGAAACAACTATGAATCCAAAAACAAGAACTTTAATTAAGGTAAATCTTCCAAAAAAAGATATTTACGAAGGTGATCAAAGAAAAGAAATAGATGAATTAGTCATGATTTTAATGGGAAAAAAACCAGAACTTAGATACGAATTTATAAAAAATAATGCAAATGTAATCAATAATATTGATTTTTAATTTAAAGATTTGGAAATTACCTCAAATACATCATTAGATGGATTAGAGTTTAAAATTACCTTTAGGTATTTTTTAATCCTATTCTTTGTATTATTGTTAAATTTTGATATATTTGTCATAGGTGTAATTATTCTTGCAGCAGTTTGAGGGTTTATTTTATCAATTAAAATAATTTGATCTGCAACAAATTCATAACCACTATTATCTTTTGCATGAAATAATTCAATATTATTATTTTGAAAACCACCAAAAATAGCTCTAACAAAGTTTGGATTTTTATATTCAAAGTTTTTATTTTTCAAAATATCTTTAATTGAATTAATGCCGTCAAAATATAAATTATTATATGAAGATTTTATGAAAAACCATTTTTCTAAAACTATTCTATCATTTTTAAATTCATTATAAAATTCTGTTATTAGTTTTATACTGTTAGAATTATTATACTTAATACAAGAAATTAAACCCATCATTTTTATTTCCATGATCTTAGAACTACAAAATTTTTGAGCGATATTGTTAGCAAATTCGTTATCTAATGCGCATAAAGCTTCTAAAAGAACTTTCAATAATGATCTGATTTTTAAATCATAATTTGTATAAAATTTTTCAAGTGAATTTTTGAACAAATGATATAACTCATCTTCAAAATGTTTGTAAAATTTAATGAGATAACTATTTCTTAATGCGTATAAATCAAGAGGGTCATAATTTGATAAAGTATTTTGATAAGTTTTATAAGAAGGAAGTGTTAATATTAAAGATATAATTGAAATATCAATAGTCTTATTATTTAGAATTTGTTTAATGGAATTAGAAAAAAATTTCAAATTATTTTTTTTTAAAAATTTTAAATGAAGATTTTGACAAATATCCCATTTCTTAAAAAGATTATCATCACATTTAAGTAAATGAATATTTTCAGAGACACTTAAATCAGTTTTTAAATTTACTGGCGCTGAATAATCTCTCAATAAGGATGGTACAACTTGTTGATTGAAATTTGGAAATAAAATTTTCTCTTCTTTATTTTCAATAATCAAGTTATGTTCATCACTAAATTTATTTAAACATTGAAATTTAATTTTATTTCCTTCTTCATCAAAAAAACTAATTTTTATAGGTATTGGAACAACTGATCTACAGAATCTATTTTTCTGGTGAATTGTTAATTCTAAACCTTGATTTTTAAGATATTTTCTTTTTACAATTAAGCTTATTGTTCCTTTTTGATTGTACCATTTTGAAAATCTTCCTGCATTTGTTTTAGAAAACTTTTGTATACAATCTAAAAATTCTTCACATGTTACTGCTTTACCATCATATTTTTTTAAAAAATAATTTATACTTTTTTTAAATTTTTTTTCTCCAATATAATTTGATAACATTCTAATAAACTCTGCCCCCTTTTCATATACAGTTGCAGTATAAAAATTGTTAATTTCTAAGTATTTATCAGGTCTTATAGAATGTCTATTTGGTCCTTGATCTTCTGCAAATTGATAATCTCTTAAAAATAAAACATCTTTAATTCTTTTTTCGATTGGATTTTGCATATCTGAAGAAAATTGCTGATCTCTAAATACTGTCAAACCTTCTTTAAAAGTTAATTGAAACCAATCTCTACAGGTTACTCTATTTCCTGTCCAATTATGGAAATACTCATGCGCTATTATACTTTCGATATTCTTTAAGTCTTGGTCTGTTGTTTTATAATCATCAGATAGTATGAATTTTGAGTTAAAAATATTTAAACCTTTATTTTCCATTGCGCCCATATTGAAATGACTTACAGCAACAACCATAAACCTTTCCAAATCGTATATAAGATCATAATTATCTTCGTCCCACTTCATTGCTTTTTTGAGTGATTCCATAGCAAATCCAGCATTCTTACTCTGACCTATTTCTGTAAAGATTTCTAAAGATACTTTCTTTTTATCTTTAGTAATAAAATAATCTTTTAAGACTTCTAAATTACCAACAACAAGAGCGAATAAGTAACTAGGTTTAGGAAAAGGATCATTCCAAATAGCATATCTTCTATTATATTTTTTAATGTTACCACTTCTTACTAAATTTCCATTTGATAACAAGTTATTATACGAATTTTTAGCCTCAATCCTTACCGTAAATATTGATAAATTATCAGGCCTATCTGTAAACCATGTTATTTTTCTAAATCCTTCTGGTTCACATTGTGTACAAAACATATCATTTGATTCATAAAAACCTTCTAGGGAAGTATTTGTTTTTGGATTTAATTTAACTGTACTTTTTATAATTAATTTAAAGCAATTAGTTGGAACTTTTAAAACAAGAAAATCTGAATTCGGATTTAGTTTTTTTTCCTTATTAATATTATTTTTAAAAATATATATGATTTTAAATTTTAATGTATTTAGATTATTACCGAATAATAGAATTTTGCCATTTTTAGAAATTATACTTTTATCAAAAAAAAGTTTTGAATCAACAATTGTAAAATCATTATGAATTTTAAAATTTAAAAAAAGGGATTTACAAACCCATTCTAGAGGTTTGAAGGATTTTCTTCTTATTATTTGTTTATTTTTTTTATCACTCAATTATTAAGAATTTTCTCGAGTATTAGTGTACGCCAATAATGAATGTTTATCACAATATGGTCTACCAGGAAAAATTTCTTGACCACAAAATTTAAAGTCATTTTGCTTTGGATCTCCTTCTGGCCAACAACATTTTGTTCTAGACCACTGTACTTCTCTTAACTTAATTTTTAAAGGTATAATTTTATCGGAAATTTCATTATCTTTTATACCAGTTACGCTTTGTTTTTTTTCTGAGGATATAGGTGAAGTTCTTTTGGCTAAACCCATTCTATGTGCTTTTCCAGCAACAGAGTTTCGTGAAACACCAAGCATCTCACCAATCTTTGAAATTGGATGGCCTTGACTCCATAGATCTTCTAATTTTTTAAGTTTTAAATCATCCCATGTATTTTTATTTTTCATATAATTTTCCTACCATAAATTGAAAAAGTTTCCAGCTAATTTAATTTGTGACATTAACATATTTTTTCCTAAGAGATAATTTCTTTTATATTTAATTGCTTCTTTAATTAGAATTGTTTCTTCAGGATCCATGACAATATCAATAATTGTACAATTCGTTCTTGTTTTTTTTACATCAAAAATTAAATCTTTATTGTCTTTAAGGCCAAGACTAGTTGCATTTATGACATAATCATATTCTGAAATATCATAATGTCTAAAATCATCAATTAAAATTTCGGTATTAAATTTTAGATCTTTAAGTTTGTTAGCTAATAAATTTAGTTTAGTAGCATCCCTGTTAATCAGCTTTAATTTCCTTGCATTAGCTCTTATTAAAGAGTAGCAAATAGATGTGCCTGCTCCGCCTATTCCAAAAATTACAAAATCTTTATTTTCTACGATTAAGTTTTTGTTTTTTAAACCATTTACAAAACCTATACCATCAAAATTCGTTCCAATAAGTTTTTTATTTTCAATTTTTATCCAATTAACTGATTGTGTATCTATAGCTTCATTTTCTAGATGATCACAATATTTTAGAACATTGGTTTTATGAGGTATTGTTACAGTCATGCCAACAAAATTTTTAATACTCTTAATCCCAGAAAAAAAAATTTCTAAATTATCACTACTTACATTTATTGGGATCATAATTGCATTTACTTTTTGTTCTTGAAATATTTTTGTAAACAGTGTTGGTGCTTTAACATGATTAATAGGATCAGCTATGCAGCCAAAGATTTTGGTATTAGCTTTCATTTTTTTCTTCTTTACTAAAATTTAAAGCTAAAGAATTTATACAATATCTTAAACCAGTCGGTTTCGGTCCATCTGGAAAAACATGGCCCAAATGAGCTTTACATTCAGTACAATGTACTTCAGTTCTAACCATTCCATGCGTTTCATCTTTAGAAGAGCTTACAGCATTAAAACTAAATGTGTCAAAAAATGAAGGCCAACCAGAATAAGATTCATACTTTGTGTCGCTTGAGAATAAATTAGAATCACAGCAAACACATTTATAAATACCTTTTTCTTTGTTATGTAAATATTCACCTGAAAAAGGTGGTTCAGTTCCATGTTGTTGAGTAATATAATATTGATCTTCAGATAATTTATTTTTATTCATTCATAATCCATATACAAAATAACATAAATTTACAATATATTAGTTATATTAGTTCTAAAATTTAGTTTATAGAATTTAATATTTTACTAACTTTAATTACTCTAACTATTGCAGTTAAAAAACATAACAGTGCAAATATCCAAGCTATGAAACTTGCTACTTCATAAAATACAAACATTAATATAAATAAAATTATAGTTTCTGCTCCCTCAATAAGACCTTCACTGTAAAAAAATGATTTTTTTGATAGTTGTTTAATTTTTATTTTTTTTTTCTCAAAAATCCAAGCTGTCGTTAAAAAAGTGGCACAGGTTCCTATAAAGGAGGTTAGTAATAATGACATTGAAAGGAAATTCTCATTATCGAATAAAATAAAGCCAAAAGGTAAAAAAGCATAAATTAAAAAATCAGAAATTATATCGTAAAAGCCACCTAAATCTGTTGGCTTTTTTAACCTAGCCAAAGTTCCATCAACACCATCAAAAAATCTATTTAATATGAAAAAAATTAAAGCAATGTATATCATCCCTAGAGATAAAAAAATAAAACAAAAAACACCTAAAATAAAACTAAATAATGTAACGTGATTTGGTGAAATTTGATATTTTAGAAGAATAGTCGCAAATTTTTTTAAAACTGGTTTAAAAAAAAAATTCAATTTTTGGTCTAACATGTTTTTTTTAAGGTAATATGAATAACTGCTTTGGGAAAATTAAATCTGGATTATTTATTTTATTTTTATTTAATTTAATAATATCTACGTATTTTTCTCCACCGCCTAGCCTTTGATAAGCAATTTTCCACAATGCATCTCCTTTTTGAACAACTAAAAGAGTTTTGTTACCTGCATTTTTTAGAATTTCTCCATAAATGTTGATTTGATCTTTAGCAACAATTTTACCTTCTTTATCAATGAGATTTGCAATTAAAACTTGTTCACCAGATATTAAAGAATTTGGTAATGTAATATTCCAAGCATTATCTAGAATTGATCCACTAAATACTTTTCCTCCTAGTATTCTTGCTTCTACCTTAACACCTTTTATGGAATAACCCGATATCTGTAATTGATTTAATTCTAAATCATTTGTAAGTGATAAGATTGAAATTTCTGGATTTAGATTACTTATAGAATTTTGAGAAATTAATTTTAGTTTTTGTTTCTTTTTGTTGAGTTTTGGAGATTGTATTATTTTAGTAGCTTTAACACCATCTGTATCAATAATAGCTACTATTGGAACTGTATCTTTATTATTATCAATTTTAATTGCTATTGCATCATTTGAAATTATATTTTTTTTTTCCGATGAAGTTATTTTAAAAGCTAAAATATGATCGCCAGTATTAAGTGGTTTCTCAGTAACTATAACAAATTCTCCAACATTATCTGATAAAGTTTTGGCAATTACTTTTCCATTTGAAATTACATTTAACTCTGAATTAGGAATCGTTTTTCCAGCTATAAGAACATCTCCACTGGGATTTACACGGATTGTTTGTAAGTTTAAAATTTTTTCACTTTTAATATTGTCTACTTTCTTTTCCTCTTCAATTAGAGGTTTTGCTTCTTTAATTTTATTAACCACTGGTACATTAATTTTTTTTTCTTGAATATTTATTGGTTGATAAATGTTATAAGTTAGGGCCCCAACAGCTAAAAAAGTTCCTAAAAAAAGTAAGTATGTAATTTTAGACAAAATATTTATCTTTCTTTATAAAATAAATGTATAATTTAACATCACTATAATATTAAATCAAAGACTTAAAAAATGGTAAAAAAAAATATTTGCGTATTTTGTGGAGCTTCTTCAGGATCCTCACCTGACTTTATTACACTAGCAGAAAAAATTGGTAAAATAATTGGAGAAAATAATTTCAACCTAATTTATGGTGCCGGTGGTACTGGTCTCATGGGAGCGTGCGCAAAATCTGCCCAACAATCTGGAGCTAAAGTATTTGGTGTAATGCCAAACTTTCTTGCAAGAGTGGAAAAACCATTAGACGGTATTAATACAAGATTTACAACTACTATGCGATCTCGAAAGGCAATAATGTATAAAAAAGCGTCTTTGTTCATAATTTTACCTGGCGGCATTGGTACTCTCGATGAATGCGTTGAAGTGCTAACATTAATTCAATTAAAACAAATAAAAGAAAAAAAAATAATTATATTTAACTACAAAAATTATTGGAATTTCTTAATGAAGCTTCTTGAAAAGATGAAAAAAGAAAAATTTATGAATGATAATTTTTATTCAGATTTAATTGAATTAAATGATTTAAATAAATTAAAAACTTTATTAAAAAGTTTTTGAAAATTTTGTCTAATAGTCTATACCTAATTTTATTATTACTTGAATTGTAAGGGATTAATATGCTTGATTTATTAAAAATTGCTAAAACAGAGGCTAATGGAGATGATCTTTTAAAATTAATATCTTCATTATATAAGTCATCTGATATAAGACCAAAAGGATATTCAAATGCTATTGTTTGGGAAGGTGGAAACTTTGATAAAAATATTGCCCCAATAGCACATTCATTAACTGATGCTTATGCGCTTTTAGGTACAATTGCAACAATTGATATTTTAAATTTACCATTTTATGCAGTTCCAATGTGGTCTCAAATTAGACATGACAAAAATTTAGAGCCCTTGAGTTGGTTTGGAAATATGCCTATGACTTCAATAAAATGGTCTACTGCAGGTGATGCTTATGTCAATGATAAAAATGGATCTAGAGTGGTTGTGATGGGAAAGTCTGGAAATGCTCCTTTAAGAACACAAGCTGGGGTATACTGTAATGTTAGACCATATGGCCCAATAACCGTAGTAAGATGTATGCCATGTCTACCATATTCTCAAAATAAGCAAAAGTTTGAAGTTAGCAAAGATACAGGCATTATACATTCCGAAATGAATACACCTGGAATACAAATGGCTTATGCAGGAAGGCTTTTTTTAAAAATGATTAGTGAAACTGGCAAGCTTGGTAGAATTGCCTTTAAACCAACTCAGGCAATGGAAGATGGTATCAATGCAGGAATAATAACTTGGTTGCTTGAAGATACAAAATTTAAAATCGGTAGAAAATGGGCAGTAAATGCTTACGAAGAACATAAAGAGAGTATTAATAAAATTATAAATTTACTTCCTAAAGATTTTAAATCAGGCATGGAAAATTGGACGGGACAAATTGAACAACACATATCTGATACAAATTATGGTCTTTTAGTTTGGGATTTGATTGAAAAGAAAGAATGTGTAGTTTTAGCTACTGACTTGGACGGTGACAGACTGACTGACCTTCTTGCAGATATATCAGATCCTTTAAGACGATTTGGTGATATCATTCTAAATCATATTAATAATGATAAAAAAATGAATATATTATGGAATGAATTAGGTTATACAACTGGTAATGGAAGAGACATGACTTCAGTAATGCACAGAATGGATGGTCCACCAATACATGAACAAACACTTGGTTCAGCTGATGCAATGTTACTGCGATTATTAGATGGAGATGAAAGTATGGGAGGAACAAAGCAACCTTATGATCCTAGAATTCATTTTGTTTTAATAAGAGATGCATATTTAGATGCAAACCCCAACAACCAAGCACTTAAAGAATGGTTCGATATAAATTTAAAAAAATTTGATGATATTTATGGTGATACAAGACCAGGGTTTATTGAAGGTTATAAATTACTCAAAGAAAATATTACTCCTTGGTAGTTTAATTAAACTCTTCTTCTAATCTATTTAAAATATTTTCAAGAAATTTAACATCTGCTGCAAAACAAAGACGTAAAAAGTTATCTCCAGTCTTTCCAAATGCAACTCCTGGAGCTAAACCAACTTGAGTTTTTTTAATAAGATTTTTACAAAAACTTATAGAATCTTGAGCATCATTTACTTTGAAGAAAAAATAAAAAGCTGACTCTGGTTTATTTATTTTTAATCTAGTCCAATGTTTCATTTTGTTAAAAACAAAATCTCTAGAAACATGAAGATTGTTCATAACTTCATCAACTAAAAATTTATGATTTTTTAATGCCTCTATAAAACCCTTTTGTATAAATTCAGGTACTCCTGTTGTAGATATCTGAATTAATTTCGCTATATGCTGACCTAAATATTCAGGATGTGTAATCCAA
This sequence comes from uncultured SAR116 cluster alpha proteobacterium, assembly GCA_902618195.1. Lineage (GTDB taxonomy): Bacteria > Pseudomonadota > Alphaproteobacteria > Puniceispirillales > Marisalimonadaceae > TMED54. The sequence goes on from CACMZO010000010.1 coordinate 15,019, forward strand.
CCTACTCTCCATCCTGTCATATTGAAACTTTTAGAAGATGAATTTATAACTAATAATTTATCCTCTGGTTCACTTAAAGATAAAAAACTTGATGATGCATTCCCTTGGTAGACAATTCTATGATAAACTTCATCCGCCAATAACCAACAATTTTTCTCTCTTACGTGATCTAAAATAATTTGTTGTTCATTTGAATTAAGCATCCACCCTGTTGGATTATTAGGACTATTTATAAAAACTAATTTTGTTTTATCAGTAATCGCATTTAAAAGTTTATTTAGATCTAAAGTCCATGTTTTATCAAAGTCTAAACTAACTTCATTTATTACAGCTTCTCTTAGAACTACAGATGATCTAATATTTGGCCAAACTGGTCCAACTATTACAACCTCATCACCCTTTTCAAGAACAATTTCACAACAAATTTTAATGCCAAGCATACCACCATTTACTATAGAATGTTGAAAAGGTGATGTCTTAAGATCAAACATTTGATTCATATATTTGGATATTTCTTCTCTTACCTCAGGAATTCCATTTTGATAAGTATAGAATGTTTCACCAGCTTTAAGTGCATTAATCGTTTCATTGTAAATTAACTTGTCTGTTGAGATGTTACCTTCTCCAAACCAAGCTGGATAAACTACTTTTCCAGTTTCTTTTGTAAAATTCCTACCATAGTTTGCAATTTCCATAATTGGAGTTTCTTTAATTTGTAAAATATTTTTATTTATAGAATTCATTATATTATTTATTAATCAAATTTCTTTTTAATAAGTTGATTGCGTTTTGTACACCTTTAACATTTTGTCCACCAGACTGAGCCATATCCGGCCTTCCTCCACCTGGCTTGCCATCAACTTTAGTAGAAATTAAATTAACTAATTCTACTGCATTTAATTTATTTGTTATTTCTTTTCTTATATTTACAACACAAGAAACCTTTTCATTAATTGTTGAAACTATACAAACAACATCTAACTTATTTTTATTTAACATTTTTTCAGCATATGATCTCAATTCTTTAGGTTGTAATTCTTCACTGACAAATGAAAAAAATTTAAAACCATTTATCATCTCTGAGTTCACTAAAACGTCATATTCATCAGACTTTATCTGGTTTTTTATTTTTTTTAATTTTGTATTTTCTTCTATTAATTGATCTATTTTTTTTATAATATTTGATGAATTTATATTTAATTTTAATGTAATTGTTTTAATAATTTCATTTTTATCCTCATAATACAACATTGCACTTTTTCTTGTAACAGCTTCAATTCTCCTTACCCCAGATGCTACTCCGCTTTCTCCAATAATTTTGAATCTTATAGTTTCACCAACTGATTGTAAATGAGTACCACCACATAATTCAACTGACCACGCTATTCTTTTTTTTGTTATTGATTTCCCCATAGAAACGACCCTTACTTCATCTCCATATTTTTCACCAAAAAGAGCTATTGCACCTTTTTCCATTGCTGATTTTTGATCCATAATTTCAGTATTTACTTTGTCATTTTGATATATTTTTTTATTAATAACATCTTCTATCTTTTGTAAAACATTTGATTGAATTGGATGATTTAAATTAAAATCAAATCTTAATTTTTCATTACTAACTAATGATCCTTTTTGTTTAACATTTGTCCCAAATTCCTCTCTAAGTGCTTCATGAAGAAGATGTGTGGAGGTGTGATGTGAAGAAATTTCTTTTCTATTTTCTGTATCTACTTCTAAATTAAATAAGTCGTCTATATTTATATAACCCTTTGTGACTTTTACTTTATGCAAAAATATAAATTTATCTGCGACATTTATTTTTTTACAATCTAAAACTTTTATCTTTGTATTTTTAGAGCTAATTTCACCAACGTCACCTTTCTGGCCACCACTTTCAGCATAAAATACTGTAGTATCAAAGATTAAGTCTCCTTTTTCAGTTTCTTTTAAACTATTAGATAGTTTATTATTTTTAATAATACTTAAACATTTTCCTTCACATGTTAAATTGTCATAACCAACAAATTTTGTTGATGAGTGATTATTTAAAGTCTTAATTATCTCTGAACTAATTTCATTGTCTCCTGAACCAGCCCATGCTGCTCTTGCTCTACTTTTCTGTTTTTTCATTTCCTTTTCAAAGTTTTGTTCATCTACCTTCCATCCATGACCTTTTAAAACATCTTGAGTTAAATCTAATGGAAATCCATATGTGTCATATAATTCGAAAGCTTTTTTTCCTGAAAATACTTTTTTACTATTTTTTTGTAAAATCTCACTATTTAGTATTTCCAAACCTCTATCTAAAGTTTCCCTAAATTTTAGTTCTTCATTTAGAATGATATTTTTAACAAAATCTTTATTTTCATATAATTCGGGATATGCAGACCCCATTTCACCTACAAGGTAATCAGATAATTCATTCATAAATGGTTTTTGATAACCTAATATATTTGAATGTCTAATAGCTCTTCTCAATATTCTTCTTAAGACATAGCCTCTTCCGTCATTGCTAGGAAGCACCCCTTCAGCAATTAAAAATACACTTGATCTAATATGATCTGCTATTACTCTATGTGAAGCGGCATTTTTTATTGTAACTTTAGACTTTGTTACTTCGGATGATGCTTTAATTAAGTTTTTAAATAAATCTGTTTCATAATTATCATGAGTGCCTTGCAGTAAAGCTGATATCCTTTCTAAACCCATACCTGTATCAATGCTAGGTTTTGGTAAATTTACTCTTGTCTTAGTATCAATCTGCTCAAATTGCATAAAAACAAGATTCCAGATTTCTATAAACCTATCTCCATCCTCATCTTTTGACCCAGGTGGGCCACCTTTAACACTTTCACCATGATCAAAGAAAATTTCTGAGCATGGGCCACATGGCCCAGTATCACCCATACTCCAAAAATTATCACTTGTTTTAATTTTAATAATTTTTCTTTCGTCAAGATTACCAATTTTTTTCCATAGACGCTCAGCTTCTTCATCTTCATGAAATATTGTCACTAATAATTTATTTTCAGGAATTTCAAATACTTTAGTAAGCAAATCCCATGAATGATGTATTGCTTGTTCCTTAAAATAATCCCCAAATGAAAAGTTTCCTAACATTTCAAAGAATGTATGGTGACGTGCAGTATGACCTACATTCTCTAAATCATTATGCTTACCACCAGCTCTAAGGCATTTTTGAGAAGTGACAGCCTTATCGTAATCTCTTTTTTCTACTCCAGTGAAAATATTTTTAAATTGGACCATACCTGAATTCGTGAATAAAAGAGTTGGATCGTTATCAGGTACTAAATTACTAGATTTAATTTCTTTATGACTATTTTTCTTAAAATACTTTACAAAAGTATTTCTTATTTCTGAAAGATTCACATTCTTCATAACAAAACCAATTAAAAAATATATTTAATTATTTTGTTAATATTAAAGCAAGTTTAAATAATAAAAAATTACTCTTCTGTATTTTTTTCTTCAGAAACCTCTGGGTTCATCATAATATTATCAACTAATCCAGAGTTACTTCTAATTTTATTTTCTATTTCCAATGCAGTATCTGGATTATCTTTTAAATACTTTTTTGCATTTTCCTTACCTTGACCAATTCTTTGATCATTGTAAGAGAACCATGCACCAGCCTTATCGATAATTTCTGCTGCAACACCTAAATCTATAAGTTCTCCATGTTTTGAAATTCCCTCTCCGTACATAATGTCAAATTCTACAGTTCTAAAGGGAGGTGCAACTTTGTTTTTAACAACTTTAACTCTTGTTTGATTTCCAACTATTTCATCCTTATCTTTTATAGCTCCAATTCTTCTTATATCGAGTCTTACAGATGAATAAAATTTTAAAGCATTTCCACCTGCTGTAGTTTCAGGACTTCCGAACATAACACCAATCTTTAACCTAATTTGATTTATGAATATAACTAGACAATTAGATTTAGATATTGATGAAGTAAGTTTTCGTAATGCTTGACTCATTAATCGAGCTTGAAGCCCAACATGTGTATCACCCATATCCCCCTCTAATTCAGCTCTTGGTACTAAAGCAGCAACCGAGTCTATAACCATTACTGATATAGCGCCTGATCTAACTAATGTATCAGCAATCTCTAATGCTTGTTCACCAGCATCAGGTTGTGAGATAAGTAATTCATCAATATTTACACCCAATTTTTTAGCATAAACGGGATCTAAGGCATGTTCTGCATCTACAAAAGCACAGGAACCCCCTTGCTTTTGTGCTTCAGCAATAGCATGAAGAGCTAAAGTCGTCTTACCAGAACTTTCTGGACCATAAATCTCAATTATTCTACCTTTCGGAAAACCACCTATTCCAAGGGCAATATCTAACCCTAGTGATCCTGTAGAAATTGATTGAATATCAATATTTTGATCATTTTCTCCTAATTTCATTACAGAACCTTTACCAAAGTTCTTTTCAATTTGTGAAATTGCACCTTCTAGTGCTAAATTTTTATTCTCATTATCCATGGAAAATTCAAGTACCTCAGCATTCATTTTTATACTCCTAAAAAATTTATAAGAATATAATATTCATGTTTTGTTCTTAAGTCAACAAATGTTCACATTTTGTTCTTTTTAATCGTCTTTATGAATTTTTTCCATTTTTTCATGCCTTTCTTGAGCATCCAAACATAAGGATGCTATTGGCCTTGCTATTAATCTTTTAATACCAATAGGCTCATCTGTTTCTTCACAGTAACCGTAAGTACCTAAATCAATTCTTCTCAAAGCAGAGTCAATTTTACTAATTAATTTTCTTTCTCTATCTCTAGTACGTAATTGAATAGCAGCATTACTTTCAACTTGAGCTCTATCAGCAATATCAGGTCTCTGCAATCCATCTTCAGATAGATCATCTTTAGTATCTGAAGCCTCATTTAATAACTCTTTTTTCCATATCAAAAGTTTTTGTCTAAAAAACTCTAAATGATTTTCATTCATATATTCTTCAATGTCTGTAGGCACATAATTTTCAGGAAGTACAAGTCTAGATCCTTGAATGCCAGATTTATTTGAAGATTCATTGTTTATTTTATTTTTATCTATAGAATTCATTTAAAAACACCTTATATAAATTGTATGTAGGCTTATAATGAAACCTTTAAAAGTTCAACATATTTTTTAAAAAAAAAATAATTACACTCAGAGATGCCAAATAAATAATCAACAAAATAACTTCTATGAATAAACAACTATATAAAAATTTACTTGCCAATGAATTGACAAAAATAAAAAAAGAAAAAAGATATAGAATTTTTAATGAGATTAAGAGAGATGATTCTTTTCCGCTAGCAAAAAAAGCTTATAAAAATAAATTTAAAGATATACTCATTTGGTGTTCCAATGATTATCTCGGAATGAGTAGAAATGCGTCATCCATAAAAAGAGCAAAAGAATGTCTAGATAATTATGGAATTGGTTCAGGTGGAACAAGAAATATATCTGGAACCCATTCTCCTCTAGTTAAATTAGAGGCTGATTTAGCTAATTTACATTGCAAACAAAAAGCGTTGGTTTTTACATCTGGATATGTAGCAAATGAAAGTGCAATTGGTGCATTAACAAGTATTTTTAAGGATTCGATTATATTTTCTGATGAAAAAAACCATGCATCCATTATTTCCGGAATAAAAAAAAATAAATGTGAAAAATATATTTTTAATCATAATGATATGATTGATTTAGAAAATAAATTATCTTTAGTAAATATTAATCGCCCTAAAATTATTATATTTGAATCTATTTATTCAATGGATGGAAGTTTAGGAGACTTGGCTGGGATAGTTAATTTATCCAAAAAATATAATGCGTTTACTTATGTTGATGAAGTTCATGCAGTTGGCATGTATGGCAAAACAGGTGCAGGAATTTCAGAGAAATTTAATTTGCAAAATGATATTGATATTATTCAAGGAACACTAGCTAAAGCTTTTGGAACAATAGGAGGCTATATAGCATCTGATGATCTTATTTGTGATGCTATTAGATCTACAGCGAGTGGCTTTATCTTCACCACTTCGTTGCCTCCATTAGTAGCTGAGGGTGCAAGAGCATCCATTGAATATCTTAAATCTAATAGTGAATTAAGAATCAAACAGCAAGAAAACGTTAAATTTTTAAAAAATGAACTTTTAAAACATGACATAGAGATACTTAAAAATACAACCCATATTATCCCAGTGATGATTAGAGATGCTGAATTATGTAATAAAATAAGTAAACATTTACTTGATAACTACGGTCATTATATTCAACCAATTAACTACCCAACTGTAAAAAAAGGAGAAGAGAGGTTAAGAGTTACACCAGGACCATTTCATAATAAAAAGATGATGTTAGATTTAGTTGATAGTTTAAAAGAAACATTTAGAAAATTTAATTTTACAAAAACCAGAATTAATGCAGCGTAAATAAAATGATACAGAAACCCTCAAATCATATAAAAACGAAATTTGATAAAATTGGTATCCTTTTAATAAACTTAGGTACACCTGAAAACACTGATTATTGGTCAATGAGAAAATACCTTAAACAATTTCTTAGCGATAGACGTGTAATAGATGTGTTTAAACCTCTTTGGTGGTTAATCTTAAATGGACCTATCTTAGCCTTCAGACCTCAAAAATCTGGCAAAGCTTATAAACGAATTTGGGATAAAAAAAAAGGATCACCACTTAGATACATCACAGAAAGCCAGTTAAAAAAAATACAAGATAAGTTTAAATCAAATGATACATTAATATTTGATTATTCAATGAGATATGGGAAACCATCAATTAATGAAAAACTTGAACTTTTATTTCAAAAAGGTTGTTCTAAATTATTAATTTTGCCACTTTATCCTCAGTACTCCGCAAGTACCACAGCATCAGTGCAAGATGAGGTGTTTAGATGGTTATTAAAAAAAAGATGGCAACCGTCCATTAGAACTATAGCTCCTTGGTTTGATAATGATAAATATATTACAAATATTGCAAATTCAATTCAGGAATCATTCAAAAAAACTGGAAAACCTGAACATCTTATTGTTTCTTTTCACGGTGTTCCTCGTAGATATTTATTATTAGGTGACCCTTATCATTGTCATTGCCAAAAAACTGGAAGATTAATAAAAGAAAAACTTAAATGGCCAGATAATAAATTTACCGTTTCGTTTCAATCAAGATTTGGTCCTGAAGAGTGGTTAAAACCTTATACAGATGAAACCTTAATAGAACTTGCCAAAAATGGAACAAAAAAAATCAGTATAATTTCTCCTGGTTTCGTTACAGACTGTTTAGAAACACTTGATGAAATCAAAAATGAAGCTTTGGAAACTTTTCAAGAGCATGGTGGAAAAAACTTAAATTATATAAATTGCTTAAATGATGGGGAAAAAGGTATTTCATTATTATCTAAATTAATTCAAAATAATATTAAAGGATGGAATTAATTTTAATTTGATTAAACCAATATTTACATTTTTTAAAAAGATTGTATATTACCAATACATGCGGGTATTGTGTAGTGGTAAGACCTCAGCCTTCCAAGCTGATGACGCGAGTTCGATTCTCGCTACCCGCTCCATAGATATAAATTTTATTTAAAATTTAAATAAAGTATTACCGATACGCTTGATATAATTAAAAATCCTCCCAATAAAGTTGTCAAACTCGGTAGATTTTCCAGAAATAAATAGTCAATTATTATTGAAAAAATAGGAATTAAAAATAAAAAAAACGATGCTTTATTTGCACCAAAATATCCAACTGAAAATGTCCAAGTATAGTAGCCTAGAAGAGTTGGAAATAAAGTTAGCCAAACAAGAGCAAATATACTCTTTTCATCTAAAACACTGACTGAATTTAAAGTTGAATTAAACCAGAATAACATTGGAATTGTTCCAAAAACTAGAGTTAAAGATAATGAAATAGCAACACCATATTTGTCTATTAATGGTTTTACAATATGAAAATAACTCGCAGTCAAAAAAGCAGCAAAAAATATTAAAAATGCACCCTTATTCAAAATAGTGTCTAATTGTTTTTCTAATGAAATTATAAACACACCTAAAATACATATAATTATACCAACCCAGTAGTAAGCTTTTATCTTTTGTTTTAATACATAGAAACCAATTAAAAATGCAAACAGTGGATTACAATTTACTATAAAACTACTTGCACCTGCGCTAACCGAAGTTTGTCCAGTATTTAAAAAAAAATTATATAAAAATATTCCAAAAAAGCCTGATAAAAAAAAACGAAGATAATCTCTCGTTGAAATATTTAAATTAGTTTTTAAAAAGTATAATAATCCCAGAATACCGGGTAATAAAAATCTACCTAAAGCTAGCTCCATGGGGTTTAAATCTTTTAAAAGGTATGACATTGCTGGGAAAGATGATCCCCAAACTAAAATTGTTATTAAAAGATAAAAAAAAGGTTTTATGGTCATCAAAATTAATTTGATTTTGGAATACTTAATTTATTATCTACATTATGCTTTTGTAAAGAATTTTTAATATATCCATTCTCTATAGCTTCAAATATTATAGAATTAATAAATTCAATAACTTCAGGATAATTCTTCTTAAACCCTACGGATTGATTTATATATGTAAATGGTTCATCAATAATCCTATCATTATTTTTCAAATGTGTTTCATCAATTAACTTTGGTCTTAAACCAGCTAACACATTTGCTTTACCAGTCCTATAATAAGTGTGAGAATCTTCAATCGACTTGACTCTAACAATTTTAGAAAATTTAAAATTTGATTTTAGCCATAAATCGTAAGCGCTTCTATCTGCAACAACAATGGTATTTTCTTGTTTGTCAATATCCTGATTTGTAAGAAGACCAGATTCATTTTTAACTAAGAAATTTGCATCTATTAAAACATATGGATTACAAAAATCTATTGTATTACCTCTTTCGGGCTCAAAAGCGATATTACCTATATCCCAAACATCATCATTTACAACATCAGCTAACTGTCCTGGTCTTTCAAATAAAATAAATTTACATTTAACATCAATTTTTTTTGCAATTAATTTTGCAATATCAGGTGAAATACCAATTGGATCACCATCTTCATTTTTACCCACAACAAGTAAAAAATTACTCATGTTAATTCCAACTCTTAAATATCCCTTTGGTGCTATTGTTTGTTTTATGTCATATGTCATTTCAATCTCCAAAACATCTAAAAAACTATTGTTATTATATATTTTTAAAATACAATCAAATTATGAAATTTTTTATTGCCATTATTAAACCTTTTAAACTTGATGATGTTAGAAAAGCTTTAACTCAGATTGGAGTTGAAGGGTTAACCGCTTCAGAAGTAAGAGGCTTTGGCAGACAAAGAGGCCAAACTGAAATTTACAGAGGAACTGAGTATAGCGTTTCTTTTGTACCAAAACTTAAGATTGAATTAGCTGTTCCAGATGAATTAGAAGAAAAAGTTTTGGATACCTTAAACAAAAGTGCAAATACTGGTCAAATAGGTGATGGTAAAATCTTTGTATTTGATATTAAAAGTGCAACTAGAATAAGAACTGGTGAAACAGGAAATGATGCTTTGTCTTAAACTAACCTATTATTTGCCCAATTAGCTGCATATAAAATTATTTCTGATTTTTCATTATCCAACAAATATTTGAGTTGTTTTTTATAAATCTTATTTTTACTATTGCCTGCTGCTATACAACAATTCCTAATAAATCGTTCTCTTCCAATTCTTTTAATTGGTGATTTCGCAAACTTTTTTTTAAAACTAAATTCATCTAAAGTTAAAAGTTTATCTAAACTAAATTCTTTATCAATTTCATAAAACTTAATTTCAGATGACAATTTAGCAAATTTATTCCAAGGACATATTGCTAAACAATCATCACACCCATAAATCCTATTACCCATTTTTTCCATAAACATCTCTGGTATTTTTCCAGAATATTCAATTGTAAGATAAGAAATACATTTTCTAGGATCAATTTCATAAGGGGCTATAAAGGCTTCTGTAGGACAAATATCTAAGCAAGCCTCACATGAACCACAATGATCATTTTCAGGCAAATCAATTGGTATGTATTTATTTAAAAGTATAACTCCTAAAAATAACCACGAACCGAATTCTTTTGATACTAAGTTTGTGTGTTTTCCCTGCCAACCTAAACCTGCTAATTGAGCTAGAGGTTTTTCTAGTAATGGCGCTGTGTCAACAAATACCTTTAAATCTAAAAGTTTGTCTTTATTCAAAATTGGAAATAATTTACTAGAGAACCTTTTTAATTTTCCTTTAAATACTTTATGATAATCCTCTCCATTTGCGTAAACGGAAATATTCCCTAAGTCATTCTTTTTATTTTTTAAAAGCGGATTATCTCTAGGCCCGTAATTTAAACCTAATATTATTGCTGATTTTGCTTCAGGCCATAAATTAATTGGTGACTTTCTTCTATATTCTGTTTTTTTTAACCAATCCATTTCACCATAAAGTTTGTTTTTTAAAAATTTTTGAAATTGTTTTTGGATTTGATTTGGTATTTCAGGTTTAGTTATTTTGCAGACATCAAAACCAAAAGATTTTGATAACAAATTAATTTTTGTCTTAATTTCTTCATTGTTTTGTTTTTTATTATTCATTACTTTTGAAATTGTATTTTTTTAAAAAATTTTTTTCAAATTCTTTGAAACTATTACTTATAATGCTCTCCCTAGCTCTTTTAACAAGGTTCATATAAAATGATAAATTATGCCAAGTTAATAATGATGCACCTAAAATTTCTTTTGATTTAGTTAAATGATGGATATATGCATTTGAAAAATTTTTACATGTATAACAAAAACAATCTTGATCTAATGGGTTTTTATCAAATTTATATTTTGCATTTTTTATATTAATTGGACCTAAAGAAGTAAAAGCTTGTCCATTTCTACCTGATCGTGTTGGAAGAACACAATCAAACATATCAACACCTCTTTTTATAGCACCTATAATATCATCCGGCTTACCTACTCCCATTAAATATCTAGGTTTATGTTTTGGTAATTTTTTTTCTGTTTTAATTATTGTGTCAAACATTACATCTTGAGGTTCTCCAACTGCGAGACCTCCAATTGCGTAACCTTCAAAATCAATTTTTGTTAATTCATTACATGAAGTTTCTCTTAAGTCCTCAAAATCTGATCCTTGAACAATTCCAAATTGCCCGTAACCAGGTCTATTTATAAAGGCCTCTCTTGATCTTTTTGCCCATTCAATAGATAAATTAGTCGAATTTTCAGCATCTGTTCTCAATGCAGGATATTTAATACATTCATCTAATTGCATTGTAATTGTTGAACCTAAAATATGTTGGAATTGAGTGCTAATTTCAGGGGTTAAAAATATTTTTTTCCCATCTAAATGAGATTGAAAATAAACTCCTTTATCAGTTACCTTTGTTAATTTAGAGAGACTCATAATTTGAAATCCTCCTGAATCAGTCAATATTGGTTTCTCCCAATTAATAAATGATCTTAAACCACCAAACTTTTTTATAACTTCTTGGCCAGGTCTTAAATAAAGATGATAAGTATTACCCAAAATGATTTGCGAACCTAATTCTAAAACATCCTTTAAATGCATAGCTTTTACTGTACCTAAAGTACCTACTGGCATAAAAATTGGTGTTTCGATATCACCATGTGCTGTCCTAAGTAATCCTGCTCTTGCTTTACTATCTTCAGCAACTAATGAAAAATCAAATTTTATTGACATAACCTTTTCTCTTCAGCAAGCAACAATCTCCATAAGAATAAAATCTATATAATTTATTGATTGCATGATCATAAATTTTTTTCACCTCCTCTTCTCCGGAAAAGGCTGAGATTAAAATTAATAAAGTAGATTTTGGTAAATGAAAATTTGTTAGTAAGTAATCTACAACATTAAATTTAAATCCTGGTTTAATATAGATATCCGTCTTATCAGAACAACTTTTTATATCATTAAACTTTAAAAAAGTTGCTTCCAATGTTCTCATTACAGTTGTCCCAACAGCAATTATTTTTTTTCCGTTTAATTTTGCATTTTTTAAAATATTTACTGTATTTTTTGAAATTTCATAAGACTCAAAATGCATTTTATGATCATTTATATTTTGAGTTTTAACTGGAAGAAAAGTACCTGCACCAACATGCAAAGTTATAGAAGTAATCAAAACTTTTTTCTTAATTAAAGTATCAATTATTTCTTTAGTAAAATGCAGTCCAGCTGTAGGGGCAGCAACAGCACCTATCTTTTTTGCAAAAAATGTTTGATAATGTTTTTCATTTTCTAAATTTTTATTTTTTATATATGGCGGCAATGGGGTGACTCCGTATTTAGAAATTTTGTCTAGCAACTCATTACCAGAAAAATTAAACTTTAATAGAACTTCTCCATGATCTTTTTTTTCTAAAATTATTGCTTTAAAAGATTTAGAAAAATATACCTCGTCATTTTTTCTACACTTCTTTGCTGGTTTACAAAAGGCATACCATTGATCTTCACTATTTTTCATATGAAGATTAAAACTAAGTTTTTTTTCATTAACTAAACCAATTAATTTAGCTTTTAAAACTTTTGTATCATTAACAACTATTACATCACCAGGACTCAGAAGATTTGGTAAATCATAAAAATGAAAATCATCTAATTCTGAGTTAATACAAGATAATAATTTTGAATCATGTCTTGGATTTACTGGTTGTTGAGCAATTAAATCTTCTGGAAGATTAAAATCAAATTGATCTATATTCATTGTCTATTTAAATATTTGAATTACACCAACTATCTTTTCATCATTATTTTTTACAACTAATGATTGTAATCTGGCCTCTTTCATTCTCTCGTGAGCAACTTGTAAGTTATCATTCTCATATGCCGTCATAGGTGATTTATTTAAAATATCTTTTATTTCTATTTTAGTAAAATCATCTGACATTAATAAAGATCTTCTAAGATCACCATCTGTTATAATGCCTTCAAGTTTTTCTTCATTTCCAATTAATGCTAATCCTAATCTACTTTCTGTCATTTTTAGAACAACTTCTTTCGTAGTTCCATTTTTGTTCACAAAAGGTAAATTTTGAGTAATCATTTCGTCCTTAACACTCAACAACAATCTTCTACCCAAAGATCCACCAGGATGAGTTAATGCAAAGTCCTCTTGTTTAAAGTTTTTTAAATTCATTAAAGAAACAGCTAAAGCATCACCAATTATTAAAGTTGTTAAAGTTGATGTAGTTGGAGCCAAATTTAATGGACAAGCTTCTTTATCTACAGATATATTTAAAACGATGTCTGAATTTTTTGCTAGATTAGAATTTAATTCACCTGTCATTGCAATTATTTTTACTTTCAATCTCTTTAATGCAGGTAAAAGTGCTAAAATCTCATCAGTTTCACCTGAATATGATATTAGAATAATGATGCTTTTTGATTGAACTATACCTAAATCGCCGTGGATAGCCTCACCAGGATGCAAGAAATAACTTGGCGTTCCAGTTGATGCCAAAGTAGCAGAAATTTTTCTTCCAACTAGCCCAGATTTTCCCATTCCGCAAACAACAATATGACCATCTGAAGAAGTAATTAACTTTACAGTTTTTTCAAATTCTGCATCAAAAAGTTTTTCGAGTCTATCAATTGCATTTTTATAAGTTTTTGTTAAATTTAAAAATGTTTCTTTTATTTGCACTAATTGGCCTTTTTTTGATTAACTATGTATATAATTAATTTATTGATATGACAATGAAAATACACTTTACATCATCGAATAGTAAAGAAGCTCTCTCTCTTAAATCTAAATATTGTGAACTTTATAATCAAGCTAATTTAAGAGAAGCAGATGTAATTGTGGCAATAGGTGGTGATGGAGAAATGTTAAAAGCTTTAAGACTTGCAATTAAAAACAACTCTTCTGTTTTTGGTTTAAATAAAGGTCATATTGGTTTCTTGATGAATAAAATTAAAAAAACAAATTTGATTAAGAGAATAAATAAAGCTAGTCAATTAACTGTCCATCCTCTCGAGATGGAGTGTTTTGATCATAAGGGAAAAAAACAAACATTTCTTGGAATAAATGAAATTTCATTATTCAGAAATACAAATCAAAGCTCAATTATTTCTATTTCAGTTGATGGAGTGGAAAGACTAAGAGATTTATATTGTGATGGAATTTTAATTTCTACTCCAGTAGGTTCAACGGCTTATAATTACTCTGCAAAAGGACCAATTATACCACTTAAATCCGATATACTTGCACTAACACCAATAAGTCCATTCAGGCCAAGAAATTGGCAAGGAGCTTTACTAAATAATAATTCAATTGTTACATTCACAATAAAAAATCCAGAATATAGACCAGTTAATGCCAGTGCAGATTCAGAAGAAGTCAAAAACATTAAAAAAGTAATAATTAAATTGAGAAAAGATATTAATATAAAACTGTTACACGATCCTGAAGATAATATGGAAAACAGACATTTAAAAGAACAATTTTTAATAGATTAAAAAACTTGTTTTTTTATCTCTTTTTGCTTGTTCCACATTTCATAATATAATCCTTTATTTTCTATCAAATTATTATGTTTTCCTTGTTCAATTATTTTTCCTTTAGACATAACTACAATCTTATCAGAGTTACGAATGGTCGTTAATCTATGAGCAATTATTATTTTCGTATTATTTTTAAAATATTTATCTATTGAGTCCAAGACTAATTTCTCTGTTTTAGAATCAAGAGCTGACGTTGCCTCATCTAAAATTAAAATTTTTGGTTTTTTTAACATCATTCTAGCGATTGCTATCCTTTGCTTTTCTCCACCTGATAATTTTAAACCTCTTTCACCAACAATAGTTTCATACTTTAAATCTAAAGTTTCAATAAAATCATCTAAATTACAAAGTTCAACTACTTTTCTGATTTCTTTTATAGAGGCGTTTGGGTTTCCATAAGAAAGATTATAACCTATTGTATTATTGAACATGATTGTATCTTGAGGAACAACACCAATAATTGATCTTATAGAATCCATTTTACAATCTTTTAATTTTTGTTTATCTATTGAAATTTCACCTTTATTAGGATCATAAAATCTAAAAAGTAACTTAGTTAAAGTAGATTTTCCACAACCTGTTGGTCCGACAATTGCTGTACTTTTACCTCCTTCTATTTCAAGATTTAAATTTTTAATGATATTTCTGGAATTATAGTTGAAACCTAAGTTTGAAATGTTTATTTCGCCATTATGAAATCTAAAATTTTTGGCATTATCTTTATCAAATATATCTAACTTTTCATTCATTAATTCAAACATTTTTTTCATATCAAAAATTGATTGTCTTATCTCCCTATAAACATATCCTAAAAATTCTAATGGAACATATAATTGAAGCAAGAATGTGTTTACGACAACAAAATCACCAAGACTCATTTTTTCATGGTAAATATCATATGCAGCCATAGACATAATGGAAAATAAACCTAAAGAAATGATTAAACCTTGTCCTAGATTTACCGCTGTAAGTGACAATCTTGTTTTTACAGCTTTGTCTTCATAATCTTTGAGAGCATTGTTATAAGAATTTATTTCTTTAATTTCAGAATTAAAATATTTCACTGTTTCATAATTAAGTAAACTATCAACCATTTTGGTTCCTGCATTTTCATCAGATTCATTCATTTTTTTTCTGATTAAGATTCTCCATTCTGTCAGTTTAAAGGTGAAAATACCGTAAAGAAAAACAGTTAACAATGTAGCAGCACAATAAAAAAAGCCAAACGTTGTCCAAAGTACCACGCCTACCATTATCACCTCTAAAACAACAGGGATGACTTCAAAAATACTGAATCTTAATAAAAGCTCTATTCCTTTAGCACCTCTATCGAGAGCTCTAGACAATCCTCCTGTTTTTCTATTGAGGTGAAAATTTAAAGATAAGTTATGCAGATGTTGAAAGGCAAATAATGCTGCAGCTCTTACAGATTTTTGAGCAACTTTTATGAAAACAAATTGTTTAGCTTCATCAAAAAATACCTTGGCAAAGCGAGCAAAACCATAACAACCAATTAATACAATTATTAAATAAAAGTTTGAAAGTTCTTTTTTATTTACTAAATCAACAGAATATCCATATAAAAATGGAATCAATATATTAGTTAATGTTCCCAAAAAAAGAAAAAAAACAGCTATAAAGATTCGAACTGGAATTTCAATATTACCTTTTGGTATTACAAAGTTATAAAGTTGTTTCAGAATTGAAAGGAAATCCAATGCACTTGGATTTATTGTTTCATTAACATTTTTTTTCATTGAAAATTAAGAGTTTGATACTGTGAAACTTTCACCACATCCGCATCTCGAAATTTCATTTGGATTTTCGAATTCGAAGCCTGAACTAAATTTACTTTCTTTATAATCCATTTTTGATCCAATTAAAAACATTGTTGCTGCAGGATCTACTAAAATAAGTACGTTATCAACAATTACTTTTTCTTCAAATGGTTTTACTTCTTTAGCGTACTCAATATTATATTTTAAACCTGAACAACCAGCTGTTTTAATACCAACTCTTAATCCAACGATATCATTACCTGTTTTTTTCATGAGGAATTTGACCCTATTTAATGCAGCGTCCGTAATAGTCAAAATTTGTTTGTTATTTTCCATTTATATATCTAACGCTAATTTAGCGTCCTCGCTCATTCTTTCTTTTGTCCATGGTGGATCCCACACAAGCTCTACTTCAATTAGACCTATATTTTTAATTTTAGTCAACTCATCTGCAACCTGTTTTGGTAATTCACCTGCAACAGGGCACCCAGGTGATGTTAAAGACATTTTTATAAACACATTATTACCTTTTGATATATTTATGTCATATATAAGACCTAAATCATAAATATTGACTGGTATCTCTGGATCATAAACATTTATTAAATTCGAAACTATATCATTTTCACATATTGAAATTTTATCAAAAGTATTTTTACTCCCTGACTTTACAATAAATGGTTTTGTTGAACCTTTTGGGTAGTTTGGTATAAAATCATAAAGCGTTTTTGTATCTTTATTCATCATTTAAAAATCTTCTTAACTTTTTCCAAAGATAATACTAATCTATCAAAATCTTCATATGTAGAATAAGCTCCAACTGATGCTCTAGTTGTAGAACTTAAATTAAAATGATCTAAAAGTGGTTGTGCACAATGATGACCAGCTCTAACGGCCACACCTTCTCTATCAATTATTGTAGCAATATCATGAGAATGTGCACAGTCCATTGTAAATGATATTACTCCTGCTTTATTCTTATTTTTCCCAAAAATATTTACACCATCTATTTTTTCGAGTTTTTCATATGCATAAGATATCAATTTTTGTTCATGATTACCAATATTTTCAATTCCATATTTATTAATCCAATCAATAGCTTTTCCTAATGCAATTGCTTGAACAATGGGAGGGGTCCCAGCTTCAAATTTTAGAGGTGGGTCTGCAAAAGTTGTTTTGTCAATGCTTACTACGTCAATCATATCACCTCCACATAAAAAAGGAGGCATGTTTTCTAATAATTTATAATTTCCATAGAGAATACCAATTCCAGTTGGCCCATATAATTTATGTCCAGAAAAACAATAAAAATCACAGCCAATATTTTTAACATCAACAGTGAAGTGATTTATTCCTTGGCATCCATCTACTAAAGAAATAGCATTAACAGATTTGGCTAAATCACAAATTTCTTTAATTGGAAATATTGTCCCTAAAACATTTGAAACGTGAGGAAAAGTTATGACTTTAGTTTTATCTGATATAAGTGATTTAATTATATTTATATCAAAATCTTTATCAGGATCAAAATAAGCAACCTTTATGTTAGCTTTTTTTATTCCAGCAATATATTGCCAAGGTACAAAATTAGCATGATGCTCTGCAATTGTTAAAATTATTTCATCATTAGGACTTAGATTTTCCATCCCCCAACTATAAGCAACTAGGTTTATTGATGCAGTTGCACCTGACGTAAAGATAATTTCTTTTTCATCTGCGTTTATAAATTTTGCAACTTTTCGTCTAGCTTCTTCATAACTCTCTGTGGCTTTTTCTGATAAAAAATGTAATCCTCTGTGTACATTCGAATATTCCTTAGAGTAGTTATTATTAATTACATCAATAACATCTTTTGGCTTTTGCATTGATGCTGCTGAATCTAAATATACTAATGATTTATCCCAAACTTTTTGTTTTAATGCTGGAAATTCATTAATAATTTTTTTTGTATCAAAATTCTTATTTATATCATTCATATTCATTAGCTAATAATTTATTAATTTTAGTTTTAGTTTCATTATAAATTATGTCATGAAATTTATCACTAATTGATAAAGAAATCATCTCATTTAAAAATGCATCTATAAGAATAACTTTTGATTTTTGTTTTGATATACCTCTACTTGAAAGATAAAAAATTTGATCTTCATCTAATTCGCCAACTGTTGCTCCATGCCCACATATCACATCATCTGCATAAATTTCAAGTTCAGGCTTAGAATTAGATACAGCTTTATCAGATAACATAATAGCCCTACTCATTTGTTTAGCTTCAGTTTTCTGTGCAAGTTTTTCAACTCTGACTTTCCCTTGAAAGACTGCAGTTGATTCTTCTCCTAGTACACCTTTAACAATTTGAGAAGATTTGCAATTAGGTACATTATGATAAACACATGAAGTTAAATCATGATGCTGATTTCCCGATGATAAATAAATGCCATTAATATCTGCATTTGAGTATTCCCCTTCTAACAAAGTATGCATTTCCGATCTAGTGAATTCACCACCTTTGATAAGCGCAAAACTTCTTAAATTAGCTTCTTCCTTTATTACAGAAAGTGTCAATGATAAATTATGTGAATTTATTTTATCGTCATATATTTTAATAATTTCTAAATTTGAGTTTTCTGATAAATTTATAATTTCAAAAGGAGCTAATAATCCGGCATAGGTTGAGTAATGTTGAAAAACTTGAGCATCTGCATTTTTTTCTAAATCAATAAAAATAAAAGGATGTATTGACGTGTTTTCACTTCCTCCTAAATTAAAAATTTCAATTGGTTTATAAAATTTTATATCATTTTTAAATTTAATTTTAAAAAACTTCTGAGAACATGAAAGGGTAGAATTTAATGTTGGATGATTTTTTACAGATAAGTTATCAAACTTTTTGATTATATCTTTAAAATCTTCTATTTGAACTTCTTCAATTACAATTTCTGAAAGTAATTTATCTGATAATTTTTTTTCAAATTTTCCGTTAACAAAAACTAAAGATATAGAATCTTTTATTAATTTATTAATACTAAAATCTTGTTGATTTTCCAAATTTAGTGGTAAAATATTTTTTCTAGCTAACTTACCTAATCGGCTAAATTTCCAAGCTTCATCTCTTGGAGAAGGCCAAGACTTTAAACTCAAATAAGGTTGTCTTTGAGGTTGATTTGGATAAACTTTATTAACAAATTTTTCTAAATTTGAAAAGAATTGGTCATTTCTAGCTTTTTTCATTCAAAATCTCAGAATAACCATTTTTTTCTACGTACAAAGCTAGGTCTGCATCTCCAGATTTAATAATTTTACCGTCTGACATTATATGGACAATGTCTGGTTTTATATAATCCAATAATCTTTGATAATGAGTGATTACAACTACAGCATTTTTTTTATCTTTTAAGTTATTAACACCTTCAGAAACTATTTTTAGTGCGTCTACGTCTAAACCTGAATCAGTCTCATCTAGAACAGATATTTTTGGATTTAAAAGAGCCATCTGAAGTATTTCAAATCTTTTTTTCTCTCCACCAGAAAAGCCAAAATTTACATATCTTTTTAACATTTCATCTTTAATGCTAAGATTTTCAGCAACTTTTCTTAAATACTTTATAAAATCAAGATGTGATAATTCATTTTCACCTAAATATTTTTTTCTAGAGTTAAAAATTTCTCTTAAAAAATTTGTGCTAGATACACCAGGTAGTTCTACTGGGTATTGGAAAGCTAAAAACAGCCCTAAGTTTGATCTTTCATCTGGTGAAAGTAGAGTAAGATCAATATTATCAAATGTAATACTTCCATTATCTAATTCATAACCATCTCTTCCGGCTAACATATATGAAAGCGTACTTTTTCCAGATCCGTTTGGACCCATAATCGCATGAGTTTCTCCTTCATTAACGCTTAATGATAATCCTTTTAATATCTTTTTATTATCAATGCTTAATTCAGCATTTTTAATCTCAAGGATAGGCATAAGGCTTTACCCTACAGAACCTTCTAGACTAATACCTATTAATTTTTGAGCCTCAACAGCAAATTCCATAGGAAGTTCTTTCATTACTTCTTTACAAAATCCATTAACAATCATAGAAGTTGCTTGTTCAGCATCTAGACCCCTTTGCATACAATAAAACAGTTGTTCTTCTGATATTTTTGAAGTAGTTGCCTCATGCTCAACCTTAGCATTTGATACATGTTGATTAATATAAGGTACTGTATGTGCTGAACAAGTGTCACCAATGAGTAAAGAGTCACACTGAGTAAAATTGCGTGCATTGTAAGCACTTTTTTGTATTTGAACTTGTCCTCTGTATGTATTTTGTGACTTTCCTGCTGAAATACCTTTTGAAATAATTGTAGATTTTGTGTTTTTACCAATATGTATCATTTTAGTACCAGTATCCGCTTGTTGAGCATTATTAGTTATTGCTACTGAATAAAATTCACCAATTGAGTTATCCCCCATAAGAATACAAGATGGGTACTTCCACGTAATTGAAGAGCCTGTCTCAACTTGTGTCCAAGATATCTTAGAATTTTCACCTAAACATTTACCTCTTTTAGTTACAAAATTATATATTCCACCTTTACCTTTTTCATCTCCTGGATACCAGTTTTGTACAGTTGAGTACTTTATCTGTGATTTGTTCATAGCAACTAGTTCTACTACAGCAGCATGCAATTGATTTTCATCTCTTTGTGGAGCTGTACATCCTTCCAAATAAGAGACATAACCTTCATCCTCAGCAATTATTAATGTTCTTTCAAATTGACCAGTATTTTTTTCATTAATCCTAAAATAAGTAGATAATTCCATAGGGCATTTAACTCCTTTTGGAATATATACAAATGAACCATCGGTAAAAACTGCGGAATTAAGCGCTGTGTAATAATTATCAGTTACTGGTACTACTGAACCAATATATTTCTTAACCAAATCTGGATGATTTATTATTGCTTCGGAAATTGGACAAAAAATCACTCCAACTTCTGAAAGTTTTTCTCTAAAAGTTGTAGCTACAGAAACAGAATCAAAAACAGCGTCAACTGCAACACCAGCTAACATTTTTTGTTCATTTAGAGGTATACCCAATTTTTCGTATGTTTTTAAAAGTTCAGGGTCAACTTCATCTAGACTGTTTAACTTCTTTTTGGATTTTGGAGCAGCATAATAATAAATATCTTGAAAATCTATATCTGGAAAAGAAACTTTTGCCCAATTAGGTTTTTCCATTCTTTTCCATTTTTTAAAAGCTTCTAATCTCCAATCTAACATCCATTTTGGCTCGTCTTTTTTTTGAGAAATAAATCTTATAATATCTTCATTTAGTCCTTTTGGAGCCTTATCAACTTCAATCTCAGTGGAAAACCCATATTTGTATTTATCTGTAGTTGTCTTTACTTGATTAATCGTTTCAGTTGTTGCTACCACTTTAATTTACCTTATTTGAAAAAATTACTGATTTTAAATTAATTATATGTGTATATATAGTATTATATAACATTAATTAAAGAACATTTAATAAAATATTAATTCCTAACCTGAGGCTTTAATAAATATTTACCTTTTTGAATACCACTAAACATTTGTTTAAGATCAGGATGATCAACTGGACCATTATCACTATCCATAATAATATTTTGTTGAGAAACATACGCAGAATAAAATGTTTCAGAATTTTCAGCCATTAAATGATAAAATGGCTGTTTCTTAGAAGGTCTTAAATCTACAGGAATTGATTGATACCACTCTTCAGTATTTGAAAATTCTGGATCAACATCTACAATAACGCCTCTAAATGGATATATCCTATGTTTGACAATATCACCTATGTTAAACGTTGGATTTTTGGAAACTTTTTTTTTATTACTCATACTCGTCAACTTATATCAAATATAAAAAAAGAAATATTTTAATATATTATTTAACTTAAGAAAATATTAATTTTTTGTTTTAATTTTTAAGATCTGTTTCCCATTATACATACCTGTTTTTAAATCAATGTGATGAGGACGATGTAACTCACCAGTATCCTTATTTTCAACGTACGCATCATTATCAATAGCATCATGAGATCTTCTCATTCCACGTCTTGATTTAGTTATTTTACTTTTAGGAACAGCCATTTTTCTCTCTCTACTAAATTTATTTTATGGTGGAGCTGGACGGGATCGAACCGACGACCTGATGCTTGCAAAGCACCCGCTCTCCCAACTGAGCTACAGCCCCATTAATATATTTGTGATATAACTAACTTAGATTTACGTCAAGTAATTTATCATATATATTATGACCAAATATTGAGATATTGCTTTAATGATATTTAAAACTGTTCAAATAAATAAATGTGTTGGTTACATATTACCCGAAAATATTTTTGTTATAAAAAATGGAAAAAAAGTTAAGCTGTCTAAAGGAACTAAAATTAATCAACAAATTAAAAATATTCTTGTAGATAATGGTTTTAAACAAATAAGTGGGTTTTTACTTAATGAAAATGATCTTGATGAAAACAAAGCATCAGATCTTATTGCTAGAAGTATATGTGCAAATAGATTTAATAATTTAAATTATAAAAATCTAAATACTGGAAGAAGTAATATTTATAGTACTCAATCAGGATTATTTATTTATAACGCAAACAAATTAATTAAATTGAATAATAATTCAAAAATTGCCATTAGTGCAATAAGACCATTTTCTAGAGTTGAACAAAACCAAGAACTAATTACAGCTAAAGTAATACCTTACGGAATTGATAAGAAACTCTTACAAAAAAATAGTTTAAGACTAAAAGATACTTTTAGAGTAGCACCTTTCCAAAAGAAAAATATTACTTTAATCCAAACATTTGATAATAAAATAAATGAAAAATTGATAGTTAAGTCTAGAAATGTTACGCAAAAAAGATTGGAATCATGTGGTATAAAAAAAATCGAAGAGATTATAATTCCTCATAAAGAAAATATTTTATGTAATAAAATACAAATTTGTATAAATAGAAATGTTGATATTATTTTAATTATTGGTCCACATGCTATAACGCATATCAAAGATGTAATCCCAAATGCTATTTCGAAAAGTGGAGCAAAAATCATCAGATTTGGTATCCCAGTTGAACCGGGAAATTTATTGTTATTATCTAAATTTAAATACTCTAATAAAGATATATATATTATTGGCATGCCAAGTTGCGCAAAATCTCCAAAAGAAAATGGTTTTGACTGGGTATTGTGGCGTATTTTATGTAATATTAATTTTAAGAATTCTAATCTTAATGAATTATCAGTTGGTGGTTTGATAAAATAGAATTTATCTAATTTTTAGGACCTAAATGGTTTAAATTCTTAACTTTTGATAACTTGATTTGCTTTTCTCTTTCATTAAATCTCTCTTTTTGTTTAATTGTTGTTTGATCATAACAATATTCACAACTTTGTCCTTTTAGATAATGTTTGTTTTTTTTATTTTCCTTACTCAAAGGCATTCTGCAAGCATAACACATTTCATATTCGCCTTTTTCCAGAGATTTATTTAAAGAAACACGATAATCAAAAACAAAACATTCACCCTTCCATTCATTTTCATCGGATTTAACATTTTCTAAATAGTTTAAAATTCCTCCGTCCAAATGATAAACATTTTTAAACCCAAGTTGTTTTAAGTATGATGTGGATTTTTCACAACGAATACCACCTGTACAGAACATTCCGATTTTTGATTTTTTTGAAATTTTTTTATCAATTAAATTTTTTTTAACCCACTTTGGAAATTCTCTAAAAGATTTAATGTTAGGATTAATACTGTTTTTGAAAGTCCCAATGGATACTTCATATTTATTTCTAGTGTCTATTATCATACTATCACTCTCATTTAAAAGTTCATTCCATTCTTCTATATTTAAATATTTTCCCACTAGATTGGATGGACTTACTTCAGGAATACCAATTGTTACTATTTCTTTTTTTAGTCTTACTTTCATTCTTAAAAAAGGATTTTTATTACTACAAGAAAATTTTGGAGCAATGTCCCTAAATTGACTAAATTTATCTAAATATAAAAAGAATTTTTTTAGATCTCTTCCTGAGCCAGCAATAGTTCCATTAATCCCCTCATTTGCTAATAATATTGTACCTTTTATATTTGTTTTAATTAAAGATTTTTCAAATTTAATTTTTAATTCTTTATAATCTTCTAATACTAAAAATTTGTAAAAAGTTGAAATGATGTATTCATCTAGTGTAGAGTTATTTATAATTAGATAATTTTGTAAATTTTGATTTAATGACATAATCTTTTACTGAACCTTATAATATGACAATTATCACTTTAGGAGTTAAGATGAATAACATAGATAAAACCACAGCACAAAAATTAATTGAAAAATCGTTTGAAAAAGGTCGTGAATTAAAACTTAATCCATTAATGGTTGTAGTTCTTGACAACAGAGGTGCTATAAAAGCATGTGCAGCAGAAGATGGAACAAGTCCGTTAAGGTTTAGTATTGCTTATGGTAAAGCAAATGGAGCATTTCAGATGGGAATGGGTTCCAGAGCTTTATTTAATAGAGCTGAACAACAAGCTTATTTTATCAATGCAGTAAATGCTTTGACAGATGGAAATTTAGTACCAGTTCCAGGAGGTGTTCTAATAAGAAATAGTAATAAGGAAATAATTGGGTCTATAGGAATATCTGGAGATACATCTGACAATGATGAAAGTGCAGCTATTTACGGTGTTGAAAGCGTAAATTTAACTCCGGATATTGGTTAAATAATAAAAAATAGATGGCCCAATAAAAATTAAAATTAGAACTAATAATCCATAAGCATTTTTTTTTGATGGATTATCTTTTTCTATAAAATTTTTATCCTTTGATTTTCCATCAATCATTTGATTTATTATTTTTTCTTTTAAAAAAAATTGATAATAGCTTACAGCACTTAAATGAAGAAATAATAATATGTATAAAAAATAATG
>CACMZO010000011.1 GCA_902618195.1 uncultured SAR116 cluster alpha proteobacterium
TCAAAAAATAGATGTAGAATTAAATAACAACATAATCTTAAATGACGAAAAGAACGTTGAAAAAAAATTATTTAATATTTTAGATTTAAACTCAAAATACGTTGTTAACTTCTGGGCTACATGGTGTATCCCATGTAAAAAAGAGTTGCCAGACTTAAAAAAAATGAAAATAGATAATAAAGATTTAAAAGTTATAATTATTTCAATAGATAAAAAACCAATTAAGGATCAATTAAATTTTTTAAAAATAAATAAAGTAAATGAATTAACTACTTATTTTGATCAAAACATGACCTTTTTTAAAAGTTTAAAACTTAGAGGTATACCAACAACTCTATTAATCAAAGAACAAAAGATAATAGCAAAAAAAGAGGGTATCTTTAGTTATGATCAAAATTCATTAGAACAAATTAATAACTTATTCAATTAAGTTTACTTTCCATCTCAGGGACTGCTTTAAATAAATCTTCAGCTAGGCCATAGTCAGAAATTGAAAAAATAGGGGCTTCTTCGTCTTTGTTAATTCCTATTATAACTTTACTATCTTTCATTCCTGCTAAGTGTTGTATTGCACCTGAGATACCTACGGCTATGTAAAGGTTTGGAGCAACAATTTTTCCAGTTTGACCCACCTGCCAGTCATTTGGCACGTATCCAGCATCGACTGCAGCTCTACTTGCTCCCATGGCGGCACCAAGTTTATCAGCCAATTTCTCTAATACCTGAAAGTTTTCTGCAGATCCTAACCCTCTTCCACCTGATACAACTATATCAGCTGAAGTTAATTCAGGCCTTTCACTTTTAGTTAGTTCAGAATTTAAATATTTTGTTAGATTATTAGTTGTTAAACTTCCAATTTCTTTAACTTCACCAACATTTTCATCGCTGGTTTCAGCTTCTTCAAATGCTGTGGATCTAATAGTTATAATATTTATTTTATTTTTACTCTTACAAGTTGCAATGGCGTTCCCAGCATAAATTGGCCTTTTAAATGTTTGCTTATCAACAATTTCAATTACATCTGGAATAATCATAGTATCAAGTAATCCTGCTAGTCTTGGTGCTACATTTTTTCCATTAGAAGTATTAGAAAATAAAATATTCGTGTAATCTTTAAAATTTTCAGCAATAAAATTTGCTGTATCTTCAGCTAATTGGTTTTTAAATGCATCGTTTTCATTAATAAAAATATTATTAATATTTTTAATATGAATTAATTCATTACAAATATCTTTACAACTATCGCTTAAAACTAATAAATCTACATTTTCAAGTTCAATAGCAGCTTTTATAGTATTTAATGTCGATTTTTCTAATTTGTTATTATTATGATCTACTACCACTAACGTTTTCATGTTCACCTCTTATCTTATATTACTTTAGCTTCATTTTTTAATTTTTCAATCATCTCATCAACTGATTTTACCATAATCCCAGCTTCTCTGGATTTTGGTTCTTCAACTTTTAAGATGTCTAACCTCGGTTCAATGTCGATATTTAAATCTTCAACTTTTATTTCATCAATTGGTTTTCTTTTTGCCTTCATGATGTTTGGCAAACTCGCATATCGTGGTTCATTCAACCTCAAATCAGTTGTTACAATTGCTGGCAAATTAACTTCAATATTTTCTATGCCCCCATCAATTTCTCTTCCAACTTTTATTTTTTTATCTTGTATTTCTAATTTACTTGCAAAGGTTGCTTGACCCCACTTCAGCATTGCTGAAAGCATTTGTCCAGTGGCATTCATATCATCATCGATTGCTTGTTTGCCCATAATCACAAGATCAGGTTTGATTTTATTACATATAGACGTTAATATTTTAGCGACAGATAATGGTTCAAGTTTAGATGTACAATTTACAAAAATACCAGAATCAGCTCCCATTGCTAAAGCGTTCCTAATTGTTTCTTGTACTTCTGGTAAGCCTATGGATACTGCAATTATTTCACTAGCAACACCTTTTTCTTTTAATCGAAGAGCTTCCTCTACAGCTATTTCATCAAAAGGGTTCATAGACATTTTTACATTATCTAATTCGACGTCCGTTTCATCTTTTTTAACTCGAACTTTAACGTTATAGTCTACAACTCTTTTAACTGGAACTAGTATCTTCATAAATCATCTCCTATTTTACTCATTGATTTTCTCCAGGAACCCACAATATGTCAGATTTTCCATTGTCATTTGTTACTCTCGAAACTACAAACAAAAAGTCTGATAGTCTATTAATATAGATTAAAGATTGTTTATTAATCTTATTTTTTTCAGAAAGTTTTGACATTGATCTCTCAGCTCTTCTTGCTACCGTTCTTGCAATATGAAGCCAGCACGACATTTCAGATCCACCAGGTAAAACAAATGAATTTAATGGTTCTAATTTACTATTAAATTTGTCAATTAAATTTTCTAAATTTAAAACTTGAGAACTTTTAATTCTTAATGGTTCATATTTTGGTCTTTCTTCAATTGGTGTAGATAAGTCAGCACCTAAATCAAAGAGGTCATTTTGTATTTTTTTAAGTATCTTAACCAAAGAGTTATATTTTTTATCTTTGTTAATACAATTTATTGAAAGGCCAATAAAAGAATTTAACTCGTCAACATCACCATATGCTGAGGGTCTTAAATCATATTTTTTAACACGACTTCCATCTGATAGTCCAGTTGTTCCATCATCGCCAGTCTTAGTATAAATTTTATTGAGTTTAACCATTATAATATCTCTTCATATATAAAATAAATACAAAAACGATTATTGCAATTGCTTGGAAAATAATTCTATATCTCATGATTAAATTACTTTTAGATTTATTATACTCACCACCTCTACCCATTGTAATAACTCCCCACATTAAAATTCCAAAAACTATTAGAACACAAATTACTAATATTGAATTTGCAAGTAAATCATTCATCAAAAATAATCTCTTTAAATTCGTGATTATTTCTTAAAAAACTTGCTTTAACTGTGTTATACATTAAGCATGCAATTGTCATAGGACCTACCCCACCAGGTACAGGTGTAATTAAGTTCACCTTATTAATAACATCATTAAAATTTACATCACCTAAAATTTTAATTTTATCATTTATTTTTTTTCTATTGATACCAACATCTATTATTGTTGCTTCATCTTTTACATAGTTATTATCAATAAATTCCGCAATTCCGATTGCTACAATTAAAATATCAGCTTTTAATGTAAATTCAGATAAGTTTCTTGATTTAGAGTGTGTAATTGCAGTTGTGCAATTTTCTTTAAGTAGCAATGATTGCATAGGTTTTCCAACAATATTTGATCTCCCTACTATTGTAGCATTTAATCCATTAAGTGAACCTAATTCTTTTTTTAACATATAAATACACCCAAGAGGTGTACATGGGATCATTCCGTTATTATTACCTAGAAATAAGTTGCCTAAATTTATTGGATGAAATCCATCCACATCTTTTTTTGGATCAATTGATAAGATAACATTATCTTCAGATATGTGCATTGGTAGTGGGAGTTGAACAAGAATTCCATCAATATCATTTTGTTTATTTAAATCCTTGATTTTATTTAATAATTCTTTTTCAGATATCGATGAGGGATATGAAATTTTCTTTGATATTATTCCAATATTTTCTGCAATTTTAATTTTATTTTTGACATATATTTCACTTGCTGAATTTTTTCCAATTAAAATAACAACAATGGAAGGTTTACGTTTATTAAGACTCTCAGATTTTAAAACTAATTCTTTAATTTTATCTGTAAGATTTTTAGAATGTTTTATTCCATTTATAATTTTTGCATCATTATTTATCAATTGTCTTATCCTTACAAACTTAATCTGTAATCAATTAATAAATTTCTGATGAATGATAAAAGCAATATCACTATTACAGGTGAAAAATCCATTCCACCAATAAATGGAATATATTTTCTAATTTTAATTAACAAAGGTTCGTGAATTGCAATTAATCCTCTTAATATTAAATCAATAATTCTATTGTACCTATTTACTATTTCAAATTGAACCAGGAGGGTTATTATCACATACGCTATCAGAGTATATAAATATATGGATATAATTTGATCTATTAATATAAATAAAGCGTTCATTGTTTGATATAATTTGTTACAATATTGATATAAGTTTTAAAATAAAATTTTAAACGGGTGAATATGAAATCTATATTTTTATTTATTTTATTTATATTAAGTTCAATAGGTTCTTCAATTAGTGAAACTGAAAGTAAAAACAATTGGGATCAAATAGTTAAAAGCTCCCAAAATAAAACTGTAAAACTTCATGCATGGGGAGGTTCAAAAAATATAAATAATTATATCAATTGGGTTAAAGTAAAAGTTTATGAAAAATATGGAATTAAATTAAAACATATAAAAATTAAAGACACATCGGATGCAGTAAAAAAAGTTTTATTCGAGAAAATTGCAAAAAAAAATAAAAATGGTTCGGTCGATATTATTTGGATAAATGGAGAAAACTTTTTAACTATGAAAAAAAATAATTTGTTGTTAAATAAGAATTGGATATTGCAATTACCTAATTCGAAATTTATCGATTTCTCTAAATCATCACCCTATTTCTATGACTTTGGTATTTTTAATGAAGGAAAGGAAATGCCTTGGGGATTATCTCAACTTATTTTTTATTATGATGGTGATCAATTAAAAATTGTTCCAAAAAGCGCATCTCAATTAAAAAATTTTATAAAAAAGAATCCTGGCAGATTTACTTTTCCTCAACCACCAGATTTTATAGGAACAAGTTTTTTGAAACAAATTTTGATAGAAGTGTCTAAAGATAAAGAACTCTTTTATAATAAGTATAATACTAACAATGATAGACATAAATCGTCATTGAATGAATTGTGGAATTGGTTTGACGAAGTCACACCTTTTTTATGGAAAAGTGGCAAAACATACCCTAATAATTATTTATCACTTGGCCAACTATTTTCTGATAATGAATTAGACATAGGTTTAACATTTAATATTGCATATCCAAAAATGGAAATTTCAAAAGGAAATTTTAAATCTTCAGTTAAAAGTTTTGTACCAAATATCGGTTCATTAGCAAATACTCATTATCTCACCATTCCTTATAATGCCAAAAATAAAAATGCTTCAAAGGTTGTAATAAATTATATGATTTCACCTGAAGCGCAATTAGAAAAGCAAAATTCAGAAATATGGGGAGATCCTTCAGTTTTATCTTTCGAGAAATTAAACAAAAAACTAAAAAAAGACTTTGAAAATCTTTTGAGTAAATCAACTGATTTAAGTTTTCAACAATTGGAGAAAAAAATTCCTGAACCCCACCCCAGTTGGGTCAAAGTTATTGAAGAGGGTTGGATTGCAAGATATGGTTCAATTAATTGAAAAAAAAAAATTATTATTATTTTTATGTTTTCTTTTAATATTAGGTATTATATCTTTCCCAGTAATTTTTGGTACACTAGGTACTATACTTCCATCAATGGGATATTTTTTGGATGTTTCAGATAATTTTACTCTTAAATATATACTTTTAGCATTTAAGCTTCCTGGGATAGAAAAATCAATTTATTTGACTATTATAGTGGGTATTTTATCAACTTTAATTTCTTTAATATTATCACAAGCTATATTAGCAAAATTATATTTTTCAAATTTTTTTACTAAGTTAAATAAACTTTTATTCCCGTTAATTGCTTTTCCCCACATAACCATGGCAGTTGGAATTTCTTTTCTATTTTCATCAAGTGGTTTTTTTATTCGAATATTATCATTATTTTTTAATTTTGATAGACCTCCAAATATAGATTTGTTCCCAGACAATTTTGGTCTTTTTTTAATATTTGGTTTGATACTTAAAGAGACTCCTTTTTTTTTGTTAATATCAATTGGATTTTTAAATAATTTAAGGAGTAAAGAGCATTTTTTTTTAGCAAAATCAAAAAAATTTTCTGATTTTACAAGCTGGATTTTTTTTATTTTCCCTTTAATTTATAAAAAATTAAAAATTACTATATTTGTTGTATTAATATTTTCGGCCACTGTAATAGATATGTCGTTGATACTCGCTCCAACAACTCCATCAACTATATCAATACGAATTTTACAACTTTTTCAACAACCAGAATTAGCAAGTTTTTCAATTGCATCTTGTTTGTCGATTATACAATTATTGATAATTATTTTAATAATATTAACTTGGATAAGTTTCGAAAAATTGATTTGTAAACAACAATATTTAGTTTTTTATAGGTACGTTTTAGATAGAAGAAACAATTTTTTTGAAAATATTTTATATTTTGTTTCAATAACTTGTTTTCTTATTTTTATTATTAATATTTTTTTATCAATTATCTGGTCTTTATCAGTTGATTGGAATTTCCCTGATTTATTTCCAAAAAAATTAACTTTAGATAATTATTTTGTTTTTTTTAAATTTAATTTTGATAGTTTTCTTAATTCATTAATTTTAGCTGCTTTAGGATCATTTATTAGTTTAATAATAATAATTACATGGTCAGAGCTTTTGGAAGTGCTAAAATTAAAGAATAATTTTTTAAATTTTATATTTTACATTCCATTATTAATACCTGAATTAACAATTTTGTTAGGCTTTAATTTTTTTCTTTTAACTAATAATTTTGATAACAAGTTTCTTAACGTATTATGGATTAAAATTATATATATAATCCCCTATACATATTTAATATTTTCAAGTTCTTATAAAAATATTAACAAAAAATATTTAAACATAGCTAAGTCATTAAATAAGAGCTATTTAACAATTTTATTTAAAATTAAATTGAATTTAATATTAAATATAATTTTTCTTAGCTTTGCGATAGGGTTTATCATATCTATAAGTTTATATGCACCAATCTATTTTGTAGGTAATGGTGAAATAACAACATTATCATTAGAAATTGTCAACTTACAAACAAGTGGAGATCGAAAAGATTTAGCTGTTGCTGCTACATTGCAAATGGTTATGCCTCTATTAATTTTATTAATTTTTCACTTTAAATCAAAGATATTCATCAAGTGGTCAGTTTAATATAATTTTAAAATCTTGTAGTAATTTTATAGTTTGATGTTATAAAAATTGCTGAGGGGTAATCTTGATGAATAAAGCTCACACTTATAGAACACATAAATGTAACGAAATTAATAAATCTTTAGTAGGTGAAACAGTAACGTTATCAGGTTGGGTTCATAGAAAAAGAGATCATGGACAATTGATATTTGTGGATTTAAGAGACCATTACGGCATATCTCAGATAGTTTCTAACACACAAAAAGATACTTTTAATACTCTAGAAAAAATTTCTTTGGAATCTGTCATTTCTGTACATGGAAAAGTGGTCGAAAGATCAACTGAAACTATAAATCATAATATTCCTACTGGTGAGGTGGAACTTCAAGTTGATAAAATTATTATTTTATCTAATGCAGAAAGTTTACCTTTGCAGGTTAATTCGGATGACGATTATGGAGAAGAAATAAGGTTAAGATATAGATATTTAGATTTGAGAAGAAACAGGCCTCATCAAAATATAATTCTAAGATCTCAAATTATTCAAGAGATAAGATTGAAAATGTTAGAACAGGATTTTATTGAATTTCAAACACCAATTTTAACTGCATCTAGTCCTGAAGGTGCTAGAGATTTTTTAGTTCCCTCAAGAATTCACAAAGGTAAATTTTATGCTCTTCCTCAAGCACCTCAGCAATTTAAGCAACTGGTTATGGTTTCAGGATTTGATAAATATTTTCAAATTGCTCCTTGTTTCAGGGATGAGGATAGCAGAGCTGATAGATCTCCAGGTGAGTTTTATCAATTGGATGTAGAAATGTCATTTGTAGAGCAAGAAGATGTTTTTGATGCTGTTCAACCAGTCATTTATAATGTTTTTAAAAAATTTACAAAAAAAGAAGTAGTTAAAGATTTTGAAAAAATTACTTTTAAAGATGCCATGTTAAAATATGGAACTGACAAACCTGACATTCGATACGATGTATTTATTCAGGATGTCACTGATGTTTTCAAAAATTCTAATTTTAAAATTTTTGCAAGTAATATTGAAAAAGGGTCAGTAGTAAGAGGTGTGCCAGGTGTAGATTGTGGTAGCCGAGCTTTTGCAGATAAAATGAATAGTTGGGCTCAATCACAAGGAGCTCCAGGTATGGGTTACATAATTTTCTCTGATAATGAAGCAAAAGGTCCAATAGCAAATGCACTTGGTTTTGAAAAATCTCAAATATTAAAAGAAAAATTTAATTTGAATGATGGAGATGCTTTATTTTTCTCATGTGCAATAGAAAAAGAATCTGCAGATTTAGCAGGTAAGGCGAGAATAAAAATAGCTACTGAAAAAAATATGATTGATGAAAATCAATTTAAGTTTTGTTGGATTGTTGATTATCCAATGTTTGAAAAAAATGAAATTACTGGTGAGATAGATTTTTCTCATAATCCCTTTTCAATGCCTCAAGGTGGGATGAAGTCACTTATTGAAGAAAACCCATTAGATATTTTAGCATATCAGTATGATCTAGTTTGTAATGGCGTTGAATTATCTTCAGGTGCTATAAGGAATCATGTCCCAGATATTATGTATAAAGCATTTGAAATTGCTGGTCATAATCAAGATGTTGTTGACAATAAATTTCCTGGTATGATTAATGCTTTTAAATTTGGTGCTCCTCCTCATGGAGGTATCGCACCTGGTATAGACAGAATAGTAATGCTTTTAGCTGATGAACCTAATCTGAGAGAGATTGTACTATTTCCTATGACCGGAAAAGCAGAAGACTTAATGATGGGAGCACCTTCTGACGTTAATGAAATTCAACTGAAAGAATTAGGTGTTAATATTAATAAAAAGATTAAGTCTTGATATTTAGAGTATGGATAATTTTAATCATTAATAAGAAGATTAAAACTGCACCAATTTGGTGCAAACTTGCATTTAAATTCGGAACATAATTTAGAAGGATATAAATTCCTAATAAAAATTGCATAATTATTAATACAATTAAAAATAATAACTCAAGAAATACTTGTTTTTTATATAAATTTTTAACAAAAAATATTCCAATTGCAACTAATGAAATTAGTCCCAAATGTCTATGATGAAATTGTGCTGATCCAGGATTTTCAAAAGGGTCTAAAAAACCCAAAGAAAGATAGTCGATTGGAAAAAAACTATCGTTCATTAAAGGATATGTATTATACATTAGTCCGGCATCCATTCCAGCTACTAAAGAACCTGCGATGATTGTTATAAATAGTATAAGAAAAACGATAAAATTTAAATCAAATTTAATTTTAGATTTTTTATTTTTTAGATCTAAAATGAGCCAGAATAATAGAAACAATATAAGTAGGCTATTTCCAAAATGAATAGCTAGCCTGTATTGAGATACATCTGGTTTGTCAATCAATCCAGATTTAACCATCCACCAACCAATGAATGCTTGAAGGCTTCCAAAAAATAAAATGATCAGAAGTCTTACGGCAACAAACTTTTCTATTTTCTTTGTAAAAATTAAATATATAAATGGTATTATAAAAACAATGCCTATTATTCTTCCCCATAATCTATGAAAATATTCCCAGAAAAAAATAAATTTAAAATCTGAAAGTAGCATTCCTTTGTTATAATAAGAATATTCAGGTGTATCTTTGTAAAGGTCAAACACCCTTTCCCATTCGTGATTACTTAAAGGTGGCAAAAATCCGAGAATAGGCCTCCATTCAACCATTGATAGGCCTGAATCTGTAATCCTTGTAATGCCTCCAATAATTATCATTGATAAGACTAATATAAAAATTAATATAAGCCATCTTAAGAGAAATACATGTTGTTTTATGGGATTAATTTTATCGTACATATTATTAATTTATTTATCAAAATTATCAGTTAAGTAAATATGAATATTTTTTTTTTTTAATCTTGAAACTTTTTAATTTAAGACTATTTATCTGTTGTGCTCTTTATGAGCGTAACTTAAATAATTATGGAGATAGCAATGAAGTTTAAGCCACTTCACGACAGAGTAGTTGTCGAACGTTTGGACTCAGACGAAAAGACTGCAGGTGGAATTATAATCCCAGACTCAGCTCAAGAAAAACCTATGCAAGGTAAAATTTTAGCTGTAGGTTCTGGAGCAAGAGATGATTCTGGAAAGATACAACCATTAGACGTTAAGGAAGGTGATACTATCCTTTTTGGTAAGTGGTCAGGTACAGAAGTTAAAATTGATGGTAAAGACCTTCTAATTATGAAGGAAAGTGACATCATGGGAATTATAAACTAAATTTAGAAATTTTTAATTATTTGAAAGGAAAAATAAAATGGCTGCTAAAGACGTAAAATTCGGCGGTGATGCAAGACAAAAAATGCTTGAAGGTATTAATGTACTTGCTGAAGCGGTTAAAGTTACATTAGGACCTAAAGGTAGAAATGTTGTTATGGATAAATCATTTGGTGCTCCAAGAATTTCCAAGGATGGTGTTACTGTTGCTAAAGAAATTGATTTAAAAGACAAATTTCAAAATATGGGTGCTCAGATGGTCAGAGAAGTAGCATCAAAAGCTAATGATGTAGCTGGTGATGGAACAACAACTGCAACAGTTCTTGCGCAAGCGATTGCAACTGAAGGTTCAAAAGCAGTGGCTGCTGGTCGAAATCCAATGGATCTTAAAAGAGGTATTGATTTAGCAACAACTGCAGTTGTATCTGATTTAGAAGGTAGAGCTAGTAAAATAAGTACCAATGCTGAAGTCGCTCAAGTAGGAACAATTTCTGCTAATGGTGAAAAAGAAATTGGTGAGATGATCGCTAAAGCTATGGATAAAGTAGGTAATGAAGGAGTTATCACAGTAGAAGAAGCTAAAAGTCTAGATACTGAATTAGATGTTGTAGAAGGCATGCAATTCGATAGAGGTTACTTATCTCCATACTTTATAACAGACGCAGACAAGATGAAAACTGTATTAGAAGATTGTTATATCTTATTACATGAAAAGAAATTATCTAACTTGCAGGAAATGGTACCTTTATTAGAAAAAGTTGTCCAGTCAGGTAAACCATTACTAATCATTGCTGAGGATGTTGAAGGAGAAGCTTTAGCAACTTTAGTTGTTAATAAATTAAGAGGGGGTTTAAAAATCGCTGCTGTTAAAGCTCCAGGATTTGGTGATAGAAGAAAAGCAATGTTAGAAGATATTGCTATTCTAACCAAGGGCGAACTAATATCAGAAGATTTAGGCGTTAAGCTTGATAATGTTTCTTTAGAAATGTTAGGTACTGCTAAAAGAATTGAGATAACAAAGGAAGAAACTACAATTATTGATGGTGCTGGTTCTAAAGATGATATTAGCGCAAGATGTAATCAGATAAGAGCTCAAATAGAAGAAACTACATCCGATTATGATAAAGAAAAACTTCAAGAAAGATTAGCTAAATTAGCTGGTGGTGTAGCCGTTATCAAAGTTGGTGGCGCTACTGAAGTTGAAGTTAAAGAGAGAAAAGATAGAGTTGATGATGCAATGCATGCTACTAGAGCAGCTGTTGAAGAAGGAATAGTGCCTGGTGGCGGAACAGTTTACATCAAAGCTATTAAAGCGCTATCGAAAGTTAAGGGCGAGAATGAAGACCAAAATGTAGGCATTGAGATTGTTAAGAAAGCTCTAAAGGCTCCTGCTAAACAAATTGCAGATAATGCCGGTCAAGACGGCGCTGTGATTGTTGGTAAACTAGAAGAAAATGATGATGCAAATTTTGGTTATAATGCACAGACGGGAAAATTTGTAGATCTCGTGAAAGATGGTGTTATAGATCCAACAAAAGTTGTTAGATCAGCTCTTCAAAACGCATCTTCTGTAGCTGGATTGTTAATTACAACAGAGGCTATGATTGCAGATCAGCCTGAACCAGCATCTGGATCAGGTGGTGGTGGAATGCCAGACATGGGTGGCATGGGCGGCATGGGCGGCATGGGCGGCATGGGTGGCATGCCTGGAATGATGTAAGCCTAATCCAAATAAAACTTTAAAAACACCTAATTTTTATTAGGTGTTTTTTTTTGAATCTTACAATATTTCTTTATTAATAATTTAAATTAGATTAATAAATGTTTAAGTTATGACCTTTATAAATGAAAAAATTTCAAATAGTTTAAAATCTTGGCCCTTTTTAGAAGCTAAAGTTTTAATAGATAGATTAAAAAAAAATAAAAAATTTGATCACACTAATGAGGATAATCCTGTTTTGTTTGAAACAGGATATGGTCCATCTGGATTGCCACATATAGGCACTTTTGGTGAGGTGGCTAGAACAACTATGGTTCAAAACGCTTTTTATCATCTCACTGGAAAAGCTACAAAACTAATTTGTTTTTCTGATGATATGGATGGATTTAGAAAAGTTCCTGAAAATGTTCCAAATCAAACAATGCTTAGTGAACATTTAGAAAAACCACTCACTAGTGTTCCAGATCCTTTTGAAAAATTTGAAAGCTTTGGTTCTTACAATAATAATAAATTAAAAGAATTTTTAGACAAGTTTGGCTTTGATTATCAATTTGTATCATCTACTGAATGTTATAAATCAGGACAATTTAATGATGCATTATCAAAAATATTACTTAATTATGACAAAATTAAAAATGTCATTATGCCAACTTTAGGTGAAGAAAGAAAGAAAACATATAGTCCTTTTCTGCCTATATGTTCTTACACAGGTAAAGTATTACAAGCTAATGTTACTGATATAGATGTAACTAATAACTCAATAATATACTTTTCTCCAATCAGTAATAAAGAAGAAAAAGTTTCAATTTTAAATGGTAATTGTAAATTACAATGGAAATGTGATTGGGCTATGAGATGGTACGCACTTGGTGTTGATTACGAAATGGCTGGAAAAGATTTAAGTGAAAGCGTAATTTTATCCGCAAAAATTTTAAATATATTAGGTGGTTTTCAACCAGTAGGTTTTTCTTATGAGTTGTTCTTAGATGGGAATGGTCAAAAAATATCAAAATCTAAAGGTAATGGCTTATCAATAGAAGAGTGGCTAGCTTATGGAACTGAAGAATCCTTATCATTATTTATGTTTAACAATCCAAAGAGAGCAAAAAAATTATTTTTTGATGTAATACCTAAAACGATAGATGAGTATTACTCATTTTTAAGTAAATATAACTCAAACTCTGAACGTGAATATGATAATCCAGTCTGGCATATTCATAAAAGTAATCCACCTAAAGATATTTTTCCTGTCTCATTTAATTTGTTATTAAATTTATCTTCAGTATGTAATGCTGATAATTCAAATGATTTGTGGAGTTACATTACCAATTATACACCAGAGTTGAAAAAAGGGTTAAATAAAAAATTTGATATGTTAGTAGATCTTTCTATTAATTATTATAAACAAAGAGTTTTACCATTTAAAAAATTTAGATTACCTAGTGGATCCGAAACTAAAACTATAAAAAATTTAGTATCTTATTTAAAAGACTTAGATACCAAAACTTCTACTGAAGAAATACAATCTATTGTGTTTAAAGTTGGAAAGGAAGCTGGTTACGAAAATCTTAGAGAATGGTTTTCTTGCTTGTATGAAACAGCCTTAGGGCAATCTAGTGGACCAAGAATGGGTGGGTTTATAAAATTATATGGAATAAATAAGAGTATCAAATTATTAGAAGATGTTCTTAATGGTAATCTTGTTAAATAAAATGTACTGGAGATTTTTTTATAAAATTTTAAGTTTGATTGATCCAGAAACTGCACATAATTTAATAATTAAAATAATTAAGAATGGATTTTTACCAAAAATAAAAACAAAATCTATTCCTTTAAAAGTAATGGATATTAAATTTCAAAATCCAGTTGGATTGGCAGCTGGTTTTGATAAAAATGCTGAGACTATAAACCAAATACATAAGTTGGGGGTTGGGTTTTTAGAGGTTGGCACGATTACAGTTTTCCCCCAGGAAGGTAATCCAAAACCAAGAATATTTAGATTACCCGAAGACAAAGCTATTATTAATAGAAATGGTTTTAATAACGATGGTCTTACTTTAATCAAGAATAGAATCAAAGATTTTCGAAAAAACAATAAACGCTCAAATATAAAATTAGGAATAAATATTGGTCCTAACAAAGATTCTTCTGATAGGATTAAAGATTATAATAAATTAATACATGCATTTGCTAAATATGCTGATTATTTAGTAATTAATATATCATCTCCAAATACACCAAATTTAAGAAAACTTCACTCAGATAAAAATTTTAAAAATTTAATTATCTCAATAAAAAAAGAGATAAATAAGATTAAGATTTGCCCACCTATATTAATTAAGATTTCTCCTGATTTAAGTAATATAGAATTAGAAAAAATAATTAAAGAAATAGTTAAACATAAATTGAATGGCTTAATTATATCTAACACAACTGTTAAAAGAAATATTAAATCTAAATACAAAAAAGAAACTGGTGGATTATCTGGAGAACCACTTTTTAAGGAATCAACTAAAGTTTTAATTACGGCCAAAAAAATTTTAAATGATTTTGGTTCACATATTTCAATTATTGCCACTGGGGGTGTTTATGATGGAAAATCAGCATACATCAAAATTTTATGTGGAGCTGACTTAATTCAACTATATACTGGTTTGGTTTATAGAGGACCTTTTGTTGTAAAAAATATCTTAGATCAACTTGATAGGTATAGAAAAAGAGATAATATCAAAAATTGGGAAAATGTTAGGGGATTAGCTAAAAGCATAAATCAAGCAAATAAAATTGTAGAAAATGGATTAAACAAAAAAACATAGTATAATTTTTACTTTTGCTTGACCATCAAAAGTGCTTCCTTTATAAGATCATCAGAGGTTAATTTATGTCTAAAGTTTGCGAAATTTCAGGTAAAAAACCAATGAGTGGCAATAACGTCAGTCATGCTAATAATAGGACAAAAAGGAGATTTATTCCAAATCTTCAAAACGTAAAACTATACAGCGGAATACTGCAGAAATACATTAATCTGAATATTACTATTAGAACTATGAAAACTGTTGAAAAAAATGGTGGCTTAGATTCTTATCTAATTAAAACTAGTAACAAAAATTTGGCTGAAACAGCTATTAAAATTAAAAAGCAAATTTTAAAAAATAATAAAAAGTAATTATTGTACATTTTCATCAAATAAATCTGCAAGCTGTTCTGTCATTGCTCCTGCAAGATGTTCTGCATCAGTGAGCGTCACAGCTTTTTTATAATATCTTGTAACATCATGGCCAATTCCGATTGCAATTAATTCAACTGGAGATTGATTTTCTATAAAATTGATTATTAGTTTTAAATGTTTTTCTAGGTAGTTGCCACTATTGGCTGATAATGTAGTATCGTCTACAGGAGCTCCATCACTAATAACCATCAAAATTTTTCTTTCTTCATATCTGTGAAAAATTCTTTCATGAGCCCATATCAGAGCTTCACCATCAATATTTTCTTTTAATATACCTTCTCTTAACATTAAACCTAGAGAGTT
The DNA here is from genome assembly GCA_902618195.1 of uncultured SAR116 cluster alpha proteobacterium. Lineage (GTDB taxonomy): Bacteria > Pseudomonadota > Alphaproteobacteria > Puniceispirillales > Marisalimonadaceae > TMED54. The sequence continues at coordinate 15,582 of CACMZO010000011.1, forward strand.
TTTTGCTCTTCGCCATGGTGCATCTGCTGATTTATAGATAATGTGTCTCAAATCATTAAGTCTACCAGGGTTAGTTGCTTTACCTTCATTTATCCATTGTTCTCTAGATTGACCACCTTTCCAAGCCTTTGTTGTAAAGCCTAAAATTTCAACTTTAACTCCGCATCTTTCTAATGTTCTTGCCAGAATATCTGCGCTTATAGCTGCTATAGTAATTGGTCTTCCTCTCATTGAACCTGAGTTATCAATTAAAATTGAAACAATAGTATCTTTAAATTTTGTATCCTTCTCAACTTTATATGAAAGTGGGAACAAAGGATTTGAAACAACTCTTGCCAATTTTGCAGCATCAAGCATACCTTCTTCTAAATCAAATTCCCATGTTCTATTTTGTCTTGCTTGTAATTTTCTTTGAAGTTTGTTTGCTAGACGAGCAACAGCTCCTTGAAGGTTTTCAAGTTGTTTGTCTAAGGTTTTCCTTAATCTTAATAATTCATCATTATCACATAGATCTGTCGCATTTATAATTTCGTCATATTTACTTGTAAAAATTTTATAAGTATTTGACTTTTTATCTAATTGATTTTGATTATTTTGTTGCTTAGAAATTAGTTCTTCATTTCCTTCTCCGTCATTGTTTTCGATATCATCATCTGAAAATTCATTTTCATCAGAAGTAGATTCTGTGTTTTCTTCTACGCCTGTTTCTATCCCGTCTTCATTCTCTTCTTCACTGTCTCCTTGTGACGTATTATTTTGATCATCTGAGTTTTCTTCATCACTGCCATCTTCATCGGTATCGTTATCAGAATCATCGTTACTATCGTCTAAGTCTCCTAATTCAGATTTTAATGCAATAAGAATATTATTAATATTTTCTCCAAATAGCTCTTGATCATCAACATTTTCTGAAAGTTCAGATATAAATCTTCCAACTCTTTTTTCTAACCATGGTTCCCATAAAGACATAGTTTTTGTTGAATTTTGAGGTATAGGTGCATTTGATAGTTTTTTTCTTAAATATAAATGCATTGCATTTACAAAAGAAGTTGTGTCGTCACTTCCTGGTGGTGCAATTAAATTAGTCTCAAATTTTTTTTCTATTAATTTCTGTAAATTTTTTTTAATTCCAAAGAACTTTTTACCACCTAATTTTTCAATTCTTGTATCTTCAGCTAAATTAAAAATTGTTGCAGCCAAATCAGATGATGGCTTTAATTTTGAATGAATTAATTCATCATGATATTGCAATTTGAGTGAAATTTCATCTGATTCACCCCTAGTTTTATTAATAATAGTCTCATCAAAGTCATTGGAATCTTTTGCAATTGTTATTTGTTTTGAATTAAATCTAGTAGTGTTTCCAAAAAATTGTATCTCACGATTTTTTAATTTATTGGAAGCAATTGCTTTAATTGTAGCTGCAGTTGCATTTTGAAATTCTGCTATTTTTTTTTCTTTATTCATTTTCTAAGGTTTCGTTTTCAACTAATGTCCTTCCAAAACAACGTTGATAATATTCTGAAACAATTGGTTTTTCTACCTCATCACACTTATTTAAAAAAGTCATTTTAAATGCTAGATCTAAATCTTCGATAATATTAAAATTTTCTGCCCAGGTTATTACAGTTCTTGGTGACATCACAGTAGATAAATCACCAGCTATAAAACCATTTCGTGTCAATTCAGCTAGAGATACCATTTGATTAATTAATTTTTCATTTTTCCCAACAAATGTTGGAACCTTAGCTAAAACAATTTTTTCTTCAATCTCGTTTGGCAAATAATTTAATGCAGATACAATAGACCATCTATCCATTTGACCTTGATTAATTTGTTGTGTCCCATGATAAAGGCCACTAGTATCACCCAAGCCTACAGTATTTGCTGTAGCAAAAAGCCTAAAATTTTGGTGAGGGGTAATTACTTTATTATTATCTAATAACGTTAATTTTCCACTAGCTTCTAAAATTCTTTGAATTACAAACATAACGTCAGGTCTTCCTGCATCATATTCATCAAAGACAAGAGCAACTGGATTTTGAAGAGCCCAAGGTAAAACTCCTTCTTTGAAAACAGTTACTTGTTTACCATCTTTGAGCACAATTGCATCTTTTCCTACTAAATCTAAACGACTAATGTGACTATCTAAGTTAATTCTAATACAAGGCCAATTTAATCGTGAAGCAACTTGTTCTATATGAGTTGATTTGCCAGTACCATGATATCCTTGGATCATTACTCTTCTATTATAAGAAAAACCAGCAAGAATTGCTTTAGTAGTTACTTCATCAAAGACATAAGATTCATCATGATCAGGGACAAATTTTGTTTTTTCTTTAAATCCGTAAACTTTCATGTTCGAAGCAAATCCAAAAAGTGACTTTGTATTAACTTCTTCTAGCTTTTTTGGAAATGCTTTTTCATCATTATCCATATTTCTTGCAAGTCCAATATCATTCATATATATCTCCAAAATTTTATATTAATTAATATCTATTGATGGGCTGTCAAAAGATTTGATGATTGCTTTGTAAGCATTAGTTATTTTTACAAACATATCACTTTCATTATCTTTTAATTTTAAGTTTTTGTCTGGGTGCCATTTCTTTGCCAATAATTTATATTGTTTCTTGACTTCTTCAATGTTTGCTGTCGGATTTAATTCTAATAATTTCCATGAAGATAGTAATTTAGAATGATCTTTTTTCTTAGAAAGATTTTTATCCTTTATATCATTGAAAAAATTGAAAGTATCATTTACTTTTTTGTTAAAATTACTTGTGCCAAATTTCCACGATGGTCTGTCCCATGTTGTTGATTTTCTGATTTCATTTTCAAATTGTTCTTCGGTAAGACCTTCAAAAAAATTCCATGATTTATTAAAATCTCTTATATGTTTAATACAATAATATTTATAATTAGTAATATCTTTTCTAGATCTAGGTGCTGGATAAATCCCTTCTTCCTTACAATTTAAAAACTCACAAATTTTTTTCATTTTTATCTTTTAAACCTTGATCAGTTATAAATTAATTTTATATTAAACTCACTAATATACAAATAGCATAAATGAATAGAAAAGCAAAAATAACTAATATTTTAAATGAAAATCTTGATCTTTACAGATGTTATGTTTCAGATGTATCAGAATCACACAAAGGTCACAGTGGATATGTTAAGGGAGAGGAGACTCACTTTGAGGTTTTTATTATTTCAAATGATTTTGAAAATAAAAATAGATTAGAAAGACATAAAATGGTTAATAATTTTTTAAAAGATGAATTTTTAGGTTCTTTACATTCAATCACTTATAATTTGATGACAGTATCAGAAAGTAAGAAGAATTAATCTTCATACCATTTTGGCCATAATCTTTTAACAACTTCGCTATTAGTGTTAAATGCATGACAAGTCCCAAGAAGTAGCGGCTTTTCTTGATTATGATTTAATTTGGTCTCATTTCGATTTTTTTGTTTTGATTTGTAAGGATATATTGTTTGGAAAGCAGCTGTGGCTGCTGATGATAGCAACTCTGTTATATGAGTACAGCCATTTGTTGCACCTATTAATTTTGTTATTTCTCTCTTCCAGCCAGATTTAATTTGTAGCCCAATAATTTTTTTGAAATTTGAGTTTGCATTTTTACAAATAGAATAAGGACTATTTTCTGTTTTAGCTTCTGCGTCTACAACAAACAATTTGTCATCAAGAACTAATTTTATTTTCATTTGGTGTATGGGCTCGTCTTTTTTAATAGTACCTCTATCATGATTTTTAAAATCGTAATTTTTAGTATCTATTAATTCAGCTTCAATTTCAAAAAGTTTATCATCTCTGATATAGCCTTTAAAACTTATATTCCTGTTATGAAGTAATTTACGTTTTATTTTATTCATTATTCTTCTAGTTCTTTCCATAATCTCAATTTAGATAAAAAGTTTTTATCTTTTTGTAATATTCTAATTTTAATTCCAAAGAGTCTAAACTCTTGTCCAGGGTTTGGAATTGTTTTTGTTTCAAAAACAACCAACCCGGCAATAGTATTGTAATTTTCATCTGGTAAATCCCAAGCTAGAGAACGGTTTAAATCTCTTATTGTAACTGAACCGTCAATTATCAAAGAGCCATCAGGTTGTGATTTTACACCTTCAACATTTATATCAGTTTCATCATCAATTTCTCCAACAATTTCTTCTAAAATATCTTCTAATGTCACAATTCCACGAAAATCACCATATTCATTTACTACAATTGCAAAGTGCTCTTTCCTACCTCTGAAAATTTCTAATTGATCTAATATTGGTGTCGTTTCTGGGGCAAAGTATGGATCGATTAAAATATTTTTAAGATCAAATGATTTTGTATCCTTAAAATTGTTTCTTTGCAAAAATCTGAAAAGTTCTTTTGCATGCAATATACCAATAATATTATCTTGTGTGCCCGAAAAAACAGGTATTCTAGTGTAGGGACTTTCTCCAACAATTTTATAAATATTTGCTGCAGATAAGTTAATATCAATCATTGTCACTACCCCTCTATGTGTCATGACTTCTTCGATATTTACGTCTTCAATGTCAATCATACTTGACATTATTTTTCCTCTTTCGATAGCCCTGGTTTCTTTTCCGGCATGCAATCTTATCATTCCTTTTAATTCTTCTGTCTTAGCTTCTTCGCTAGCATAATCTGGTCCAGTTATTAATTTTGAAAATTTTTCTGTTAAGAAAGTTAAAGGAGTAAAAACTATAATAATTAAATTAATTAATGGTGATACTATAAGTGCAATTTCATCTGCATTTTTAAGAGCATAAGTCTTTGGTATCATCTCAGCAAAAATGACAAGAATTATAGTTAATATAATTGTAATAATAATCAAAGGTATGTCTGTAAAATATTGTATTGCAAAACTAGTCGCATATACTGAAGCAATTATATTTACAAAATTATTACCTATAAGTATTGTTCCAATCATTTTATCTCGATTTTTTAAAATCTTTTCGATTAATTTTGCTTTTTTATTTCCTTTGTTTACAAGCTCATTAATACGAGCTTCAGATACAGCTGTTAAGGCAGTTTCAGAGCTTGAAAAAAAAGCAGAACATATAATTAAAAATAAAATAATTAGTATAAAAATACTTAATTCATTCATTTATCAACTCATTTAAAAATTTTTTTAATGTAATTTCATCTACATCATTTCTTATTAATGCACTTCCTATTCCATTAGATAAAATAAATGTAATTTTTCCGTTTTTAACTTTTTTATCTAAATAAAATTTATTTAAAAGTTTTTTTGATGATAATTTAATGTCCTTAATGTCTTTTAATTTTGTTGGAAGATTAAATTTTGATATTAATTCTATACATCTCTTAGCTTCTTTTTTTGAACATAAATTCATATGGGCACTTAGTTTAAATGCACAGGCCATTCCAATTGCAACGGCCTCACCATGAATTAATTTCTTACTATCATAATTTATTAAATTTTCAAATGCGTGGGCAAAAGTATGACCAAAATTTAAAATGGCTCTTATGCTGTGTTCTTTTTCATCTATAGATACTATCTTTGCTTTAATTTGACATGATTGAAAAATAATATTTTCGATATATGGACTTTTTAGTTTTTTAATACTTTCAATATTTTTTTCTAAATAATTAAAGAACTTTTTATCATATATAAAGGAATATTTAATTACTTCTGCAAAGCCTGCTAAAAGCTCTCTTTCTGGAAGTGTTTTTAAAAAATTTATATCAATTAAAACTCCTTTTGGCTGATAAAAAGTTCCAACAAGGTTTTTTCCATGTTTTGTATTTATTCCAGTTTTTCCTCCTACAGAACTATCTACTTGAGAAAGTAGAGTTGTTGGAATATGTATACATTGAACTCCCCTTAAAACAATGGAACTAGCAAGACCAACCAAATCTCCTGTTACACCACCACCTATGGAAATAATAATAGAATCTCTATTAATTTTATGAGACAAAATTAAATTTAATAAAATTGAGAGTTTGTCAAAATTTTTGTTTTTATCTTTTGATTTGATTTTGAAAAAAAAATTTTCTGACCCTAGTTTAATTGATAATTTTTCAAAGTTTTCAATCAAATTTTTATGTAATTGTAATTTATAAAAAAATTCATCATAAATTATAAAAATTTTTTTTCCTTTTAAAGTTTTGGAAAAATTCTTTTCCAATGTTTGAATGAAATTATTTCCTATCAATATTGAGTATTTAAATGATTTATTCTCATTAATAACTGATATTTTTTTCAAGACAGTCATGATATACCTTTTATTATTTTATTACATAAATCGTTAATAGAAAGATTATCTGTATTAATTTTTAAATGTGATTTTTGATAATTTTTAATTCTTTTATTTAATAACATTTCAATATTGGTCTCAACATTACCTTTTATCATAGGCCTATTAAAAGCTTTGCCAACTCTTTTGCTTAAAACTTTGATGTCACTATTCAACCAAATCACCTTAGAATTATTTAGAAGAAATTCTCTAGTATTTTTACTTTCAAAAGCACCTCCACCTAAACTAATTATAGCCTTAACATTTTGACTTAAGCATTCACTTACTTTAAAAAAAATAACCTTTTCTTCTATTAAACGAAAATGTTTCTCTCCAAACTTCTTAAAAATCTCACTTATTTTTAAATTTTTTTCTAATTCAATAATTGAGTCTATATCTAAAAAACTTATTCCTAATTTTTTAGCTAATACACTTCCACAACTAGTTTTACCAGAACCCATCATCCCTACTAAAGTAATTAACTTAATATTATTGTTTGTCATGGTATTCATATATTGCAACTATAACGTATATAAGCGATGAAAATTCATTTATTTTTAAAAAAATGTAAATAAAGACAAAAACTTGCCACAATCTTTTAATATCACACTTTAATGAAAATTATAATTTCAATAATTTTTTTATTTATTGTAGGTTTTTTTACATATATTTACACATGGGATATACCTGTGCCAGAAAAAGAAGTAAAAAAAGAAATAAATATTTTGGATCTTAAAAAATAAATTTATGAAATTATTATTTATTTTATTCTTAGCTTTATTTTCAAACTCTGCTTTTCCTCAGACACTAAAAAACTCCGACGATAACTTTATCAATTTAACAAATGAAATAAAAGGTGACCAAAAAACATCAAATGATGTTAAAAATGATAAAACAATTGACAAACAAAGTGATAATGAAACCAAAAAATTAGAACCTGTTATTATCGGCAAGCTTGAAATACCTTCCCTAGGTTCTATTGGTGTAGAAACAAATTTAAATAAAAAAAAGGGTTTAAGTTTATGGAGTGATTTTACAGCTAATGATGCAATAAAGTATTTAAATTTATTACCAAATAATATCTCTAGTAGAGCTTATCAAAGATTTTTAAATGAAGTATATGCCAGTACATCTGAACCGCCTAAAGGAAATTCTGATGAAATTTCTAAATTTTTAGAGACTAGATTGGTCAAATTAGCTTTAAATGGTCAAACAGATTATTTAATAAAAATAATTTCTCAATTGCCTGATAGTCCAAAATGGGAGAGTTGGAAGAAATGGTATGTGATTCATCATTTTTTAGTTAAAGACGATACTAATGCTTGTCTTAAAATATCCAATACAACTAAGAATTATGATAGTATTTTTTGGAAAAAAGCTAATCTATTATGTCTTATTCTTCAAAGAAATTTATCTGAAGCAAATTTCATATTTGATGTTATGCGCTCTCAAAATTTATTAGATGAAACTTATGAAACACTAATTGATAAAATTTTAAACGAAAAACAATTAGAAAAATTCAATTTTAAAGATAAATCAGTTACACCACTCAATTTGATTTTGTTAGATATAACTAAGTATCCAATTAGTTTTGAAATGATAAAAGATTTTGGTTTTGAATATAAGTGGCAATTATCAAACCTAATATATTTAAAGCCTGAAGCAAGAGCATTGCTTATTGATCAAATAACGACAGTTAAAGATATAAATAGTGATTTATTAATTAAAATATATCAAGACATTAAACTTGAAAGTTCTAATCAAGATGAGACACTAAAAAGTTTAAATTTAAATCCTAATGGATTGATTAGAGCTAAGGTTTGGCAAAATGCAATGAAAATTAAAGATAGTTCGGAAAAAACTGAATTTATACTAAAAAGTCTTTTAATTGAAAACAAACATAATAATTCTAAAATAGCCTCAGAGCTATACATTCCATCTTTGATTTCCTTAAAAACTAATTCATTGTCTCAATCCCAAGCTCAGCATATCAACTACATATATAATCTCAATAATCCAGAAAAATTTGTTGATTCACCTTTTTCACAAATATTGTTAGATCCTAAAAATAAAGTGTGGGATGAACAATTTATCTCACGACACAACGCTTGGAATCTTGTTAATTTCCTTAGCTATTTAGGGATGCGGTCACCTGAAATTACGTGGGAAAATAATCTTAATTCCATGTCAAAAGATATAAAAAAAATAAATGATAAATTTTCTTTAAATATTTCTTATGAAGATTTTATTTTAAGTAGGGGAATTTCTAATAATATTAAAGAAAAAAATTATTTAAAGGCAATTTTATTAATTGGTAAATTGATAGGTGAAAATGAATTAAAATTTTTAAATTTAACAACTTTTCAAGCAATTGATATGTATTTAACTGATTTAGATTTTTTAACTTTACGTGATGAATTTAGAAAAGAAGTTTTATATGAAAAATTTTTCTATTCAAAAAATCTTTAAAATGAATTTTGATAAAAATAAAATTAACGAAATAATTGAAAACTTTGTTTCTACAAAAGTTTTAGATAAAGGAATTACAAGTAATACTATTACAGCTTACAAAAAAGATTTAAATCTGTTTACTAATTGGTGTCTAATTAATCAAATTAGTTTGATTGAAGCTAAAAAAAAAGACATAAATATTTATATTCATTTTTTAAAAGAACAAAATTTAAATAGTTCTTCAATTAATAGAAAATTATCTGTTATTAAAAGTTTTTATGATTATTTGTATCAAATAAATTTCATAAATTTTAATGAACTAAAAACAATAGTAACACAGAAATTAGAAAAGAATTTACCAAAACTTTTATCGGAAAAAGAAATATTATATCTCATAGATAAATCTAGAGAATTGTATGTTAAAAATCCTATTAAAAATATATCTTATCTACGAACTCAGGTAATTTTAGAGATTTTATATTCAACTGGTCTTCGTATCAGTGAATTGTTAAATATTAAAATCAACCAAGTGGCAAATATAAAAGATAAATTGTATATAAATGGTAAGGGTAATAAACAGAGATTAGTAATATTTAATAAAAATGCTTTAGATTTATTAAAAAAATGGATTAGTATAATGATTAAGAATAATAAAAATAAAAACTCTTATCTTTTTGAAAATATTCACAACATAAAAGTTATTTCTCGACAACAAATATATAAAGATCTTAAAAAGTTAGCACTTAAAACAAATACAGACTTAGAAAAACTTTCTCCTCATTCGATAAGACATTCTTTCGCTAGTCACATGCTAAATAGAGGAGCAGATCTAAGAAGTATTCAAAAGCTTTTGGGACATTCTGACATATCAACAACAGAAATTTATACACAAGTTAGACAAAATAGGCTAAAAGGTTTAGTAAATAATATTCATCCACTGAGCAATATACTAAAAAGGTAGAGAGTAAATTAAATGATTAAACATTTTTTAACATTTGAAAAAAATATAGCTGACCTTGAAGGGAAAATAGAAGATTTAAAACATATTTCATCAAACTCTGATTTAAATATTGCTGAAGAAATTGGTAAATTACAAAATAAAGTAGCAGATGAATTAACGGATACTTATTCTAATTTAAATCCTTGGCAAAAAGTTCAAGTAGCAAGACATCCTGACAGGCCACAGTTTCAAGATGTTATTGAGCACTTAATTGATGGTTATTTGAGTTTAGGGGGAGATCGATTATTTGGTAATGATAATGCTCTTACAGGGGGGGTAGGCTACTTTAGAGGAAAAAAAGTATTATTGCTAGGCATTGATAAAGGTAAGAATACTAACGATAGAATTTTGAGAAACTTTGGCATGGCTAGACCCGAAGGTTACAGAAAAGCTATCAGATTAATGGGATTAGCTAATAGATTTAATTTACCTGTACTTTCTTTTATTGATACAGCCGGTGCATATCCAGGCAAAGGAGCTGAGGAAAGGGGACAAGCTCAAGCTATTGCATCATGTGTTGATGCATGTTTAAAGTTAAACACACCAATGATTTCTACAATTCTAGGGGAAGGTGGCTCTGGAGGAGCTATTGCATTAACTTCTGGAAATGTAATTCTAATGTTTGAACATTCAATTTTTTCAGTAATTTCTCCTGAAGGTTGTGCGTCTATTTTGTGGAGAGATGCAAGTAAAGCTAACGAGGCTGCAAAAGCTTTAAAATTAACTGCTAAAGATATGAAAAAACTAAACATCATTGATGAAATTATTCAAGAGCCTTTAGGAGGGGCTCATAGAGATTATAACAAATCTTTAACACTTTTAGGAGATTCTATTGAGTTACAACTTAATGAATTACTTAGACTTGATCCAGAAGAATTGAAAATAATAAAACAAAATAAATATTTAAAAATCACATAGTTTATATTAGATCATCTAATCTATTTTATATTTCTTGTTTATAAATAGCGAAGGTATTTTTGATCTGGCTATTTCTATCTGACGTTTTTCAATATCGTCAATTATAATATTCTTTTCCGTTTTTGCGTCTTTAAGTATTTTCCCCCATGGTGAAACTATTAGAGAGTGACCATAAGACTTTCTTTTATTTAAATAATGACCATATTGGGCAGGAGCAACTATATAGCATCCTGTTTCAATTGCACGTGCTTTTAATAGACTATGCCAGTGATCTTTCCCAGTAATATGCATAAAAACTGATGGAACTGTAATTAAATCTGCTCCGTTTAGTGCTAGATCTCTAAATAAATGTGGAAACCTTAGATCATAGCAAATAGTCATACCTATTTTGTAGTATTTTCCATTAACTTTTAATTTAGCAATTTTTGCAGATTGACCACTTTCATAAGTTTTTGACTCTTGATAAGATTGTTGTTTTGATATTTTAACATCATACATATGAATTTTATCATACTTGCAAATTACTTTGCCATTTCTATTAATTAAAAAAGATCTATTAAATAACTTTTTTGTTAACATTTTGTATTCAAGAGTTTGTAAAGATCCAATTAAAATATTTACATCCAAATTTTTTGCAATTTCTTTTATCACCCTAAGAGAAAAACTATTTCTTTCAAAGCTTGCATTCATCATGGTATCAGATTTGTTAGTATTTAAAAAAGTTGCACATTCAGGAAGTGTAATAAGATCAACTTTTTTTTTGGCTGCATTATAAATTAAAGGTATTAATTTTTTTAAAGTTTTTTTTTCATCTTCATAAGATTTGTATTGTATACAAGCTACTCTCATAAAATTATTTCATAAATCGTTTAATAATCTAATTAATTATATGTATGCTATTTATAAATTAACCTATATAATAAAATTCTTTGCAAAATAATATATTTAAAATTGACTACCAAATAAAAACTCTTAAACGAACCAGAATATCTTCTGACATAGTTAATCATAATTTTTTAATTAAATTAAGTGAAAACCAAATTTTAAGTAAAATAAATAATTTTGCTTCAAAAGTTGAAGTTTTAGTAGAACTTGGTTCAAATAGTAATATAGGTGAAATGTATAGCAAAAGTAATAATTGTCTTTTCATTTCATTAGATAATTCATTAGACTTTTTAAAAAAAAATAGCTCCTCAAATAATAACATTGTTATAGATAAAAATAATTTTCCTTTTAAACAAGAAACAGTTTCAGGTGTGATTTCTTGCTTGTATGTGGATAGTGTAATTGACTCTGAAAACTTATTCTCAAATATTTACAAAATTTTAAAAAACGACGGATTTTTAGTATTTTCAATTTTTGGTACAAAAACAATGAAAAATGTTAAAGAATGTTTCATAAAGATTGAAGAAAAAAAATATAGTGGTATCTCACTTCGCTTTAATCCATTATTTGATTTAGATTTAATAGGGAATGATCTAAAAAAAATAGGGTTTGAAAATGTCATTGTAGAAACTGAAATTATTAAAGTTAAATATAATAGTCTTTTTAAGTTAATGCGTGATCTTCGTGGTATGGGTATGACAAATAACCTTTTTAATAGATCAAAATTTTTTACACCAAAAAGTTTATTTGATGAAGTAGATGAATTTTTAATAAAGAATAATAAAAATAAAGAGTTTTTAGTTCCTTTTGAAATAATAACTTTAACTGCCTGGAAAGATAATCTATAAGAGCAGATCTTGAAGACTTGTAACTAAGAACTTATTTGCTGGTGGCATATTATAATTGTTTAAATTATTGGCTTCAACCCATCTCAATTCAGTATGAAATTTACAAATTGGCTCTAAGTTCCACTTTCGGCTAATAAAGAGTAAAATAATAATATTAACATTTTCATTTTCATAAGTTGAAAAAACAAGAGGAGCAATACAATTCTTACTAAGATCAATATTAATTTCCTCTTTTGTTTCTCTAATTAAAGCTTGTTCTACAGTCTCATTTTTTTTTACTTTGCCTCCAGGAAATTCCCATAAGTTTTCAAAGACTTTTCCAACAGGTCTTTTACCAATAAGTATTTTATTTTCGTCATCAATTAGAGCTATTGTTGAAACTAGTTGATTTTTAACTTCTATAATCTGCATTAATACGAATATATTGTTCTGTTAAATCACAAGTGTAGACAGTCCATTTATGGTTACCCATACCTATATCAATTGAAATACTAATTTCCTTATTTTTTAAATATTCACTTAGATTTTTCTCTGAATATTTTGAATATCTCATCCCATTTTTCGCAACTAAATATTTGCCAAATTTAATTTTTATTTTATTTTGATCTATTAGTTCATAAGATTTACCAATGGCCATTACTATTCTGCCCCAGTTAGCATCTTCTCCTGCGATAGCTGTTTTAACTAAGGGTGAATTAGCAATAGAAAAAGCAATATTTTTGGCAGAAGAGATAGATTTTGCATTTTCTACTTTTATTTCTATAATTTTTTTTGCACCTTCTCCATCAATAACAATCTGTTTTGCCAAATCTAGCATTATATCTGAAATACATTTTTTAAAATCATTTAGAAATTTATCATGAAAGTTGTTTATTTTTTTATTTTTCAATTCATTTGTAGATATCAATAAACACGTATCACTTGTTGATGTATCGCTATCAACTGTAATGGAATTGAATGTTTTATCATTTTCATTAGTTAAAATTTTTTGAAGTACTTTTGAGCTTATATTCAAATCGGTAAACATGTATGCTAACATTGTGCCCATATTAGGTGCAATCATTCCAGATCCTTTGGCAATTCCAATAACATTAACTTCAAAATTTTTATATTTAACTTTAGATATAGCATATTTAGGAAAAGTATCAGTGGTCATTATTGATTTAGCAGCTTCTTCAATAGAGTTTACAAAAACTGGATTTTTATTTTTAATACAAGATATTATTTTTGATGAATTTAATTCTTCACCAATTACTCCTGTTGAGGATGAAAAAACTTCATTTTCATCACAATTATAAAGATTAGAAAGAAATTTAATAATTTTATTAACTGTTTTTGTGCCTTTCATTCCAGTAAAAGCATTTGCATTACCTGAGTTGACCACTAAACATCTAATAGACCTATCTTTTAAGTTAACTTTATTTTTACAATCGATGACAGCAGCACTTGGTGTTTTAGATTTTGTAAATACTCCAGAAATCGAAGAAAATTTTGGGAAGGTTACTAATAATAAATCTGTTTTATTTTTTTTTATACCTGATTTAAATATTTTAAAATCAAGACCATCAATATCGATTTTTTTAATTGGATCTTTATTTTTTATCATTTTACGGATAAAGATTGGTTTATATATAGAATTTCATTTTAAAAATACCATTTAAATGTAATAAGTAAATAGAATTATAATAAGGGATAATTATGTTTTCTAAAATTGGAAAAGTAATTTTTGGATCTTCAAATGATAGACAACTTAATAAATTAAGACCTACTATAAATAAGATCAATGATCTTGAAAAAGAAATTTCCAAGCTTGATAAGAATAAATTAATTGAAAAGACTAAACTTTTTAAAAATAGAATTAGCAATGGTGAAGATTTAGACTCTATTCTTCCTGAAGCTTTTGCAGTTGTTAGAGAAGCTTCTAAGAGAACGCTTAAACAAAGACATTTTGATGTACAATTGGTGGGGGGTATTGTTCTTCATCAAGGTAAAATTGCAGAAATGAAGACCGGAGAGGGAAAAACATTAGTATCAACTCTTCCAAGTTATTTGAACTCTTTGACAAAAAAAGGAGTCCATATTGTTACAGTAAATGATTATCTTGCTAAAAGAGATTCTGAATGGATGGGAGAGATTTACAAATATTTAGAAGTTTCTGTAGGCTGTGTAACTAATGAGAAAGATGATACAGAAAGAAAATCAGCATATGATTGTGATATTACGTATGGAACAAATAATGAGTTTGGCTTTGATTATTTAAGAGATAATATGAAATTTGGTATCAGTGATATGGTTCAAAGACCATTTAATTTTGCTATAATTGATGAAGTTGATTCAATACTTATTGATGAAGCAAGGACGCCATTAATTATATCAGGACAAGCAGAAGATTCTTCGGTTTTGTATAATAAAATTGATAAAATCATACCTCAATTATCAAAAGATGATTATGAATTAGATGAAAAGCAAAGAACTTGTAATTTAACTGAAAATGGAATTTTAAATATTGAAAAATTGCTCATTGATAATAATTTAATAGAAAATGGATCATTATACGACGTAAATAATGTAAATCTCCTGCATCATATAAATCAAGCTTTAAAAGCTCATACGTTATTTAAAAAAAATACTCACTATATGGTAAAAAATAATTCTGTTGTCATTATCGACGAATTTACTGGCAGAGCTATGGAAGGTAGAAGATTTGGAGATGGCCAACATCAAGCAATTGAGGCTAAAGAAAACGTATTTGTTCAGCCAGAAAATCAAACATTAGCCAGTGTCACATTTCAAAACTATTTTAGAATGTATCCAAAATTGTCAGGAATGACAGGTACTGCTTTAACCGAAGAAGGCGAGTTTTCAGAGATCTATAGTCTAGATGTAATTGAGATACCAACAAATGAAAAAGTTGAACGCATTGATGAAGATGATGAAATTTACAAGACAAACGAAGAAAGAGATGAAGCTGTAATTAAATTAATTCAGAAATCTTCTGAAAACAATCAACCTGTTTTAGTTGGGACAGTATCTATTAGTAAATCTGAACAAATTTCAAAATTATTAAATGATAATGATATAAAACATGAAGTATTGAATGCAAAATTTCATGAGCAAGAAGCAAAAATTATTGGTTATGCTGGCATGCCTGGCGCGGTAACTATAGCAACAAACATGGCTGGAAGAGGGACAGACATTCAATTAGGAGGAAACTTCGAAATCAGAAAACAACTAGAAATACCTTCTGAAATTTCTGATGATGATAAAAAGGTTATTGATTTACAAAAAGATATATCAACAAAAAAAGCTCTCGCGCTAGAGTCTGGAGGGTTGTTTGTTATTGGAACTGAAAGACATGAAAGTAGGCGAATTGATAATCAATTAAGAGGAAGAACAGGGAGACAAGGAGACATAGGGAAGTCTAAATTTTTATTATCATTACAAGATGACTTAATGAGAATTTTTGGTTCTGAAAAATTAGAAAACATGCTGAACAAGCTAGGCCTTGAAAAAGGTGAGGCTATAATTCATCCATGGATAAATAAAGCAGTTGAAAAAGCTCAAGGAAAAGTTGAAGCTCATAATTTTGAAATTAGAAAACAACTTCTTAAGTATGACGATGTTATGAATGATCAAAGAAAGGTTATATTTGAGCAGAGAAAAGAAATAATGAGTTCGGATGACATTAATTTAATGATAAAAGATATGAGGCTAGAAGTTATACAAAAAATAGTATCTGATTGTATTCCTGAGAACAGTTATTATTCCGAATGGAATCATGAAAAATTAAAAAATGAAGTTGAAACTAATTTGAATATAGATATACCCGCAAAAGATTGGGTTAATGAAGATGGCATAGTAGAAAAAGAGTTAATTGAAAGAATTGAAAAAGATGCATCTCATTTTATGGCTCAAAAAGTATCTAAAATTGGAAATAATGTTTTTAGAGAAGCCGAAAAAAGTATTTTGTTACAAGTATTAGACCAATGCTGGAAAGACCACCTCTTATACTTAGACCAACTTAGACAATCTATTGGTCTACGAGCATATGGTCAAAAAGACCCATTAAATGAATATAAAAAAGAAGCTTTTCAACTTTTCGAGATGATGTTATCAAAAATAAGTTTTATGATTACATCAATTTTAGCTAAAGTTGAAATTGGAGAAGAAAATACATCAGATAAATCTCCTTCAAATAAAACAAAAGAAAATTTTGGAAAGATTTCAAGAAATCAACCATGTCCTTGTGGGTCTGGCAAGAAATTTAAACATTGCTGTGGAAAGTTATAACCAAATATTTTTATATGATTAAATATAGTCTTAAATGTGTTGAAGAAAATTGTAATAAAAATGAACCTTTCGATGGTTGGTTCCAAAACAGTGCTTCTTTTGATAAACAAATTGACGCTGGTTATATTTCCTGTCCTTATTGTGGTAGTTTAAATATAAAAAAAAACTTAATGTCTCCTTCAGTAAAAAGTACTAAGGAAAAAATCCCCAAAATGATTTCAAAAAATGTCAAACATAATAAATTAAATAAAAATTCAAACAAACAAATTGACATGATGGTAATCTTAAGAAATCTAAAAAAAGAAATTCAAAAAAATGCTGAGTTTGTTGGAAAGAATTTTACAAAAGAGGCAAAAGCTATTCACGAAGGAAAATCAAAAGAAAGAGCTATTTATGGTCAAGCTGATGCAAAAGACTTAGAAGAATTAAAAAGTAAAAATATTGACTTTATCAATGTTCCTTGGGTACAGGACGATAACTAAATAATTTTAATACCAGAAATTCCATAATTAACATTTAAAAAATTTGTAAATTTGAAATCTTTTATAATTGGCTTGAACTCACTGGAGATTCCAATAATTGGTTTAAACCCTACAATTTCATCAAGATAAATTTTGTACGGTTTAGCTTCATCTATAAGGGTTTCAGGACTTACAAATTTTTCAAATTCGTGAATTCCTTTTGGAAGAAGTTTTAAAATATTTTCTGCCATGAATTTAGCAAATAATAGGCTTAAAGTAGTTTTATTAATTGTAGTTAAAATTAATATACCTTTATTTTTTAACAATTTTGATGCTTCATTGAAGAATAAAATTCTATTATCTAAATGTTCAACTACTTCTGAAGCAATAACTACATCAAATTTTTTTGAAGAATTATTTTTAATAAATAATGAAAGATCAGTATTTATATAATTGATATTTAAGCCAGAGTTAAATGCGTGAATTTTAGCAATATCAATTGAATTTTGAGTAATATCTATGCCGGTAACTGATGCTCCTAGACGAGCTATTCTTTCTGACAATAATCCACCACCACATCCTATATCTAGGCATTCAAGTTTATCTAATCTGTTTTTTTTATCTTGTTTTTTATATTTCGAAATCACTCTATTAATATATTTAATCCTAATATCAGTAAATTTATGTAAAGATTGAAATTTACCATTTTCATCCCACCATTCACTAGACAATTCTTTGAAAGGATCTTTTTTATTATTTAAAGTTGATGTATTCATAAACATTTGTTACACGATTTTATAAAAATAAGCAAAAGAGGATTTAATTGAAATTAATTGTTACAAAATTTGGTGGCACTTCTGTTGGGACAATAGATAGAATTAAATCTGTTGCTGCAAAAATAAAAAATGAAGTTAATAGTGGATATAATGTAATCGTCGTAGTATCCGCAATGGCAGGAGAAACAAACAGATTAATAAAGCTAGTAGAAAGTTTAACAAATGATTATAGAACAAGTGAATATGACACAGTAATTTCTTCTGGAGAACAAGTGACATCCGGTTTGTTAGCAATAGCTTTGAACGAGTTAGGGATTAAATCAAAATCTTATCAAGCTTGGCAAATACCATTTGAAACAGACAATAACTTTAGTAAGGCAAATATTAAAGAAATAAAAAAAGATAAAATTTTGTTTGACCTTAATGATGGCTATGTGATTGTTGTACCAGGTTTTCAAGGTGTACATAAAAATAGAGTAACAACTCTTGGAAGGGGAGGTTCTGATACATCAGCTGTAGCATTAGCAGCAGCTTTTGGAGCTGAAAGATGCGATATATATACAGATGTTGACGGAGTTTACACAGCTGATCCAAGAATTGTAGCAAATGCTCTTAAATTAGAAACAATAACATTTGAAGAGATGTTAGAATTAGCATCACAGGGTGCAAAAGTTCTTCAAACTCGTTCTGTTGCTTTAGCAATGAACCATAATGTAAAGCTACAAGTTTTGAGTAGTTTTGAAAATAAAACAGGTACGTTTATTATTAATGAGAGGCAAAAAAGTATGGAAGAAACAATAATTAGTGGAATTACATATACTTCAAATGAAGCAAAAATAACTTTATTCAACGTAATAGACAAGCCTGGTCAGGCTGCAATGATTTTTGGAGCTCTAGCGGATCAAGGAATTAACGTGGACATGATTGTTCAAACTTCAACAAAAGATGGAGAGGCTACAGATATAACATTTACGGTATTAAAATCAGATTTATTAAGTACAAAAGAAATTATTGAAAATCTTAAGAACACGATTAAATTCAAAAATATGGTAGAGGACAGTAAAGTTTCAAAGATTTCAGTCGTAGGTAGTGGTATGAGGACTAAGCCAGGAGTGGCAAAGACAATGTTCAAGACGCTATCAGATAATAACATTAATATTCAAGTGATATCAACAAGTGAGATAAAAATTTCAGTTCTTGTTTCCTCTGATTATACTGAATTAGCTGTTAGAACTTTACATGACGCCTTTGGTTTAGGTAAAGATATAAAGACAATAAATATTGATTAATTAAAAAAAAATATGATAAAAGTTAATTAATGAAACAGAACGATAAAAAAATTAAAATAAAAAAATCTAATATTGATGATAGAAACATCTCAAAAGATTTTTCAGAAATATTTGATATCTCTGAAAATATTGAAGATATAGGGTCTTTATTTGTTGACGCTCGAGTAAAAAAAGGTTTAACGCAAGAAGATGCAAGCAAGATATTAAAGGTTAGAATTTCTGCTATAAAGCAGATCGAAAGTGGCGAAGAATTGGAATCATTAGGTTCAGCCTATAGGTTAGGATTCTTAAGAAGTTATGCAAAATTAGTTGATTTAGATCCTGAAAATATTATTAAAGATTATAAATCATCTAATAGTGAAAAAAATATAAAATTTGATTATAATTTTCCTAGCATTAGAAAAGAAAAAAAATCATTATTGCCTATCATTGCCTTGTGTACTTTTCTTTTTTCATTAGTAATTTACTCTAGTTGGTATTATTTGAATATAAATAATTTAGAAAATGAAAATAGAAATATTTCTTATTTAGATAATGACAATAATAATTTAGATTATGTTAAAATTGAAGATAACAAAAACGCCTCACTAGATAATAGTGACAAAATCAAGAGTGAAAATGTCGTATTAAGTGAAAAAGTAACCTCAAACATTACAACTAACGAAAATTTTCAAAATAAAGTTGTCGATAATAATGATGATGGATTAAAAATTTTATCAGAACCCAATACTTTATCAGAAACTTCAATAAGCAATGAAACTTCTGCAATAGCAAATGAAAGAATACCTAAAGAAGAAATGGTTTTAAAATCATCAGGAAATAGTTGGGTAGAGATTGAAGATTTGGATGGAAATTCATATTTAACAAGATTAATGAGATCTGGAGAAACATTCGTTGTGCCTGATAAAAAAGGGTTAACTTTATCAACTGGGAATGCAGGTGTTTTATCATTAACATTTGGATCTACACATATTTCTAAACTAGGTAGTGTCGGGGAAGTAATTTCTTCTAGACCATTAAATATTGAAGCCTTTAAAAAAAGGTAATATATCTATAAGAATGGATTTTAATTCTTTAACAAAAATTACTAGAAAAACTACACGTAAAATTATTATAAAAGACGTTGAGATTGGTGGAGATGCTCCTATAAGCGTTCAAACTATGACAAATACGATTACTTCAAATCCTACTTCAACCTTAAATCAAATTGAAACAATAGAAAAAGCTGGGGCTGACTTAGTGAGAGTTTCGTGCCCAGACCAAGATTCAACTTCAAGTTTAAAAGAAATCGTAAAATTTTCAAATATACCTATAATTGCAGATATACATTTTCATTATCTAAGAGCTATAGAAGCAGCAAAAGCAGGAGCGTCTTGTTTAAGAATTAATCCAGGTAATATAGGTTCCAAAGAAAAAGTAAAAGATGTTATAAATGCTGCAAAAGATTATGATTGTGCAATTAGAATTGGTGTAAATGCTGGGTCGCTAGAAAAAAATATTTTAGATAAATATAAAGAGCCTACTTATGAAGCTCTTGTAGAGTCCGCTCTTTTCCATGCAAATATTTTACAAGAACAAGACTTTCATCGTTTTAAAATAAGTGTTAAGGCTTCAAATGCATTGTTATCCATTGCGGCGTATTCAAGCCTTTCTGAAAAAATTGATTGCCCATTGCATGTTGGTATTACTGAAGCAGGTAGCTTTCGTGCAGGAACAGTCAAATCTTCAATTGGAATTGGAAATTTACTGCTTAATGGTATTGGAGACACAATACGAGTTTCATTGTCATCAGATCCTTGTGATGAAGTGAGAGTAGGTTTTGATATTTTAAAATCTCTAGGTTTAAGACAAAAAGGTGTCACCGTGATATCTTGCCCATCTTGCGCAAGACAACAATTTGATGTTATTAGTACTGTAAGAGAAATTGAAGAACAGTTAGATGACGTTCTAACACCAATAACGGTTTCAATAATAGGATGTGTTGTCAATGGACCAGGAGAAGCGAGGTCCACAGATGTTGGTATAACTGGTGGTGGAAAAGGTACTCATCAAATTTATGTAAATGGTATACCTGATCATGTTATAAAAAATCAAAGTGTAGTTGATCACGTTGTTAACGAAGTAAGAAAAAAGTTATCATCTTTAAACTAGCAATTATTTAATACTTTAGAGGATTTAGTGGAAAATTTTCAAACTGTGAGAGGAGTAAAAGACTTACTGCCAGAAGAGTTAAGCAAAATGAGATTTATAGAACAACAAGCTGCTTTAGTTTGTAAAAATGCTTGTTATGAAGAAATCTCAGTTCCAATATTTGAATTTGCAGAACTTTTTGAAAAACCACTTGGTGAGACAAGCGACATTGTAACAAAAGAGAATTATGTTTTTCAAGATAGAAGTAATAATACATTAATGTTAAGACCAGAGGGAACTACAGGCGTAGTACGTGCAGCTATTAATGAAAGACTTCTTCAAGATTTTCCAAAAAGATTTTTTTATTATGGCCCTATGTTTCGCTATGAGAGGCCTCAAAAGGGGAGATTGAGACAATTTCATCAATTTGGTGTGGAGTTATTAGGTGTTAAGGATTATTTCGCTGATATTGAAACAATATATTTAGCTAAATGTTTTTTAAAAAAAATAGATGTTCTTAGTCAAACTATTTTAAAAATCAATTCACTAGGTGATCATGAAAGTAGAGAAAATTATAAAATAAAACTCAAATCATTTTTAAAAAAGTATATTAATGAATTATCCTCAGAAAGTAAAATTAGATTGGAAAATAACCCTTTAAGAATATTAGATTCAAAAAATAAAAAAGATATTGAAATTCTATCATCTGCGCCAAAGTTTCAAAATTATTTGAATAAACAATCATTAGATTTTTTTAATTCGGTGTGTGAAGGCCTAGATAGATTAAAAGTCAATTTTGAGATTGATCAATCTTTGGTAAGAGGATTAGATTATTATTCTCACACGGCTTTTGAGTTTAAGACAGATTTTGTAGGTTCACAGGGCGCTGTTTTAGCAGGAGGCAGATATGATGATTTATCTAAGTTGATTAGTAAGCAAAATTTTCCAGGAGTTGGTTGGGCGGCAGGAATAGAGCGGTTATCAATGTTGCTAGATTATAAGTACAAATTTACACCAATGGTAGGATTAATTGGGTACTCAGATAAATATTATCATGTTTTATTAGACTATTATAAAAAATTTCTTAATAACAAAGTTAACTCTCAAATTATTTATAATGGATCATTATCAAAAAAGTTTAAAAAAGCTGATAAATTAAAGTGCATGTTTGTTGTTGTCTTAGGTGAAGATGAAATAAAAAATGGGGTACTTCAACTAAAAAATCTTAAAACTGGAGATCAAAAACAATTAACTTTTGAAGATATTATTGAAATAATAAAGAAAAAAAATGATTAATTTAGAAGATAATATAAAAAAATTTTTCAAAAGAAAATTAGAGATTGAAGAAACCTTGTCTACATCTAACTTAGACCCTAAAGAATATGCAACTTTATCAAAAGAACTGTCTGATGTTACACAAGTAACTGATCTATCATCATTAATTAATTCAAAAAAAAAAGAATTAGAAGATTTATATATTTTGCTAAAAGATAAAGAAGCAGATGTTGACCTTCAAGATATGGCAAGAGAAGAAAGTAAAATGTTAGAAAATGAATTAAATTCATTAGATAAAAAATTGGAATTAGCTATTTTGCCAAAAGATAAAGATGATCAAAGAAATGTTATTTTAGAGGTGAGAGCTGGCACAGGCGGAGACGAAGCAGGAATTTTTGCAGCAAATCTTTTTAATATGTATCAAAAGTTTTCAATGAATAATAACTGGAAATTTGAAATTTTGAGTGTATCTGATACGGGTGTAGGTGGATATAAAGAGGCTCATGCCAATATAGTTGGTGGAGGAGCTTTTGGAAAACTCAAGTTTGAATCAGGTGTGCATCGTGTTCAACGAGTACCGGTTACTGAAACTAACGGAAGAGTGCACACATCAGCAGCAACAGTTGCTGTTTTACCTGAAGCTGAAGATGTAGAAATTAATTTAAATGAAAAAGATTTAAGAATTGATGTATATAGATCAAGTGGTCCCGGAGGACAATCAGTAAATACAACAGACTCAGCTGTAAGAATAACACACATACCAACAGGTATTGTTGTGAGCCAACAAGATGAAAAATCTCAACATAAAAACAAAGCTAAAGCGATGAAAATACTTTTAGCAAGATTGTATGATCAAGAAAGACAAATTCAAAATTCAAAAATAGCTAGTACTAGGAAAAATCAAGTTGGTACAGGAGATAGATCGGAGAGAATTCGTACTTATAATTATCCTCAAGGGAGAGTAACTGACCACAGAATCAATCTTACTTTACATAAAATAGAAAAGATCATTGATGGGGAAGGTCTTAATGAAATAATTGATAATCTAATTTTAAAAGATAGGATGGAAAAACTAGAAGAAAATGGTTGATTTTTTTAATTCAAAAGAATTATTGATAGATGGCATTAGTAAATTAAAATCTAGTAAAATTCCGAACCCAGAAATAGATGCAAGAATTTTATTATCTTATGCAATAAATTATCAAAACACCATTTACATGCATAATAATTTTTCAATATCAAAAAAGGATAAAAATAAATTTTATTGTTATTTAGATAAAAGAATCAAAGGAAAACCAGTTTCAAGAATTTTAGGTTCTAGAAATTTTTGGAAAAATAATTTTTTAATTAATAAATATACACTTGATCCAAGACCAGATACTGAAATTATCATTGATGTTTTAACTAAAACTTGCAGCAATAAAAGTAACCATTTTCAAGTGCTTGATCTTGGATCCGGTTCTGGTTGTATTGGTTTATCCTTAATTGATGAAATTAAAAACGCATCACTTTTATCTGTAGATATATGCAAAAAATCTTTAGAAATATTGAACAAAAATGCAAATAGACTAAATCTTATGAATAAATTATACTGCGCACAAATTAATTGGTTTGAAGATACATGGATTGAAAATATCAAAATAATTACTCAAAACGAAAAATTATTTTCAAAAAATAAATTTGATATTATTGTATGTAATCCACCATACATAAAATCATCAGATATTGAAAAACTTCAAACTGAAGTTAAAAATTACGATCCTTTAGTGTCTTTAGATGGAGGTATTGATG
>CACMZO010000012.1 GCA_902618195.1 uncultured SAR116 cluster alpha proteobacterium
TTAGTAAGCCTAATGTTCCACACCAAATAGAGTTCTCCGAAGCAAAAATACTTTGAGTATTATTTGTTGATGGTACATAACCCAAGCGCCTCCCAGACGTTGAGAAAACGTTTAAAGTGCCAATTGGAGAGTAAACAGCATAACCAACAATTACTCTTTCTTGATTATACAGACGATTTCTCCCTAATGAATTCTCATAATTTGAGGGGGAGTTATTATAATTTGAAGGTGAGTTATTATAGTTAGTAGGACTAAGTTCATATGATAGAGAATTAGGATTAACCTGTATTACCATCATCTCTGCAGAAACAGAAAGAGGTATACAAAATATAAAAAACACTAGTGTAAAAAAAAGATTTCTCATTTAGTAAATTCCTTCCACATTTTTCCTCGCATTAATGAATATTCTTTTTCTCTAAACGATAACCTCTCTTTTCGCTCAGAGTATCTTTTTAAAACTAAATAAACTAATCCATTTGTCTACTCTTTATCATTTTTTGTTTTGACACCTCTTTGATTTAAAACTTGTACAATTTTTCTGTACCCAAACCCACTCTTATGAAGTGATTTAATGAGTTTATAATTCGCAATTTGTTTTTCTGAGTAATTATATGGATTTTGAGGAGGTAAAATATTGTTCAATCTTTTTGAAACAATATAAAACAGATAGTAAGCATATTCATTTTCTTGAGAATATTGTCCAATCTCACCTACTCCACAGTATCGTTTGTGCGGTGTAGTGGGGAGTTTTTTTCAGGAGATGTTTTTTTCTGTTTCACCATAACTTACCGCCGTCCATCTTTTAATGTTCCTTTGTATTCAGAATACCAATTCTTTCTCTATCAGACAATCACTGACCAAAGAGAAAAAGGAAAGACCTTTGACCAAATCGCGGAGTGGTTAAATAAAAAAGGTTATCTATCAGTTCGTGGGAAAAAATTCAAAGGTAATCATGTACATTCTATCGTGAAGAAAAAAAGACTGAAGGATGAAGAGTTAAAAAAAGAGCATCCAGAGGTGTGGTCTGACTTTGGTTTGGAAGTAGTCAATAAAAGATTAGTTAGTTCTAAATCTTTTTTTTAAGTGAAATAATTATAAGACCTATTAAATTTAATGTTGAATTTATTACTTCCGAAGACTTAAACGAATAAAGATATTTATGTATATTTTCCATATTCCCGTGAGCAAACCTATTTCGTGAAATCCTTGAATTCCATATTATTTGTGAAATTTTTTGAGGAATATTAAAATCTAAATTACATTCTTTTTTTAAGTAATTTAATTTATTATCAATTATAGATTTTTTTTGATTTTCAGGTGAATAATTCTTATCAATCAAATTATTTTCTTCACAAAAATTTGTTATATCTATTAAAAATTTTTCTAAGATACTGATTATTGAAAACATAGTTAAACCTGGTATCTGAGTTGAAATGTAATTTAACCATCGTAAACTCTCGTCTCTAGCAAAATCAGTTAATTGTTCATAATAGAGTCCTACTGTATCATTAAAATCTTCTTCATTTTCAAAATTATGTTCAGAAGGATTAAATGACTCAATTTTGTAAAATGATATCAATTTTTTATAATTGTAACTTATCCTTGAAGACAAGTAAGAATATTCTTCATTACTTAAAGAGGTGCTTTTTTGTCTAAAAATTCTTTCAATTTCATCATTTGAATTTAATTTAAAAGGTGCACTTTCCATTATTGCTGCATGAGTGATGTATAAAAAATTGTTAGTACTTATGATTTCGTCAAAATATTTACTATGTAATTTTACTAACTTTTCTCTTGGTAACTCTTCATCAGTTTCATCAGTTTCATCATATATTATATCAAAGTAAACTTCTTCATATTCTAACCCTTCATCATCTTCTTCATAGTAAATATCAGAACTAAATTCATTATGTTGGTTATTATATTGAGAGTTAAAGATTTTCAGATATTCGGGATTTTCAAAATCTTTAAATTCATTAAAGTTTAAATAGGATTTTGGGTAAATCGCTTTTTTTAAATCAAACAATCTTGTTACTTTAAAAAAAATTTTTAAATACTCTAAATTTTCATGATCAATATTGCTAAACATGTTTATCAATAAATCCTTTTTTTAGGTATTACACCTCTTATTCCACCTTTAGGATTTTTCAAATCTCCTTTCCTTCTTGGTATTATGTGAATATGAAAGTGAAAAATAGTTTGCCCAGCATCTACTCCTATATTCATACCTATATTAAATCCAGTTATTGTATGATCCTCAAGTAACAATTCTTCTTTTTGGGTATTTAAGATTATTGGTATTTCTTTAATTTCTTTGCTATTGCATTGAAAATAACTAGGAATATGTCTTTTAGTAATAATTAAAGAATGTAGTTTTGTTACTGGATATAAGTCCCTTATAATGTAAAAACTTTTGTATTCATGAATAATTCTATCTTTTGGAAGGTTACAAAAAATACAATTATTCATACTTAACCTTTACAACCTATCCAAAATTGATTTACTAAATTTTTTTCAATGGAATTTTTAAGTTCATAATAAAATTTATTTTTTAAATTTTTTTCTTCCATTTTTTTTATTAAAACTTTATTTCTTACAATCAATTTATCAATCATTTTTTTTGTTGGTATTTTATTGGATTGCTTGGAATTTTTATTACTTTTTGTATATACTAAATTCCAAATATCATCAGAATATAAATATGACCATGGAATAACGTGATGAATACTTAAATCATCTTCTATTTTTTTATTACTCAAAAAGCATATTTTTTTAGGATTCTCTATTTCTAATAGATGATGAAATTTATTCAAATTCTTTCTTTTAATTTCTCCCTTTTCAGTTCCCCTAACTTTATTTGCTATTTTAGGTGCAGAATTATAATTTTCTAATATTTGTGTCCATCTAAAATTTACTAACTCTAGAATTACTTCTGAATTTTTTTTTAAAAATAAAGGATCTTTTAATATAATTTGATTTTTATTTTTTTCTATTAGGTACAAATTTACATCTTTTTGAAACCGCCAAATTACATCTCTTTTTAAAACTTGGATGATTTTCTTGGTATCTACGTTAATTTTGTCCTGTATTTTTAAAAAGAAAATTGGTTTGAAGTTATTGTATTTTTTCTTATAAAAATTAATCTCTTTTTTGACAATTTGAACTATTATTGGTTCTCTATATGGATTTTGTCCTTGCTGTAAATTAAAGAAAATGGTCTGATCCCAATAATGTTTAAACATAGTTCTGGCAATAAATACAAGATCAATTACTTTAGCATCACTTTCAATTGTAAACTCAATAATTGATCTCAACCAGGACATTTTGTATGTGTTTTCTACATTACAATTTTTAATTGCATATATTAAATTATCTAAATTAATATGAGAATTTTTTGTCAATTAGAGTACCCTCGGCATGAAATGAGAATATATCTTTAGGTGTATTTATTCTATCTTTAATTTTTCTCTTAAAGAGTTAATCACTTCTTTTCAAAATAATAAAAATAAATAGAAGTTTTATGTTTATTAAAAAACGCGTCATTACACCATCGTTCGACTGTAACGGATTGAGGTTGAATGCGGATTTAAGATGGACTCTACTTTAAACCTTCACCACCACTTGGTTTTCTGGATGCTCCTAATGCCATTCTCAAGGAAAATGTTTGATAAGTTCCAAGTGTCCATTCACCTTTTATTGTATTCCATTCGTAACAAGTTGCCTTAGGATTTCCGGTAACATCTCTTACAAATCTTGATATTGTTCCGATTGCAGTACTACCGGAACTTCTATCCGTAACATCCTCTATTACTATTTCTCTGAATGCACATATACTTGCATTTGAAACTGACTGCTCATTTGCCCAGGACCTTAGTATGAACATATGCAAATCAGATTTTTCAGTACTACTTGCTTTTTCTATTACCTGCTTCCACTGTTCAATAGTTAATTCAACACCTTCAAATTTATCCTCATCTGGATGTTCATTGTTTGCCATAGAATTCTCCTAGGTTTATCTTTAAATAATTAATATCATTTACTTAATTAATATTCCATTCAATTCTCATTTCTCCCCACTCAAGTTCATATTCCTTGTTAAGAATTTCTAATCTCTCTTCTCTTTAACGATACTTCTTGAGGACTGAATAGACAGAGTTTCCAGTTTCACCCCACTCTTTTCCAGTATGGGTCTTAATACCCTTCTTATTGAGGAATTTGGTAATTCTGCGATAGGACATACCTGAGTCATGCAGACACTTTATGTAGTCGTATAATTTTTTTTGTTTTTCGGAGTATCTATCACTATTGCCAGAAACAAATCTATTAGTTCGGTTTGAAACTTGAAAGCATAGATAATGGGAGTACTTAGTTTCGCTAAATCCGTATTCGGATTTATTCAACAGTAACAGACTTTGCTAAATTTCTTGGTTGGTCAACATCAGTTCCTCTTTCCCTAGCAACATGATAAGCGATTAATTGAGCTGGTATTGACATAAAAATTGGAGAAAAAACATCATTCCAAGTATCATTAAAAGATGGAATTAAAACTTTATTTTCGATAAAAGAGATTTTATTTATATTTTTTTGATCCGAAATCAAAAATACTTCTCCCCCTCTTGCTAATGCCTCTTGAAGATTAGAAATTGATTTTTCTTCTATCCCATCAGAAGTTAAAAACATTATAATTGGTAAACCTTCTTCAATTAGAGCTATTGGTCCGTGTTTCATCTCACCAGCTGCAAAACCCTCAGAGTGAATATAGCTTAATTCTTTAAGTTTTAATGCTCCTTCTAATGCCAAAGGGTAAAGTATTCCTCTACCAAGATAGAGAATATTTTGGCTATTTTTTATAGATTGAGCTAAGTTAACAAATTCTTCATTAAGTGACAAAATTTTAGATAAAAAGTTTGGTACTAATTTTAAATTTTGGATAAAACTCTGATATTTCTCTGAATTAATTTTTTTATTATACATCCCAATTTTCATTGCAATAGATAACAAAACTATTAACTGAGAGGTGAAAGATTTTGTGCTTGCAACTCCAACTTCAGGTCCAACATGGGTGAAAATAGAATAATCAGCTTCTCTATCAATTGAACTATTTTCTACATTTGTTATTGCTGTTGTTGTCAAATTTAATCTTTTTGCTTCTCTCATAGCCATTAAAGTATCAATACTCTCTCCTGATTGAGAGATAGCTATTAAACATGAATACATTTCTGTAGCAGGGTTTCTATACCTATATTCAGATGAAAGTTCTACATTCACTGGAATAGATGAAAATTTTTCAATCCAATATTTTCCAACCATTGCAGCATAGTGACTTGTTCCAGCTGCACAAATTGTGATACCAAAGTTTTTTTGTATATTCATTTTTTCTGGAAAAATATTTAAGTCATTTTCTTCTCTTAGTAAACTACCAATAGTGTTAATTAATACATTAGGCTGTTCATGGATTTCTTTTTCCATAAAATGTTTATATCCATCTTTATTTAAAAAATTTAAATTTGATTTAATATTTATCTTTTCTCTTTCAACTTCGTTATTGTTAAAATCATAAATTTGGAAATTTGTTTTGTTTAAAATAGCATAATCACCGTCGTTTAAATAAATCACTTCATTGACCATATGTGAAATGGACTGAGCATCAGACCCTACAATATTATATCTATCCCCTAATCCTAGAACTAAAGGTGATGTTTTTCGAGCAACAAAAATCTCTTCCTTTAAACTATGAATAGCAGCAAAAGCATATGCTCCTTGAATTTTTTGAACTACTGAAACACAAGCTTCAAAGAAATTATTAGTCTTTTTCATTGAAATACTTAATAAGTGTGGAATTACCTCCGTATCAGTTGATGTTTCAAAAATAACATTTTTTTCTTTTAATTCTAAACGGATTTGATCATGGTTTTCAATAATACCATTATGAACTACTGCTACATTTTCAGATAAAATTGGATGTGTGTTTTCTAACAAAACTTTTCCATGAGTTGCCCAGCGAGTATGGCCTATTGCAATTGAAATATCTTTTATATCTTCTTCCAAAACTTCAAATTTAGACTTTAATTTATTTAATTTTCCTAGAGCTTTTATTGTATTTATATGGTTCTTTTGCAAATAAGCTAATCCAGCAGAATCATAACCCCGGTACTCTAGGTTTTTCAAAACATTTAAAGCACTTTTACACGCATTTAATTTTCCAACGATACCGACTATACCACACATAAATATTTCCTATTTACATAATAAATTTGAATTTTTGATATTAAAATATATAAATAAATAATGAACGTTTGTACAGTTATACTTGGAGCAGGAAAAGGTTCTAGGATGAAGTCAATTACTCCTAAACCATTTCATAAGATTGCAAACTTAAAACTTATTGATTGGGTTCTTAATACTCACAATTCAATTAAAATAGATAAAAAAATAATAGTAACCTCAAAAGATATAAATTATTCAGAATACTCTAAAACTAATCAAATTGTTATTCAAAATGATCAATTAGGTACAGGTAATGCAGTTATTGAAACAAAAAATGAACTTAAAAATTTTAAAGGTGTGATCGTTATATGTTTTGCTGACACTCCTTTTATAACAAAAAAAACCATAAAAAAACTAATTAACTCTATTGAACAAGGTAATGATATTGCATTAACCTCGTTTAAAAAAAATCTTAAGAACTCATATGGGAAAATTATTTTATCTCAAAATGATAAACCAGTAAAAATTACTGAAGATAGAAATGGAAAATTAAACTCGCTTTTGTGTAATGGCGGGATAATGGCTTTTAACAGCAACATTATGTTCAATTTACTATCAAAGATTAAACCAGATAATATTTCAAAAGAATATTATTTAACGGAAGTTGTAGAGATAGCTTATAAAAATGGCCTTAAAATAGATCTCATTCATATTGACGAGCAAGAAATATTAGGAGTGAATTCTAGAGAAGATCTAGCTATGGCTGAAAAAATTATTCAAAAAAAATTTAGACATTTTTTTCTAAATAAAGGAGTAACATTAATAGATCCTGAAACTAATTATTTTTCTTATGACACTATTATTAAAAAAGATGTAATAATTTATCCCAATGTATTTATTGGTGAAGGCGTTAAAATTGAAAGTGGTTCAAGTATTTTGTCATTTTGTCATTTGGAAAACTGCTATATAAAAAATAATGTGTCAATAGGTCCTTTTGCAAGAATTAGAGGTGATACTGTTTTAGATGAAAATAATAAAATTGGCAATTTTGTTGAATTGAAACATGTAATTTCAGAAAAAGATGTAAAAATTAACCACCTTTCATATTTAGGTGATACTTCAATTGGAAAATCTAGTAACATAGGTGCAGGATCTATCACATGTAATTACGATGGTTATAAAAAAAACAAAACATTTATAGGTTCTAATGCTTTTGTTGGTTCAAACTCAACTATGGTTGCCCCCTTGAAAATTGGTAATAATAGTACAATCGGAGCTGGTTCAGTAATTACTGAGGATGTTTATGATGGTGACCTCGCGATTGGAAGAGAAAGACAAGTTAATAAAAAAGATAGATCAATTGCTAAGAAAAAAAATTAATATCCTCTATCATCAACTCTTAAGTGTTTGAACAAGCCATTTGTTACAATCAGATTCCACCTTTTATTTCTCCACCACTGATTATTTAGCTCAATTTCAATATTTTTAAATCCATTAATTTTTTTGCTACTATCAGTAAATTCAGCCTCTTTAATAATTACTTTTAAAAAAAAATTTCTATCAACCATAATTGCTAAGTTTGACCAATTCATAATTTCAGATGTAATTAAATAGGAATTATTTTCTAATTTTGATATATATTTAGGAAATTTTATATGTGGATCTTTTTCAATATATATTCCTGTACCAATTAACTTTTTTGCTTTGTACGGTCTTAAAAACCTTTTTATTTTTTTTAAAGTTCCACAACCCCAATATTTTTTATATTTGTTTATAGCATGAAAAGGTTCACCGGGATCTTTAATACTTCTTAATCTAACTTGAGCTGCCTTATATTTATACAAGTGTTTAAGCGACTGTTTAAGTAAAGTATTTGTTATCTTATCATTCGCAACTAAAGACAAGTCATTCTCTAAAAGTAATAGAGGTCCATCAGGCATGTTTAATGCTAAATTTTTAAACCCATTTAAGATACCAATATTCTTTTTAAATAAAATAGGTTTATATCCAAAGCTTTTGCAGATTTTTATCCCTTCATTATTATATTCAGGTAAACAAATAAATTTAGAATGAGTTAAAGAATTTAATCCATTTTCTTCATAACTTTTTAATGAATTATAAAGGCTTGCATAACCTTTCCAACTTAAAATCCCAATTGAAAAATTATGATTTTTCATTTTCTACAAGAGCATTGTTATCTACACCATTTAATATTATCTGTTTTTCAAATTCTCTAAGTCTTTTATAAACACTTGCTAATTCTATAATTGTTGGCCATGCCTTTAATAAGTACTGCATTGAACCTTCAACTCTACCAAATGCTCTTATTATTTGTTGCATAACTCCTAAGGTTACAACACCAGCGACAATAGCCGGCGCAAGAAAAACATATGCACTTAATACATTAGCTTGTAAATAAGCCATTCTACCAATATTAAAATAAAGGTATCTCAAGTAACTTAGAAAATGTATTTGTTTAACATCACTAAACAATTCATCTATACTTTTTGGTCGAACAAACTGGTCATCTTCTGCAATAACTAAAATTTTTCTGTATGCTGCTTCTTTTTTCTGTAAATCATACTCAATACCTACTAACCTTAATATCCAGCCAAGGCCAATTAAAAAAATTGTTCCCCCAATAGTCCATATAAGTGCACCAGTTATTAATCCATATTGCCAATCGCCAAAAAAATAAATTGGTATTCCTAGAGATAACCCAAACAAGATTGGTATAAACTGAATTAAAACCATTATAGATTCAACTAGGCTCGTGCCAAGTGATTCCATTATTCTTGCAAATTTAACAGTATCTTCTTGAACCCTTTGCGCAGCTCCTTCAATACTTCTAGCAGTTTTATATACTGAATGATACCAGTCAACCATTGCTGTTCTCCACCTAAATAAATAGTGAGCTGTAAAATAACTTATTATTACATATAAACCTACATACATCCCTGCTAAACTTATAAAAGAAAATAAGCTATCCCAATATTCTTCAATAGTTATAGAATTAGGAGAACCCAACGCTTTTTGAATCATATCATAAAATTTTCCAAACCACTCATTTATTTTCACGTCAATTTTAACTTGTACCCATAATGAAAATAAAATCAAAAATGATCCTAACCATGACCATAAAAACCATTTTTTTATTTTAAAAAATCTAAACATTTCTGCTAACTCTTATGCTTTGAATTATACCTAATCCAATGAAGATTGTTATAAGAGAAGTGCCTCCATTGCTTATAAAAGGAAGTGGAGCTCCTACCACAGGTATTAAACCAGTTACCATACCAATATTAAAAAAAATATATAAAAAAATTAAAAAGGAAACCCCAAAAATTAAAATTTTATTAGTAACATTTTCTTCTTTTAAAAATTCTCTTATCAAAATAATATTAATGAAAAAATACAATATTAATACTAACATAGAACCCACAAAACCCATTTCTTCTGAAATTAATGTAAATACAAAATCGGTATGTTTTTCTGGTAAAAAATCTAGTCTACTCTGACTTCCAGTTAAAAATCCTTTACCAAATATTCCTCCAGAACCTATTGCAATTTTTGATTGCATTATCTGGTAACCTTTCCCAAGAGTATCTAGTTCAGGGTTTAAAAAAACTAAAATTCTATATTTTTGATATTCAAGTAAGTTTTGCCATATTATAGGCAGAGAAATTAAAGATACTAGTACTATTGAGGAAATAATATTCCATGATAAACCATTTACAAAAATTACAGCAAAACCAAGTAATATTAACATAGAGCCAGTACCGAGATCTGGTTGATTAATAATTAAAAACCCGGGTGTAAGAACTAAAAAAATTGCAAAAATGTTATATAAAAAATTTTTTGAATTATTTGGATAATGAGTAAAGAACTTTGCTAACAATAAAATTATAGATATCTTCGCTAATTCAGATGGTTGAAAAAAAAAATATTTAAGATTAATCCATCTTTTCACATCGCCAACTCCAAAATAAATGACATAGATTAAACATAAAATGCAAAATACATATAAAACTACTGAAAAATTCATTATAAAGTTAATATTAAACTGACTTAAAATAAATATTATTAAAAAACCCAAAATAATTTTATATATGTGATTAGTTGCCCAGGGATTTAAACTACCATCTCCTGCTGAATAAAGCGCACCAACTCCTATTACACATACAATTAAAACCAAAAATAATAGCAACCAATCCATTTTAAGGAGTTTTTTCAAAATACTGTCTGGTTTGTAAAACTTGTTATTATAAGAAAACATTTTTATACTTATTCAAACTAATAATTTTTCCATTACATCTTTTGCAATAGGAGCAGCGATAGTAGAGCCACTACCCCCATGCTCAACAATGACACAAATTGCATATTTAGGTTTTTCTAACGGGGCATAGCCTACAAATAGAGCGTGGTCACGTTTTTTCCATTCACGATCTTTATTTTTAATAATTCCTTTTTCCCTTTCATCTTCAGAAATTCTTACAACCTGTACAGTTCCTGTTTTCCCTGCCATTTTGATATTTTTTATTTTTAACTTAGATTTATATGCTGTGCCCATCTCACTATTAACTACATCAGACATTGCTTTTTTAATATAATTTAAATGATTTTTATTTATGTCTAATTTTGCAAATTTTTTTGCTTTACCAGATAATAATGTTGGTTCAATTGACAATTCTGAATTTGCTATTCTAGAGACCATTGTAACTAACTCAATAGGATTACTAAGCATATAACCTTGACCAATAGAGGCATTAATAGTTTCTCCTGGAGTCCACCTTGTTCCTTTAACATCTAATTTCCATTTCTTAGAGGGAACTAAACCTCTTCGGAGTTCATTTAACTCTAAATTAATATTTGCATCTAGACCAAGTTTTCTTAGCATTAAACCAATTTTTTCAATACCTACTTTTAATCCAAGTTCATAGAAAAACACATCACATGATCTTTCTATTGCTTGTGATAAATTTATATTTCCATGTCCATATTTATGCCAACAATGAAATTTCATATCACCATATTCTTTAACTCCGTTGCAAAAAAACTTTTTATCATAACCAATTACACCACTTTCTAGAGCAGCAAGTGCCACAGCCATTTTAATTGTAGACCCAGGTGGATAAAGACCAGAAACAGCTCTATTAAGAAGAGGCGCCTTTTTATTATTAATTAATAATTTCCATTCTTTAGATTTGACACCTCTAGTAAAAATATTTGGATTAAAATTTGGTGATGAGACACAACATACTAGTTCTCCAGTATTTACATTCATTACCACCACAGAACCTGTCTCTGGTTCATTAAATTTTGATTTTTTTGAATTAAGGTTTTGAAGTCTGGTTAATGCATATGATTGAATATTTAAATCAATACTAAGATTTAAATTTTTTCCAGGATTAGGTTTTTCATATAAATTAGAGGTTATAATTTTTCCTCTAGCATTAACTTCTTCTCTCCTTCTTCCAAATTCACCTCTCAGCTGATTATCAAAAAATTTTTCCAAACCATATTTTCCAATTCGTAAATTGGAAAAATTTATTAGGTTTTTATTTTTTTTTAAGTCTCTTTCAGTCAATTTTCCAGTATATCCTATTAAATGACTTGTTATCGTTCCTTGAGGATAAACTCTTTTTTTAGTCATTAAAAAATTTACCTCTGGAAACTCATGTAATCTTACTGCTATTTTAGAAATATCTCTTTGAGAAAGATTATCTGTAATAAATACATTAATATTCTTTTTTTTTAAATTTTTATATCTATTTTCAAAAATCTTTACATCTTCCTGGTTAAGATTTGTAATTAATAAAAGCTTATCTAAAATTTTTTTTAAATTTAAATTTTGAGATGATTTTATGTATAAACTAAAAGCATCTCTATTCGCCGCTAAAACTCTACCCTTTCTATCATAAATTTCTCCTCTTTCTGGAACAACTAAACTAAAATTAAACTGATTATTTCTAGATAATTTATCATACTTTTTATTTTCAATAACTTGAAGGTCAAATAATCTCCATGATAATACTCCAAAAGAAATACCTTTTAAGGCAGACAATAAAAAAAATCTTCTTTCAATGTTTTTTTTTAAAATTAGATTTTTCATTTACTTACAAATACTTTAAAGACTATTTTTGGTACATCAATTAAAAATAAAACTACAGGGAAAAGTAAAAGAGTTGTTCCAATATTAAATGAAATTGCATAGATATCTGGATATTTAAAATTTAAGATTATAAAAATGACCTTCATAATTAATAAACTCATGATATACGAAAAAGAAAATAAAAACCACTCACCATATTTTTTTAGGATCTTTTTACTAATACTTAAATTTAATGTAAACAACTTCAAAAATAAAAAAAACAAAGAATGAATTCCTATTAGTCCTCCTGTTATCAGATCATATAAAAGTCCATATAAAATTATTATAATACTAGATACTTCGTAATCTACTCTTCTTATAGTAAGAAATAAAACTATAGCTATAATATATGGCTGCGAAATTACAAAGAAT
Organism: uncultured SAR116 cluster alpha proteobacterium; assembly: GCA_902618195.1. Lineage (GTDB taxonomy): Bacteria > Pseudomonadota > Alphaproteobacteria > Puniceispirillales > Marisalimonadaceae > TMED54. Next base: position 12,731 of record CACMZO010000012.1, read on the forward strand.
GATAGAAAATTTAAAGAAATTTGTAAAAAAGAAGCCGCTAGAATAATCAGGGTAAAAATTAGATTTTTAAAAAAATATTCTGAGTTATACTTTTCCATTGAGATAAATTTAATTAATAAATTTATTAAAACCTTTCAAATTTATTTTGTTTTCATTTTCTTGAAGAGGGGCAAATCCAATAGATTTTTTTCTATTCTCTAAATTAATATTAGAGATTATAGAAACAAATCTTAATTTTTGAGGATTAGGTAGTGGCTGAACGTAATAATTTCCATTTGATACAGATATTATTTTTCCAACATTTACACCTGATGGGAAAACACCACCATGCCCTGAAGTTTCTATAATTTCTCCAATAATAGGTTTAGCTTCTGAAGATAAAAATCTTAATTTTAATAATTTTCCATTTTCGCCCTGAGCAATAGCTGGCCAACCACTTTGAGTTAAATATGAGGGTATCATAGAATTTATATCTATTGTTAATAACACTCTACTTGAGGATGGCCCAACACTTATTATAGAGCCTACTAAACCTAAAGATGAAATTACTGGTTGTCCTTTTTTTATGCCATCTACACTTCCTCCATTGATAACCATAGTCTTTGCAAAAGTTCCACCAGAAATATTTAATACTCTTCCAGTAAAAATAATTTTATTACGATCAATTTTAAAATTTAATAATTTTTTTAATTCAATTAACTCACTTTCTGTATTTGCTAATTTTGTTTCTATAATCTTTAGTCTACGATTTTCACTTTTAAGTTTTATATTTTCATCCCTTAGAAAAGTTGCAGATTGAACATCTTTTATTACATTCTCTAATTCTAAAGCTGGTTTGCTTACTAAATGAGATATTGGAGAAAAAAAGTCTGTTAAAAAAGAAGATAAATTTCTAAGAGCTATTAAATCTAATTTGCCTATAAATATTAGAATTAAGCAGATGAAAATTAATAATGAATTAAATAATTTATTTTTATATAATTTACTTTTTTCAAAAAGCATACAGAGTATATATAATCATAAAATCAAACTACTAAGCACCTATTAATACATTCTTAAGAGATTTCATTTCATCAAGGCATCTACCTGTTCCCATAACTACACAAGTCAAAGGGTCTTCTGCAATAACAACTGGTAATCCAGTAGCATCTCTTAAAGTTGTGTCTAATTCATTTAATAATGCTCCACCTCCAGTCAAAACAATTCCTCGTTCAACAATATCAGCAGCAAGTTCTGGAGGAGTTTGTTCTAACGCTGTTTTAGTTGCTTCAATTATCTGACCTACTGGTTCAGCTAGAGCCTCACAAATTTGAGCTTGGTTAATCTCAATTTCTTTAGGGACACCATTAACTAAGTCTCTTCCTCTTACCTCGATAGTAGCTCCAACACCATCTTTAGGCACTTTAGCAATAGCAATTCCCTTTTTAATTCTTTCAGCAGTCATTTCTCCAATTAATAAATTATGGTGTCTTCTTATAAATCCAACAATTGCCTCATCAAATTTATCGCCTCCAACCCTTACAGATCTAGCATACACGATATTACCCAAAGATAGAATTGCTACCTCAGTTGTGCCTCCACCAATATCTACAACCATTGACCCAGAAGCTTCAGTTACAGGTAAATTTGCACCAATTGCCGCTGCCATAGGTTCTTCAATTAAATACACTCTTCTTGCACCAGCTGCTTCAGCTGATTCTTGAATGGCACGTCTTTCTACAGCAGTAGCACCTGATGGAACACAAACAACAACTTGTGGACTTAGAATAGAGTTATTAACTTTTTTTATGAAATGCTTAATCATCTCTTCAGCCACATCAAAATCAGCAATAACTCCATCAGCCATTGGTCTAATAGCTCTAATATTTCCAGGTGTTTTTCCTAACATTGTTTTTGCTTCTTCACCAACTGCCAGAACATGATTTTTACCTTTTATTTCAGTTATTGCTACTACTGAAGGCTCATTAAGTAAAATACCTTTTCCTTTAACATAGACAAGTGTGTTTGCTGTACCAAGATCAATGGCCAAATCAGCTGAAAAAATACCTTTAAAAGAACCTATCATTAAATTTTACCTTTCTATATAAAAATATCATACAATAATATAAATTAATTTTTATCTTTATCAACAAGTCTATTTTCAGTAATCCAAGGCATCATACCCCTAAGCTTAGAACCAATTTCTTCAATTTGATGTTGAGATGTTCTTCTTCTGGTAGATTTAAAACTTGTCTGATTAACCTTATTTTCAAGCATCCAATCTCTAGTAAATTTTCCAGATTGAATATCATCTAATACTTTTTTCATTTCTTTTTTAGTATCTGAGTTGATAATTCTAGGCCCAGTTACATATTCACCATATTCAGCTGTATTACTAATTGAATAATTCATATTAGCTATACCCCCTTCGTAAATAAGGTCTACAATTAGTTTCACTTCATGTAAACATTCAAAGTAAGCCATTTCAGGTGCGTAACCAGCTTCAACTAATGTTTCAAATCCAGATCTAATTAATTCAACTAACCCACCGCATAAAACAACTTGTTCTCCAAATAAATCAGTCTCACATTCTTCTTTAAAGGTAGTTTCAATTACACCAGATCTTCCGCCACCTATTGCACAAGCATAAGATAATCCAATATCATGAGCATTTCCTGTTGAATTTTTATTTATTGCAATTAAACATGGCACCCCACCACCACGTAAGTATTCAGATCTAACTGTATGTCCTGGCCCTTTTGGCGCAACCATAAATACGTCAATATCATCTCTAGGTTCAATCAGATTAAAATGAACATTTAATCCATGAGCAAATGCAATAGCTGATCCGGCTCTCATATTTTCTTTTAAACTTTCGTTATAAATATCGGCTTGAAGTTCATCAGGGGTAGCCATCATTATTACGTCAGCCCATTTTGCACCATCAGAAACTTCTTTAACATCAAATCCAGCTTTTTTTGCTTTTTCAATAGATTGTGATCCTTTTTTTAGAGCAATTGTAACATTTTTAACACCGCTATCTCTTAAGTTAGCGGCATGGGCATGGCCTTGACTACCATAACCAATAACAAGAACTTTTTTTGATTTAATCAAACCAATATCAGCATCTCTATCATAATAAACTCTCATACAAACTCCTTATTAATTTAGTCAAAAATTTTATTAATTATTTTTGTTTCAGTTTCATGTCCTCTGGACATCGCGGAAACACCAGTACGTGAAATTTCAATATCACCTAGAGATTTCATTAAATTTACAAACGCATCTATTTTATTAGGTTTTCCTGTTAATTCAAAAACAAAACTTTTGAGTGTTACATCAAGTGTTTTAGCTCTAAAGGTATCCGCAATTCTAAGAGCTTCAACCCTATCTAACCCAGAAGAAACGACTTTTACAAGAGCTAATTCACTTTTTATGAATGGGCCTTCAAGTGTCAAGTCTCTTACAAGATGAACAGGAATTAACCTTGATAATTGTGATTTTATTTGTTCAATTGTATTACTGGTACCTTTTGTTACAATAGAAATTCTAGAAAGACTTCTTTTATTATCAATTTCTGTAACAGTTAAACTTTCAATATTATAACCTCTTCCAGAAAATAAACCAATTACCCTTGCTAAAGTTCCAGGTTCGTTATTTACAACGACCGTCAAAGTTCTTATACTTTCTTTTTCTTCTACATTTAATCTTTCGTAGATTGACATAATTATACAAGCGCCAATCCATCAGATGAAACTTTTTGTTTCTTTTTATCCTCTTTATTTAAAATCATATCATAATGAGCAGACCCAGATGGTATCATTGGAAAACAATTTTCTTCTTTTGCAACGCATATATCTGCTAAAACTGGACCGTTATGCTCCAACATTTGGTCGATAACACTTTGCAGCTCATTCATCTTTTCAGCTCTAATTCCTTTAATACCGAAACTGTCAGCTAGTTTTATAAAATCTGGTAAAGAATCTGTATAACTCTCACTATATCTGGATCCATGAATTAACTCTTGCCATTGTCTCACCATGCCCATCCATTGATTATTAATAATAAATATCTTAATTGGTAGATTATATTGTACGATAGTAGATAATTCTTGCATATTCATCAAAAACGATGCTTCTCCAGCTATATCTATAACTAAAGATTTTGGGTTTGCTATTTGAACTCCGATTGAAGCTGGCAAACCATACCCCATAGTTCCTAAACCTCCAGATGTCATCCAATGATTAGGTTTTGAAAAACCAAAATATTGTGCCGCCCACATTTGATGCTGACCGACTTCAGTAGTAACAAACGGGTCAACTGATTTTGTTACTTTATATAGTTTTTCAATAGCATATTGAGGTTTAATGATTACTTCATCGGTTGAATATGAAAGAGATTTTTTTTCTTTCCATTTTTTTATATCTAACCACCAACTTTTACAAGAAAATGTTTTTAAATTTCTTTTTTTAAGCTCATTATAAATTTCTTTTAGTACAATTTTTACATCGCTGATAATAGGTAAATCAACTTGAACTATTTTATTAATCGAAGAAGGATCGATATCTATATGAATTTTTTTTGAATTAGGTGAAAAAGCATCTAATCTACCGGTAACTCTATCATCAAATCTAGCACCAACATTGATCATCAAGTCACAATTATGCATTGCTAAATTAGCCTCATAAGTTCCATGCATACCCAACATTCCAAGAAAGTTTTTATTATCATGAGCAACAGCTCCAAGCCCCATTAATGTGAGTGTAACAGGAGCATTTAATAAGTTTATAATCTTGTTTAAATATTGTGACGCTTCTACTCCGGAATTAATAATGCCTCCGCCACCATAAAAAATTGGTTTTTTTGAACTTAAAATTAAATCGACTATTTTTTTTATTTCACTAATTTTTACAGATTGGTTAGTAATAATTTTTTTACTAGTCACGACAGTTTTCTTTTCATATTTCACTTCAGAAAGTTGAATATCTTTTGGTAAATCAATTAGAACTGGGCCAGGTCTACCCATACTTGCAATTTCAAATGCTTCATGTACAACTTTACATAAATCTTTTGGTTTTTTTACGAGATAATTATGCTTAGTTGCTGGCCTAGAAATTCCTGTCGTATCTGCTTCTTGGAAAGCATCAGTTCCTATCAGGTGTGTTGGTACTTGTCCAGTAATGCACACCAATGGTACAGAATCCATTAATGCATCAGTGAGTCCTGTTATGGCGTTAGTTGCACCCGGACCAGAAGTTACTAATACACACCCTACCTTTCCCGTAGATCTTGCAAAACCCTCGGCAGCATGAACTGCTGCTTGTTCATGTCTTACAAGAATATGTTTTATTCTATTATTTTTAAAAATAGCATCGTAAACTGGTAATACGGCACCTCCAGGATAACCAAATACAGTATCTACATCATTTTCAATTAGTGCTTTAATAAGCGCTTCGGCACCATTCATACTTTTATTTAACATAATTGTCCCCGATATTAAATAACTTTGTTTATTAATTTGGTCAATATATTATTGATTAATATCTATATCCTTAAATTTAGATCTGGGTTCAAATTATGTCTAAACCAAGTTAATTGTCTTTTTACATATCTTCGAGTATCACGTTTACTCAATGCAATTGCATCATCAAGAGAAATTTCCTTATCTAAATATTTTAGAATCCAATTAACCCCTAAACATTTAAAACCTGGTACAGATCTATCAAATTTTTTTTCTTTTAAAGATTTAACTTCTTCGATAGCACCTTTATCAATAAATTCGTCAAATCTATTTTCACAATTTTTATAATTTTTTTCTCTTTCCTGTTCTAAAAAAATTGAAAAAAAAGTATTATATATCCTAACTATTTCAGAACTTTTATGCCATTCTGAAATAGCTTTACCAGTTTGCAAATAGACTGAATAAGCCCTGATCAATCTTTGTTTATCAATATTTTTAATAATAAAATTTTCATCTATTTTTTCTACCAATTTTTTAAATTCTATTATTCCAATTTTTTCAAAAAGTTTTAAACAATTATCAAAAACTTCTTTATCAACCTTTGGTATTTTTGATATTCCATTTATTGCTGATTTAATATATAATCCAGTTCCCCCAACTATAATAGGTACCTTATTTTTATTAAAAATTTCATCAAGTTTTTTTTCAACTAATTCCAACCAATCCATAACTGAAAAACTTTGGCAGATTGATCTTATACTATATAATTCATGAGAAACTACTTTTTTATCTTCATTACTTGGTTGAGATGATATTATTTTTAATTCTTTATATATCTGCATTGAGTCTGCATTAATGATAACCCCATTTATTTTTTTGGCTAACAATAAAGCTAAGTTTGATTTACCAACTCCTGTCGGCCCTGAAATTATGATAATTGGAGTTTCATCAAAACTTAAATCTAAAATTTTACTTTCTATTAATTGAATTATGGACATATCAAATTTAATATTTTAAAAATTATGATGACTAATTATTTATTTATATCAAACTCATCAAATTTTAAAATTGATAATAATCTAATTAATCAAATTAATTTAATATTAGATAACCAAAATATTGAATTTTCAAATAGAGAAATTAAAAAAAATGATTTTTATGAATGGATTTTAAAAGAATTTAATAACAATGTTAAAAAAAAAATTGAAGAAATTTTTAAAAATTTACCAATTGATATAAACTTTTTAAATATTTCATCCCCACGTAAAAAGAAAATTTTAATTTGCGATATGGATAGCACCATTATTGAAGAAGAAAGTCTAGACGAAATAGCTGAAGAGGCTGGAATAGGTTATGAAATAAAAAATATTACAAAAAGAGCTATGAGAGGTGAATTAGATTTTAAAGATGCACTTTCACAAAGAATAAATTTATTAAATAGCTATCCTTTAGAAAATATTTTCAAATTAAATCATAAAATTCGTATCAATGATGGTGCAAGAGAACTGGTTGAAAAGATGAGAGCTAATTCATGTATAACTGTACTTATTTCAGGTGGATTTTCTCCTTCGGTAAGCTATATAGCAAAAAAAATTAGATTTGATTATTATCATTGTAACAATTTTCTATACAAAAAAAAAGGTAGTAAAATTGTACTTAACGGATGTGTGCAAAACCCTATTTTAGATAAAAATGCAAAATTAGATATTACTAAAAGTTATTTAAAAAAGTTTGATTTTACACTAAATGATGTAATTTCAGTAGGTGACGGAGCTAATGATGTTAATTTAATAAAACAAACAGGCATTGGAGTATCATACAAAGGAAAACATATACTAAACAATGTAGCGGATGTTGTTTTTAATCATACAAATTTGAAAGGGGTTCTATATTTACAAGATTACCAAATGTAATTTAAAATATTTCAACAGCAACAAATCTATCTGTACCTTCAAAATTAACTAGCATTAATAATGCATTTCTTTTTTGTTTTTTTGCCTTTTCAATTGCATTAGTTATTACATTTATATCTGAAACTTCGGATTGCCCCACTCTTACTATAATCATGCCTTCCCTAAGTCCACTTTTAAAGGCTTTACTATTATTTTTAACATTAAAAATTATAATACCTTTAGAAACGTTTTTTAGTTTATACTTTTTAATATCTTGATCATCCAATTGTTTTATTTCAAAGCCTATTTTAGGAAATGATTTAGTTAAACCTTTGTTTTGCTTATTATTAGTAAGGTTGTTATTTTCGGCTAATTCTAATTCACCTAACTTTACATTCAAAGTCTTTATTTTACCATCTCTCCAAATTTCAACTTTTACAGAATTTCCAACAGGTGTACCTGCTACAACTTTAGGTAATTCATTCATATTTTTTATTTTAATACCATTAAATTTTAAAATTATATCACCAGACTTTATACCAGCCTTAAAAGCTGGGCCATTTTCGGTTGCTGATGATACCAGTGCTCCATGAGTATTTTTCAAACCTAAAGATTCTGCTATTTCTTTTGTTATTTGTTGGATTAAAACGCCTAACCAACCTCGCTTTGTACGACCATATTTTCTTAGTTGATCTGAAACTTGTTTTGCTAGATTAGATGATACAGCAAAACCTATTCCCACAGATCCACCTGATTGAGAAAATATTGCCGTATTAATACCTACGACATTACCTTTCATATCAAATAAAGGCCCACCAGAATTACCTCTATTTATAGAAGCGTCAGTTTGAATATAATCATCATACGATCCTCCTATGTTCCTTCCTCTTGCAGATACAATTCCAGCTGTCACTGTACCTCCGAAACCAAAAGGATTACCGATAGCCATAACCCAATCGCCAACTCTTAATTCGTTAGAGTTACCGAATTTTACAGATTTTAGATTTGTATTTTTTGGGTTAATTTTTAACAATGCAACGTCTGTCTTCGGGTCTTTACCAACAACTTCAGCTTCAAAAGATTTATCATCATGAAGTATAACCATAATCTTTTCAGCATTTTCAATTACGTGATTGTTAGTGATAATATAACCTTTTTTGTCTATAATGAATCCAGATCCGAGTGACTGCGCTCTTCTTTTACCTTGATTAGGATCTTGAAATTGTTTGAAAAATTCTTCAAAAGGTGAACCAGGAGGAAAGGTTGGTAGATTTTGTTTTCTATCTTCTATTATTGTAGTTGTAGAAATATTAACAACTGATGGACTCAATGTTTCAGCTAAATTTGCAAAGCTTTCTGGAGCCTTTTTTGCAAAACTACTTAAAGGGATGAACATTAATAAAGAGGTAAATAAAAATATTTTCATTTTATGATTAATAAGCATGGATCTCCTCAAATAAAACAATTTTAATAAATAAAAAATGTCATAAATATGTTAAAAAAAAGAAATTTAATTCCCTTTTTTATCTGAAAAATAATCAAAAAACTCACTTTCGGGTGATAAAATCATTGTTGTATCTTTATCAACAAATGTTTTTTCGTAAGCTAACATTGATCTATAAAACTTAAAAAACTTTGCATCTTTTCCAAAAGCATCAGCATATATTTTAATTGCTTGACCATCACCGTTACCTCTTATAGATTCAGATTCTCGTTTAGCTTCAGCTAATAAAATTGTTTTTTGTTTTTCTGCATCAGATCTTATTTTTTGAGCTTCTTCAGCACCTTGAGCTCTAAATTCTTTTGCTTCTTGTTCTCTTTCTGATCTCATCCTATTAAAGATATTTTGACTAGTAGCTTCTGGATAATCAGCCCTCCTAATTCTTACATCAATAATTTGCATACCAAGTCTTTTAACTATTTGATTAACTTCATTACCAATATCATCTACGATATTTTGTCTTGCATCTGATAATATAGACACTAATTCTAATTTACCTAATACACGTCTTACTGAAGAATCAATAATTGATTCTAATCTTTGTCTTGCGCCAGTTTCATTTCTAACTGTTTGATAAAATAATAATGGATCAATTATTTTAAATCTTGAGTATGTATCAACTTCTAATCTTTTTTGATCAGATAAGATCACTTCTTCAGAATCACTTGAAACAAGAGATAAAACTCTTTTCTCAAAATATGTTACATCTTGAATAAATGGCATCTTAAAATTTAAACCTGGTTTATTTACAACTCTCTTTGGTTCTCCAAATTGGAGAACTATGGCTTGTTTAGTTTGATCAACTGTAAAAAAAGAACTATAAACGAAAAAAAGTATTATAAATCCGAAAGTATATGTTACAATTTTAGTATTGCTCATTATTTTGATCCTTTTCCTTGAAGTTTATCTATTGGCAAGTAAGGTACAATTCCAGATGAACTTGATGATTTATCCATTATAACCTTATTAACATTGGACAAAACTTTTTCCATGGTTTCCAAGTAAATTCTAGATCTTGTTACGTCTGGATCAACTTTATAACTATTATAAATTGACAAAAATCTATCAGTGTCACCTTTAGCTCTATTAACAACTTCACTCTCATATGCTTGTGCTTGGTTTATCATTTGAGCTGCTTCACCTCGCGCTCTAGGGACAACGTCATTTCTAAAAGCTTGGGCTTCGTTTATTAAAGTATCTCTATCTTGTCTTGCTCTTTGTACGTCATTAAAAGCGTCAATAACTTCTTGTGGTGGATCAACTGAAAGCAATTGAACATCCCTTATTTCAACACCAGCCTCATATAAATTTAATAGGTCCTGCAAAAGGGATTTAGCTTTTAACTGAATGTTCTGTCTACCCTCTGTCAATGCGGTTTGAATTTTAGTTTGACCAATTATGTCTCTCATTATTGATTGAGCTGCAACCTTAACTGTTTCTGGGGGATCTTGAAGATTAAATAAATATTTACCTGCATCAGATATTTTCCAGAAAACAACAAAGTCTATATCAATGTTATTTTCATCCCCTGTTATCATTTTTGATTCATCTGGTACATCTCTTCTATTTGAATTACCTCCACCAAAAGCTCTATAACCTATTTCTATTTTATTTTCTCTTGTTACATCTGGTGTAATTACTTTTTCAATTGGAGAAGGTAAATGATAGTGTAGTCCTGGCTCTGTTGTTCTTACCCATTCTCCAAATCTCAACACAACTCCTTGTTCTTGTGGGTTAACTCTATAAATTCCAGTTGCCAACCATAAACCAATTAATATTAAAAAAACAATTGAAAATCCCTTTCCTCCACCAAAGTTTGATGGCATGAATTTTTTAAATTTATCTTTACTATTTTTGATTATTTCATCAACGTCTGGAGGTGTTTGGTTATTAGGTCTTCTTCCCCAAGGACTTTGATTGTTATCATTATTGCCCCAAGGGCCTGAATTATTATTGTTCATTTTGACACCTGAAATAAATACATGAGATAGATATTTGTTTAATTAAAAAAATTTCAACCTTAATCTTTTTTTTTTTTGAAAATTAAAATTATAAATTTATTTTTTATTAATATTTTCTATATGATGATATTATGGAAAATCTTAATATTAATAAATTTTTAAAAATACCAAGACTTGCTAAACACGTGATACTAGTAGCAAGTGGTAAAGGTGGTGTTGGAAAATCAACATTTGCTCTCAACTTAGCGTTAACTTTTCAGCATTTTAAATTTAAAGTAGGTTTATTAGATGCTGATATATACGGCCCTAGTTTACCTAAATTACTAAATACAAATGAAGAACCCAAAATTGAAAATAAGAACTTCTTACCAATTGAGGTTAATGGTCTTAAAACAATGTCAATTGGCTATTTAATCCCTGAAGAAACGGCTAATGTATGGAGAGGGCCTATGGTCATCAAGGCAGTCACACAATTACTGAAAGATGTGGCCTGGGGAGAGTTAGATATTTTAATCATTGATACTCCTCCAGGCACAGGAGATGTGCAATTAACAATTTCTCAAAAAATTGATGTTAGTGGTGCATTAATAATAACTACACCTCAAGAATTATCTCTATTAGACGTAAAAAGAGGTATAAATATGTTTAGAAAAGTTAATTTACCAATTCTAGGTTTAATTGAAAACATGAGTTACTATATCTGTAACCAATGTGAAAAAAAGCATTATATTTTTGGAAAACAATCAGGCATTAAATTAGCTAATAACTTTGACTTAGAAGTACTTGGGGAATTACCAATTAGTGAGAATTTAATAAAAAAGTATGATATTCAACACCCAATCATAAAACAAAAACAAGATGACGTGATTTTCAAATCTTTTTTCGATATAAGCCAAAAAATTATTAAAAAAATTAAAGTTTAATTCACTTTCTATTATAGACCCAAAAAGAATGAGGTGGATAACTTTCATTCCCTTCAACTTTCTGAATCATTTTTTTTTTCCATTTTTTCTCATCGATAAAAGGAAAGTAAACTCCTTTTTTTAAATTAATATCGACTAAAGTAAGTTCAATTTGATTACAAAAAATTAGAGCTATTTTATATATTTCGCCTCCCCCAAAAATAAAAATTTTTTTTGTACTCTGTTCATTTTTTTTAAACTTTTTATTAATCCAATCATTGGCTTTTATTACTGCATCTTCAAAATTTTTTACAAAATATTTTTCTAAGTGAATGTCATCTTTAAGATTACTGTTGTTAGTTAAAATAATATTTGCTCTCCCTCCTAAAGGTTTGCCAATACTATCAAAAGTTTTTCTTCCCATTATTAATGGATTACCAAGAGTTATAGATTTCAATCTTTTTAAATCATTTGGTAAATGCCATAACATTTTATTACCGTCACCAATTATAAAATCCTTTGAGACAGCAACAATTGCAACTATACGAAATCTATTTTTTTTTATCGTTTTCACGCAATTAAACTGCTATTGGTGCTTTAATATGTGCATCTGGTGAGTAATTTTGAAATGTAAAATCATCAAATTCAAACTCATCAATATTTTTTCTTTTTTTATTAATAACAAGTTTCGGTAAATCTTTAGGTTTTCTAGTTAATTGCTCTTTAGCTTGACCTTGGTGATTTAGATATAGATGTGCATCACCAAGCGTATGTACAAAAAATCCAACATTTAAATTTGTTAAATCAGCTATCATATGAGTAAGAAGAGCATATGAAGCTATATTGAATGGAACTCCTAAAAATATATCTGCACTTCTTTGGTAAAGTTGGCAAGAGAGTTTATTGTCAATTACATGAAATTGAAATAAACAATGACAAGGAGGTAAAGCCATTCTTGAAACATCTGCCGGATTCCACGACGAAACAATAATTCTTCTTGAACTTGGGTCATTTTTAATTAATTCAATTGCATTTTTTAACTGGTCAATTTCAACTCCATTATTATCCCATGAACGCCATTGCTTTCCATAAACTGGGCCTAAATTACCATTATCATCTGCCCATTCGTCCCAAATATGTACATTATTATCATTCAAATATTTTATATTTGTATCTCCTTTAACAAACCATAAGAGTTCATGAACAATTGACTTAATGTGAAGTTTTTTTGTAGTTAAAAGAGGGAAACCTTTACTTAAATCAAATCTCATTTGCCACCCGAAAAGTGATTTTGTTCCAACACCAGTTCTATCTGTCTTTATTATTCCATTATCAAATACATTTTTAAGTAAATCTAAGTATTGTATCATTTTTAACCTCTAAATATTAATAACAAAAACTATTTTAATTGTCATTGCTCTTTAATAATTTTTGAATTTAATATATATTTATTAAGTCTTAGATGACTATAGTAATAAACATTTTATAAAATAAGCTCTGCGGACCCGGGGGCAGTACCCGGCACCTCCACCAAAATAATTACGGGGGTGAAATAGGATCGACGTGTGTGATAAAAATAAAACTTTTACTCGGCATTGTACCACCGATATCGGGCTATTTAATAGTTGCAAACGACAACTACGCTCCGGTTGCAGCAGCTGCTTAGCAGCTAAAGTAACCGAAATTAAAGTCCTGTCCTCTAGCAAGGATTGGCGGGGTTGAACTGCCTGGCAACAGAAACTCAAGGGCAAGACTTAGGTCTTGCCTTTTTTTTTAAATTTGTCTGTAAAAATTGTTTTTAATAAATATAATAAAAACATAAATTTTTTTTGAGTTTAAAATGGATAAAATTGATAAAAAAAACATTGATTATGATCAAATAGTTGAGGAATCTCTCCGGTTAGTTGTCAAGAAATCATTAGAATTAGTTAATGAAGAAGGACTTCCTGGTGATCATCATTTTTATATTTCATTTAATTCGACATATAATGGAGTAAAAGTACCGTCTGAATTGAAGGCAGGAGAAGATAACGAAATTAAGATTATTTTGCAACATCAGTTCTGGGATCTAATTATTGATGATCATAAATTTTCAGTTGTGCTCTCTTTTAGCGGAAAGAAAAAAAATATTTCAGTTCCATTTAATTCTATCACATCTTTTTCAGATCCATCAGTCGGTTTTAGTTTACAATTTAAAAAAAATTTTCAAGAAGAAAATATAAACAAAGAAAAAAAAATATCATCAAATAAATCCAATAAAGATAAGAAGCAAAAGTTTAACGCTGAAATATTCTCATTGGATGCATTTAGATCTAAAAAAGAAGATTAAAATCAAAAGGTATTTATTATGAGTTTTGCTTTTTCCACAATGTTTCCTTTAACTAGTGATAATACTGAATATGAATTAATAGAAAACAATCATGTAAGCTACAAAAATTTCCAAAATAAAAATATTTTATTAATTCAACCTGAAGCACTAAAAATAATAACTGAAAATGCGTTTTACAAAATTTCTCATTTTTACAGGGGTTCACACCTTAAATTACTAAAAAAAATTCTGGATGATAAAGAAGCATCTAAAAATGATCATTTTGTTGCACTAACTATGTTAAAAAATGCAAATATTTCTGCATCCGGAATTTTGCCTATGTGTCAAGATACTGGGACGGCAATAATTAATGGATACAGAGGAAAAAACATATTTACAGATTTTAATGAAGAAAAAGAATTATCAAGAGGTATATATAATAGTTATCAAAAAAATAACCTTAGATTTTCTCAACTTGCTCCAATTTCAATGTTCGAAGAAAAAAATACTAACAATAATTTACCTGGAGAAATTAATTTATACGCTGCTGAGGGTGATGAATATAAATTCACTTTTATTCAAAAAGGAGGCGGGTCAGCAAATAAAAGCTTTTTATATCAACAAACAAAAGCGATTTTAAATCCAAAAGATTTAAAAAAATTTTTATATGAGATTATCATTTCTCTTGGTACAGCTGCTTGTCCACCTTATCATTTAGCAATTGTTATTGGTGGAACATCTGCTGAATTAAATTTAAAAACTGTAAAACTAGCATCAACAAAATATCTAGATGAACTTCCAATAAATGGAGATGAAAAAACAGGTCATGCTTTTAGAGATAAAGAATGGGAAGAAATTATTTTAAAAATGACCCAAGAAATGGGTATCGGCGCACAATTTGGCGGCAAATATTATTGTCATGATGTAAGAGTCATTAGATTACCAAGGCATGGAGCATCTATGCCTGTTGGGATAGGAGTTTCTTGTTCAGCAGATCGACAGATATTTGGAAAGATAAATTCAAAAGGAATTTTTTTAGAAAAGCTTGAAACAAATCCAGCAAAATATCTACCTGAAATTGAAGAAACTTTAGATGAAGAAATAATTCATATTGATTTAAAAAGTGGGATGAATAAAATCTTAAATCAATTAAATGAATGTAAAGTTAAAACAAGGTTAAGCCTTACTGGCCCTTTAATAGTAGCAAGAGATATAGCTCATGCAAAAATTTTAGAATATTTAGATAAAAATAAAGATCTTCCAGAGTATTTTAAAAAATATCCTGTCTATTATGCAGGACCTGCAAAAAAACCAGAGGGTCTTCCTTCAGGTTCATTTGGACCTACTACAGCTGGAAGAATGGATAGTTATGTACCAAAATTTCAAAAATTTGGAGGATCAATGGTTATGCTTGCAAAAGGAAACAGATCACAAATAGTTGTTGATTCATGCAAAGAATTTGGAGGTTTTTATCTTGGTTCAATTGGAGGAGTTGCAGCTAATGTTGCTCAAAATTCAATCAAAAAGGTATCAGTATTAGAATATCCTGAGTTAGGAATGGAAGCAGTTTGGAAAATAGAAGTTGAAAATTTTCCTGCATTCATGGTTATTGATAATAAAGGCAATGACTTTTTTAAATAATTTTTTTGGAATAATGTAAATTTGATCTATTCAATTGATCGATTGAGGTACATCCCATTAATTTCATATCCCTAATAATTTCTTGTTTTAATAAGCTAAGTGCTCTTTCAACACCTTTTTCACCTGCGGAAGCTAATGCATACAAATAAAGTCTTCCACCTGCACAGGCTTTAGCACCAATAGAAAGAGCTTTTAGTACATGTGTCCCTCTTTGAATTCCACCTTCACAAATAACATCAATTTTGTCTCCAACTGCATCAACAATTTTTGCTAATTGATCAAACGGTGAAACGGAACCATCAAGTTGTCTTCCACCATGATTTGATACAATTACTCCTGTGCAACCTATGTCAATTGCTCTTTTAGCATCTTCAACGCTAACAACACCTTTAAGTGCAAAATGTCCACCCCATTTTTTTCCAAGATCTTCAGCATCCTTCCAACTCATTGATTGATCAAGCATGTTTGTAAAATAGTCACCAATTGATGTCATTGCAGAAGTTCCTGCCCCAACATAATCTTGCAAGTGAGGAAGTTCAAATTTAGGACTTGTTATATAATTGATACCCCAATAAGGCTTTAAAATAAATTCCAACAAGCTATTTAAAGTAAAACGTGGTGGAATGACAAATCCTGTTCTTAAATCTCTTTCTCTATTTCCTCCAGTAATAGTGTCAACTGTTAAAGCAAGAACATCAAATTTAGCTGCCTTTGCTCTTTCTAACATACTACTGTTAAGACCTCTATCTTTATGAAAATAAAATTGAAACATTTTTGGAGATGACGAAATTTTTGATACTTCTTCAACACTTACTGTCCCAAGCGAAGATACACCAAACATTGTTCTAAATCTATCAGCCGCTTTTGCAACAGCCCTCTCGCCTTCATAATGAAATAATCTTTGCACAGCTGTTGGAGAACAATATACTGGCATCTCAAGTTTTTTACCAAAAATAGTAGTAGAAATATCAACATCTTTTACACCACGTAATACACTAGGTACTAAACTAACATCATCAAATGATGATGTGTTCCGTCGATACGTTACTTCATCATCAGCTGCTCCATCTATATAGTTAAATATAGGTGAGGGTAGCTTAGATTTTGCAAGACTCCTAAAATCTTGAAAATTATAGCATTTTTTATAATTCATTAAATTATTTTAGCCTTGTCTAGCTTTAAACCTAGGGTTTTTTTTATTTATAACGTAAAGTCTACCTCTTCGTCTTACAACTTGGCAATTTCTATCTCTAACTTTAAGTGTCTTAAGCGAACTAACTACTTTCATAATAACCTCAAAGAACTGCATATAATAAATATAAGTGAAGGTCAAGATTAATTATTGTAACTGACGTTACACCCACCAATGCCACAATAGCCATTTGGATTTTTTAAAAGATATTGTTGATGATATTCTTCAGCGTAATAAAAATTTTTAAAATTTTGTATTTCTGTTGTTATTTTGGGAAATCCATTTATTTTTAGCAATTCTTCATATTTGTTCATTGTTGATTTAGCTAATTCAAATTGTTTTTCATTTGTAGTTATTATAATTGATCTATATTGAGTTCCAATGTCATTTCCTTGCCTCATTCCTTGAGTTGGATTATGCCCCTCCCAAAAAATTTTAAGAAGCTGAAAAGTGTCTATTTTATATGAATCATATACAAGCTTAACTACCTCAGCATGATAAGTTTCTCCATAACATATATCTTTATATGTTGGGTCTTTTGTGTTACCACCTGAATAGCCGACAGCTGTTACATAAATACCATTTATGTTCCAAAAAAGTTTTTCTGCTCCCCAAAAACATCCCATACCAAAATAAATTATTTCAGAAGAGGATGGTTCGTAATCAATTGGCTTTTTATATACATTGTTAGAGATATTCATAATTAGTATAATGTATATATCGGTGAATTAGATGTTTCAACAATTTTTAAAATTTACTTGAATAAATTATTTTTACCTCTAATAAGGCGATTATGACAAATGATATTTATGGAATAGAAAAATGGGGTAAAGGTTTCTTTAAAATACTAGAAAATGGAAATCTAGGCTTATTAAATCCTCTAAAAAAACAAAGCAAGCCTATTGACCTTACTAAAATTTTAAAGAAACTTAACCAAAAACTATCCCCTCCTTATATAATTCGTGTTTCCGATTATTTAGAGTTTATGATTAAAGAAATTAATGAAAATTTTAATAAATCTATTAAAACCATTGGATACAAAAATAAATTTAAGAGTATTTATCCAATAAAAGTTAATCAACAATCTCAAGTTATAAAAAACGTAGTCAAATACAGTAAAAAATTTAATTCTGGATTAGAAGTTGGTTCAAAAGCAGAGTTACTAATAGCTTTAAGTCAAAACTTAACTAAAAATGCATTGATTGTTTGCAATGGAACAAAAGATGAAGAATTTATAAAGTTATCATTACTTTCAAACAAAATTGATATAAAAACTATACTTGTAATTGAAAGTCTTAAAGAACTGGATTTGATTATCAAAATATCTAATTCACTTAAAATAAAACCTTTACTGGGAATAAGAATTAAGTTAACTAATTTAATAAGTGGAAAATGGTCTCAATCAAGTGGTGATAGAAGCGCTTTTGGGCTTCCTGTAGATAAAATCACAGAAGCTCTTAGTAAATTAAAAAAAAATCAATTATTAGATTGCTTAATTCTTCAACATTCTCACCTAGGTAGTCAAGTGCCAGATATCATAGAAATAAGGAAATATACTCAAGAAGCTTGCAGATTTTTTGTTGAAATTTTTAATTTCGGAGCACCATTGAAATATATAGATTTGGGCGGAGGTCTTGGTGTTGATTATACTGGTGAAAACAAATCAAAATTTCATTCTATTAATTATTCCATGAAAGAATATTGTATTAACATAATTGAAACTCTCAAACTTGAATTCGACAAAGCAAAAACAAATCATCCTATTGTAATAACAGAATCTGGAAGAGCAACAGTGGCTCCAAGCTCTATTTTAGTTTTCAATATCTTAGATACAACTATTTTTGATGTAAAGTCATGCCCTATATTAAATAAAAAAGACCATATTTATTTATCTTATATGATACAAATCTTAAATTACATTAGTGAAAACAGAATACAAGAATGTTTTAATGACCTAAATTATTATAGAGATGAATTAAGAGTTTTATTTAGGAATGGCCAAATAAATTTGTTAGAAATCTCTAAAATTGAAAAAACATATTTATTTGTTTTAAATAGAATTAAAGCATTTGTAGAAGAAAAAAAATTAAATTCTAATCCAATATCAAATAAATTGAATAATTTAGCTGACATATATCATGGGAATTTTTCATTATTTCAAAGTTTACCTGATATGTGGGCAATAGATCAATTACATCCAATAGCACCAATTCAAAAACTAAATCGTAAACCAAATAAACGTGTCATTCTTAATGATATTACATGTGATAGTGACGGTATGATTGCAAAGTTTGTTTTAAATGACGGAATAAAAGATACATTACCAATACATGAGATAAAAAAAAATGAAGAATATTATTTAGGTGTTTTCTTTATTGGTGCTTATCAAGAAACCTTAGGGGATCTTCATAATTTATTCGGTGATACAAATATATCAACAGTAAAATTAGAAGATAATGGTAAATTCAAGATTGTACATGAACAAATTGGGGATAAAATATCTCAAGTTTTGAGTTATGTTGAATACTCAGCAAGTGAAGTTTTAAAAATATTTTCTGAAAAAACTAACAGATTTTACAAAAAAAATCTAATCAGTAATAGTGAAAAAAATCAATTGTTAAAAAATTTTAAAGCGTCTATAGATGGATATACTTATTTTGAAAATTAATCGAGGTTTTTGTGAGTAAAATTCTTGTCATCGGTGCAGGTGGAGTTTCTTCTGTGGCAATTCATAAAATGGCTAAATTATCAAACGATTTTAAAGAAATAACTTTGGCAAGTAGGACAATTGATAATTGTAAAAAAATTCAAACACAAATAAAAAAAAAATATAATTTTAACATTAATATCGAAGAATTGGATGCAGATAATATTTTTGAGACATCAAGGATTATATCAAAATATACTCCTGAACTAGTTGTAAATCTGGCCTTGCCATACCAAGATCTAAACATAATGGAAGCTTGTTTAAACAAAAACGTTAATTATTTAGATACTGCGAACTATGAACCCAGAGATGAAGCAAAATTCGAATATAAATGGCAATGGCAATTAAATGATAAATTTAAAGAAAAAAATTTGATGGGACTTCTTGGTTCCGGTTTTGACCCCGGAGTTACAAATGTTTATACAGCTTTTATTAAAAAACATTATTTTGATGAAATTCACTATTTAGATATTTTAGATTGCAATGGTGGAGATCATGGTCAACATTTTGCAACTAATTTTAATCCAGAAATAAATATAAGAGAAATTACACAAAAAAGTAAATTTTATAAAAATGGAAAATGGATAACTGGTGATCCATTATCTAAAAAAATTGAATTTGATTTTCCAGAGGTTGGTAAAAAAAATATGTATCTTATGTTCCACGAAGAACTTGAAAGTTTAGTAAAAAATTTTAAAGATTTAAAACAAGCAAGATTTTGGATGACATTTGGAGATCAATACTTGAATTACTTAAATGTTTTACAAAATGTTGGCTTAACTTCTATCAAACCAATAAAATTCAAAAATGTGGACATTATACCACTCGAGTTTCTAAAAGAAGTTTTACCAGATCCAAAATCTTTAGGGAAAAATACAAAAGGTAAAACTTGCATAGGAACAATAATTAGTGGTCTAAAAAACAAAAAAAATAAAACAATTTACTGTTACAATGTTTGTGATCATAAGAAATGTTTTGAAGAAGTAGAAAGTCAAGCTGTATCTTACACAACTGGAGTTCCTGCAATGATTGGATCTTTGTTAATATTAAATAAAACATGGTTTAAACCTGGTGTTTGGAATTTAGAACAATTTGACCCCGATCCATTTATGAATGCTTTAAAAATATATGGACTACCTAACAAAATTGTTGAATTAGATAAACCTGTCAACTTCTAAAATGCTTAAAACTGTTAAAGTCAATAAAAAATATTTCAAAAACCTTGATTTGTCTAAAATATCATCGCCTAGTTATGTGATTGATATTAAGGTGATTAATGAAAATTTAAAAATATTTCATAAATTAAAGACTGATACGAACGTTAAAATTCTTTTGGCATTAAAAGCATTTTCTCTTAAAAGTATACTTCCTATTATTTCAAATGTGTTAGATGGTGTTTGTGCATCCGGTTTAAATGAAGCAAAACTTGGTAAAAAATACTTTGGAGGTTTAATTAGTACTTATTCACCTGCATTTAGAGATACTGAATTTGATGACATTATAAAATTTTCAAATCACGTAACTTTTAATTCTATTTCACAGATCAATAAATACAAAAAATTATGTTTAAATAAAAATATTGATATTGGCGTTAGAATAAACCCTTTATATTCTGAGGTTGAAGTTTCGAAATATAATTCTTCAAATTTAAATTCTCGTCTAGGCATTCATATAAATCAATTAGATAAAATTGACTTTGCCGATATTAAAGGAATTCATTTTCACTCTTTATGTGAACATAATTTTGATGCCTTAGAAAATACATGGAATAAGATTTGGCCTTATTTAAAAAATGTAGTTAAAAACTTAGAATGGATTAATTTAGGAGGTGGACACCACATAACTAGATCAGATTATAAGTTAAAAAAATTATCTAATTTTCTTTTAGAATTAAAAGCAAAAACAGATTGTCAAATTATACTAGAACCTGGAGAAGCTATTGTTTTTGAATCAGGCGTTTTGGTTGGTGAAATTTTAGATTACATTAAAGGAGATAATAACAAAATTCCAAATATTGGCATTACAGATATAAGTCCTGTTTGTCACATGCCAGACGTAATTGAAGCTCCATATAGACCATCGTTAATGAATGAACCAGTTAAAGGAAAAAAAGTTGTTTTAGGAGGCCCAAGTTGTTTAGCTGGAGATGTAATTGGAGAATATAATTTTGTAAAAAATCCTAATATAGGAGATAAAGTTGTGTTCTTGGATCAAGCGCATTATACATTAGTGAAAACGAATTTTTTTAATGGGATTAACCATCCTAAAATTGTATTATGGAATAGTGATTATAATGATTTTAAAATAGTCAAATCTTTCGATTTCAAAGATTTTGAAACGAGAAATTAAGATGTTAAATTTAAAAAAAAATTCATTTTTGGGAGAAGAATTATCTGAAAAAGAAAAAAGTTATAATTTTTCTAAATTTCACATTTTACCCATACCTCTAGAAAAAACTATATCTTATGGTAAAGGGACATCAAAAGCTCCAGAAATTATAATTAATGCAAGTAATCAACTTGAAAGAAATCACAAAAGTCCATGTGATTTTGGTATATATACACATAATGCATTTGATTGTTCATTAAATTTTAACACAATATTTGAGAATATAGAGAATTTAATTTTTGATATTTTAAAAAAAGATAAAATTCCTGTTTGTATAGGAGGAGAACATAGTTTGACATTTGGTGTTGTTAAAGGATTTAAAAAAAAATATAATAACAATAATGAAGATTTTGGCATAATACAATTTGATGCTCATGCTGATTTAAGAAAAACATATAATGGAAGCATAAATTCTCATGCAACTGTGATGTATAAAATACATAAAGAGAATATTCCAATATTTCAATTTGGAGTGAGAGCCCAATCTGACGAAGAGATTAAATTAAGAGATGAATTCAATATTAATTACAAAAGTATAGAAGATTACAGAAAAAATCCGAATATTACATTACCTAAAAACTTTCCAAAAAATATTTATATTACGTTTGATTCAGATTGCTTAGATCCATCTATTATGCCTGCAACAGGAACACCAGTTCCAAATGGATTATATTATAATGAAACTTTTTTAATTTTAGAAAAATTAATCGAAGACAAAAAAATCATAGGCATCGATTATGTTGAATATGCTCCAATACAAAATTTTCATGCTTATGATTATATATCTGCAAATATCATATATGATTTAATGAAGCTTTGTTTAAAATAAATTAAGATTCTTGTAACCATTTTTCAGCATCTAAAGCAGCCATGCAACCCATACCAGCAGCTGTAATGGCTTGTCTATATATTTTGTCAACACAATCACCAGCGGCAAATACGCCATTAATATTTGTTAAAGTAGATCCCTTTTCTTTAACTTCAATATAACCTTCTTTGTCTAAAAGAATTTGATTTGTAAAACATGCGGTAGAAGGAACATGACCAATAGCTACAAATGCTCCATCTACATTTATACTTCTTTTTGAGTTATCTTTAGTAGACATTAAATTCAAACAATTTAAGCCTTTATCATCTCCAATAAAATCATCAACCACAAAATTCCACAAAAAATCTATATTATCTCTAGAAAACACTCTATCTTGCAATATTTTTTCAGCTCTTAAATGATCTCTTCTATGAATTAAAATTACTTTTGAACATATTTTAGATAGATATAATGCCTCTTCAACAGCTGTGTTCCCACCACCAATAACTGCAACGTTCTTATTTCTATAAAAAAAACCGTCACAAGTTGCACAAGCAGAGACACCTCTACCATTAAATTTTTTTTCACTGTCTATTCCAAGCCACCGAGCTTGTGCCCCCGTGCAAATTATGACAGATTTTGTTTTAATGATTTTTCCACTATCACATTTAATTATTTTTAATTTGTCACTGAAGTCTACACTCGTAACTAGTTCATTTATTATTTCTGCACCTACGTTTAAAGCTTGTGCTTTCATTTGATCCATAAGCCAAGGACCTTGAACA
>CACMZO010000013.1 GCA_902618195.1 uncultured SAR116 cluster alpha proteobacterium
ATATAATTTTTCAATTGCTGAGTTGTATAGTAAGTCTTTTTTTATGACATCTTTTACTTCTTTTATTTGTTGAACTTTTTCTTTATTAATTTTGTTTATTTGAACGACATGAAAACCAAAATTAGTTTTAAATGGTTTGATTAAACCTATCTTTGGTATATTAAAGATTTTATCCTTTATATTTTTTGTTAGATCATCTTTAGAAATTTTGTCAAATTTAACATCATTTTTATTAAAGTTTAGAAGTTTTGTTTGATTGATAAAATCATTGTTATTGAGTACTTTTTTATAAAAATTTTCAGCTTTTTGTTTTGTGTTGAAAATTACTTGAAAATAGCTCCTAGTTTCTGGAGTTTTGAATTCACTTATTCTTTCATTATATGAGTTTGTGATTTCTTCTTCACTTATAATTATATCATCGAAAAGAAGATCTGGTTTGAATGAGACGTATGATAAGTTTCTTAATTTGGGAATTTTAAATTTATTTTTATAAGTATTGTAAAAAGTTTTTTTTGAATTTTCATCTATTGTTTCATCAATTTTCTTGAGATAAGGTGTAAAAATATAATTTAAATCTAATTTTCTATTTTGCCATTTATAAAAATCTGTTGAAAAAACTGTGCTGTAATTTTTAATGTCATATAAATGGTCAAAAATTTTAGTATTTAAAATTTGCAGTTGAAGATTTTCAATATATTCGTTTTCTGAAATATTATTATTTCTTAGAAGTGTGTTAAATTTTTTTTCTGAGAAAACATTTTGATTATTTAAATTTTCTTTGAATTGATCATTTTGTGAAATTCGTTTTTTAATTATTAATCTAGGCACATTGAGATCCAAATATTGTGATTCTTGATTAATTATTAATTTCGCTTTATTACTAATTAACGCATTACTTAAGAATCCATTTTGAATTGCAGTTTGAACATCAATCATACCTGTATTTGTGGCCCTTGATTTGTTAAAGTCATTAATAATTTGTTCATAACTAATCTCAAAATCATTTGATTTGAAAACTGGAGGAATTCTATTACCTGTTAAATCACCAACACCCCAGGCGGCAAAACCTAAAACAATTAAAACTAGGAAAATTTTGAATAAAAAGGATTGAGATTTATTTCTTAATGCTCTTAACATAATTATTCATTATATTAAAATTAAATGAATTACAAGATTTTGAATAAATAAAAATAAGGTGGTTAAAATATGTTAATAGCTGGAAACTGGAAAATGAATTTGAAATATAAGGATATTATAAACTTTAAAGATATTATTTTTGATTTTAAATTAGATGATCGTGTTGAAATGGCTATTTTCCCACAATTTCCATTGTTGTATTCCGCAAAAAACAATCTTTCAGATCATAATATTGAAATTGGTGCTCAAGCTTGTTCAGCACATTTAAAAGGTGCTTATACAGGAGATGTTTCAGTTGAAATTATTTCTGATATAGGATGTAAATACTGTCTTGTTGGCCACTCTGAAAGAAGAGAATTTCATAATGAAACCAATGATTTTGTAAAAAAAGCGTCAACTTTATTGCTAACTAAAAATATTGTTCCTATAATTTGTGTAGGTGAGTCCCTAGAAATTAGAAATAAAAAAGTCACTAATCAATTTATTAAAAACCAGATTAGAGAATGTGTCCCTGATAAAATAAGTTCTAACTTAATAATAGCTTATGAACCATTATGGGCTATTGGTACAGGTATAATTCCAAATTATGAAGAAATATTTAATATCCACAATGTTATTTTAGATGAGTTGTCCTATATTGAAAATTTGAAGGTTATTTATGGAGGATCTGTAAATAATGAAAATTGTTCTAAAATATTTGAATTGAAAACCGTCCATGGTGCATTAATAGGTGGTTCAAGTTTAAAATTTAAAGATTTTCTTGCAATTTATAAAAGTGCAGTTAAACAGATAATATAATTTTTTTTAAATAGACTTAATATGGAAAATACAGTTTTAATTATTCATGTCTTTTTAGCATTTCTAATAATTATTTTGGTATTGCTTCAAAAAAGTGAAGGTGGAGGTTTAGGTATTGGCGGTAGTCAAAGTGGAGGTTTTATGACTTCTAGAGGCACTGCTAATACACTTACAAAAATAACAACTATAGTAGGTGCATTATTCTTTATTACATCTATACTGCTTGCAATATTATCTGGAAGTAATTATAAACCTTCAATTTCGCAAGAGATAAAAACTGATACAATTAATGAAAATAATAATCCAAAAGTTCCTACTGATAATTGAATTTTTTTTTGTTTGATATAATCTTTTAATATGAAAAATAGCGCCCCTAAATTTATTTTTATTACAGGTGGTGTAGTTTCTTCACTTGGTAAAGGCCTTGCATCAGCTAGTTTAGCTTCTTTGTTTATATCTAGAGGTTTTAAGGTTAGATTAAGAAAATTAGATCCCTATTTAAATGTAGACCCAGGAACAATGAGCCCATATCAGCATGGAGAGTGTTTTGTTACAGATGATGGTGCAGAAACAGATCTAGATTTAGGCCATTATGAGAGATTTACAGGAGTTAATTCAAGAAAATCAGACAACGTTACTACTGGTAAAATTTATTCTAAAGTTTTGAAAAAAGAAAGAAGAGGAGATTACCTTGGTGCAACTATACAAGTAATACCACATGTAACAGATGCTATAAAAAAATTTATTATATCAGACATCAGTGACGAAGATTTTATGTTTTGTGAAATTGGAGGAACGGTTGGAGATATTGAATCCTTGCCATTTATTGAAGCAATTAGACAATTAAGAAATGAGCTTGGAAAAGAAAATACATGTTTTGTTCATGTTACATTATTACCATTTATAAATGCAGCAAAAGAATTAAAGACTAAACCTACTCAGCATTCAGTTAAAGAATTGCAAGGGATGGGAATTCAGCCAGATATTTTGTTATGTAGAACAGTGATGAAAATTCCTGAAGATCAAAAAAAGAAAATTGCTCAATTTTGTAATGTTAAAGAACAAGCTGTAATTGAGGCAATTGATGTTAACTCAATTTATGAAGTTCCAATAGCATACAACGATGCTGGATTTGATAAAGAAATTCTTGATTATTTTAGCCTTTATGACAAAAAATCTCCAGACCTGAGTGTCTGGAAAAAAATAATTTCTATACAAAAATCCTCTGAAGGTGAAGTTAATATTGGAATTGTAGGAAAATACACGTCTATTATTGACTCTTATAAATCTTTGATTGAAGCAATTACTCATGGAGGTATAGCTAACAAGACAAAAATTAATTTAGTTTGGATTGATTCCGAAAACATTGATAATGTGTCTAATTGTTTCAAAGATGTTCATGGAATAATTGTACCTGGCGGTTTTGGTGAAAGAGGATCTGATGGCAAAATTTTAGCAATTAACTATGCACGGTTGAATAAAATACCTTTTTTAGGAATTTGTCTAGGAATGCAATTGGCTGTAATAGAGTTCGCGAGAAATGTTATGAATTATAAAAAAGCTTCGTCAACTGAGTTTGGTAAAACTGAATTTCCCATTATATCTTTATTAACTGAATGGCAAACAAAAATAGGGAAAGAAAAGAGAGATATTCTTAGTGAATATGGAGGCACAATGAGACTTGGATCCTATGAATGTCATTTAAAACAAAATTCAAAAATATTTGATATTTACAATAATGAAATAATACATGAAAGACATAGGCATAGATATGAAGTTAACTTGGATTTATGCGATAAATTTGATGAAGCAGGCATGTTTTTTGCTGGAATGTCTCCAGACAATATACTTCCTGAAACTTTAGAATTAAATGATCATCCATGGTTTATTGCTGTTCAGTTTCATCCAGAGCTTAAATCAAGGCCTTTTAAGCCTCATCCTATTTTTGTCTCATTTATAAACGCATCATTAAATCAATCAAGATTATTGTAGGTTAAAAATTATGATTAAAAAAATTAAAATAGGAGGCTTTGAAGTAAAGAATGATAATAAATTATTTTTAATTGCTGGTCCGTGTGTTATTGAAAATAGAGATCACGCATTATATCATGCTAAATTGATTAAACAAATATGTGACGAACTTTCACTAGATTTTGTATTTAAATCTTCTTTTGACAAAGCAAATAGAACTAATATTAATTCAAGTAGAGGAGTTGGTATTGATAAAGGTCTTGATATTTTAAATGAAATTAAAAATAGTTTAAACGTTCCTGTTTTAACTGATGTTCATGAAAGTTATCAATGTAATCTTCTTAAAGATGTTGTTGATATTATTCAGATACCTGCTTTTTTATGCAGACAAACAGATTTATTATTAAATGCTTCTAATACCGG
The DNA here is from genome assembly GCA_902618195.1 of uncultured SAR116 cluster alpha proteobacterium. Classification (GTDB taxonomy): domain Bacteria; phylum Pseudomonadota; class Alphaproteobacteria; order Puniceispirillales; family Marisalimonadaceae; genus TMED54. Next base: position 4,330 of record CACMZO010000013.1, read on the forward strand.
TAAAATAATTAATATTAAAAAAGGACAATTTTTGGCTCCTTGGGATGTGGTGAATGTTGTAGAAAAAATTAAATCTACAGGTAATGAAAAAATTATACTAACTGAAAGAGGAAGCAGTTTTGGATATAATAATCTGGTTTTTGATTTAAGGTCATTAATTGAAATGAAAAAAATAGGATACCCTATTGTATTTGACGCCACTCACTCTGTTCAAAGCCCGGGAGGATTAGGAAATGTCTCTGGTGGAAATAGAGAGTATATTCCTTATTATTCTAATGCCGCAGTAACTGTTGGTATTTCTGGGATATTTATGGAAGTTCATGAAAATCCTGATGTAGCTCCGAGCGATGGTACTAATATGATTAGATTAGATAGATTGAAAAATATTCTTAAAAATATCTTAAAAATAGATCAATTAATAAAAAAACATTCCATAGGAAGTTATAATGATAAAAATTGAAAATGTAAAAGGAAGACAAATTCTAGATAGTCGTGGAAATCCAACAATTGAAGTTGATATAGTTTTGTCAAATGGATTGGTTGGTAGTGCCAGTGTCCCCTCTGGAGCATCTACAGGTAAATATGAAGCAGTGGAGCTTAGGGATGGATTTAAAACCTATCATGGAAAAGGTGTAACGAAAGCCATAGAAAATATTGATAATGATATAAAAAATATAATCCTAGGCAGATCACCTTTAGAGCAAACCAAGATTGATAACGATTTAATAAGTCTTGATGGGACATCAAATAAAAATAAATTAGGAGCAAATGCAATTCTTGGTGTTTCAATGGCCGTAGCAAGAGCAGGTGCAGTGTCATTGAATCAACCATTGTATAAATATATCGGTGGCGTAAGCTCAAAAGTAATGCCAGTACCTTTAATGAATATTGTAAATGGTGGTGCACATTCAAATAATCTTTTAGATATTCAAGAGTTTATGATAATGCCCGTTAATTTTGAAAGTTTTAGTGATGCATTGAGAGCTGGAACTGAAATTTTTCATAATTTAAAAAAATTATTAGATAATAAAAATTATTCAACAAGTGTTGGTGACGAAGGTGGATTTGCTCCTAAAATAGATGACCCTAAAATTGCTTTAGATTTAATCTCAAAATCTATAGAAGTAAGCGGTTATAGTATCGGTGAAGATATATTTTTTGCATTAGATGCAGCTGCGAGTGAATTTTACAAAAAAAATAAATACAAACTAAATGATAAAAAACAACTATTAACTTCTGACGAATTAATTGATTATTGGGGAGGATTAATTAAGAATTATCCTATTATTTCAATTGAAGATCCATTTGATGAAGATGATATAAATGGATTTGTTAAATTTACAAATTTATATGGTAAAAATCTTCAAATAGTTGGAGATGATTTATTTGTGACTTCAGAAAAAAAATTAAGTGAAGGAATACAAAAACAAGCTGGAAACTCAATTTTAATTAAACTAAACCAAGTTGGAACTCTAACAGAAACTCTTGATACTATTTCAAAAGCAAAAAAGCATAATTTTAATACAATTATTTCACATAGATCTGGTGAAACAGAGGACAATTTTATATCTGATTTGTGTGTTGGTATTAATGCTGGTCAAATTAAAACAGGTTCTTTATCAAGATCTGATAGAACCTCTAAGTATAACCAGTTGCTCAGAATTGAAGAACAATTAGGAGAAGAAGCTAAATTTATAGGTAATGAAATTTTAGATATTATAAACAAAGAATGATTAATTATTTTAGAAGAGAATTTGGAAAGCTATTTTTATCATTTATTGTCATTATTTGTATTTATAATTCTATAAATATAACTTTTTTCAATGAAAAATCTGTTACAAAAATATTTGAAATGAATGAAAATATTTTAGTTTTAAATCAAGAGTTATTGGATTTACAGCACATAGAAGAAAAATTAATGACGAAAATTAAATTTTTATCATTTGAAACTTTAAGTGAAGATTATGTGAGTGAGTTAGCTCAAAAAACTTTAGGTATGATTAAAGAAGACAACGTTTTAGTTATATTGGATGAATAATATTATGATTTTATTGTATTTAAAGTTTATTGTATATATATAGTTACTATGAATATGAATGAAAAACAAAGTGATAAATTAGTTTCTAAAAAGAAAAGCAATTATGATTTAGATCTTTTACTAAAACTTAATGAACAAATGCTACTGATTAGAAGGTTTGAAGAAAAAGCAGGCCAACTTTACGGAATGGGTAAAATTGGTGGTTTCTGTCATCTTTACATTGGACAAGAGGCTGTTGTTGTTGGTATTAATTCAGCACTTGAAGATAATGACACTATGGTCACTTCTTATAGAGATCACGGGCATATGTTAGTATGTGGCATGGATCCAAAAGGGGTCATGGCTGAATTAACAGGCCGTATCACAGGTTACTCTAAGGGTAAAGGTGGTTCTATGCATATGTTCAGCAGAGAAAAAGGTTTTTTTGGAGGTCATGGTATTGTTGGTGCACAAGTCCCAATAGGAGCAGGGTTAGCTTTTTCACATAAGTATAAAAATGAAAAATCTATCTGTGTTACTTTTTTTGGGGATGGAGCTGCAAATCAAGGTCAAGTTTATGAAACATTTAATATTGCTGCTTTATGGAGTTTGCCTGTACTTTTTGTGATTGAAAATAATTTATATGGTATGGGAACTTCTGTTGAAAGGTCTTCATCAACTGATAATTTTGCAATCAGAGGTGAAGCTTTTGGCGTAGAAAATAAAACAGTTAATGGAATGGATGTTTTAGACGTTAGAGAGGCTGCTTTAGAAGCAGTTAACTACTGTAGATCAAATCAAAAACCATTTATTTTAGAAGTAAAAACCTACCGTTTTAGAGGTCATTCTATGTCTGACCCAGGTAAGTACAGAACAAGAGATGAAGTTGCTGAAATGAGAAAAAATGGACCATTGAAAGCTTTACAAAAATTAATTTTAGCGAGTGGCTTTAATGAGAGTGATCTTAAAGAAATAGACAATAAAATTAAGTTAAAGGTTAATGAAGCAGCTGACTTCGCAATAGAGTCTGAATTACCAGATGAAACAGAACTTTTGAAAGATATAATTATAGAATAATGAAAAATAATGAAATATTAATGCCAGCTTTAAGTCCCACTATGGAAGAGGGAACACTTGCAAAATGGTTGGTTAAAGTTGGTGATAAAATCAGTTCTGGAGATTTAATAGCTGAGATTGAAACTGATAAAGCTACTATGGAAATTGAAGCTATTGAAGAAGGTTTTATTTCAAAACTTATTGTTGAAGAAGGTACGCAAGGTATAAAAATTAATACACCAATTGCTGAATTTAGTGATAATGAAAAATTAAGTGAAATTAATGATGATGAAAGCAATAAAAATGTAATTAATATTTCAAACAAGGAAGTAATTGAAGAGGTAAAGTCATCTGTGATTAAAACATCAGATAAAGATTTAACTTCATCTAACAATGATGCTGCAAAAAAAATTACTGTTCGGGAAGCTCTAAGAGACGCAATTTTAGAAGAAATGGAAGCAGATAATGATGTGTTTATTATGGGAGAAGAAGTTGCAGAATATGAAGGTGCCTATAAAGTTACTCAAGGTCTTTTAGAGAAGTTTGGAGATAAAAGAGTTATAGATACCCCAATAACGGAACATGGTTTCACTGGTATTGGTGTAGGAGCAGCATTTGGTAATTTAAAACCAATAGTAGAGTTCATGACATTTAATTTTTCAATGCAAGCTATTGACCAAATTATTAATTCAGCAGCAAAAACATTATATATGTCTGGTGGTCAAATGGGTTGTCCAATTGTGTTTAGAGGACCAAATGGTGCTGCTAGTAGAGTTGCTGCCCAACACAGTCAATGTTTTGCAAGTTGGTACTCACATGTACCTGGGTTAAAAGTTGTATCTCCATGGTCAAGTGAAGATGCAAAAGGATTACTGAAATCAGCAATTAGAGACCCAAATCCTATTGTATTTCTTGAGAATGAAGTCATGTATGGTCAATCTTTTGAATGTCCAACATCGGATGAATTCACATTACCTATTGGGAAAGCTAAAGTTGAAAAAAACGGATCTGATATAACAATTGTAGCTTTCTCTATAATGGTAGGCAAAGCATTAGAAGCATCAAATGAATTAGAAAAAAATGGTATAAATGCAGAAGTTATTAACCTTCGTACACTTAGACCTTTAGATTTAGAAACCATCATAAATTCAGTTAAAAAAACAAATAGATTAATTACTTGTGAAGAGGGTTTTGGTTACTCTGGAATTGGTGCTGAAATTTCATCATTAATTCAAGAGAATGCATTTGATTGGCTAGATGCACCCGTTTTAAGAGTTCATGGTAAAGATGTGCCTATGCCATATGCAGAAAATTTAGAGAAATTGGCTTTGCCACAAACAAGTGATATTATTAATAAAGCTAAACAAATTTTTTCCTAGAGTGGATCTAGTATGAGTAATGAAATTTTAATGCCAGCTTTAAGTCCGACAATGGAAGAGGGAACTCTTGCTAAATGGCTTATTTCAGAAGGGGATATAATTTCATCTGGTGATTTAATTGCTGAGATTGAAACCGACAAAGCTACAATGGAAGTTGAATCGATTTTTGATGGGACTATTGGAAAACTTTTTTTTAATGAAGGATCTGAGGGTATTAAGGTCAATACACCAATCGGTGTCATATTAGATCCTGGAGAAAAATATGATGAAAAAGTACATGGACCTAATGCAAAATCCGACTCTAATGAGAATAATGATAAAGACTTAATTAAACAAGATGGTGATGATAAGTCTCTTGATCAAGTTGTAAAAATTGAGCAGTTTGATGAAAATAAATCTAATATATCTGAAAGTGATATTGCAGTTAATATTAATGAAAAAAACCGTATTTTTGCAAGCCCACTTGCTAAAAGGATTGCAAGAGAAAATTCCATAGATCTTAATTTGATTAAAGGTTCTGGTCCGCATGGAAGAATTGTTAAAAAAGATGTTGAGAATTATAATGTAAATTCATTACCAATAGACCTAAAAAAATCAATTTCAGATGCAAGTAATTTTGAATTAATTAAAAACTCCTCAATGAGACAAACAATTGCAAAAAGGTTAGTTGAGTCTAAAACTAATGCACCACACTTTTATCTATCTATAGATTGTAATATTGATGATTTATTATCATTTAGAAAAAAAGTTAATGATGAATTTCCTGAGCAAGGGAAAATATCTGTCAATGACATAATCGTAAAGGTTGCTGGCTTGACATTAAATAAAGTCCCTGAATGTAATGTTAGTTGGACAAATGAAAGTACAAAGTTTTTTAAATCCTCAGATATTTCAGTAGCTGTTGCTATAGATGGAGGATTAATTACACCTATAGTAAGAAATGTTGAAGAAAAAGGGATACATAAAATTTCAAGTGAAATAAAAGAACTTGTTGAAAAAGCTAAAAATGGTACTCTTTCACCGGATGAATATAATGGTGGAACTTTTTCGATCTCAAACTTAGGAATGTATGGTATTAAAAATTTTACAGCCATTATAAATCCACCTCAAAGTGCAATTTTGGCTGTAGGTGTTGGACAAAAAATACCAATTGTTAATAATGATAAGATTGACATTTGTAATGTTATGAATGTGACTCTCTCATGTGACCATCGAGCTATTGATGGAGCAGTTGGAGCAAAATTTCTTCAAGTTTTTAAAAAAATAATTGAAAATCCAATGTTGATGTCATTGTAATGTCAGATAATAACTTAAAATATGATCTTTTAATAATTGGTGGTGGGCCAGGTGGTTATGTTGCTGCGATAAGGGCTTCACAACTTGGGTTAAATGTTGGGTTGGTAGAAAGAGAAAATTTAGGTGGTGTTTGTTTAAATTGGGGATGTATTCCTACGAAAGCACTTTTAAGAAGTTCAGAAGTTAAACATTTATTAGATAATTCTAAATCATACGGTTTTTCAATTTCAGATTATGAAATTAATTTTAAAGATATAATTAAAAGATCACGTTTAGTTGCTAAATCTTTGTCTTCAGGTGTTGAACATTTAATGAAAAAAAATAAAATTAACGTTCACAACGGAACAGCTAAAATTATAGAATCAAATAAAGATCAAAAAGTTATTAAGGTCATTGATAAAGAAAAAAAAGAATTGAAAATTACATCTAAATTTTTAATTATTGCTACTGGGGCCACTTCTAAAAATCTTCCTTTTGTGTCTTCAGATGGAAAAAACATTTTAGATTATAGAACAGCCATGACTCCTTCAGAACTTCCTAAATCATTAATTGTTGTTGGTTCGGGTGCGATAGGAGCAGAATTTGCTTCTTTTTATAATGATTTGGGATGTAAAGTTACGATAATTGAAGTTCAAAATAAAATTTTACCAAATGAAGACCACGAAATATCTGAATTTGTCTCAAAAAGTTTTAAAAATAGAGGTGTAGATATTCATATCAATTGTGAATTACTAAGCGTTAATATTAAAGATGCATCTGTAGAATGTGAAATTAAAATTGACAATAAAAAAAATAAATTGACTGCTGATAAACTTTTACTATCTGTTGGAATTAAACCTAATATTGATGATTTAGGTTTAGAAGAACTCAATATCGATATGGAAAAAGGGTTTATAAAAACAAATGAATTCATGAAGACGTCTGAAAATGGTATATATGCTATTGGAGATGTAACTGATGGTCCTTGGCTAGCACATAAAGCTAGTCATGAAGGAATTTTATGTGTTGATGCTATTAAGGGATTAAAAACACATAAAATACAAAAAGAAAACATTCCTGGTTGTACATATTCAAGACCTCAAATTGCTTCTATTGGATTAACTGAAAAAAGAGCTTTGGAATTAAATCATGAAATAAAAGTTGGAAGATTTCCATTCATAGGAAATGGTAAAGCAATAGCTTTAGGAGAGTCAGAAGGATTTATAAAAACCATATTTGATAAAAAAACTGGTGAGTTTTTAGGCGCTCATCTAGTTGGTCCTGAAGTAACAGAACTAATTCAGGGATTTGCTATTGCAAAAAAATTAGAAACAACAGAGGAAGATTTAATGGAAACAATTTTTCCACATCCTACTCTATCAGAGGCTATGCATGAATCTGTTTTAGATGCTTATGACCGAGTAATACACTTTTAGATTAAGATAGATGAAAATTAGACATCCTGAAAAAATTAATACTTCCGATAAATTATCACCTTTAAAACCTAATTGGTTAAAAGTTAGATTTAAATCAGGCGATAATATCGAAGCAGTTAAAGAAATTGTTAAAAACAACAAAGTTCATACAGTTTGTGAAGAAGCTAATTGTCCAAATTTAAATGAGTGCTGGTCTAAAAAACATGCAACATTTATGATAATGGGTGATACATGCACAAGAGCATGTACTTTTTGCAATGTTAAAACTGGAAAGCCAAATTATTTAGATCCTTTTGAACCTGAGAGAGTCGCAACTTCAGTAAGAGAATTAGGTTTGACTCATGTTGTTATAACTTCTGTTAACAGAGATGATTTAAAAGATAATGGTCTCTCACATTTCTTAAATACTTTAAAAGCTATAAGACAGCAATCTCCTCAAACAACAATTGAGATTTTAACACCTGATTTTATGAAAAATAGTACCGCTGCTAATTTTATTAGCAAATCTGAACCTGATGTTTTTAATCATAACCTTGAAACCGTTCCAAGGTTGTATAATGAAGTGAGGCCAGGTGCTAGATATTTCACATCATTAAAGTTACTTAATGATATTAAATTATATAACCACAAAATTTTTACTAAATCTGGATTAATGGTTGGATTAGGTGAGACTAAAGATGAGATTATTCAAGTTATGGATGATTTAAGAGCTGCTGATGTAGATTTTTTAACTATTGGTCAATATTTGCAGCCAACAATAAAACATCATGCTGTTATTGATTATATTACTCCAGAGTTATTTAATTTATATAGGGACATTGCTATTTCCAAAGGGTTTTTACTTGTTTCCTCTTCACCGTTTACAAGAAGTAGCTATCATGCTGATGAAGATTTCCAAAAATTAAAAATAAAAAGAAATTTATAGATATAAATGAAATATAGAGAGAAAAAAATTTTAAATTATAAGCCTGAACAGCTTTTTGAATTAGTTAGTGATATAAAAAAGTATCCTGAATTCTTACCTTGGTGTTTAGGTTCAAGAGTAAAAAAAATTTCAAATAAACAACTAAACGCAGATCTTATTGTTGGGATGAGAATTTATAGAGAGATATTTAAATCTAATGTTCACTTAAATAAGGAATCGTCCACTATTGAGGTAGAATATCTTAAGGGACCATTTAAACAATTAAAAAATAAATGGATTTTTAACAAAGTTGATAATGGATGTGAGGTAGACTTTTATGTAGAATTTGAACTAAGTTCAAGATTACTTAATGGTGTTATCAAAGCTTTTTTTGAAGAAGCAGTTGTTAAGATGATTACTGCGTTTGAAAATAGAGCTGGTAAACTTTACGGATAATTTTTTAAAAAATTATTTAACTCTTTTAAGCTTTCTAGTGTGGCCTTAAGTCTTATATCAAGTCTGTTTCCATTAAATAAAAATTTTTTTGTTGTAATTTTAGTTTTAGTTCCAAAACCTATCCAAACTAAACCAACTGGTTTTTTTTTTGATCCTCCATTTGGACCAGCTATTCCTGTAATTCCTATTCCAACATCTGCACTAAAGTTATTAATTAAACTTAAGGCCATATGATATGCGGCTTGTTTGCTAACGGCACCAAACTCTTCAATTATATTGTCATTTATTTTTAAAATATTTATTTTTGCTTCATTCGAATAGGTTATAAAACTTCTATCAAATGCTTCGCTTGCACCTGAGTTGTTTACTATAGCAGATGATAGTAATCCACCGGTACAACTTTCAGCAGCACTAATTTTATAGGATAATAGTTTTAATTTATCTATTAATAATCTACTTTCCTTATTTATATCTTTCCAAACCATAAAAACAATAAATATATAATAGGAATTGTATAAATACCACCAATAATATCATCAAATAAAATGCCAAATGTGCCTGGTATTTTCTCTACAGTACTTAATCCAATTTTAGAAATATCAAAAAATCTGAATAATAAAAATATAATACTAATATTTATGATGTTATTTTCTAGCTCAAATAATGGAATTGAAAATAAAGCAATATATTGACCTAAAAATTCATCAATTACAATGCTTTGATGGTCTTTATTTCCATATGATTTTAAATAATATTGTATTGATAGAAGGCTTATAAGAAAAACAATAAAAAATGTTAAAATTATTATTTCTATTTGGAAATATGTATTTAAATAAAAAAATATAATGCATGTAAATAGGGAGGCTACTGTGCCAGGGGCATATTTAAATTTCCCAATAGGGTATAATTCTGAAAATTTTATAAGAAATTTATTATTAATCATCAGTAATTTTAATCGTTGTATTAGACAAAACAGCAATACCTTCTTTTCTTCCAATAAATCCTATGCCTTCATTTGATTTACCTTTAATTGACAAAATTTCTTTATTTATACCTGTGGAATTTGAAATTTTATCTTTTATTTCGTCTACATAATCTAAAATTTTAGGACTTTCAGTGATTATGACTGAATCAATATGAATTAATTCAGCATTTTTCTCTTTCAATTTGTTTAATGCATGTTTTAAAAATACGAAGCTATCACAATTTTTCCATTTATTTTCAGAAGGAGGAAAATGGTAACCAATATCATTTTCATTTAATGCGCCATATATGCTGTCAGTTATGGCATGAAGTAAAACATCTGCATCAGAATGTCCTTTTAAGAAATAGCCATTGTCAATTTTTAATCCACCCAAAATAAGTTTTTTGTCTCTTGTTTTGGAATTAATTTTTACAAGCTTATGAACATCGTAACCTATTCCATTTTTAGTTATGTAATTTTTCATATGTTGATTTTCTAAAATCGATTTAATTAAATGCAAATCCTCTTCATAAGTAATTTTTAATGATTTTGGATCACCTTCTATATATTTAACTCTAAAACCATTTTCTATTAATAAAGATGAATCGTCATCATAATTTTGTTTCTTATAAACATTTCTATGAGAATTTATTAGGTTTTTGAAATTACATATCTGTGGCGTTTGAATTAAGAGATATTTTTTTTTATTTAAATATTTAACTGTATTGTTAGTTTTATTTTTTATAATTGCATCTGAAACTTTTAAAGTTGGTACAACACATGAGACATTATTTTTCATATTATTTTTTAATTTTTCAATTATATTTTTATTAATATACGGCCTTGCAGCGTCATGTATTATTACATTTAGGGGTTTATATTTTTTAATTTTTTTTAGAGCTTTGTAAACACTCTCTTGTCTGGTCTTTCCACCTATTATAGGTAATGTTAAATTGTATTTATTACATAATTTAATAGCATCATTGTACCTAGTTTCCGAAACAACAATGAATAATCTATTATCAAATTTTAATTTAAGAAAATTTTCTATACAGATTTCTAATATTGATTTTTTATTTATTAAATAAAATTGTTTTTCAATATTATTTTTTTTTGATTTAAACCTTTCGCTTAAACCTGCAGCTAATATTATGTAAACGAAATCCATTTTTGCCTAATTTTTATACTAAAAAATAATATGTTTTAAGAAATTATAAATAATGTTCATTTTTTAATCATTACGCTTATACTAAAATTATGTTTAATGATATACTAAATAGTTTTATAGATCCAATTCTTGTTATCAACAAAGAAAAAGATATCAAATATGTTAATGCGTCATTTGAGGAAACTTTTTATGTAAACTCAAATTTAATATTAAACCAAAATTTAAATTCTATAATTGATGAAGATTCACCACTTATTTTATTAATTAATAAAGCTATTAAAAATGTAATAAATCTTAAAGAAGATAAGCTTGTTATTTCTTTAAGAAATCAAAGTAAAAAACAACTTAAAGTTAGTATATTTAATACTTTTGTTGAAAAAAATTTGATTGTTATTCATTTTGAACAAAATCTTAAAAATCAAACTTTTATTTACCATAAAATTAATTCAAAAATTTCACAATCTTTTAGTTCATTAGTTGATATGTTAATGCATGAATTAAAAAATCCACTTTCTGGAATAGTAGGTGCAACTCAACTATTACAAAAAGATTTGAAATCTTCAAATTATGTTGAAATGTTAGATTTAATAAAATTTGAAGCTGACAGAATTAAAAATTTACTTTCAAATATGGAAAATCTCTCTGCTGGGGAGGGTAATATGTCTTTAGATTTTATTAACATTCATAAAGTATTGAATTATTGTACAAACTCTGCAAAAACTAGTTATGGTGCTGAAATTTTATTTGAAGAGATATATGATCCTTCACTACCAGATTTTTATGCAAATGAAGAATTATTAATTCAAATATTTACAAACCTAATTAAAAATGCTTCTGAAGCACAAAATAATACAGGGAAAATTATTTTAAAAACCTCTTATAATGCTAGTAAAAAATTTTTACTAAATGAAAATGATTTGCCAGAAAAAAAACCCTTACAAGTTGAAGTCATTGATTTTGGAATAGGTATTCCAGAAGCAGATTTTGAAAATATTTTTGATCCATTTATTACTAAAAAACAAGATGGAAAAGGTCTGGGATTATCAATAGTTTCAAATTCAATAAGAACATTAGATGGGTCCATTGAAGTTACCTCTGAAAACGGACGTACTAATTTTTGTTTAAATTTTCCATTAAAAACAACTCTAAAGGATGATTATGAAAAAAATTTTAGTAGTTGATGATGATAAAAGTATAAGATTAGTTTTATCAACTGCACTTACGAGAAGCGGTTTTTTAGTAAAAACTAGTGCTACAACAGCTGGTTTCTGGAGTTTATTAAATGATGATGAGTTTGATGTAATGATAACTGATGTTGGTCTTCCTGATGGAGACACATTAGATGTCTTACCAAAAATTCAGACCTTAAATCCAAAAATGAAAATAATAGTAATCTCAGCTAAATCCACATTAATTACAGCAGTGAGAGCAGAAAAAAAAGGGGCTTTTTATTATTTTCCTAAACCATTTGACCTTGATGAATTAATTGGGTTAGTGAATAAAGTATTTGAAACATCTGGTTTATTAGATCAAAAAAACATTATTGAAACTGAAAATCTTGTTTCTGATAAACCAAGTTTATATGAAGCAGGGCCTATTATTGGAAAATCTAAAATTATGCAAGATACATATAAAATAATTGCACGAATAATTAAATCTAATATCACTGTTTTAATAAATGGAGAGATTGGCACAGGAAAAAAATTATTAGCTAAGTCAATTCATGATTTAACATTTTCAAGTAAAAACAAGTTTATAAAATTAAATATAAAGAATTTTAGAATAATTAATGAAGAGTTGTCTCTTTATTTAAATAATAAAAATCATAATTCTGTACACATCAATGATCTTAAAAATTTAGAAGGTGGCACAATTTTTATTGATCAAGTGTGTGAAGGGTCTCTGACTGAACAATATGAGTTATTAAATTTTATTGAAAATTTTAATTTCATTAATAATCAATATTCTCAAAACGATATTAATACAAGAATAATTGTGACATCAAAAAAAGACCTTATTAAACTTGTTGAAAAAGGAGAATTTAGGGAAGATCTTTATTATAAATTAAATGTTATGCCAATATATTTACCACCTTTAAGAAAAAGACTTGAAGACATACCTAGTTTAATAAATTATTTCATAAATACTTTTAATGTTAAAAATAATAGACAGCTATCAATTGATGAGTTAGCATTGAATTTTTTAAAAACTTATCATTGGCCGGGGAATATTCAGGAATTAAGAAATTTAATTGAGAGGTTATCACTTTCAATATCTAATAACAAAATTTCAATTTCAGATGTAAAAGAGCATCTGAAAAATTCTTTTGAAATTAATGAGAATGACGAAAATTTAACTTTAGAAAGTTTAATTGAAAAGCGTATAAGTAAGCTTACATCTTCCTTTAATGATAACTCAGTTAATATAAATGTATATGATGAATTTATTAGAACAATGGAAAAGCCACTAATTGAAAATATTTTAAATTATACCAGAGGAAATCAAATTAAAGCATCTTATATATTAGGATTAAATAGAAACACCTTAAGAAAAAAAATATCAGAATTAGGTGTAACTGTTAGGAAAGTTAGAAAAAATAGTTTATAATAATCTTGTTTAAATTATTTATAAAAAGATGAATAAGCTTTTAACTTTAAAAAAAATTTCAAAAGTAAATACAATATTTTTAATTCCATTACTTTTATTAATATTAGGTCTCCTTTACACTAATAATATTAATTTAAATATAAAAAATCTTTCACAAACTTATTTTTATGTAATTTTTATAGGTTTAATTTTTCCTGTTATTTTTCTTTTTTATAAAGTTTTTAAACAAATATATACACTTTTTTTCCAAGCTAAATTAAAGATTGCAGGTTATGAGTTGCACAAAAAATTGGCTATATTGTTTTCTGTTGTTTGTTTAATGCCGTCAATAATTATTTCAGCTTTTTCAATTTTTACTATAAATACTGCTTTAGAAGGATGGTTTAGTCAAAAAATTTCAACAGCAGTTTCTCAATCTGTTGAAGTAGCTAATAAGTATCTTGTTGAGCATCAAAATGCTATGAAAGGAGAGGCTTTAGAATTTGCAAAACTACTAAATGACAATGCTATCTCATTTTCATCAAATCAAGATAAAATTAATAAATTTTTAAATTTTTACATTAGTAAAAATAATCTCACAGATGCTGTATTAATTGGGTCATCAAGAAATGTATTGGCAAGATCTCAATTCGCATTTGAAATTAATTATCTAGATTTGCCAAATAGATATTACGATTTAGCTAATGATGGAAAAATAATAATTTCAAATGATACAGATTCAAATAAGGTAAATGCTTTTATAAAGTTAGATCAATATGTTGATGCATATTTGTTAACCTCAAGATTTATTGATCAAAAAGTTTTAGAAGCTATAAGCAAGTCAAATATTGCCTCTGACGATTATAAATCTATTGAGTTAAATTTATTTGATACCAAAATTTCAATATTAGTTTTATTTCTTTTTATTTCGTTATTTTTACTACTAATATCCTTATATGTAGGTTTAGGGTTGTCTAATAGGTTAATATCTCCAATTGCTGAATTAATTCATGCGTCTCAAGAAGTTGGAAGAGGAAACTTAAATTATCAAATTAAAAATAAAACACTTTTGCAAAATAAAATCAGTGAATTAAAAAAACTTGGTAATGCATTTAATAAAATGGTGCTTGATATTAAAAATAATAGATCAGAACTTATAGAAGCAAATGATCAATTGGATCAAAGAAGACAATTTTCTGAAGCGGTCCTATCTGGTGTTTACTCTGGCGTAATCGGATTAGATAAAAGTTTTAGAATAAATTTACCTAATAAAACTGCTGAAAAGCTCATGGAGATAAATATCTCAAAACATTATAATAAAAAATTTGAAAAACTTTTTCCTGAATTTCAAACTTTAATTGATGAAATTAAGTATAAGAATAATAATTTCGTTGAAAAAAAAATAGAATTTTTAAAAAATGATAAAAAACGTATTCTAATATCGAGAATTGTTAAACAGATTAATGAAAATCAAGTAATAGGATATGTGCTTACGTTTGAAGATATCACCGATTTGATACAAGCACAAAAGTTAGTTGCTTGGTCAGATGTTGCTAGAAAAATAGCTCATGAAATTAAAAACCCACTCACTCCTATTAGATTAGGCGCAGAAAGAATAGCTAATTCAACATTAATTCGATCAGATAATAAGTTATTAAACACTTCTGAAATGATTTTAAAAAATGTTGATGACATAAGACATCTGATAGATGAGTTTTCTTCTTTTTCTCGATTGCCAAGACCAATTCTAGAAAATATAAATTATAATAAATTTATAGACGATACTTATAATTTTTTTAAAACATCTTATCCTGATATTAAGTTTGAAAAAACTTCTTTTAGCAATATTGATGAAAAACTAAAAATTTACGCTGACGAAAAACAATTAAGACAAGTTATTGGTAATGTTATAAAAAATTCTTCTGAAAACTTTCTAGAAAATAATATTTTAAGTAAAATTATAACTTTTTCATCGATTATAACTCAAAATTATATTTTATTAATTATCGAAGATAATGGTGTTGGCATAAAAGAAGCAAATAAAATTAAGATATTAGAACCATATTTTACTACAAAAAAAAATGGAACAGGTTTAGGTTTAGCTATTTCTAAGAAGATAATTGAAGACCATCATGGTGAAATTATTATTGAATCATCAGAAAAAGGGACCAAAGTAAAAATTAAATTTCCTATTGATAATAAATAACAAAGAAATATATGATAAATAACAAAATTTTAATTGTAGACGACGAACCTGATATCTGTGATTTAATTTCAGATATATTAAGTGAGAGTGGTTATACTGTTAATAGTGCATTTTCAAAAAATGAAGCTATTAAGGTTATGGAAAACTCAGGCATATCTATGGTTATAACTGATATTTGGATGAATGATAATGAAAAAGAGGGTTTTGAATTGCTTGAATGGTGCAAAGCCTATAATGCTCTTACACCAGTTTTAATTATGTCTGGCCATGGTACTATTGAGTATGCCATGAATGCTGCTAAAAATGGTGCCTATGATTTTCTAGAAAAACCATTTAACTCTGACAGATTATTATTTTTAGTAAAAAAAGCTCTTCAAGAAAGAGATTTAAAGATAAAATTAATGGATTCTAATAATGAATGGCTTAAAAGTAACCATATAATTGGAAAATCATCTAAGATTAAAAATGTAAAAAATATTTGTATTAAAGTCTCAAAAAGTAATAGTAGAATACTCATTAGTGGGCCATCTGGTTCAGGTAAGGAGACTTGTGCGCGTTTTATTCATTCGTTGTCAAACAGAATGAATCATCCATTTGTAGTTGCTGCTTGCGCAAGTTTATCTAATCAAATGGTCGATCAATTACTTTTTGGTTTTAATGATAGTAAAAATAAAAATGATACTAAAAGTTTATTTGAACAAGCAAATAATGGTACTATTTATTTTAATGAGATTTGTGACCTTCCTTTAGACACACAAGCTAAGTTAATTAATGTAATACAAGATCAAAGTTTTTATAAATACGGTTCGAATAAAAAAATTAAAATCGACATTAGAGTTATTGCTGGTACTAGTTATGACCCAAATGAAGCTGTTAAAAATGGTGTTTTAAGGGAAGATTTATATTATAGATTGTCTGTTGTGCCAATATCCATACCATCTCTTAATTCTAGAATTGAAGATATTAATGTTCTAATTAACTCATTTATGGAAGTGGCTTCAAAGTTATTTAATAAAAATAAATTAATTTTTTCAAATGAAACTTATATTTTATTACAAAGCTTTAATTGGAAAGGCAATGTAAGGCAATTAAAGAATTTAATTGAATGGCTTTTAATTATGTATGGAAATGAGAAAAATTTTCAAGTTGAAATATCCCATTTACCTCCTGAATTTAAAAGTAATAAAAATAATGAACATAAACATAATTACGATTTAAATTTACCTATTAAGGATGCAAGAAAAATTTTTGAAAAAAAATATTTGGAAACTCAATTAAATAGATTTAAAGGAAATATAGCTCAAACATCAACTTTTGTTGGTATGGACCGGTCAGCTTTACATAGAAAAATAAAAGAGTTAGACATAAAGTTTGAAAAATAAGTTAATGGTAAAATTATGAAAATTATTATTTGTGGTGCTGGAAGAGTTGGGATGTCAATATCAGAGCACCTTTCTAATGAAAATAATGATATAACTGTTATCGATTCAAATTCTGAGGCTCTTAAAAGAATAACGGACCTTTATGATGTTCAAGGAGTTTTAGGTTTGTCTTCTCATCCAGCTGTTTTGAAAAATGCAGGAATTGAGGATGCCGAGATGTTGATTGCAGTAACTGAGTCTGATGAAATTAATATCATGGCATGTCATTTATCCAATCTACTTTTCAATATTCCTACAAAAATCGCTAGAATTAGATCTAGAGAATATCTAAA
This sequence comes from uncultured SAR116 cluster alpha proteobacterium, assembly GCA_902618195.1. GTDB lineage: Bacteria > Pseudomonadota > Alphaproteobacteria > Puniceispirillales > Marisalimonadaceae > TMED54. The sequence continues at coordinate 21,491 of CACMZO010000013.1, forward strand.
TGAAGAGTTGTTAGATTTATTTCAAGAAGGTAAAATCCCTATAGATCACATTATTTCTCCTGAAGAAGAAGTTGCTTCAGCAATAGTAAAACAATGGAGAACTCCTGGTGCATTTGATGTTGCAGAATTTTGTAACTCACATGTAACAATGCTTGGAATTTTATGTAATTCAAACTGCCCAATATTAGATACGCCATTAAGAGAATTAGTAGATTTGTTTCCAGGTTTAAATGCCACGATAATGGCTATAATTAGAGATAATAACCTAATTATACCAAGATCTGGAGATGATGTTCTCAAAATAAATGATAGAATATATTTGTCCTGTCAAACTGATCAAATTGAGAGAACTTTAGCAGCATTTGGACATTCAGAAATAACTTCTCATAATGTAATAATTTCAGGTGCTGGTAATTTGGGTGTTATGATTGGAGATATGATTAATAAAATTTCACCTGATACAAATCTTACTTTTATTGAGTTAGATAAAGATGTAGCAAGAAATGCAGCTGAGCAGTTAGAGTTTGCATCAATTATTTCAGGAGATACGCTTGATCCAGAAATAATAAAAGAAGCTAGAGTGGGTAAAGAAACATCATTTATTTCAGCTACAAATCATGATGAAGTTAATATTTTGTCATCACTACTAGCAAAAAGATCAGGAACAAAACATTGTATTGTTTTATTAAATCAACCAGCATTTTTCCCTTTAGTTAACACATTAGATTTAGAAGCAGTTATAAGTCCACCTGTTATCACAGTATCATCAATCTTAAAGTATATTAGAAAAGGTCAAATTGAAGCTGTTCATTCAATAATAGAAGAATTTGGAGAAGTAATATCTGTTGAAGCTCTTGAAACTTCTTCAATCATCGGGATGCCTTTAAAAGAGATTAAGTTACCGAAAAATGTTTCCATAGGATCTATTGTAAAAAAAAATAATGAAATTATACCAGCAAGGGGTAGTTCAACAATTGACCCTGGTGATAAATTAGTTATGTTTGTTCCAGTTAAATCAATTAAAAAAGTTCAAGAACTTTTATCTGTCAGATTGGATTATTTTTAATGTTATCTTATGTAAATAATAAATTTTGTTCTTTTGATAATGCTCAAATCTCAGTAAATGACAGAGGATATCAGTTTGGTGATGCTGTTTATGAAGTAATATATTATAAAAATGGTAAATTTTTAGACTTAGAAGGTCATTTGAAACGACTAAGAATATCGATGTCTAGAATTGATTTTGAATTAAAGTATTCAGATTCTGCCATAATAACAATCATGAAAAGATTAATTGCTGAAAATAATATAAAACATGGTTCGGTTTATATTCAAGTATCAAGAGGTGAACATTCAAGAGATCATAGTTATTTCAATATGCCTTTGAAACCAATTCTAGTTATTCTAACAAAAAAAAATAAAGAGGGATTTAAAACCATTATCCCGGGCATTAAAGTTTACACCACTTTTGATACTAGATGGAATAATCCAGATATTAAAACAACACAACTTTTGCCTAATGTATTAGCTAAAACTCAGGGAATTAAAAACGGTTTTGGTGAAGCATTATTTTTAGACAAAAAATCTTATATAACAGAGGGGTCAAGTTCAAACTTTTGGATATTAAACAAAAATAATATATTAATAACAAGGTCTCTTGATGGGAAAATATTAGCTGGAATTACGAGAGATTCAATCTTAAATTGTGCTAAAAATAAAAATATTAAAGTGGAAGAAAAAAAAATATCATTAGATAATATTAAAGATTGTAAAGAAGCTTTTATCACAAGTGCTTCATCTTTTGTTACACCTGTAATACAGGTTGATAATATAAAAATTAATAGTGGACAAGTTGGTGAATTTTCTAACCTGCTACGGAAAACATATTTAGAATTGAATGATTAATTATTAGTAAATTGAATAATATAAGTAATTTAAAAGAAAAAGTACTAATAGTTATTCCTATTATAAATAACTATAAAATATTTAAAGATTCTTTCTATAATAAAAATAACTTAGAAAGCAGAAAATCAGAAACAATTTCTTTAGTTAGCGCGTTAAATATAAATGTACTAGATGTTTTAACCATAAAAATTAATAAATTTTCATCCGCATATTTATTAAATAAAAATTCACTAGACTTCATTTTAAAATTAATACAAAAATTAAAAATTAATTTATTAATTATTGATTTTCAATTATCTCCAATACAACAGAGAAATTTGGAGATTTTCTTTAAAGTTAAAGTAATAGATAGAACACAAGTTATTTTAGAAATATTTTCTTCAAGAGCAATTTCAAATGAAGGTAAAATCCAAGTAGAATTAGCTGCTTTAAATTTTCAAAAAACTAGACTTGTAAGATCTTGGACTCATTTAGAAAGACAAAGAGGAGGCTCTGGGTTTTTAGGTGGTCCTGGAGAAAGACAAATAGAATTAGATAGAAGAATAATTAATAAAAATATTAAAAATTTAAATAAAAGTCTTCAAAAAGTTGTCAAAACTAGATCAATACAAAATTCAAAAAGAAAAAACTCATCATTAATTATGGTTTCTCTAGTTGGTTATACAAATACTGGTAAATCAACATTATTTAATAATCTTACCAACTCTTCAGTAATTTCTAAAAACATGTTATTTGCTACATTAGATCCTACTTTAAGATTAATGAAGCATGAAATGTCCTATAAAAATAAAATAATTTTATCAGATACTGTTGGTTTTATTTCCTCCCTTCCAACTGAATTGGTAGAATCTTTTAAATCTACTCTTGAATTTATTAGAGAATCAGACTTTTTGTTAATTGTTAATGATGCTTCTGATAAAAATATGGAAGATAAGTATGATATAATTTTAAAGACGCTAAAAAGTATAGGTATTGAAGATAATTATTTAAAAGAAAAAGTTATTAATGTTTTTAATAAATGTGATTTAGTGTGTGATAAAAAACAAAATTTATGTTTTCCTAATTTTAAAAATGGTATATTAACTTCTTCATTTAATATTGATGATATAAAAAAATTAAAGAAAAAAATTTATGAATTCTCTTTAAATATAAATAATTAATAATTAAGGAATGTTTAATTTTACAAAGATAGAAAATAGAAAATATGTAAATGATTTTTTCTTTTTTTTATTAAAAAAAGTTAATAATGATATAATTCTTAAACATTTAGAAAATCTTAAATCTGATGAGATTTTTACTAAAGCTGATAAAAATGATTTTGTTACTGTTTATGATAAAAAAGCAGAAGAATATATAATTAATGAAATAAATAAAAAATTTACAACAATTAAAATTATTGGAGAAGAAACTTCTTTTCAAAAAAATATTGATTTGTCAATTATAGATGATGGATATTATTTTACTATCGATCCAATAGATGGAACAAAAAACTATATAAATAAAAATCAAAATTTTTGTAGTATGGTTTCATTGATTTTTAGAAAAAAACCAATTGCAAGTTTTATATATTATCCACTGATCAAAAAATACATTAGTTCATTTGAAAATTTTGGTTCTAAAATTTTAGATTTAAACACCAATAAGATTTGTAAATTAAAAATTAATAAAGAATTAATTAACTTTGCAACAGGTGGAACAAAAGGAATACCTGAAATTAATAGAAAAATTATTTTAGAAAAATTTAATTCTAATTTTAAAAGGTATTTTATCGGAAGTGCAGGTGTTGAAACTTTAATGTTAGCAAATAATGAAGTAGATTTCATTTTTCATGGTAGAGTAACTGCTTGGGATCATTCACCTATGACTTTAATCACAAAAGAGGCAGGTGGTGAAGTATTGATGTTTAACAATGCATCTAAATTTAATGTTTTTTCTAAGGGTCCAATATTAGCGGCAAAAAATATTGAACACTGGAATAATGTAAAAAGTAAAATAAATATTAATTAATTATTTTTTTATAATATTAAATGGGTTGAACGCTTGCAAACCAGCCATTATCTCAATTCTATTGACATTAATATTTTTTGGTCTAGTTGCAACCCAGTAAATAGTTTCACCTATATCTTCAGGTTTGATAAAATTTGTATTCTCGTAAACTTTATTAGCTTTTTCATTATCACCTTTAAATCTAACTAATGAGAATTCTGTTTCAGCTAAGCCAGGCTCTATTGACGTTACGTTAATCCCTTTACTAACTAAATCAGCTCTAAGGTTTAAGGAGAATTGGCTGACAAAAGCTTTAGTTCCTCCATATACATTTCCCCCTGGATATGGATATGATCCAGCTACAGAACCTATATTAATAATATGACCACTTTTATTTTGAACCATTTTTGGTAAAATTTGTCTTGTTGCATAGATTAAGCCTTTGATGTTTGTGTCAACCATTTTGTCCCAGTCATCTAAATTTGCTTCATCCGCACCTTCTAATCCAAGAGCTAAGCCAGCATTATTGCATAAAACATCTATATTTGAAAAATCCGGGGGGATATTTTCTATCTCTTTTTTTACTGCAACTCTTTCAGTTATATCAAAACAAAGTGGAAGGCAATTTTCACCTAATTCTTTAGTCAGATATTCTAGTCTATCACCTCTTCTACCAGTAATTATTACTTTCCATCCATTTTTTATAAAAATTTTAGCCGTTTCTTTTCCAAATCCTGAAGTTGCTCCAGTAATAAGAATAGTTTGTTGTAAATCATTCATTTTTCAATTCCTCTTTAATTTTTGCATCGTTCCATAATTGGTGAATGTTTTTTGGATTGATTTTAATATTATTTTTTTGAAGTGTTTTTTCAATATTTAAAAATCTATTTTTAAATTTTTTTATTGATTTTTCTACAACTATATCTGGATTTAAATCTAAATGCCTTACGAGATTTACAACAGAGAATAATAAATCTCCAATTTCTTCTTCAACTTTTTCTAAATTGTTGTTAATTTGTAATGATTTTTTTACTTCAATTAATTCTTCTTCTACTTTTTTTAACGGACCTAAATAATCTTTCCAATCAAAATTCATTAAACTCACTTTTTGTTGAACTTTTAAGCTTTTTAGAAGAGGAGGTAAATTATTAGGAATATCATCTAATATACTGTAAAATTGATCTTTTTTATTTTTTTTTTCTTCTAATTTAATTTTCTCCCATGTATCTTTTGGAGTATCATTTTCATTATAATTGACATCAAATATTTGTGGATGTCGCCTAATAATTTTTTTTGTAATTTCATTACAAACTTCTTCAAATGAAAACATATTATTATCTTTGCTAACTTGACTAAAAAGTACTACTTGAAGTAATAAATCCCCTAGTTCTTCTTTAATATTTTTAATATCTTTATTATAAATTGCATTTTGAAGCTCATAAGCTTCTTCAATTGGAAAATTACTTAATGATTCAAAAGTTTGTGCGATATCCCAAGGACATCCATTTTTAGGATGTCTTAAAATTTCAATAACTTTTAATAGCTTATTTAATGAATTTAGTTGATTTAATTCATTTAATTCTTTTAAAGTTAACTTTTTCATACTTATTGTGTATATATTTATAAAGTAAAGTAGTATGACTAATTTAAATAATCAACCTAATACAAGTGTATCAATTTTATCTAATTTTAGACGTTTTTTTCTAACAGGTCTATTAGTAACTGCTCCAATAATAATTACAATTTACGTTACTTGGCTTGTAATCACTTTTATTGATGTCAAAGTTGCAAACCTCTTGCCCGAATATTTAGATTTTAGAAAAGCATTACCATTTCAAATCCCAGGTCTTGGTTTGGTAATTGTTATTTTTGTTATAACTTTAATTGGTGCAATTACACCAGGTTTGATTGGAAGAAATTTACTTAAGCTTGGTGAAATGATTTTATTTAAAACACCAGTAATTAGAACTGTATATTCATCAATAAAGCAAATTATGGAAACTGTTATGTCCACAAATTCTAATAGTTTTAAAGAAGTGGTTTTAGTTGAATATCCAAGAAAAGACATATGGGTCATAGCTTTTGTAACAAGTTCTGTAAAAGGTGAAATAGATAATAAAATTAAAAAATCTAAATTAGTAAGTATTTTTGTTCCTACAACTCCTAATCCCACTAGTGGGTTTTTACTTTTTGTTGCTCAAAAGGATTTGATATATCTAGATATGCCAGTTGAACAGGCAGTTAAATTAGTTATTTCTGGTGGAATTGTTTCTCCAAAACAAAAAAAATTAACCACCTAACGAGATAAGTGTATTTTGATTTTGAAAAATTTCATTAAGTTGTTCTAATTTTTTTGAATTTACTTCAAAATTATTAAATAAAAATTCTGCCTCACTTTTAGCATTTTCAATTAAATCTTTATGAAGAATTAAATTTACAAATCTAAAATTAGCATCCCCAGATTGTCTTACACCCAAAACTTCACCAGGACCTCTTAAAATCAAGTCTTCTTCAGCAATAATAAACCCATTGTTTGTAGATTTTAATGTATTTAATCTTTTTTCTGCAATTTCTGATAATTGATTTTCATACAAAAGTATACAATAAGACTGTTTATCGCTTCTTCCAACACGACCTCTAAGTTGATGTAATTGTGCTAACCCGTACCTATTTGCAGACTCTATGATAATTATATCTGCATTTGGAATATCTATTCCAACTTCCAAAACTGTAGTTGCTAGAAGAATTTTAGATTTTCCATCTTTAAAATTATTAATCATACTATCTCTTTCATCTGATTTTTGTTTTCCATGAACTATATTAAACTCTGTACTCTTAAAATATTTTAATAAATATTTCTCTCTTTCCTCAATAGATGTTAAATTTCTAGTATCTTCATTGAATTCAATTGCAGGGCATATCCAATAAATTTGTGATCCTTCAGAAATTCTTCTTTTTAAACCTTTTACAAGTGAATCTAATTTTTTGATAGAAATAAGAGATGTATCAATATTTTTTCTTCCTTTTGGTTTCATTTTTATGTTTGAAACACTCATCTCATTGTAATATGTTAATGCCAATGATCTTGGGATTGGTGTTGCAGTCATAACAAGTAAATTTATATCTTTTCCTTTTTCAACTATTGAAATTCTTTGATTTACACCGAATCTGTGTTGTTCATCTATAACTGCTAATTTTAAATTTTTATATATGAGTCCTTTTGAGGTTAAAGCATGTGTCCCTATTATTATTTTAGATTTACCATTTTTGACATTTTCATAATTTTCTTTTTTTAATTTAACGGATTGTTTTCCAACTATTAAGGTTATCTCAATATCTAGATTTTTAGTTAGCTGTTTTAAATTTTGATAATGTTGTTGAGCTAAAACTTCAGTTGGAGTCATTAAAGCCGCTTGAGATCCTGATCCTACAACTTGTATTATGGCAAATATTGCAACAATTGTTTTTCCACTTCCTACATCACCTTGTAACAACCTCAGCATTGGTTTATTAGACTTTAAATCTTCTGATATTTCATTTATGACTTTAATCTGATCTTCTGTAAGTTCAAAATTTAAATTTTTGAGTAACGAGGTATTTAAATCATTCTCTAAAATTCCAGAATTGTTGGCTTGCATTTTATTTTTTAAAATCATGAGTGAAATAAAATTTGATAACAATTCATCGTGAGCTAACCTTTTAATTAAGTTACTTTCTGGATTATAAAATTCTAGTTCTTTTGGCATATGAAGTGTCTTTATAGTGTTTGAAAAACTTAAAAAATTAAATTTCTTAATAGTTTCATCTCTAGACCATTCTTCTAAATTATTTAAGTTTTCTAAGCCATAATTTATAATATTATTAATTTGGTTCTTTTTAATACCACTTGGCATTCTGTAAATTGGATCATATTTAGGTATTTTATGATTTAGTTCTTTTGGGATAAAGTAATCAGGATGAGTGATTTGAGGAATTCCTTTAAATATTTCAACTTTACCACTAACTGTATATTCATTATTAATTTTATATAATTTTGAAAAGATGTTTGAGTACAGATTGAAATATACAATATCAAGTCTTTGATTTGATTCCCCATTTAATCCAAATGTTATTATCCTTGAAGGAATTTTTCTTTTGAAATAGCCCTTTTTGATGTTCATTTCAACGATTACAACATCTACAGTGATGTAATCTCCTTTTACAGAATTCTTAATTGAGGTATTTTGATATCTATTAATATATTTTGTAGGTAAATTTAATAAATGATCTATAACTCTTAAACCAATTTTATCTTTAATTAATTTAACTGTTTTAGGGCCAATGCCTTTTATATTTTCAATAGAATTAAAAATTTTTTCTGATAAATTATTTTTTTGAATGCTAGTAGACAATTATTAGTTCCTAATTTTTTGTAAACAAAATAATTTTATGAAAGAAAATTTAAACAATAAAGATTTAATTATAAAAAAGCTTATTTATAGATCAAAATATACTGGAACAAAAGAAACTGATATTCTTTTATCAAATTTTGTTGATGCTTATATATACGATTTAACATTAGAACAATTAAAAACATATCAAAGTATTTTAGATTCTGGTGATCCACGTATTTGGAGATTAGCAATAGATAATGAAATTTCCAATGATAAAAAAGAATTATATCTTCTAAATATGATAAAAAAAAGTGGAAATATTAATGATTGATCTCAAAATCAATCAGGATTTAGAAAATAATTCATATTTAAATGGCATTGATGAGGCATTTTTACCTATTTTTATAAGTAAATATTTAAAATTAAATAATAAAATTTTTTTAGTTTTAAAAGATGATAAACAATTAAATGAAATTGAAAGTTTGATTTCGATTTCTAATCCTAATTGTAAAGTTTTGTCTATACCTGCGTGGGATATCTCACCTTATGATAATTCTTCTCCTAACAAAGTATTAAATGGACAACGAATAAGTACATTATCTAGTCTTGTAAATAATGATTTTTTAGATGACGAACTTGTTATATTAACTACATTTAATAGTATTTTTATAAAAACAGCGCCATTCCATTTTTATGAAAAATTCTTTTTAGATATTTTTATTTCACAAACTATTTCGATTTCAAGCCTTAGAGATAAATTGATTGAAATGGGTTACACAAAAGTAAATACTGTAAGAGAAAATAATGAATTTGCAGTTAGAGGAGATATAATTGATATTTTTAATACTGGAAATGAAAATCCTATACGTATTTATTTAAACGATGACAAAATAGAAAAAATTTCATTTTTCGACGCACTAACTCAAAGAAATAAATCCAAATTGAAAATTGATAATAAATTTATCATATTTCCGGCATCAGAAATTCTTTTGTCAAAAGATAATATAGAGGTTTTTAAAAAAAATTATTCCAACAGTTTTGATATTGATTTAAGAAATGATGATCAATACACGAAGATTTTATCTGGGCACAGAATTTCCGGCATAGAAAATTATTTTAGTTTATTTTTTGACACAGATCTTTCGAATATTTTTGATTTAATTTCAAAAAATAAATGTTTTAGTGATATCAAATATTTGATCTTTGATAAGAATATTAATCATGTCTTAAAGAAACTTGAAGAGATTAAATTATTATATAAAAGAAGAAGTGATGAATTTTCAAAAGTTCTACAGCCTGATGATAATTATTTAACTTTAAACGAATTCAAAAATTATCAAAAAAAATTAAAATTTAATTTTATTAATGATTTGCAACTAAGTAATTCATGATTATCTTTCAAAAAAAATTATTTTGCCAACAAGTAATTCAGTAAAGAGAAGTGCTTTGGAGCATCTTTCAGAATTTTTAAATAAACAATTAAATAATAGAAAAACTATTATTTTCTGTTGTGAAGAAAAAGAAAAACTATTTAACTATAAAAAATATTTTGAAGGAACAATAAAAGATAAAAAAATAAAAATTATTTTTTTGAATTATTATGATTTATTAAATTCCACAGAATTAAGTAATTTCATATTTTGTAATATTAACATTACAAATAGTTTTAAATTTAACAATTATATCTTTGTCAACGAAAGTGATTACTCTCATAAAAATTATAAACCAAAAAAATCAAAAATTCGAAAGGCAGAAAATTTTTTAAAAGATTTAAACTCACTCAAAGCTAATGACTTCGTCGCTCATGTGGATCATGGAGTTGGTATATATAGAGCCTTAGAAATTATCAATATTTCTAATAATGATCATGATTGTTTGAAAATTGAATATTCTGGTGGAGACAAACTTTTTGTGCCAGTCGAAAATATTAACTTATTATCTAAAATTGCTGATGCTCTGGAAAATCGAATTTTAGATAAACTGGGGTCATCAAATTGGCTAATTAAAAAAAATAAAATCAAAAATAAAATTGACGATTTAGCTAATAAATTGATAACCACAGCTGCAAATCGAAGAGTTCAAAATAAAGTACAAATTTATGCACCAAAAAATTATAACGAGTTTGTTAGTAATTTCCCTTTTGATCTTACTGATGATCAAGAAACAGCAATTGAAGATACTTTAAATGATATCTACTCAAATAAATTGATGGATAGGTTAATTTGTGGAGACGTTGGATTTGGGAAAACAGAAGTCGCTATAAGAGCGTCCTTTATTGTTGCATCTTCTGGTAAACAAGTAGCTATTGTTGCACCAACAACAATATTAGTAGAGCAACATTTCAAAACATTTGAAGATAGATTTAAGGATTTTGGTATAAGTATCAGAAGCTTATCTAGGATGACTAAAAATAATGATAGGGTAAAAATTAAAAATGATCTTAATAATGGAAAATTATCTATTGTAATTGGTACACATGCTCTTTTATCTAAGGATATATCATTTTTAAATTTAGGATTGATTGTTATTGATGAAGAACAGCATTTTGGAGTTGTTCAAAAAGAAAGACTTAAAGAACTACAATTTGATATACATGTATTAACTTTATCTGCAACTCCAATTCCTAGAACTCTTCAGTTATCTTTGACTGGCTTAAAAGATTTAAGTCTTATAACAACTCCTCCCACAAACAGATTAGCTGTGAGAACTTTTGTTAATGAATGGGACAAGGTTACTTTAACAGATGCTTTAAAAAGAGAGATAGAGAGGGATGGTCAGATTTTTGTTGTTTGCCCAAGAATCAAAGATATTGAAATAGTATTAAAGTTAATTAAAACAATGTCTCCAGAATCAAAAATTTCTATTGCTCATGGTAGATTAACACCTTCCGAACTAGAAGATAGCATAATAAGTTTTTATCAGAAGGAATCTCATATTTTAATTTCTACAAATATTATAGAATCTGGAATTGATATCCCTAATGCTAATACACTAATTATTTATAATGCTGATTTATTTGGTTTGTCTCAACTTTATCAACTCAGAGGTAGGGTTGGAAGAAGTGATAAAAGAGCTTATGCTTACCTTACAACAAAAAAAGGTAAAGTTTTAAATGATAACGCGATCGAAAGGTTAAAAGTTTTAAAAACTTTAGACAATTTAGGTGCAGGATTTTCTTTAGCTAATTATGATTTAGATATTAGAGGTGCAGGCAATTTGTTAGGTGATGAACAATCTGGTCAAATTAGAGATATTGGATATGAACTTTACCAAAAAATGCTAATGGAAACAATTAATAGCCTTAAGAAAAATAAAAATACTCAATATGTAAATTGGTCACCTACGATTACAATTGGTAAAGCAGTATTAATACCTGAAAATTACGTTGAAGATTTATCAACGAGAATGTCATTATATAGAAAGATTGGTGATTTAACCTCTAACGATGAAATTAAAAATTTTATAGAAGAATTAAATGAAAGATTTGGGCCACCACCTAATGAGGTTTCAAATTTGATTTATACAATTTCTTTAAAAATAATTTGCTTAAAATTAAATATTAATTTTATAGATGTTGGGCCTAAAGCATTAATAATTGGTTTTAGGAAACAAGGAGAAAAAGAAATTTCTAAAATTTTAGATTGGGTTAATAAAAATAACAATTTTATCAAACTTAGAAATGATGAAAAAATCGTTATAACCATAAAAGGTAAAAGTGTTAATAGGTTTAAATTACTAAAATATTATTTGAAAGAGATTAATAACTTATTAAAGCTTTAATTACATCTAAAAGTTCCCTTAGTTTTTTCAAAATCAATTGTACTCACTTTTACCAAAATAAATTTATTTGAATTACAGGATTCTATTAACTTTTCTTTTGCAGTTTGAGGTAAATCAGTTATGAATTTAGGATTTAATTTCCATTCAATTGTGACATACTTAGTCATTTCTTTTTGAACTATATTTTTATCAACCTGCTTATTTGCAACATGTGAAGAGCAATTAGCAATAAATAAAATCAAAAATACATAAAAAAACAAATATAATTTTTTCATAAAATTTCCTTTACCATGTTCCTATATTATCCATTGATTTCCAAGGATCTTTAATTTCCAATGCTTCTCCTTGTTGAAGAAGTTCAATTGAAATATTATTTGGAGATTTAATGAAGGCCATTCTTCCATCCCTAGGTGGTCTATTGATAACCAAACCCTTATCCATTAATTTCTGACAAGTCTCATATATATTTGGTACTGAAAATGCCAAATGACCAAAATTTCTTCCTTTATCAAGGTCCTCATAGTCCCAATTATGAGTAAGTTCTATTTCTGGTGATTTAGTATTTATCGCAGAACTTTCATCTTCAGTAGCAGCCAAAAATATTAATGTAAACTTTCCTTCAGGAACATCTTTTCGTCTTGTTTCAATTAAGCCTAATTTATTACAAAAGAAATCTAATGATTCTTCTAAATTATTAACTCTAATCATTGTATGTAAAAATTTCATTAATAAACTCCAAATAATATTAAAAATTATATCTATTTGTTAGAAGATTCAATAAATTTATTTTATATTAGTTTTATGTCCAAATTAGATTATGGTTATAACATACCAGCCTTAAAAGGAATGAAGTTAGAAGAAATTCAAACACCATGTTTGCTAATTGATTATGAGATATTCAAATTAAACGTTGAAAAAATGAGATCTTTTACTCATAAAAATAATATAAAACTCAGACCTCACGCAAAAATGCATAAATCTGTAGATGTAGCAAAATATCAACTTCAATATGGAAATGCTTCTGGTATATGTTGTCAAAAATTAAGTGAAGCTGAAGTATTTGTAAGATCAGGTATAAAAGATATTTTAATCACTAATCAAATAACAGATTTAAAGAAAATTGATAGATTATGTAAAATTAACAGGTCAGGTTCTAAGGTTACTTGCTGTGTAGATAATATAGATAATTTAAATGATATAAATAATATTGCCTCTGATAATAATGTAAAAATTGAAATTTTTATAGAGTTAGAGTGTGGTGCTCAAAGATGTGGAACAGATAACATTGATGATATTAAACTAATGATACAATTTATTAATAAATCGTCAAATATAAAACTGTCTGGGTTTCAAGCATATAATGGCTCTAATCAACATGTGTTAGATTCAAAAGAAAGAGAAACAACAGTTAACAATACTAATAAAAGAATTTCTAATTTACTTAAATATTTTGATATGTCTAATTTGATCGTAACTGGAGGAGGTACTGGTTGTTTCGAAGAAGAAACAAAAAGTAAAATTTATAATGAAATTCAAGTGGGCTC
>CACMZO010000014.1 GCA_902618195.1 uncultured SAR116 cluster alpha proteobacterium
AAATATGGTTTTTTATTAATTAATTAATGAACACTAAGATTAACTAAGATTTTTTTAATATTGTAATGTTATAACATTACAAATAAAACAATGCAAATAATAATTATAATTCAAATCTCTAAAAAACCCAATCTGTCACACATACCAACTATATATATCTACCCATAGCCCCATGGCTCATGCGTGGGGTGGTAACATTTAAAATGTTAAGAAGAATAATTTCTAGAAGGTTGCTATCACTGATATAGCTTACAGTTATTTACACTAAGGGCAGTCGCTTTTGTTAATTAATGATAAACACTTTACATAGAGTTTTAATTTTTAATATATTTAAAAGGTAATTTTAATTTATTTACAGAAGGATTTATTGTGACTAGTAAAGCTGTTTATATGATTGGTGACGTGGATATAAAAAATATAGAAGAATACAAAAAATATATGGAAAAAGTTAAGCCTATGATTGAAAGCTATGGTGGTGAATATTTAATTCGTGGTGGAAAAATAGATGCTTTGGAAACAAATTTGTGGAAACCTACTAGAATGGTATTAGTAAAGTTTCCGAACAAGAAATCAGCGATGGAATGGTATAATAGCGACGAATATAAACCATATAAAAACATAAGATTAGACAATGCTACATCAAATATTTTAATGGTTGAGGGGCTATAATGGCCTATAAGAGAACCTATAATTTCGATTTTTAATATTTGAAAATCACATAGGATGACTATGAATAAAAAAAATACCACTTTTCTAAATTCACTTTATATGGATTTTTTAACAGAAAATGAATTAGATTTATTTTTGAAATCCCTTGATGAAATCTGGACTGCTGAACTTTATACAAATTTAAAGCAAAATGGATTAATTCGTCACGTTATTTCAAAAGTATGGAACAAAGGTCAACATAGGATTACTCAAGTTTTTGAATACGAAAGTCAAAATTCCTTTAAAAAATGTGAAAGTATATTAAATGAAGCTTTCACACCTGAAAATTGTCCTGCTCTCGCAAAATTTGTTTTTAAGATATTTAATAACAGAGGCGTAGTGATTTCTGAGTTCAATAATGATGTCAGTATATAATAAGTTATTTTGAATTATTATTAAATCCACAATGATGCTTGTTAAAAATAGCTCCAAAAGGAGTTAGTACATCAATCAAATCTTGTTTAGAATTGCCAAAAACTAGCCATTCTTTAAAATCAACATGCTTTATTACTTCTTCGGCTATTGGGCTTGACATATGATTATTCAAACGTTGCATAGCACCGTCACTGTCAATAAATGATTCTACTAATGTCGCTTCTGTATTATCGTCAGACAAATACCATTCATAACTTATAGTTTTTCCTTCCTTTAAATCAAATACATATTTTGCGGCACGGTCATTTGCCCATTTTCTAAATTCGTTAGCATCAGACTTAATACTACATTTAATAATAAATAGTATTTCTTGTGATTTTTTATTGAGTTTGCGCATCATTTTATCCTTATTTATTTTAATATTTATTATCTATCTGACTTACAATTATTTTTACACAGTTTAAAATTTAAATTGGTATGTTTGTTTAAAATTTCATCATTCAAACAAATAAATTTGGGCTCGTTAAGAGCCCGTTTCTTATATTTTAATTTCGGAGGAAATTAGATAAAGCATAACATTTAAATTATTTTGATTTGTTTTAAAGTGTAATTATTAGAATTCTGTTTTGCATTTATAGGAATACTATCTATATATAAGTTTCACTCCAATTTGTAACTCTCACCAACTATATACATCTATCCATATGCGCATGGCTAATGGAGGGGTATTAATATTTTAGACATAATGCAGTTTAAGAGTTTTTTTGAGTAGGTTATAAATAACACCTATAATGTCTACATTTAATATCATTAAAAACATTTAATTTTAGCGATACACAAAATATTGCACATTTCATGCTTATTGACATTATAGTAAGAAATCATAATTTAAATGCATAGTTTATGCAGCAGCTTGTTATTTAATAATAAAAGAGCATGTTAAATAACCCGATCATCTAACTATTAGACTTTGTATGTGATTTATTATTTTAATGGAATTAGAAAATTTAAAATTAAAAAAATCATTCGGTATCTCACTTTCTTTAGTAGAGGTTACTTCAACGATTCTTATCGCATCCTTGGTAAAACTTATTGCAACTGAACTATCTGTTTTTTTGATTTTATTTTTTAGATATTTATTTTGTATACCGTTATTATTTTTAACTTCCTCTTATCAAAGAAAAAAAGATACTTTTAAAATTATATCTAAATCAGGGTTATTTGTCAGAACTGTAGCTGGATTATTTTCATTTGGATTTTTATTTGCTGCACTTAAATATATTGACTTAAGTTTAATGACTACATTATTAAACACAATTCCGTTATTTGTGACATTGTTAGCACCAATTCTTATTAATGAGAGAGTTGGAAATTTTAAAATAATAATGGCTTTGATAGGATTTATAGGGGTTTATTTAATAATTAATCCAAGCTATGAGTTATTAAAATTTAATAATTTTGGAATTATTTATGGAATTCTTTGCCCCTTGTGTGCATCGATAATGCTTATTTCTTTGAGGAAATTGGGAAATACAGATCATCCTACTACTACAGCTTTGTGGTATAATATTATTGGAGCAGTAGTATTTTATTTAATTTGTGTAATTATTAATATTGATTTCAAAATAATAGAAAATTCTTATTTTATTTTGATTTTAATAGGTGTTTTATCAAGTTTACAGCAAATATGCTTGTCATATAGTCATAAATTACTTCCAGCTAGTCTTTTAGCTCCTTTAAGGTATATATCCGTTCCTTTAGGAATATTAGTTGGTGTAATTTACTTTGAAGAAACTATGCAACCATTGTTTTATTTAGGAGCATTTATAATCGGGTTGACTTGTGTTTTAATTGTAGCCAAAAAGGATATTAAAATTTAATCATAATAAATTCCTTTAATTGTTACGTAAATCATGTAGGCTAACTTTTGTATAATTATTCGCAAGTTAATAATGGCACAATTGAGTCAATTACAATTAGATGTATATGCGCATAAAATTTTAGATGATTATGACGCAAAAACCCCATCAGAAATTTTTAAAAACAAAGTATCTATAAGTATTGAAGATGCATTACGCATTCAGCTTGCAGTAACAAATTTAAGAGAACAAAGAGGTGAAGAAGCTATAGAATATAAAATTGGATGTATATCTAAAGATACGCAGTTTAAAATGGGTTTAACTAAACCAGCTTGGGGAAGACTATAGAAAAATGAATTATACTCTGATGGTGTCACTTTAGAAAGAAGCAACTATTCAAATCCTGCAATGGAAGCAGAGTTTGGAATTATATTAAATCGTGACTTAAAACCTTAATTAGTAAATTTAGATTATATCTTAGATTCAATAGAAACAATTCATCCTATTATTGAAATACATAATCTATTTTTTAATGGTAACCCACCTTTTGGTGCAGAACTTCTTGCTAATAATGCTATTCATGCTGGTGTAGTTATGGGAAACCTACAAAAACAAATACCAAATCTGAAATAACCGATTTAAAACTCATATTTGATAAAGAGATAATTGAAACATGGTCAGATAAAAAGTGGCCCTATGATGTGTTGTCAGAGGTTGAATGGTTGGTTAAAGAACAGGATAAAATAGGGAATATTTTAAAAAAAGGTAATTTAATTTTGACTGGAGCCTATGGCCTTCCAATTCCTATAAATGATAAAAAATTTATAGAGGTTACATCATCGTTATTTGGAAATGTGTCTGCTTTATTTCAATGAAAGTTGAATATACTTAATACATTTAATGATTTTTCCCATTTGTTAGAATTGTTTAAAATTATTATAAGAGTCTAACTTGTACCATAATAAAATATAATCCATTTATTAAAAAATTATATAAACGTATTGACCAATGTTGCTATTTAATTTTATTAAATTTATAAAATAAACATGTTTTATAAAATTTTAATTTTAATATCTTGTTGTAGTTATTTTATCTTACCCATTAAAGTTTTTGGACTTGAACCAACATCTGGAATTGTTTGTTACTCATTAAATAAAAAACAAAAAACAGAATTTTTATTTAAAAGAAATAATGATAATATTTTTGCAAAAGCTTTCAAAAGGATTAATGGAAATTTTATAGAAGTTGGTAATGTTGTTGGTAGAAAAACACCTTCTTTCATTTTATTTGAAGATAATAGTGTTAATAAAAATTTAGATTTTGCTTGGCATCTTGACGAAGTGACCAAAAATCTAAAGCCATATATTCTTAGTAAAAAAAATAATGAATTGATAAATTTGCCTGATGAACAATCCTGCATAAGTAAAAATTTTTGGTATTAGTAATTATAATTTTACTAGAGAGGAGGTTGTCTCCGTATTAAAAAATCCTAACTGATTTAAAATTAAGCAATTTTGTTTCAACTTTGTTTTAAGATTTACTTTCAAACAGTTATTTCTCATTATTGAAATTAAATGATTTAATTAATGGAGTATTTTGATGTCAGAAGAAATAAGATGTATCAATCTTGGTTATGTAGTTCCAAAAGATAATTCCGAAGAAGTTGAAAAGATTTTTAAAAAACACGCATCGTGGATGGAAGACTTTTATTCAGAAAATAACGGTGGACAGACGCACCTTTTAAACTCTTATTTCACTAAAGCACCAGAATTTGTTGATCCAACTGATCCTTCAAAAGGTGAAACTGGAAATATAGTTTTTACAATAAATGAGAGGTTTACTTCATTAGAAAGTGTTCAACGTCATATAGAGAATGCTATGAAAAATGATTATTTTGAAGAATTTGGCAATATACTCCAAAATTACGGGAAAGTTATTAGTCCTGGAGGAGTGATTTATCATTCAATAAGGTGAAAAGCTCATGATAGTCACGAATTATAAATACAAAATATATATAAGGAGTTAAAAAATGGAATTTTTTTTTGTAGCTAAATTTACCTGTACATATGAAGAGTGGAAATCTGTATATGACGGAGATTTAGAATTAAGAAAACAATTTATGAAAGATGATATTGTTGGAAAAGTTGATGAAAATACTGCGATGATAAAAGCAACAATAACTGATCCAGAAAAAATGGAAAAGGTTATGTCAGAAAGAATTCCAGAAATAGCGCCCAAACTTGGATTAGAACATGAGATGTATACACTGACTAAAATGAATAATTAAATGTGACTTTTAAATTAGACCAATTTAATTTTCTGGCTTATTCTTTCTTTAAATATTTTTTTCTTAAGTTTTTATCTGAATATTATTTTTTAAAATGAAAATAGACCCTTTTAAAATATCCTTTCCCGAGCAAAGAATTTTGGAAATCAAAGAAAAAGTTGAAATTTTTCCGTGGCATGAAATGCCTAAAGAAGGTGGCTGGTCTTTTGGAACAAATATAGATTACATGAAAAATTTAGCTGATTATTGGGTCAAGAAATATAAATGGGAAACTGAAGAGCTTAGATTAAATCAACTGCCTAATTATAAAACAAAAGTAGATAATATTGATATTCATTTCATCTTTAAAAAATCTTCCTCTCCTAAGGCTATTCCGTTAATTTTAATTCATGGGTGGCCTGGCTCTATTGTTGAATTTCTGGATATCATTGACCCACTTTGTGAACCAGAAAAATATGGGAATAAAGACGAAATTTCTTTTGACATTATTGCTCCCTCTATTCCTGGTTTTGCATTTTCTGGGAAACCAGCTAACCCGATTGGACCCAGAAGAATTGCTGAGATTTTCAATAAACTTATGACGGAAAATCTTGGTTATGAAAGATATGTTGCCCAAGGAGGCGATTGGGGTAGTGCAATTTCCACATGGCTTGGTTTTAATCATTCAAAAAATTGTAAAGGTATTCATATCAACATGCTTCCAGCAAGACATATTGATGGGCCAAAAACAGAAGAAGAAAAAAATTGGGATAAGCAATTTAATATAGATTATTTCTCACAAAGTGGATATTTTGCTATACAAAGTACAAAACCTCAAACTCTTAGTTACGCTATGATGGATAGCCCATTAGGTGTTGCTGCTTGGATAATAGAAAAATTTTACCATTGGTCTGATCTAAAAGATGGAAGTCTAGATTTGACTTACAAAAAAGATGATTTATTAACAAATATTATGATTTACATTTTAACTAAGACATTCAATACGTCATCTTGGATTTATTATGGCCGAGTTAATGAAGGAGGACGAATACTTTCTAAAGAAGGAAGAAGGGTAGAGGTCCCAACTGGATGTGCTATTTATCCAAAAGAGTTTTTAACATGGCCTCCTAAATCATATGTTGAAAGACTTTTTAATTTAGTTCATTGGACTGAAATGAAGAAAGGTGGTCATTTTGCAGCTCTTGAGCAACCCTCTTCTTTAATAAAAGACATTCAAAACTTTTACAAAAAATTCGCTATATAAAATGAATTAATGACGAGGTTCTCTCCGCCATTTATATGTTTTAATTATTAATTAAATTGAATTTAACAATTATTTTCTAATCTAATCCAAAATTTAAATCACAGCAAAACTTGGTATGAAAATTTCTGAGTTTACAGCGTCCTTTTCCTAGTCAAAATTTGTCAATGAAGGAGAAATACTATTTTGTTATCTATTATTTATACTTTTTCTTTAACCAATCTTTTAGTTGTTTATTTCTATCAAAAACTTTAACCCAATTAGAGTATACCCCTTCAAGAGATAAATCTTTGGACATATCAAAAAATTCAAAAATTCTACGTAAAAATTTATCTAATTCTGTTCCAGATGACAAAAATTTCGGATATGTTCTTTTACAATCCACACACCAAAAGTGCATACAAGCTGAAACCAATGCTAGTGGCTCTTTATTAAATTGTTGGGGTTTTGATTTTTTTAGTTTGTCCAAAGAATGATGAAAATCAGTAGAGAAATTAATTAAATTTTTTTTCAATTTTTTAAAATCATTATTAATTTCTTCAAAGGTCATATCAGACTTTTTTGTATCAATATATTTAATTCCATCAGACAATTCATTAAACTTCTTATATTCTTTTGTGATTGCCTTTTGAGTGTTAACTAGAATTTCGTCATCTTTTTCGTAATCATAAATCTCATGAATACTGCCTGGTTTATTATAATTAAAATTAGAAATCAGTTTTTCGGCACAAAGAACAGAATAAGTAGAACTAACTTCACCAGAAAAATCAAACTTTATGTTAGTATCTTCTTTAATATATTCTGATAGAGTTTTTGCCAAATCATTTTTTTTCATTATAGCTTCCTTGAACTGATTATTATATTTAACTAAACTAAACAAAATTTTCATTTGGTAAAAACCTTGTAATAATCTCACCATTAAAAAAAAACTTGGTGACATTATGGCAACCAAATAATTTTTTATAATGTTATTCTATTTCAAAATAAACTATTTAAAATTGCACAATTATTGCTCCTTTATTTTAATTTATATTACTATAAAGTCTGTAATTATTGATAACTAGCAAAGAACGATCATAATCTAATAGTGGTTATTAATGCAAAAAAAGAACTTGTTAAATTAAAAAATTTTCTTAAAGAAAAACGAAAAATATCTATTGAAGACCCTTCAACTAATCCAATTTCTTCATTAGCACATCATATTTCAAAAAAATTGTTAGGTAAGGAAATTGATTTACAAAACATTGAATTAATAATTGATAATTTATCAAAAGAGCAAGTAAAAAGTAGAATTTCCTTTCTTAAAAAAAATGAGACACGTGATTTAAAACAAACTATAACCAATATTACCAAAAAGAATGACTTAAATACATTTAAAGAATATAAAAATTTTTGGACTGCAATGAGAATAGGAACAGTTTTTACTGCTCATCCAACTTTTAATCTCAATGATCAAACATGGAAAAATATTGTTATTGCTACCAGGTTAGAGGACTCAAACCATTTATTCAAAAACTTTCAGCAAAGAAGAACAAAAAAAATTACTTTGCAAGAAGAGCATAAGGCAGCTCAGAACGCTATAAATAATTTTTGGGATGTAAGAAGAAATCTTTGTAGGATAATTTACGAATTTGGAAAAAAAAAATGGCCAAAAGAATATAAAGGTTTCAAAACAAATATTATAAATTGTTCTACATGGGTTGGGTATGATCTTGACGGCAGAACGGATATTGGATGGATAGATTCGTTTTCTTTAAGATTAAAAGAAAAATTATTGATGTTAGAAAAGTTAGATATTGATATCCAAAGGATAAAAAAACTAAATTCGCATGACATTAGCTCAAATTTGATAAGTATATTAAAACAAGTAAGATATTTTACAAAATTTACTAAAGAAATTTTAAATTTAGTTAGTATGAATGACCGAATTGATTTCTCACAATTGGAAGATAAATTAGAAAATTACAAAAAGTCTTACTTTAGTTCAAAAACTTTAACAGATAAAATTTTCAAACTTTCAAATATATGTAAAAACTTTGAAGTTTCTTCAGAGCTACTAATATTAGCCTCTGAAATTCAGAATAAAGGTTTTGGAGTTGGAGAGATTCAACTTAGATTTAATGCTTTACAGTTACACAATGCTTTTAGAGGGATACTTGAAATAAGTACTGACAGCGTATCAGTTAGAACAGATTTAAATAGATTATCAAATATAATAGAAACAGTAAGTTTTCAAAGGGTTTCATTTAAGGATATAGATGTAGAGCCGACAACTGCTAAAAGACAATTGATGTTGGTTAGTTTAATTATTAGATATATTGACAATTCTATTCCTTTGAGACTCCTAATTGCTGAATGTGAACATCCTGCAACAATTTTATCAGCATTATATTTCGCAAAAAAATATGAAATCGATAAATCTTTAGACATAAGCCCATTATTTGAGACCTCAATATCTATAGAACGGGGTGCTAGAATTTTAGAACAGGCTTTAGATTGTAAACCCTTTTACAACTATATAAATAATAGAAAAAGAATAGCTATACAAACTGGTTTCTCTGATGCTGGTAGATTTATGGGACAAATAACCTCTTCACTTGCTGTAGAAAGATTGCAAGTAAAGTTAGCAGAAATTTTTCAGAAAAAATTAAGCAAAAAAATAGAAGTTGTAATGTTTAATACTCATGGTGAGAGTATTGGTAGAGGTGGACATCCAAATGGAATTGAGGAAAGAAACAAATATGTTTTTACCACATTTGCAAGAAATTCATTTATTAAAAAAGGTTTTTCTTTCAAACATGAAACCACATTTCAAGGTGGGGACGGCTATTTACGATTTGGAAATAAAGATATTGCTAAAAATTCAATTTCTTCTATTTTGAACTCCGAACTAATTCCGAACAATGTTAAAGAGGACATTTTTTATCAGGATACGGATTATAGCTTAGATTTTTTTATAACTTTAAAGAAATGGCATCAAGATTTATATAATAATTGGGATTATTGGCAGTTTTTAGACTTATTCTCAAGCAACTTAGTGGTTCCTTCTGGATCAAGAACAAATAAAAGAACATCTGACTACTCAAATGAAAGAAAAGACCCGTCCCAAATAAGAGCAATATCACATAATGCAATTCTTCAACAATATGGATATTTAGCTCATATAGCTGGTGGCTTAGGAACTGCAGCAAGTGTCGACGCTGAAAAGTTTGAAGATTTGAGACAAAAATCAAGCAGGTTCAAACAATTAATAGAAGTTGGTTTGACTGCAAAAAAATTAAGTTCATTGAACACTCCTCTCGCTTACGCTCGACTATTAGATCAATCATATTGGGTAGCAAGATCTTACACTAATTCAGAAAAAAATATGTATTGGGCCTTTAGAAAACTCTCTAAGGTATTAAAAAATGATAAAAGAGCTGAGAGTGTAGTTCGTCTCATTACAATGCTAAGAGACGATGCTCTAGATTTTAATTTAATTGCACCTGATGATTTGAATTTACATCCAGAAAGTAATGAGAGGATTACTTTAGATTTGCTGCAATCTATAAGACTAGCACTTATGACCCATGTTCTTCTCTTAACGTCTCAACTTCCAACATTTTCGGCTAGGGACAATTTAACCCCAGAAAATATATTATTGTCAGCTCTAAAAATGGATATTGAAAAAGTTGTATCTCAAATTAAATTAGCGTTTCCAAGAGTAAAAACAATTGGAGGTTTGGATACTTCAGTTGACACTAAAGATAATTATAAAAATATAAGGGATGATTTTGTAGATCCCCTATATATATGTAATGGTCTTATATTGGAGATAGGTGTTTTAATTTCCCATGCTTTTAATGCACATGGTTGACGAAGATTAATAAAAAATTTTCAATTTGCACCAAACAATATACTAATAATTATTCATTTTTTTAAAAAAAATTAGCTATTATTTAACCTCAGTTGTGACGAAGGTTATCACACCTGAATTCATTTTTTCTAGAATGAAACCAAAACCTATTATTTCTTAACTTTACAATATCTCCAGTAGCAAACCATTCTTCATAAACACAAATATCACCTTTTACATGCAATTCGTCCTGAATTATTTTTGTTTCAGAAAAAACTTTATTTCCCATTAAAGTCAAAGTTTTTTTTCCTATTTTTAAATCTTCAACTTTTGCATCTGATGGTTTAATTGTTTCGTTAATGGCAATAGGACCAATTTCTGTCATTCCCCAATTAACTATAAATGTACATCCTTTTTCTACAAATTTATTTATCAAAAATGCTGGAACACCGTCACTCCCACAAGTAATTATCTTTCCTTCTAAATTTAAATCTTTCCAACTCTTAGTCTTAATAATTGCTTTTGCCATTCTAGGTGTTAAATGGTTGTGAGTGAAATTTTTAATATTTTTAATCCACACAAACGGGTTAAATGACTCAATAAAAACAGTAGCCTTAACCTCTAAAGCTGGCAAGGTTTGTGCTAATAATCCTGCTGCATGACCTAAACTACATACTGTATAAACTTTACTATTTTGAGTAATCATTTGAACTTCTCTAGCTATTTTATTAGCAATTTTAATTTTTCCATTTGGCTGGACAATACTTTTTTTCTTTCCCATTGTGCCACTTGTAGAAATAACTATTTCTTTATTACTATTTTTTATTAGATTTATATTTAATTTTTTTAAGTATTCATGAAACATAAAATTATTCATCTATTTATATCAACTAAACAATATAAGTAAAAATAAAATGGAGATTAATTATTTTAATCTCTATCAATAATTAATCTTAAACTGATTTATAGATTGAAAAAATTCAATTTAAAAAATCGTGTTAAATTAAATGAATAAAATAACAAATAGGATTACTTTGGAGTATAAATAAATTTTATGAAATTATTTCATCTGTATGATTATCAACTATAACTGGATTTTTATAAAATTTTATATCAGGTGATGAATATCTATCAGTAATCCACTTTATTCTATCTTCATCAAACCAACTCTTTGCATTCTCCATATTATCAAAACAATAAATTCCACCTGCTAAATTCTTTGAAGTGTCACAGATATAGTTTTTTCTAATTAAACCTGGAGTATCTTTATAAATTGGAGATGTTTCTAAAAACTTTTCCTTTAAAATTAGTTCAGTTAATTCAGAATCTATTTTAAAGGTAACAATCGCAATAATCATTATAAAAATCCTTAATTACTAAATGGAATTTATAGCATAATCAAATTCGTTTAGATTAGTAAAGTATTTACTATTTTTTGACTTATATGCTTTCTTTATAAAAACTTATCATATAAGGTTCTTTTAGTAAAAATAGATGATTAAAATGGGATAACGAGGAGGAGGGTAGGATTTGAACCTAAGATCTTTAAGTTATGAGCCTAACGATCTTTTAATTTATTTAATTTTTGGTGTTGGTTTGCTATGAAAGTTGCTATGAAACCCAAATAAAAAATTTATAGCTGTTGCTTTATTGATGATGACCTTTAATAAGGTTTATGTTGCCTGACGGCCTCACTGATATTAAACTTTATAGTATAAGTTGAATTTAATACTAATGATTAAAAGGAAATTGATTTGAAAAAACCTTTAGTTAAGAGCTTTTCTGTGATCACTGTAAATGTTCCCTTAAAAAGACCTATTGTTGCCTCATTAGGAACATTTGAATATTGGCCGTACATGCTAATTGAAATAACTTTGAGCGATGGAACAATTGGTAAGGGTTACATTGGTCCATACTTAGTAAATTATACGCAAACTATTTCTTCAGCAATGAAAGAGCTTTTTAAAAATTTTCAAGATAGAGAAATTGCCCCTTATCAGTTTTATAATGAAGGTATGAATCATTTAAGTTTACTAGGAAGATCAGGAATTGCTCTTTATGCTTTGGCCGGACTAGACATAGCATTCTGGGATGCTAGTTCTAAAATATGCAATGAGCCATTATGTGTTCACTTAGGTGGATCAGTAGGTAAGGTTAAGGCATATAATTCCAGTGGATTGTGGTTAGATCATCCTCAAACATTATATGATGAAGCATTAACTCTAATAGCTGAAGGAAATTTTGATGCTGTAAAGGTTAGATTAGGTAGAAAAAAATTAGATGAAGACCTCAAAGCAATTGAAAATGTTAAAAGAGGTATTGGGGTTAATTCAGAACTTCTTTGTGATTTCAATCAATGCTTATCACTACCACAAGCAATACACAGATTAAATAATTTGGATGAACAGGGATTATATTGGTTTGAGGAACCAATAAAATATTATGAGTTTGAAGGTTATAAAGAATTAAGAAAAAGAATGAAAACACCTATCATTTTAGGAGAAAACTTTCATGGTTATAATGATGCTTTTACTGCTCTAAAAAATCAAATTTCTGATTTTATAATGCCAGATTTATTGAGGATTGGTGGTGTAAGTGCTTGGCTCAAAACTGCATCTATTGCTGAAGCATTTCAAATATCTGTTTCTTCTCATTTGTACCACGAAGTTTCATCTCATCTAATGCGTGTAACACCAACAGCTGGTTTTTTAGAGTGGACTAGATGGTCTAACATCATTTTAGAGGAACCATATGAATTAAGTAATGGACATGTAGTTATACCCAATAAAATAGGTACTGGAATTGATTTTAATAAAGAGACAATTAAAAAATATGAATATAAATTTTAAATTATTTTAGTAGTCCATTGAACACAACAAAAGCTAACCCTCAGGGTCAATGGTGCAGTAGTCATCGACATTAACATGTAAGATTAATTAAGAAAACACCCGCTGATAAAGATATAAATTTATGATAAAATCGAACCCCTAATTAGACAAATCTTGCATGTGTTGAAAAAATATTGCAATACACCACAACAATCATAAAAATAATAAAAAAAATATATCAATAAGAAACTTATTTATTCACAATATATAACTTTATAAATTAATCTAAAAATTTAATTTTGGACTCTGAAGACTAGCCCATAAAATAATTACTTATCTGAGTTATTGGAGTAGTTGATGAAACATCGGCACCCCCCGCTTCTCTTATGGCAACTATTTCCTCTTGTTCGCCAAATGATTTTAAGAAAGATGGGTCTTTCATTTCTACTAAAACATAAACAGCAGTTTCGTCAGCATTACAACCAGCCCAGAGGATTTTAGACCCAACTTCATTCATTCGTGGCTCTAGACCTTGAGCCATTTGAGACCAAGTTTCCCATCCTTTTAAAATATTAATTTTAACTAGCATATTTACCATTCTATATCTCCTAATTTAAAAAATGTGTTTTCATTTTAGACGAATTTATAGATTGAATAAAAGTTAATCTATAAAATACTTATTGACTA
Organism: uncultured SAR116 cluster alpha proteobacterium; assembly: GCA_902618195.1. Taxonomy (GTDB): domain Bacteria; phylum Pseudomonadota; class Alphaproteobacteria; order Puniceispirillales; family Marisalimonadaceae; genus TMED54. The sequence goes on from CACMZO010000014.1 coordinate 13,820, forward strand.
AATTGTAGACTGAATAATGATTAGACTATAAAATCTAACTAAATCAGATGATTAAGATGGAATAATGAGGAGGTTGTCTCCTTCATAGAATTAACATTTTTATAAAATTATATTAGTATAGGAGTACGTCCTTTGTAAGAACATTGATGATGTTTGTTTCGCTGGAGTGTTTATTGAATGAGTGAAAATAATGAAAAAGAAGTTCTGAAAGCGTATGAAAAATATTTAGTATATTTTCTAAACAACGATATGGATGGCATCAATTCATTAGTTAAATTCCCTATTACATATATTGCTGATGGAGAATGTAAATCGTTAAATACTTTCCCAGTCAAACCAAAAGAAATGATGGATAGCAAACAATGGGATACTACAATTGACACAAATACTTACACTCATGGTACAAATTCTACTAAAGGTCATGTTATCAGTAGTGGTACCAGGATAAGAAAAGATAAATCGGTAATAGAAAAATATACAGTTTTCTATGCATTTACTAAAACTAATGATGGATGGAAAATGTATGCTATATCAGATATAATTTTAGACTAGTTTATAAAATGAATAAGAATAAATTTATAACATATTTGTGGACTAAAATGTGGATTGAAAAACTAATAGTCCATAAAATACAAGTGAAACAGATGATTAAGATGAAATAACGATGAGCTTGTCTCAGCCAATAAGTTGACTTCTTAAAGTTGACTTTCTATTAGAAGAATTCTGTCTTGACCAAAGTACATTTTGTTTTCATTTAAAAAGAAAGTTGGTGACCCAAACCCTCCACGATCTACGAGTTCTTGAGTGTTATCTTTTAGTCTATCCTTAGTGTCTTGTTGCTGAAGAAAATTTAAAAACTTCTTGGGATTTATATCTAAATTTTCAACAATCTTAATAAGATTTTCTTCTAAGGATATATCTAAGCCATCAGTCCAATATGCATAAAATATTGAATTAACGTAATTTTCAATACCCCCTTTATCTATAAACATAAAGGCACCCCTCATCGCTTTAACAGTGTTTACAGGAAAAACTTTTGGAGAAAAGCCTTCCCCAAAACCATCGTGGTTGATTATAATATTTCTAAAGTGACACCAGTCTTTTAAATCTTCAAAATAGTATTTTAATTTTTCCTTGACTGGGTTTGGGTTATTTCTTGCCTCATAAACACTTGGGTTAGTTGTATTAAAAATACCTCCAACTAAAATAGGCTTCCAAATAATTTCAAAATCTTTTCTTTTTGATAAATCTGTTATCCCTTTAAAAGCTAGATAAGTCCAAGGGCTACCACAATCAAAAAAATATTCAATCTTATTTTTCATCTCAATAATAATCTAACTTAGTCATGATTGTGTAAAGTTGCAATTTATTTTAATAATAAAAATGCCCAATTAATGTACTTTTTAAATTTTTTTAATAAATATTAAAAACTTGTTTTTGTTGGACATTTATTTTTTAATAATGACATGAATATATTCTTTGTCTTAAATTTCTTAAATTAAAATAATTGTACCTATTCTAAAATGCCGATAGCTGATATAAATGGTAATAAAATTAATTATATAGATACAGGTGGAAATAAACCTGTCATTATTTTTAGTCATGGTTTTTTTTTAAATCTAACGAGTTTTGATAAACAAGTAAATGTTTTAAAAGACACCTATAGATGTGTAGCCTGGGATGAAAGAGGGTTTGGCAAATCAGTAACAAACAAATATTTTACTTATTGGGACTCTGCAAATGATGCAATTTCTTTATTAAATCATCTTAACATTTCAGAAGCAGTGTTTGCGGGTGTAAGTAAAGGTGGTTTCATATCACTTAGAGCTTATTTGACAAAACCTGATATGGTCAAAGGCATAATTCTAATTGGAAGTGATTCAGGTACTTTTACTAATGATGAACAAATTGAGTTTTCAGATTTAACAGAACATTGGTGTAATTCAAAAGTTTTAGGTGATGCAGCAGAAGCTGTTGGTGAAATCTATTTTGGAGATGACCCACAAAAATTAAAATGGATTGAATATTGGGAAAATTCAGACCGTACCAATGTAAAATATCCTGCTCAAGCTCTCCTTTTAAGAGATAATATTACTCATAAGCTGAAAGACATTGAGTGCCCTATTTTAATTATTCATGGCAAAAACGATTCTGCAATTACAATTGATAAAGCTAGAGCCTTATCTAAGAGAGTTCCTAATTTATTTAAACTTGTTGAGATTGATGGACCTCATGGACCAAATTGCACACATCCGACGGAAACAAACAACTCTATAAAAGAATTTATGGAATATTTAAATAGCTAATATTTGATTTTTTATAAAACTTTTTATTTAAAACAAGCAATTAAAGAAAATATATTTGTGGGCTAAATTGTAGACTGAAAAACTATTAAGCTATAAAATATAAGTAAATCAGATGATTAAATTTGAATAACAAGGAGGTTGTCTCCGTTTAATTGATTTAGTTGGGACTTAAATGCGTGAAAGCTAATCATTAATAGCTAATTTTTTTTTAAATAATTGTATTTATTTTTAATAAAACAAAATTACTTTATATGTTAAATATATGAAAATATATTTTAACCATATCATAATTTTTAATTTTATAATTGTCTGGGATAGAGGAGAATTAGAACAATATATAGAGAAAAAAAAAGAAAATAGAGGTTTTCTGAAATGAATTTAAAATTTTTTTTATCTCAGGAAATATTAATATGAGAAGTGATCAATCTGAAATTTACTTACAAAAAAGTCTTGAAACCGTTACATGTTATATACGAGGTGAACTGAACCTAGAGGAGGCTGTTCAAAGACTGGAGGAACTTGGTCACGTAAAAAAAAGTATTCTTAAAGTTCTAAAAGATACAGAAAGAAATAACCTCATTAATTTTAAAACAAAAAAAAGACTTGGAGACGAACACCTGCAAGAAGATAAGGAAACGGATTAAAAAAATCCGCTTCCCACATCTATTAAAATTAATCTATTTTGCTTGGGAATTTTAATATTTGGGCGTTGTGATTAACTTTACCGTTCCAACCAAATTTTCTTAGATCATCTAACTTGATGTGATTACCTATGGAATATTCGCAAAGCATATCAGGAACATCATTTTCATCACAAAAATCAAGCTCAATTGAATAGTTGCGTGTGTCATATTCGTCATATTTGCCGTAATAAATTAACGACCAACGCCTAACCCCATTTTGCTTACCGTGACGTTTTAAATAAAGAGTTGTTACTTCCTGGCATAATTCTGGACCTGTGTAGATAACACCTAAATAAAAAACACGTTGCCTAGGTAACGGTACCTCATATTTAACTGGAACACTTACTTTTCTTCGAAAATAAAATATACTCATTTTTTATCTCCTGTGTAGTTCCACCCCAACTTTATGAGGGATTTAATTAAATGAATAACCCTCTCTTTTCGTGACATTTTCTTTGGTATTTTTACCAAATCTAGGTTTTGGATTTTAGGTTGAGAGATTATAAAACCTTGCTTGAAGATAGGGTCATCTTCCTTCGGTTCTTTCCAAATTATTTTTTTCATTAAGGTCTCCTTTTTAGTACTTTAGGCCCATGCCAAGGTGTACAAGTTGGTTAATAAATACCTTTAGCTATACTTATAAAACTCAAAAATATTGAAGGTTTAATCATTGAATTTTAAATGTTTTTCAAGTTGAACAAATTCGTCTGGATATATGTACTCTGTTACTAGTTTATAACGACCTATTATTTCTTCATCTGTAACTGTTTCAGCATCATAATCATGTGCTTCTAGTAGGTCATCTAATTGGTTATCTAAAGATTGTTCTTGGTGTTTGTGAAGATTATTAATTTTTTCAATGCCAAGTACATCTAGTACTCTTTTCGCAAACTTTTCATGTTCACTTTTTTTCATTTTTATTTCCTTTATCAATATTTCTTATGTTTAAATTAGGTCTTAATATTATTGATGTTTGACCTAACTCTACTTTTGGTAAGTCTTCAGGTTTTGTAACAATGATTGCTTCTATTACTTTACCCATTACTTATCATCCTTATAAGTCCACCCATGAGCTATAAGAACTTTTTTTAGATTCTCTATCATTTCATCCTTAGTAGTATCCTTATCTGCAATTTTTTTTAAAAATAGGTTCTCTTTATTTTCAGCTTTTTCTCTTGCTTTAATATAATTTTGTAAGGACTTACTATGAGATGAAACTTTTAAACCCTCTTTATAAATAGGGTGATCTTTATCAAGATATTTATTGGATTTGATTTTAGCCATTTTTTTCTCCTTTTTAGTACTTTTGTCATTATGACAGGGTGTACAAGTTGGTTAATAAATACCCTTTTGTGTGACTACAAAGTCTCCTTATCCTCCAAACTCATCTAGCATTTGAAGTGCTTCCATTGGATCTAAACCAGGAAATTCTTTTAGACCCTCACGAATGATTGATAACCTGAATTCACCAATCTGTTCTCTTTGTTCTGGTGTAAGTTGATTGATTTTTTCATCTACTGTTTGAGCTTGTTTAAGTTTTTCTCTATTTAAACGTAGCTTTGTAGCCATTGTATCAGCAAAGTCTAGGTTGTATTTTGAAAATGTATTTGAAGTCATTTTTCCTCCGCTTTAGTACTTTTGGCGTTATGCCGAGGTGTACAAGTTGGTTTATTAAATACCTATGGACTATATATAATACTTTTGATTATGATTTCAAGATGAGAAAGATAATTTTTAGTCGAAAAGGTTTTGATAGTAGTACAGGCGGCATGCCAAGTTACAAAAATGGCGAAAATATTACAAGTTTTCCAATACCGTCTCAAACAAATACTCTAACTACTTATGACGACCTTGGTTTAGGCAAAAGCATCCAGGATTTATCAAATAATAAAATTAAAGCAAAAGACACATGTCATTTTGATCCTAATCTGGAATATGGTGAGTTTGGTCAAGTGGGAGCTGCACAAACACACTTAGAAAATAATAATGTAAAAGTTGGAGATCTTTTTTTATTTTGGGGTTGGTTTAGAGAAACGGTAACAATAAACAAGAAAACAGTTTTCTTAAAAGACGATCCTGGGCATTACAGATTTTTTGGATGGTTGCAAATTGGTAAAATTATTCATCTAGGTAAAGACCCTAGCTGGTATTTAGAGGAAACAGAGCAAAATCCAGATACAACCTCTCACCCGCATACAATTGGTCATTGGAAGGAAAATAATACACTTTATTTGGCGAGTAAAAAACTAGATGCTTTTGGACTTAAGGATTATTACGGATTTGGAAAATTCAAAGCGTCTGAAAGAACAAATTTAAGTATTAATCCATCAATTAAAAAATCTAAATGGAAGTGTCCTAAATGGTTAAATCCTAAGCATGGCGGATGCGGCATGACTTACCATAATGATTTGACAAGATGGGATGAAAACACTGTAGATGTGGTAGGTCGAGGACAGGAATTTGTAACTGTACCAAATAAGCTTGATGAGTGTGAGAAATGGTTAAAAAATATATTTAAAGATGCTAAAACTATAGAGGAAGTAGAATACTTTAAACAACTAAGTAAAGATATTACAGAAGAAGCATTGAGAAGAGCATATTTACATAAAGATCAATGGATTAAAGACACTTTTCATTGAAAATAATTAAAAAGTCACAAATGAGGATAGATGATATTGAAGAAGCGCTTATAAAAAAATTTGTAAAAAAAGATGATACTTTTCTCTCTAAATTAAAAACTAAATTTAAAAATTTAATTTAGTATATTTACTTATATTATTTAAAACAGAAAAAATAATAGAACTGTAATTAGCTTTTCCTGAAAACTTAATCGAGTCCTCTAATGTGCTTTTATTTTTTATAAAATGAAGAGCAGAGTAAATAACATTATAAATATATCCATCAGGACTTAATTTTGCATTTTCAACTTGTTTCCAACTTTGATTTAATTCTTTATTTTTAGATACCTCAAGACACGCATTATCAATATTCTTTCCTTCTAATAGGTATCTACATAATAAAACGACGATTGCTGAACCATTCCCAGCATCCTCATGATAGTGTGTAATTTTAGCTTCTTGACGAGCTAAGTCTATGAGTTTGTTTGTTGGAATGTTTGTAAATCCTGCCAAAGGCATACATCTATGGGCTGGACCACATCCAGCTGTATTTTTATCAAAGTCTTGATGTGTTTTATAAACAGCCTTTTCGTGGTCGTAACCTTTTAATATATTTGTGAATACACTTGCATATGTTGGGCCTGTATCAAAAGCATCTTCCTTCCACCATTCTAAATAACTCTTTGTTAAATCATCTTTATTAAACCCATTATTGGCTTGTAAACTGTTAGCAAGTATTTTTGATAATTCATAAGGACCTCCAATTTGGTCACCTTTTCTGACTCCTTCCAAAATTAATTTAATTTCGTTATTCATTTAATATCAATTCATTTTGAAAGATTTAAAATATCTTCCAATGATTAAAACCCAAAACTTAATTGATTAGGATTAACAGCTTTTCTTTGGTAATAGTGGCGATATGATTTTTTATAATACTTACCCAAAAAAATAATTTGTACATATTGGAAGTGCTCTCCTTTTAAGTATGGATAGGGAAGTTCTTCATCTGTCAGTGAATTTAAACTCTCTAGTTTCATATATAAAAAGTCAAAAAAATGAATAATATATTTTATTTCTTTTCTTAATCCAGCTGGTCCATACTTTTCAAAAACTCTATTAATAACTTTGTTTATGTGCCCATCATAAAGACCAAATACATAATTCGCATCAGACAGTGTCATATCAAAATTGCGATACAAATCTTGGTTAAATTCATTCAATATTTTGTTTTTGATTTTGTCATTTAATGTCAAAATTGCCATGATCAATGATTTTAGTCTTCGATAAAATCAAAGACAATACCTTTAAAATATTTTTTTTAAATTAAGTCTTTTTAAACATCTAAGTGGTGTATATATATCAGAATAACAGGCAAAATGTTGTAATTTTTTTTAGCGTATCATCTGCTTTTTACAAAAATATTTCCAGAATATTAAAATTTTACCCATTAAAATATATTTTGATTGGTAATAAAAATTATTTCACAAAATCAAAATTGTTCGCTATTAAAATTCAAGTTTTATGCAATAACATAGTTTTATGTTGACAAATGTAATTTATCTATTAAATTAAGGCTATTAATTTTAAAACAGGAGTTAAAAATGGATGATCAAAATTTTATGGAAAATTTTAAAGCAAAAGATATTTACTCATTTATCAACTACCATATCAAAGACTTGGTAAATGTACGAAACAAACTTGATGAGAAAATGTTGAACCAATTAGAAAAGTTTTGGGACAAATATTCTTACGAAAATTATTTGAATCGTGACGAATATAAAGCTTTACGAATTGCCAAGGTTCAAGTTGTAAATGCTGAAAAAGGGTTAAATAATAAATTTGTTAAGGAAACTATTACAGGGGGAATTGGATACGACGAACCCTGCCCCACCAGATATCCACGCTTGTTGTCAGGATTAATGATGAGAATTCATGAGGAATTTGAATACTACCAAATTCATGTAAATAAATTTATGTTTTATGATCATATTGCACGTACTTCATACGCTTTAGAAAAAAAACATAAAAATTTAACTAAACATGATATGTGTAAAGAAGTATTAAGTGAACAAATCAAACTTCTTACTGTTTGGAAGCAAGATTTTGCTAATGGCATGTATTTCGAACGATTTAATGACATCAACAAAGAAAACAAAACATTATATTTGCCTATGGTAAAAATTGTAACAATGAATGCATGTTAAAGCGTTGCCCAGGAGCAAAGCAAATTGGAGAAGCAGTCTTGTATAATCATACATTTATAATTGATGAACGTGGACCAGCAGGTGGTTATGCGTCAGTTAAAAGACAAGAAGGTTCTGAAGTTAGAGGAATTGCCTGGTTGATCCCAAATAATGAAATTAAAAATAACTTAGATAGAGCCGAAGGAGTTAATATGACGCCTCAAGTTTATCGTAAAGAAACAATGAAAATTCAAATTTTGGGAACTGACCAGTTTAATGTTGAAGCTCTTGTTTACGTTTCAAACAAAAAAGAGGGTTTCTACGCCAGAGATGATTACATTGAAACCATCTTAACTGGGCTTAAACAAAACTTAGTCTATGAGTTTGATGAAATGAGTTACAGAAGTCATATTAAATTAACTTAATTTTTAATGAATATAATGTTAATTAAGATATATGATTGAAGATTATCTGAATTGGACTGGAAATAGACAAGAATTAATTTTACTTATCAAGTTGTTTGAAAGATTTGACCCAAAGCTGTACAAAATGTTTTCAAAACAACTTGGTAAAGTGAGCTCAGTAAATGAACGACGAATTCAGCAATTTATTGATGAACAAATAATACCTAAACCAGATTTTGAAGAAAAGAAATATATCTATAATTCAAACCACTTAGTTCGATATTTGTGTGCTATAATTTTAAGAAACAAAGGATACCCTCTTAAGATTATTAAAGAAAATTTAGATGCAAATGATTTTGATTTTCTGAAGAATGAATTTGTCAAAGGGAATACAGATGATAAATTTTTACATAAACAAAATTTTGAACATGTTGACTTGCCTGTAAGATTAAAAAAACTAGGTAGAGATGAAGGCAAAGTTTTAGAGATAAACCAAAAAAAGTTTGCTGTCACACCTTGGTTTACAGTATCAATAAATGAAAAACAACTTAATAAACTTGTAGAAAAAGATATAGATACACTTACTGAAGCTTTATCAAATTCGTTAAAATCTTCGATAAAAAAAAAGAAATAAATTTTTAATATCTAGTCTCTGACACCTTATATTTTAATATTTTAAGTATTATTTTTTTAAAACCTTAACAACAAATACAAAACTAACAAACGACAAAGCAACTAAAATCATAGTAAATTCAAATGATCCATCAGGATGCCATAATTTATTTTTTTCAATATCGTAGTGTAATTCGTCATGAATACCGATATAGACTAATGTCCAAGTTAAAAGATTTATTATCAAACTAAGGCTTGTTATTATTATTTTCATTAATAGATCTCAATTTTAATTTTAAACGCACTATCTCTGCAATCATAACAAATGAAAAAATGGGCCAGATTATACAAAATATCCAAACATTGATCTCTTCATAGGTGATACCCATTGAATGAGCCAGGTCAATTAAGAGTTTTACACAATAATCAAATGTGTAATCTATCCATGGAATTCCAGAGTTTGCAGACATAGTGAAACTTATAAACATAATTATGTCTTTATGTTGTTTAAAAGAAGATAAATTATCCCAATAAAAAAATAAAAGTGATTTCTAATATAAACCTTTACATAAAGGTTAATTATGTTATTAAAACATCATGCAATATTAATTTATTTCCCTTTATTAATGTAACGATTTCTTACGACAGGAGAGGTGCGTTATTTGACAACTTAAATAAAGGAGAAATATATGACTAACAATCATGTAAACAAATCCCTCATGGGTACTTATAAGATTAGAGATATGATAGTTGATATCTATTTTAGTCCTAAAGTTATTGAAACTTATGCTTCAGATGAAGAGATACATAAACTCAATAACATAAAAGATTTTCAAAAAGCTGATTTCAAAAACTTGGAAGATCATTTTGAAAATATCTTTAAGATTATAAAAGAACGTGTTTTGGAGTTCAGAACTTATACCATGTATTTTGATACGATAGAGTATCAGAATATTGAACTCATCTGGTCATCTAGTTGCGATCATGAATTGAAGCTGATGGAAGTTGATGTCAGCTACTCACAAATGAATGATCCAAAGTATCTTGAGAGCATTGCTGAAGAAGTTAATGCTTTTAATGAAGCACAAGAAAACGGCGAAGATATGCAGGACTGGATTGAAAAACGCCGAGAAGAAAATAAAGATGGTAGCAAACCAAAAATAGTTGGAATGTTGTCTGATATAGAAGAAACAACTATTCACTAATAGGAAAAAAAGAGGGTTTAAACCCTCTTTTTTTTTACATCACTTTTCATCAATATCTTCTTTTCCTTTTTTTACTTCAATTCCAGCATCTGTAAGTTGTTTTAAAAGTATTTGATATACATCTTCAACGGATGAATTTTTAGTAATTTTCTCAGTGAAAATATATTTACCATCAACAGCACCTTTAAAGTACATGTTTTGTTTTTTTATATTTGGAAATTTTAAGATTTTTGCCATTTCGACCTCCGCTTTAGTACTTTAGGCCCATGCCAAGGTGTACAAGTTGGTTAATTAAATACCTATAATTTGTTTATAATGAATTCTTAAGAATTTCAAGTTAATATAAATTTTAAAAAAAAATAATATAATGAATTACGAAATAAGATTAATGAACAAAAATTTAAATATTAAAAATAAATACACATCAATTAAAAAACTTAAAAATTTGATTGAATATCAAATAAAAATTAAAAAAAGTTCTTTTGAAGATTTAATAAAAATTTGTCGATTTTATGGTTTTAGTTCAAGTGATTCTATCAAATATATAAATGATGCAAACACTAAAATAGTAAAAGGCTTATCAGATAAAAAAAATAAAAACTGTATTAATCAAAAAAATAAAATTTACTTCAATCCAAAGACAAAAAAATTAAAAAAAATACAGGATGAAATTAAAAAAATTTATGATAACAATCATAACATTACAAAAAATAAGAACCTTAATATACTTTATGATTACGCAATTAAAAAAGGGTTAACAAGATTGCAAGCTAGTAAAATAATTAATAAGGTTACTGGAAAAACCTTCAAGATAATAAATTCTATGGTCCAAGGTGGAAAAGCTAGTTCAAAATAACTATAATTTTAAAATTTATATTTTCCAATTATTTATTTTTTTTAAATGCAACAAAACTTTTTCTAAATCTTCTGGTAAAATTAATAAATCTTTACCTCCAAAATTTTGTTTACAAAATTGACCTGAACTTGGTACCAAATTAACTTCTGTTAAACAATCATTTAACTGATCATAATATATTTTGTTAAACGTAACAAATTTAATTATTTGACCTCCAGTCCTTCTACTTAATGACTCAGCACCAAGAACAAATACCCATCTGTGGTCGTGGGTATGGGAAAAACCTATATGATGACTTCCTTTAATATAATCATTAAATGTTTTGTCTAAATAATATCTCTTAGAAGGGTGATTATTTCTCCATAACTTAGTTAAATCACAGGATGCACTTAATTCTACAATTTCCTTCAATTTTGAATTTATTCTCCAATTTCGCGCTATGTAGGACCTATTATCTTGGGTAATTTTAATACCAAGATATTTACCCTCTTTATCTTCAACTTCTTCAAAAACAGTTGAAGCTTTATTAGAAACCCATGTATTTGTGATATTTAATTCATAATTGAATAATTCATTGTTGTTTACATTTTTGTTGTGTAGATCTAAAGACATGTTTTTGTGAAGCCTGTGTTCTTTTAAAAACTTTTGTAGTTTAATCAATAACTCGGGGTCCATTGATATAAGCTCTTCGTCAGTAATTTCAAATCCCAAATTTATCTCCATTTAATTTAGATAAATTACTTATTTTTCTAAGTTAAGTCAATTAATTTTAATATATATGTTCTTTTATCTAATTTAAATTTAGATAATTAGTTTACCACAATATAAATTTCAAATAATTGATCATATGATTTTTATCAACAACTTTATGTAATAAATTAGAAGTTTCAATAAGACCTGTTATTCTGCTATCTAAACTATTTCTTCTATTATCTCCTAAAATAAAAATAAAATCTTTTGGAAGCACTGTGTCATCAAAATCTTCAATATCATGTGTTTTCGTTGTATTTAATATTTTATAGGTATACCCGTTAGGTAATATTTCCTCATAAACATTCATACTTATCTCACTAGATAAAGTACGTTTTTTGTTATTAATATATACCGACCCATGAAAAGTTCTTACCTTATCTCCAGGTAAAGCAATTACTCTTTTTAGAAAATGTTCGTTACCCTCAGTTTCTATATTTGTTAAAACAACTTCTCCATAATCAGGCACGTTATCCTTGTAATAATCTTTATATGCAATTATTTTCTCACCATCAAAAAAATTTGGGTTCATTGAATTTCCTGAAATGATGGAAGTATAAAAAAATGAAGAAAAAATCATATTTACTAAAGATTTCAAAACGAAGAAGATCAAAAAAATATATAAAATTTTTTTCACTTAAAATCACATATTAATTATTTTATTTTAATAATTTTATCAATTACAAAATTTTCTTAACTTGCAAAAATCATTAAGTAACTTCATTTGCTCTTTGCTTTTGGCCTCAGCAGAAAAAATATATTTAGAAACAAAAATAAAAACTGAAATTTGAGCTCTAGAAATAGCAACATTTAATCTATTTGAACTTAATAAAAAATCTATGCCTCTAGGAGCATCATTAATCGAACTTGATGTCATTGAAATTATACAAATTGGAGCTTCTTGACCTTGAAATTTATCTACAGTTCCAATCCTTACATCATTAGGCAACTTATCAATAAGACCATTTACTTGGTTGTTATATGGAGCAACTACAATTATATCTTCATATGATATTGTTCTTGATATGTGTTCATCTGTAATCTTTCCATCTTCAAATAAATTATTAATTTTATGTAAAATATATTCTTGTTCTTCAATGGATGATTGTGTGCATCCTTCGTGGTTTAGTTCAATTAAATTAATTCCAGATAAATCTTTTATAATACCATCTTCATCTATTGTAATTTTTTTTAAGTTATTATTTTCATGAGGCATTAATCTAGATTGGTAAAAACATTCTGAAATATAATTACAAATTTTAGGATGAAGACGTCTTGTTGTTGAAAGAAAAATGCCTTGGTTTTCTGTTACAATAGTATTACTTCCTAAACAAAATTCCATCACAGAAAGCCCAACATTAAGTGGATGTGACCCCTGTGTAACATTAGGTAATTGATTTTGATCCCCTAACAATATGATATTTTCACAAAAATAAGCAGAAGCTACTGCATTTGCCAAACCATACTGCCCTGCTTCATCAATAATAAGATAATCAGCAATTTTTGATAATTTTGTCTCAAAAAATTCAGATAACTTCGTTATTGCAAATACTGTTAATCCAACAAATAAAAATGAACTTTTTTCCTTTGACATTTGAATAATTTGATGAAGATTTTTGTATTGGCTTACGTGAGGTAAGTTAGATGTTTTTTTTCCTCCAAATTTTAAAACATTATCTTCGTGTTGGGGGCTTTCTTTAAGAAATAAATTTAATACATTTTCAATTGCCTTATGACTTTGCGCAGTAATAAAACAAATTTTAGGAACTTTATTTTCAATTAAATTTTTTAAAAATAAGGCACCTTGGTATGTCTTTCCTGAGCCAGGCGGTCCCTGAATAAATAATGGCAAATTTGATTCATTTAAATTTGGATGATCTATAATTCTTTCATTTACAACATTTGGCAATTCTTCTGCATTATTTGAATTGAATATTAAACCAAATGCAGCAGGATAAAATTTTTCAGCTTTGTTGGTTGATACATAGTAAAAAAAATTTTCAAGTATATCTTCAATACTTTTTGTAAACGGGGGTATTGGCTCCTTTATATGTATTAAAGAACTAGTTCCTATTCTTCCCGAAAGCTCTAACAGATTATTCAAATCATCAATTTTTTCTATTTTTCCATTTAGACGAAAGTTAGTTTCAGCAACACTAGGTTCAATTACAGAAACACTATCACCTTTTGAAAATTTATGGTCTTGGTCTGGGAATGAAAATAGAGTGGTATCTTCATTTTGATGCCTAACTAACCCTGAAAGAATTGAACTGTCTAATATCAGATCTTCAACATCTCTAGTTTTCGCATCGAAGTAACTCCACCAAAAAGGTTTTTTTTCTCTTTCATGAAATTTTTCAATTGCTTTAGCAATGTTAAAGGTTTCATTTTCAAACTGTGCGTCTTCGATTTCAATATCAATGTTTAAATCTAAGGTAATTCTAAATAAACTAAAATTTGGTATAATATTATCTAACCAATCTCTCATATACATAAGTGACCTACAATCTTGTTCATTATATAATTTTATTTCCTCAAGTATTTGTGGGTTGCGAAGTTCTAACCATTTTTCATACATAACAACACTGGAACCTGCATCAGTAATTTCTTCTTCTCTTTGAAAATTATAAAAAATTTCAAGGTCCTTCAAAGAAATCCCTTTTTCTGATGTGATTAATGTTTTTTGAACAACCGTGTAAATATCAACAAATCTCTCCGCACGTAAAAGAGCATCAAGTTGAACTTCACCAACTGCATGAAGTTGAGAGAGTTTGCGTAAAGCATTTACTTCATAAGTGTTGTAATGATAGATATGTGCATTTGGAAATTTTAAACAATGCTGATAAAAAAAATTAATTAGTTCTTGAGTTTTGTTTTTTTCTTCAAGTTTTGTATGAGCCCAAATATCTTTAAATGTTGTTCCCTGATTTTCTTTTACTAAAACTCCAAAAAGGTATTCTAATCCACCTTCAATAAGAGGATCTCCCTCTATATCAAAGTAAATATCGTGTGGGTCTTGTTTAGGCATAAATTTAAGTCCTTCATCACCTAAAACTTCGAAATTTGCTTCACCTCCATCCAATCTAGGGCCTCTAAGTTTTGCTCGAGATTTTAATTTATTAAAAGTGGCTAAACCCATTTTTACAGGTTTTTGAGTTGCATTTATTAAATCATAAATATTAAAAATATTACTTTCAGCTAATCTTTTTTCTTGTAATTTTGTAGCATTCGGTAACTCAAAAATACTTCTGCTTTCAATCCATTCCTGTCTGCATATAAATTTAAAATCACATCTTTCGCAATGTGAACAGGGAAGAGGCCTTGTTTCCTGTTCTTCTTCAACAAATTTTTCTAGAGTTGTCATTTGATGATCAACATACATTTTATAGTCATTTATTAAAAATTGATGTTTTGTAAAATTTGTTTCTTCGTTATGCGATGGCGATATTATAGAACCAAAATTAGATACAACTCCTGTTTGTTCACGTAAAAGATTTGAATAAATTACAACTTGAGATATATATTCTGCTGCTAAAGTTTTTTTTAATTTTGTGTCAGACACCTCATAAGAATTATTAAGGTCATCTTTTACAAGAAAATCTGCAATACCAATCCATCTAGACCCTTTTAAAAAAGCTTGAAAAATAATATCAATATTATTTGAGATTGCTTCATTAGTAAGCGATATTTTTTCAGTTACACTAATTTCATTAGAAGGTATTTCAGCGATATTAAAATTTTGTTCTCTTAAATACTCTAAATATTTTCTTTCATGTTTTTTTCCTTTTTGAGCAACTAAATCACTCATCGTAATTTCACTTTCTTGCTCTGGAAAAGTTTCACCTCTTAATCTACGAATTTCAAGATTAATAAGGTGATTACATGACAAATATTTATTCAAATCTGTTGGTGAAAGGAATAATTTATCATCTATTATTTGCATGCAATCTCAATATAACAATTTTTTAAAGTTTAATTTAACTTTATTACTTTTGTTATGTCTAATAATAAACAATTTAAAATTTTTTAATTTTTAATTTAATATAGTTTTTATGAAATATGAAACTTTGAAAAAATTACATAGAGATGAAAGAGAGAGTTTTTCTGAAGATTTTAATATTAGAATTCATAGGGCCTTGAGCTGGCTAGAAAAGGCGGAAAAAGAGCATGAAGACGCTGATAGTTCGTTTATATTTTACTGGATATCATTTAACGCCTCCTACACTGAAATGAGAACTGAAGTGAACCTGTCTTCAGAAAGAATTGTAATCAAATCTTTCTTAAAAAAATTAATCGAGTTGGATAAAGAAGAAATCATTTATCAGGCGTTATGGACTCAATTTACTAAATCAATAAGATTGTTATTAAATAATCAATATATTTTTGAACCATTTTGGAAATTTCAAAATGGAGATAAAATGTATTCTAATTGGAAAACAAGATTTGATGACAGTAAAATCGTAGTTAATAGATCATTACAGTTTAAAGATACGCCAACAATATTAGAAATATTATTTGATCGTCTTTACACCTTGAGGAACCAAATGCTACATGGAGGTGCTACTTGGAATAGTAATGTTAACAGAGACCAAGTTACAAATGGACAGCAATTTTTGTCTTTTATTATCCCAGAGTTTCTTAATATTATGATGAAAAATCATAAGAAGGATTGGGGCACTTTATCTTATCCTTTAACTTAAAATTTTGAAAGTTCATCATATATCACAGATTTAATTTCCTTAATTTTGTTTTTATCTTTAACAAAATTACTAGCTACCTTAATAATATTATCAACAGCTTGCTGTTTTTTTGTATTTTTAACTTTGTTAAAATCAACTACTTTTTCTTGATTTCTTATTTGAGACCTATTTCTACACATGTCTGAAACTCTTTTTGTTACCAAAGTTACATAATTTTGAAAATTATAATATTGGTTATTTTTTTCAAAATCATCACGTCTTCCATTTGGTATAAGTTTATCACTTAAAACATGTAACTCGCCAACGGTCCAAGCATTAAATCTAGTCTCAGGAAATAAATCTAAAAATATCAAATTACTTCCTATTTGAATGTTACCAACTCTAGCCCTAAGACCTGAAAGTTTTGTATTTCTATGAATTGCTCCTAAATATGAGTGATGAAGTAAAAAACCGACAGCTAACAAATTATCATCGTTATCAATAACTTTTACTTCTTCAAAATTTGCAATGGTATCTTCAACAGTCGAGTTAAATTCAAATGTATTTCGAAATATTCTTGTAATTTTTTCGTTCCCATTAAGATAAATATTATGTTCTGGTAATGTAAAATATTTATTTAACATCTCTGTGATACCTTCTTTATGTTTGAAGTTATCTGAAAAAGGAACTGGTGCAACTTGTGATATATATTGTTCAATTTCTATATTATTTAAAAGTAAATCATTTTTAAGTCTCAATATTTTTTTTAACTCTACTTGAAAGAAATGATCATCTTTGTTTTCAGCTTCTATCAACTCAGATGAAGTAGACATCTGAACAATGTTAGATAGGTCTGCATCAACAGTATGGTCAATAAGAAGTGATTTAATTTTTCTGCAATCCCACTTTAGAACATTTATTTTTTCTTCACCTTTAGTTTTTGAAGAAAATATCAATTCCTGGCAATATGCAAGTCCAGCTAAACGGCCTATTCCACGAAATCCCCTTGCATTTGTTCCACGTTTTGTGCTGTTACCAAATGACAACAAAATTTTCAAAAACTTTGATTTTGGAATTCCTAAACCATTATCCTTAATTATAATTGAACGGTCTACATAATTAACATTTATATCAATTCTTGAATCTTTATTATCTTTTATTAAACCAGTTCTCAAAGCCTCTTCAATGGAGTCACAAGAATTTTGAATATATTCCCTGTAGATAGTTAAGGGCTCTAAATACATCCCTGACGACAGGAGTTCCAGAATATCTTTACCAACAGTAATAGAATGATTAGATTTAGTTTTGTCAGAAAAATTTTTACTCATCTATTAATTACTTTTTTAAATTCTTCTATCGTTTCTTTTTCTGGGTCATGGTCAAGACCAGCATCTTCAACTATTTCGTCATCTGTCATTAATATATTTAATTTATTTGCTTTAATAGTTTTCTGCTTTTCCCAAATTTTTCTATTTTCATCTTCACTTAAATTTTTATAGTAGTGAGTAATATTTTTAAGATTTGTACTTGATAAATAATTAATGTTATTGGCTATTTCAGAATTTTTATAGGAACTTACAAAAGTCATTAATTCATTTATTTCATCTTCAGATAATTTATTGAACTCAGACATAAATTCATCATATTCAGCTCTACCTTCATACATTTCATACCAATCTCTATTAAATATAAACTTATGAGGAAGTCTTAATATATTTATAAATTCATCTTCTGTGTCACCAAATGCTTTTTTAAAAAAGTCTGGTGCTCCACTCACCACACCATGTGTTGCTTGCAATATTACTTGCATAGAACGAAGATAATGTTTATTCCAATTTTTGCCAACAAAACCTCTGTCAGGTCTGTCCGTAGGTTGATAACGCATAGGAAATGAATATATCTTTGTGCCTAATTCTTGATTAAGAGAAACATTTATTCTCATCCTTTGAAATAAATCGTTTGGTGAGTCATGGAAATTATAAAGCATGTAATTAGATAGAAATATCAAACCTGATTCACTTGCGTACCTAACTGCTTGCTCGTAAGGTTTCATTAAACCTACATGGTCAAATGCTATTCGAAGTGGGGAAAGACAAATTCTACTTAACTGCTTCATAAAATGGTCAGATTTAGCTAAAATTCTTGCATCTACACCCTGATTGA
Source organism: uncultured SAR116 cluster alpha proteobacterium (assembly GCA_902618195.1). Lineage (GTDB taxonomy): Bacteria > Pseudomonadota > Alphaproteobacteria > Puniceispirillales > Marisalimonadaceae > TMED54. Next base: position 32,279 of record CACMZO010000014.1, read on the forward strand.
AATCAACTCGTCGTCTAACTTGCTTACCTGTTTTTGGGTTTGTCATTGTAGCTCCAGGTCCAAATCCTAAGTCTACGATTTCATCTATAATTTCAGAAAGTCTCGGTGAAGCAACAACATTATTGTCCATCAAAATGAGATCTTTTTTGGGTCCATACAACCTCTCAATACCACCAACTATTTTTGATAATGGTGGCATCTCTCTCATGCCTCCCTCAAGTTTTGGCACACCACAAAATGCACATTTTCTAACGCAACCTCTTGTCGCATAAGCAAAGTAAGCGTCATGAACTGGATACTTATAATCTATCTGCTCCAATATACTGTAGTCTGGAATTAAATCTTCAATTGGTGTACTTGTTAGATCATCTGAATAGAGTTCTTCCTCAAATTCATCAAGTTCTAAAGATTCTGATGGAGATTTATGTAAAAGACCACTAATTATTCTAATACCTCTCCATTTGTTTTCTTCAAGAAACTTTTCTTTCATCAACGAAGCTGCTATGCCTCCCACAAAAATTTTGTTGTGCTGTTGATTACTTATACGTGAAGCATAGTCGATTGTTTCACTAATTTTGTTCCATTCAAAAGAAAATAGCGTTGTTATATATATTCTATCCCAAACCTTATCTTCAACGGATTTATCCTCTCCCTTAATGAAAGTTATGTTATCTTTTTTACCATTGGGGCCATGATACTGAGCAATTTTCATCAAACCTAAAGGTGGGTATTTGTTTTTATATCCAGGTTCTATTAATAATATATTTTTATTAGCCATTTTTTTTCTTTTTATTTTTTTCTTCTTCTAATTTTAATCTTTCATTGTTAAGGGGATTTATAACTTTAAATAGTTGTTTTATGTAGTAATCAACTTTATCTTCTCTATTTTGTAATGATTTTTTTATATCACGTTTAGAATTTGATAAATCATTGTAAAGTTTTGATAGTTTTTCTGCAGAAGAATTTAATTTTGATGAATCATGATATGATTTTAATTTTGCATAATCTCCCGTTTCTGAAAAATTTATAATAAGTGTTTGTCCCCTTTGTCGTTCCACAGCTGAATTGAAAACGTTACGAAGGTCTGCAGCTTGAGATTTTTTATCATTAATAGCAGTATGTACATATTTTCGTTCAAAATTTTCCCATTCAAATTCAGGTTTTTTTGCCTTACAAATTTCAAGATTATTTGTTTTTTTTTCAAATTTCACTAGTTCTAAAAAATAGCTAAATTCAGTTTCTTTACCATGACGACTATATCGATGCATTTTACTTATAGCGTCAATATATTGTTTTATAAAAGGCTTTTTTTGATGCACACCACCTGAAATTTCATCTAATGTTTTTCCTTTTTCATATCTTTGTTTATATGAATAAGCAATGCAATAAGGTGTCCATTTTAATTTACCTTCTATATGCCACTCATTTACAAATCGAAACATCTCATCTTCAGAGAGATCTCTATACACATTACAACGAATTTTATTAAATCTATCTGGAACCTGACCATCGTTATTATTAATGTAATCCAAATAAACTAAATTAAGTGCAGCTAATCTTCTATTACCTTCAAATACTAAATAATCATTACCACTCTTATTCACTATTAACGGGTCTAAGAGACCATCTCTTTTGATTCTTTTTGCTAAATCATTTATTTCAAACTTCAATTTCCCAGGTCCATTAGTTAAGTAACCTAGTACATCCGCATGTGTTAAAACTATTTGATTTTCATCCAAATTACTTTGCTCAGGTATAGACCAACTTGTTATTCTAGGATTTTCTACCCAAAATTTTAAATTTTTAAAATCTACATTTAAATTTTCTGGGTCTGGGAAATAGTTCATTCTAAACCAAGTATTTTTCTAATTATTGTTCCAAAATCATATTTAATTTTATCTTTAAATTCACTTTCTTTCAAGTCTCCTATTGACAATCTAGCAAATAAGTCTTTTGCTTCAACTAATTTATCTACCCACTCATCAATTGAATTTTTTATAATTAAATTATAATAATGACATTCTTTCGTTTGACCTATTCTATGAATTCTGTCTTGTGATTGTAAATAGTCATCCAAACTCAAAGTCCTATCATAATAAATACAATGGTTAGCAACTATTAAAGTTAAACCTTCTTTAGATGATTGTGGAGTAGCAATCATAACTTTAATCTCATCTTCTAATTTAAATTTATTTATATTAGATTTTCTAATATCTAAGCTTAAACCTCCGTGTAAAATTACTGGGTTATAATTTTTTAAACTTTGAGTTAATTGTTCAACATTAAATTTATAAGAAGTCCAAATTATAACTTTTTCAT
>CACMZO010000015.1 GCA_902618195.1 uncultured SAR116 cluster alpha proteobacterium
TTTCAATTTTAAACATGATAATTTATCAAAAAATTCAATTGGAGGTTATTAATGTCTAACAAATCAATACTAGCAATAATTCTAATTATTGTTGCTGGTGTAGTATACTATTTTACAAAAGACAAAATGGATACAGCATCAAAAGATGAAACCATAAAATTAGGAATTATATATGGCTACACAGGGCCTATCGAATCTCTTACACCTGACATGGCGAAAGCTGCTGAATTAGCAATTACAGAAGTCAATAACTCTGGAAACTTTATTGCAAAAAAGGTCGAAGGTGTACGAGCGGACTCAACATGCGTTGATGCAGCCGCAGCAACTTCTGCAGCTGAAAGGTTAATTACTTCTGACAAGATTAAAGCAATTGTTGGGGCGGATTGTTCTGGAGTTACTACAGCAATTTTACAGAACGTTGCTATGGCTAATGGAGTTGTAATGATATCACCTTCAGCAACTTCTCCTGCATTATCTGACTTACCTGATAATGAATTATTTTTTAGAACTGCTCCGTCAGACGCTCGCCAAGGTGTGATTATTGCAGAATTACTTCTTCAAAAAGGATTTAAAACAGCTGCAATGACATACACTAACAACGATTATGGAAAAGGATTAGCAGATAGCATCAAAAAAAATTATGAAAGCAGAGGTGGAAAAATAACTATTTCAGCCTCTCATGAAGATGGCAAAGGAGATTATGGAGCTGAAGCAGGTGCATTAGCACAAGCTGGAGGAGATATATTAATTGTTGCAGGATATCTAGACAAAGGTGGTAAAGGTGTTATTCAAGCATCTTTAGATGCTGGCTCTTTTAAAACCTTCTTTTTACCTGATGGAATGATAGGTGATTCATTGCCAACAGCTATAGGGGATGATTTAAATGGTTCTATAGGTACTGTTCCTGGAACGGACAGTCCTGGTGCAACTAAGTTTAATGAAATTGCAAAATCAAATAATTTTAAAGCTGGACCTTATACAAAAGAATCCTACGATTCTGCGGCCTTAATTATGTTAGCAATGCAAGCTGCTAATTCAACAAATAGTAATGACTTCAAATCTAAAGTAATGGATGTTGCAAATGCCCCTGGAGAGAAAATTTTTCCTGGTGAACTTGCTAAAGGTCTTAAATTTCTTAGTGAAGGTAAAGAAATTGACTACGTTGGAGCTTCAGCTGTTGAGTTAATAGGCGGGGGTGAATCTGCTGGTAATTTTGCAGAAATTTTGATTGATAATCAAAAAGTCACCACAGTAGGCTATAAGTAAAAATAATAAGCTCTAATCTTTTAAAGATTAGGGCTTATTCATCTTTATGCTTCAAATCTCAAAAATTAATAAAAGTTTTGGTGGGTTAAAGGTACTTAATAATCTCTCATTAAAGATAGAAAAAGGAAGTATAAGTGGGTTAATAGGACCAAATGGAGCAGGGAAAACTACCCTTTTCAATGTTATCAATGGATCTATAAAACCAGATAGTGGAAGTGTTCAATTAAATAATTACGAATTAATTGGCCTCCAACCACATGAATTATTCGAAATTGGTGTTTTAAGAACTTTTCAAATTCCACATGAATTTTTTTCTTTAACAGTTTTAGATAATCTTTTAGTTGTTCCACCAAATAAGATTGGAGAAACATTTTTTGGCCAATGGTTTTTTGAAAAAAAAATAAAAAAAATAGAAGAAATTAATGTAAAGAAAGCAAAAGATATACTTGATATTTTAGGTTTAAGTCACTTAGAAAAAGAATATGCTGGAAACTTATCAGGTGGTCAAAAAAAACTTTTGGAATTAGGTAGAGTAATGATGGTTGAACCAGAAATCATTCTTCTTGATGAGGTTGGCGCTGGTGTTAATAAAACACTTCTTAAAAAAATCTCCAATATAATAAAAAAATTAAATAAAGAAAACAAGTATACCTTTATAATGATTGAACATGATCTAGATTTTATTTCAAAACTTTGTGATACTATTATCGTTATGGCTGAAGGTCAGTTTCTTACCCAAGGCAACATTCAACAAATTAAAAGTAATCAAAAAGTTATAGATATATATCTTGGAAAAAGTTAAAAATGCTGCTTGATGTTAGAGAAATAATTTGTGGATACGAAAATACTATTATAGTTGATGGTTGTAATTTTTCAGTTAAAAAAGGCGATATAGCTTGTATAGTTGGTCCTAATGGAGCTGGTAAATCAACTGCTATGAAGGCTATTTTTGGTTTAATCCCTATCAAGAGTGGTCAAGTTATTTTTAACAATGAAGATATAACATCCTTAAATCCTCAAGAAAGAGTTATAAAAGGTATGAGTTTTGTTCCACAAAATAATAATATTTTTCAAGAAATGTCCGTTGAAGAAAATTTAGAAATGGGAGCTTTTATTCATCAATCTTCAATGAAAGAAAATTTAAAAAATGTGTATAATTTATTTCCAATTTTAAATGAAAAAAAATCGCAAGTTGCTGGAGAATTGTCTGGTGGACAAAGACAACAACTAGCCGTAGGCAGAGCATTAATGACAAACCCAGTTTTATTAATGTTAGATGAACCATCTGCTGGTGTATCACCAATTGTAATGAAAGATCTTTTTACAAAACTTAAAGCAATTTCCAAAATGGGTACTTCTATTTTAGTTGTTGAACAAAATGCAAAACAAGCACTTGAAATCTCTAATTTAGGATTTGTACTGCAAAATGGAAAAAACAAATATAGCGATACTGGTAAAGCTTTATTACAAAACCCAGAAGTTAGAGTTTCTTTTTTAGGAGGTTAAGTTTTTGGAAATTATTAACGCATTTGCTTTAATTATTAATTATATAATTATCCCTGGCCTGACATATGGATGTCAATTGGCACTTGGTGCACTAGGAGTCACAATAATATATACAGTTTTAAGATTTTCAAATTTTGCTCACGGAGAATTAATGTCATTTGGTGCAATGACAAGTATTTTAATCACATGGATTATAAGTTATTTTGGCCTAAGCATCTATCCACTACCTACAGTAATATTGGCACTTCCCATATCGATTTTAATTACAATTTCATATTGTCTCCTAATTGATAAATATTGCTTCCAATATCATCGAGAAAAAAACTCAAAGAATGTTATCAGTTTGATTGTATCTATAGGTATAATGTTTTTTACTAGTGGTTTAATTAGAGTAATAATTGGTCCAAATGATAAAACAATTAATGATGGGGAAAGATTTATAATAAGTGCAAGAAAATTTAAAGAAATAACAGGATTAACAGAAGGTATATCTTTAAAATTATCTCAAGGTATAACAATAATTGTAAGTATTATTGCCGTTGTTCTTCTTTTTTGGTTTTTAAATAAAACTAAAACTGGTAAGTCAATGAGAGCTTATTCAGATAATAAAGATCTTGCATTACTATCAGGAATTAAAACAGAAAATGTGATATTTTACACATGGTTAATAACTGGAACTTTGGCCTGTATTGCAGGCACATTATATGGATTAGACAAAAGTTATAAACCTTTTACATATTTACAACTTGTTTTACCAATATTTGCAGCAGCAATTGTTGGTGGCATTGGAAACCCAATAGGCGCTATAATTGGAGGTTTTGTAATATCTTTTTCAGAATTATTAATCACGTTTTCATACAATAAGTTTTTATCTTATTTAATACCCATAAATTTTTTACCTGAAGGCAGTCTTCAACTATTAAGTACTGATTATAAAATAGCCATTTCATTTATAATTTTAGTTTTAGTTTTAATACTAAAACCAACTGGAATTTACAAAGGTAAATTATTATGAAAACTGATTTCTTTAGTGAAAAAAAATATATTAATACATATTTAGTTTGTGCTTTTTTATTTTTACTTGTTGGACTTTTTCAAAGTTGGAATGTAGCCTTTTCTATTTTAAATCTTTGTCTTATTTCTGCAATTATGTCGATTGGTATTAATATTCAGTGGGGGAATAGTGGTATTGTAAATTTTGGAGTTATGGGTTTTGCTGCAATAGGAGGATTATGTGGCGTGTTAATTTCCATGCCACCAACGTTAGAAGTTTGGAAAGATGGAACCGCAGTAATACTAATTATTATTTTTTCATTTTTAATCTCGGGAATATTAGTTAAAAAGTTTTTGAAAAAGTTTATTTATAATAAATATCTAAAAATATTACTTTTAATAATAATTATCCTTTTTAGCTTATATTTTATAAAATCTATTTTTATCCCATCAATTAATTTTATAGAAAACACAAATTCTGCTAAAACAGGTTATATTGGTGGTTTAAATTTACCTATTATATTATCATGGCCGATAGCTGGTTTATTTTGTGGGGTAATTGCTTTTTTGATTGGTAAAATTGCTTTAGGTTTAAGATCAGATTATTTAGCAATTGCTACATTAGGAATTTCAGAAATAATAATTTACATCATCAAAAATGAAGAGTGGTTAGCTAGAGGTGTAAAAAATGTTAATGGACTTCCTAGACCAGTGCCTTATGAAATAGATTTACAAAAAAATGAATTCATTCAAACAATAAGTAATACCCTAAATTTGTCAGTGATAGAATTATCTTCTTTGATTGTTAAAGGTTTATATTCAATACTTTTTATATTAGTTTTGTTAATAATTTTTTTCCTTTTACAAAAAGCTATTAAATCCCCTTGGGGTAGAATGATGAGAGCTGTAAGAGATAATGAAATATCCGCTGAGGCTATGGGCATTAATGTTAAAAAAAGACATTTACAAGTTTTTATGATTGGTTCGGCAATTATTGGTATATCTGGAGCTATGCTTACTACACTTGATGGACAATTCACGCCATCATCATACCAACCTTTAAGATATACTTTTTTAATATGGATCATGGTTATTATCGGAGGATCTGGAAACAATCATGGAGCAATAATTGGAGGATTTGCAATTTGGTTTTTTTGGATACAAGCAGAACCAATAGGTATATTTCTTATTAAATTAATTACAATTTTTTTAAGTGATCAAAATGAAATGAAATTATATCTTTTAAATCATGCCGCATATATGAGACTGCTATTAATGGGTTTAGTTTTAATACTAGCTTTAAGATTTTTTCCAAAAGGTATAATTGAAGAAGAAAAAAGATTATGAATAAATTAGTTATAATTATTTCTTTATTGATTTTATTTTTAAACAATTGTTTTGCAAAAGATGAACTAAAATTTTTTATAGGTGACAATAAAATTGATCTTGAAGGTTATTTTATTCAAGGAGGATATGTAAAAGGCAAAACATCATCAAAAATAAAAATCAAATTCGAAAATAGAGATGTTTACTTAAGTAAAAAGAATAAATTTATACTAGGTTTTGGTAGAGATTATTCTGAAGTAGCTAATTTAAAATTCAACATAGATAATAAATGGATAAACAAAACATTAAAAATAAAAAAAAATAAATATAAAATACAAAAAATTGATGGTCTTCCAAAAAAATTTGTTTCTCCTCCTAAGGAAATTTATGAAAGAATAATAAGAGAAAATAAATTAATAGCTAAAGTAAGAACATTAAATTCAAAAATAGATTATACTTTTCAAGATTTTCTATTACCCGCTAATGGAATTATAACTGGTGTTTTTGGCAGTCAAAGAATTTTAAATGGTAAGCCTAGAAGGCCTCATTATGGAATTGACATTGCAGCTAAAAAAGGCTCTAAAGTGATTTCACCAACTGATGCAATCGTAAGACTCTCTGAAAAAGATCTATACTTTACAGGTGGAACTATAATGCTAGATCATGGCCATGGGATTACCTCTGTTTATTCACATTTGAGTAAAGTTTTAGTAAAAAAGAATGATAAAATTCAAAAAGGCGATGTCATTGGGTTGATTGGCTCAACTGGAAGATCTACAGGCCCTCATTTAGATTGGAGAATTAATTGGTTTGATCAAAGATTAGACCCTATGATGTTTATTAAAAATAAATAATAAACAATGTCTTAAAACTTGACATTATAAGAATAAAAATTATAAGTAGTTATTTACTTTAAGAGATATAAAATTTTATGTTTGCGATACTTAAAACTGGCGGAAAACAATATAAAGTAGCTAAGGAAGAAAAACTGTTAATTGAAAAGATTGACGGGGATATTGGTGATGAAGTTGTTTTTAACGACATCATAATGGTTAATGATAATGGTAAAACTGAAATTGGGTCTCCATTAGTAAAAGATGCCGCAGTTGTAGCAGAAGTTGTTAAACAAACACGCGGGCCCAAAATAACTATTATTTATAAAAGAAGAAGAAAAAATAGTAGAAGAAAGCAAGGTCACAAACAAGATCTAACACTCGTTAAAATTAAAAATATTGCTGCAAGTGGTGGCTCAAAAATAGTTGCTAAAAAAGCAGAAATTAAAGAAGTTAAAAAAGAAACCAAGACAAAACAAACTACTGAAAAAAAAGAAACAGTTAAAGCTAAACCAAAAACTAGCACCACTAAAACTGTTTCAAATAAAAAAACACAAACAACCTCTAAGAAAACAGAGACAAAAAAAACTAAAACTCAAAAATCATAATTATATAAAGGTTTTAATATGGCACATAAAAAAGCAGGTGGTAGTTCAAGAAATGGAAGAGATTCTGCTGGAAGACGTTTAGGCGTAAAAAAATTTGGCAGTGAGATCGTTGTTCCTGGTAATATAATTGTAAGACAAAGAGGTACAAAATTTCATCCAGGTTCAAATGTAGGCATGGGTAAAGATCATACTTTATTTTCGTTAGTTGATGGAAAAGTGGTTTTTACAAGAAAAAAAGATAACAAAACTTTTGTTTCTGTTGAGCCTAATAAAGTAGCTGCTGAATAATATCCTCTTAATTTATTCATGTTTTCATTGTACTATCTAATAGTATATGAAGTTCCTTGACGAAGTAAAAATCTATATTTCAAGTGGAAATGGTGGACCTGGCTGTATATCATTTAGAAGAGAAGCGAATGTTCCAAAAGGTGGACCTGATGGAGGAAATGGTGGTGATGGAGGCAACGTCATCATTAAAACAGTCGATAATCTTAATACTTTAATTGACTATAGATACAAACAGCATTTTAAGGCAAAATCTGGCCAACATGGCATGGGGAAAAATCGAAATGGCCATAATGCCGATGATATTATACTAAAAGTACCATTTGGAACTGAAATTTTAAACGAAGATAAAAACGTTAAATTAGCTGATTTAGTTGATAAGGATGATAATATTATTTTAGCAAAAGGTGGGATTGGTGGGAAAGGTAATGCTTTTTTTAAAAGCTCTACAAATCAATCACCAAGACATGCCCAACCTGGAGAAAAAGGTGAAGAAAAAACGATTTGGTTAAGATTAAAGTTAATTGCTGATGTTGGTCTAGTTGGACTCCCAAATGCTGGTAAAAGTACCTTCCTTTCAAAAATCTCTTCATCTAGACCTAAAATAGCTGATTATCCATTTACAACTTTATATCCAAACTTAGGTGTAAACAAAACAGATGACAAAGAATTTGTTGTAGCAGATATACCAGGTTTAATTGAAGATGCTCACATTGGAAAAGGCCTAGGTCATAAGTTCTTAGGTCACATTGAAAGATGTAAAGTTTTACTTCATTTAATAGACATTACTAATGAGAATATTATGGAAAGTTTTCAAATTATTGAAAATGAACTCAAAGCATATAATGAAAAAGTTTATAACAAAGACCAAATTCTTGTTTTCACAAAATGTGATGCTTTTAATGAAAAAAAATTAAATAATATAAAAAAAAATATTAATGGTATAAATGTAGAAAATGCTTTTTTTATATCATCTGTTACTGGATTTAATATTGACAGTTTATGTAGAAAAGTTAATGAAATGATAAATAATGAAAAAGAAAAAGATGATGATAATTTTGAACAAAAGTCTTCAACTTGGGAACCATAAAAATGCAAAACAATCAATTAAAAAAATTAATTGATACATCTAGTAGAATAATTTTAAAGGTTGGATCTTCATTACTAATTAATGAAAATAACAATGATATAAATTATTATTGGTTAAAAAATTTTTCTAAAGAAATTCAAAGTTTAACAGATAAAAAAAAACAGATTATGATAGTTTCCTCAGGGTCGGTTGCATTAGGAAGAAAACAGTTAAATTTAGTTAAAAATCTCTCATTAGATGAAAAACAAGCCGCAGCCGCTGTTGGTCAAATTCACTTATCTCATGCATGGAAAGAAGTTTTAAAATCATTTAATTTAGAGTCTGCTCAAATTTTGCTTGCACCCGATGATACTGAAACTAGAAGAAAACACCTTAACGCTAGAGCAACATTGTTAAAACTTTTACAATTAAATGTCATACCGGTCATTAATGAAAATGATACTGTTTCTACAGATGAAATAAAATTTGGTGACAATGATAGACTAGCAGCTCGAGTAGCTCAAATGTGTGAAGTTGACCTTTTAATTTTATTTTCTGACGTCAATGGCCTTTTTTCTAAAGATCCAAATAAAAATAAAAATAGTGAATTAATAAAAGAAATTACCAATATTACACATGACATTGAATTGATGGCCGGACCATCAAAAACTTCATTATCCAATGGTGGTATGGTTACTAAAATCCAAGCTTCTAAAATTGCAACAAATGCTGGATGCAATGTTATAATTACAAATGGAAAGTGTGACAATCCAATAAGCCAATTAAAAAATAATGCGCAATATGGAACTTTATTTAAAGCAAATAAAAAATCACAAAATGCTAGAAAAATGTGGATTTCATCCGCTCTTCAAGTTAAAGGAAAAATTTTTATTGATGAGGGTGCAGAAAAAGCTGTAAAATCAGGTAAATCTATTTTACCAGCAGGTATTTTAAAAACTGAAGGATCTTACAATAAAGGTGATTTAATTTATATTGTTAATAGCGAAAATAAGATTATTGGAAAAGGACTTTCACATTATAATAATAATGAAGTTAATTTAGTTAAAAAAATGAGAAGCGATAAAATTGAAAAAGTCTTAGGATATAGAGGGAAAGACGAAATAATTCATATAGATGATTTTGTTCTAGAAAATTAGTTATGAAAAAAAAAACTATTGATCATTATGGAATTAATGCCAAAGAAGCATTCAGAAGTTTATCATTAAGTGATAATAAACAAAGGAATAATGCTTTAAACGAAACAGCAAAACTTTTAAAAGCAAATATAAATCAAATCTTAGAAGCAAATAAAATTGATATTGAAAATAGCCAAAAAAAATCAATGTCAAACTCATTTATTGATAGGCTGTCATTAGATAAAAAAAGAATTTATTCAATCATAAATGGCCTTATTGATATTTCAAAATTAGAAGACCCTCTTAATAAGGTCCTTAGTAAATGGGATAGACCAAATGGTTTAAGTATTTCAAAAATTTCAGTTCCATTAGGTGTCATAGGAATCATCTACGAATCAAGACCAAACGTAACAATCGATGCCGGTGCACTTTGCATTAAATCAGGTAATACTTGTATTTTACGAGGTGGTTCAGATTCTTTTCATACATCAACCTTACTTACAAAATTTTTACAACAAGGTTTAAAAATAGCTGGCTTGCCTGAAACATGTGTTCAAATAATTAATACAACTGATAGGAAAATGGTAACTGAAATTCTTAAAGCATCAAAATATATTGACATAATTGTTCCAAGAGGAGGTAAATCTCTTGTAGCTAAAATTCAAAAAGAAGCAAAAGTTCCTGTTTTTGCACATCTTGAAGGTATATGTCATGTTTACGTAGATAATGAGATTAATTTAGATAAAAGCATTAAAATAATAGTTAATTCAAAGATGCGAAGAACAGGGATATGTGGCGCAGCAGAAACTTTACTAATTGATAAAAATTTAGAAAAAGAAAGTATACTTAAAATTATTTCACATCTACAAGAAGTTAACTGCGAAATTAGAGGCCATAAATCTTTAAAAGACATTGTTCCTGATATAACTTTAGCTAATGAAGAAGATTGGTCTACAGAGTATCTTGATGCTATAATCTCAGTAAAATTAGTTGATGGCGTTGAACAAGCTGTAAGTCATATTAACAAATATTCTTCTCAACACACTGAAACAATAATTACAGAAAATGAAGAAACTGCTAACTATTTTCTAACAAATGTTGATAGCGCTATTGTTATGAAAAACGCATCAACACAATTTGCAGATGGTGGAGAGTTCGGTATGGGAGCAGAAATCGGCATATCTACTGGAAGATTACATGCTAGAGGTCCTGTAGGGGCAAATCAATTAACTAGCTTTAAATATATTGTAAATGGTGATGGCCAGATAAGACCTAATTGAATTTATGAATTTTAAATTTAAAGCATACAGACATAATCAACCTATTCATTTTCATTTTAATAGAAAAATAAAAGTTGGAATATTAGGTGGATCATTCAACCCTGCTCATGAAGGACATTTACATATAAGTTTTATAGCAAAAAAACAGTTAAATTTAAATGAAATTTGGTGGTTAGTTACTCCACAAAATAGATTAAAACAAGATAAAATTTCTGATACTTATTTCCAAAGATTAAAAGAAACAAAGAAACTTGTCTCAAAATATGCATTTATTAAAGTCTTAGATTACGAATATCAGTTTGATCTTAATTATTCTTATAAGTCTCTCTTTTTTTTAAAAAATAGATCAAGGACCACAAAATTTGTATGGATCATGGGAAGTGATAATGTAAAAAATTTTCCAAAATGGATTAGACCTAATGATATAGTTAAAATATTTCCTATTGCAGTTATTGAAAGACCAAGTTATTCTCAAAATATATTTAATTCATTTGGAGCAAAAATATTGGGCAATCGCCTTATGAGCAAAAGAAGACTAACTAAACAAAAGACGCCCTGTTGGTCATATATAAAAGATAAATTAAACAACTTATCTTCCTCTAAAATTAGAAAAAATCTAAATTAAACTCATTCATGAAAAAAAATAAAGCCCCTATCACAATAAAAAAACTTTTGTCTTTGACCTGTGACTCTCTTGAAGATGATAAAGCTATTGATATCAAAACAATAGATTTAAAAGATAGAAGTAGCATTGCTGACTTCATGGTCATAGCTAGTGGAAATTCATCAAGGCAAGTTTCAAGTATGGCAAATAATTTAATTAAAAAGTTTAAAATCAAAGGAGTTTCGACAAGAAAACCAGAAGGAATTACAAATTCTGATTGGGTTTTAATTGATGCCTATGACATAATTATTCATTTATTTAGACCTGAAGTTAGAGAGTTTTATGCATTAGAAAAAATGTGGGAATTACCAAAATCAACGAATTCCGAAATAAAAACCTAAAAAAACACTCTAATATGAGATATCAAATTTCATGTATTGGCAAATTATCAAACATCGAAGAAAATAAAATAATCCAAAAATACATAAAAAGAGTAAGAAATAAAATACAAATAATTGAATTTCCTCAATCAGATGTAGAAAAAGAAGGCTCAAAATTATTAGAATACTCCCCTAAAAATTCAATTTTAATCCTACTAGATAAAGAAGGTGAAAATTTATCAACTAACAAGCTTTTTGAACTAATAAAATCTTATGAAATGAATAATATAAAAATTTTAAATTTTGCAATCGGTGGACCATATGGTCACGGTAAATTTATCAAACAAAGATCAGATAAAATTATTTCCTTTGGTAAAATGACTTGGTCACATATTATTGCTAGATTAATGCTAGTTGAACAAATATACAGGATTGAAAGCATATTTAATAATCATCCCTATCATAAATGAGATTAACATGAATAAAAAAAATAATTCACCTTTAGTTCTATGTATTATGGATGGATGGGGATTAAGTAATGAAACAAAATACAACTCTGTACATTTAGCTAAAACTCCTAATTTTGATAAATTACTAAAAACTTATCCATCATGTAAGTTAGAAGCTTCAGGGGAATATGTTGGACTACCTTCAAACCAAATAGGTAATTCTGAAGTTGGGCATATGAATATTGGCTCAGGCAGAGTTATATTGCAGTCATTACCTAGAATTGATAAAGCATTTACTGATAATAAGGTTTCTCAAATTGATGAATTTAAATCATTTTTTAAAAAACATAATGATCAAAAATCTGTTCACATAATTGGTTTATATAGTAATGGAGGTGTACATTCTCATGCAAATCACCTAACCAATATATGTAAACTTGTTTCAAAAAAATGTAATAATATTAAGCTTCATTTATTTTCTGACGGTAGAGATACTTTACCAAATGAATTTGGAAGCATTGTAGATGAATTAACAACTAATATTCCAAGTACTATTGAAATTTCAACATTAATTGGTAGGTACTACGCAATGGATAGAGATAATAGATGGGATAGGGTTGAAAAAGCTTATAATCTAATAGTAAACGGAAAAGGTGACTACCAATACGATAGTTTAGAACTAGCTATTAAGAATGCATATAAAAGAAATGAGACTGACGAATTTGTATCTCCAACTATTATTGGCAATTATAAAGGGATTGAAGATGAAGATAGTTTGCTAATTATTAATTTTAGATCAGATAGAGTTAGAGAGATTTTAGCAAGTTTTTTAAAAGATGAATTTATTCACTTTAGTAGAAAAAATAATCAAGCACCTTTTAAAAATGCCTTAGGGATGATGGAATATTCTGAGGAGTTAAATATATATATTCCAAGTATTTTTAAAAATGAACTTCATCAAGAAACATTAGGTGAAATAATATCTAAAGCCGGATTAACTCAATTAAGAATTGCAGAAACTGAAAAATATCCCCACGTAACTTTTTTCTTCAATGGAGGAAATGAAAAAAAATATAAAAACGAAGAAAGAATTCTTATTCCTTCTCCAAAAGTCTCTACTTATGACCTCAAGCCTGAAATGTCTGCTATTAAAATTAAAGATGAATTAATGATTAATTTAAAAAATAAAAAACATGATTTTGTTGTAGTCAACTTTGCAAACCCAGACATGGTAGGTCATACAGGTGATCTCAAGGCTACAATAAAAGCAGTTGAGACGGTTGATAATTGTATTGGGGAATTAACTCAACAAATAGAAGAATTAAATGGAACTATTTTAATTACAGCAGATCACGGTAATTGTGAAAATATGTGGGATTCTAATAGTAAATCAGTTCATACAGCTCATACTACAAATTTAGTACCATTCATTTTTGTAAATAATGAACAAAAAGATATAAAATTAAATGATGGCAAGCTAGCTGATATTGCTCCAACAATTATTGATTTACTGGGTATAAAAAAATCAAAATTAATCACAGGAAAATCGTTAATTCGAAAAAACTAAAAATTGCGAATATGATAAATTGGTATATTATTAAACATAGGAATTTAACATGAATATAATTTTCAAAAATATACTTAAAAACGGATATTTTATTTTTGGAATATTTTTATTTACTGTTTTAATTTTAAGCTTTACTCCAAATCACTTCTTAAATGCACAGAATAACAGGCAAGAAACTTATAAACAATTAAGTTTATTTGGTGATATTTTTGAAAGAGTTAAAGAACAATATGTCGAAGAAGTCTCTGATAAAGAATTAATTGAAGCTGCTATTTCAGGAATGCTTCAGTCTTTAGATCCACATTCTGCTTACCTTTCAGCAGATGATTACTCAGAAATGCAGGTTAAAACTAAGGGTTCATTTGGTGGCTTAGGTATAGAAATAACACTTGAAAATGGTGTTGTAAAAGTTGTTTCACCAATTGATGACACCCCTGCATTTAAAGCAGGAATGAAACCAGGAGATCTGATTATTGGCGTTGAGGGAGTATCTATTCGTGGGTTACCACTAAACGAAGCTGTTGAAAAATTGAGAGGTCCTATAGGGACTAAAGTGAAAATTACAGTTTTAAGAAAAGATGAAGACCCCTTTGATTTAGAAATAATAAGAGATAAAATAAAAATCAGATCAGTTAGATATGAGATTATTAATAATGTTGGTTATGTGAGATTAACAACTTTTTCTCAAACAACTACATCAAGTATGGTATCTAACATTGAGACAATTAAGGATAAATTAGGCGATAAACTTGAAGGCTTAATTTTAGATTTAAGAAATAATCCAGGTGGTTTGTTAAATCAATCTATCTCAGTAACTGATGCTTTTTTGAATAATGGTGAGATAGTTTCTACAAAAGGAAGGGGTAAAAGCGATATTGAAAGAACTTTTGCTAAACCAGGAGATATTCTTGAAAACTATCCCTTAGTAATTTTGATCAATAATGGGTCAGCTTCGGCTAGTGAAATAGTTGCAGGAGCATTAAAAGATCATGGAAGAGCAATTATTCTGGGAACAAGAAGTTTTGGTAAGGGCTCTGTTCAATCTATTATCCCTATTTCAAATAGTGGTGCAATAAGACTTACAACTTCTAGATATTACACTCCTAGTGGTATTTCCATTCAAGCAAAAGGCATTGAGCCAGATATTGTTGTGGAAGCAGGAATTACCAAAAAGAAAAAAGAAAAATCATCTGTTAGAGAAGAAAATTTAAGAGGAGCTCTTGATAAAAAAGAAAAAGATAATTCTAATAGCGATAATTCTGAGGGTTTAACCAAAATTGAAAAGCTACTAGAGGATAATCAAATTTCTAGAGCTTATGATTTAATTAGAGGAATTAAATTATACGGAAAAAAAAATTCCTTAAATAAAAAAAAATTAGTTAATCAAAATCCTCATAAAAATAAAATTGGATAAATTATCTATGGCTAATTTTAAACCATATGACGAAAGACCTTATCGACCATGTGTTGGAATAATGGTGTTCAATAACAATGGACTAGTTTTTTCTGGAAAAAGAATAGATAACCCTAATAATGCCTGGCAATTACCTCAAGGAGGAATTGATGAAGGAGAAACTGTAGTCGAAGCTGGTTATAGAGAATTAATGGAAGAAACAAGCATAACTTCTGTAGATTATATAGCAGAATATCCAGATTGGATAAATTACGACGTACCTCATATCTTAGCAGATAAGCTTTGGCAAGGTCAATTCAGAGGCCAAAGTCAAAAGTGGATTTTATTTAATTTTAATGGCCAAGATAATGAAATTAATATTCATACATCACATCCAGAATTTGTTGAATGGCAATGGACAAAACCATTAGAGCTTACAAATAAGGCAATCTATTTTAAAAAAGATGTTTATGAAAAAATTAATCACGTTTTCTTACCTATTATAAATGATTTTATTAATTAGATTTCTCTAAAACAAAATTTAAAAAATCTATTTCATTCTTTAATGTTTCATCTTCATGAAATTCAGGCTTTTTAAGTTTAATATTTAGAGCATTTATTTTTTCATTAATGATTTGTTTATTCGAAGCATTTGAACCTAAAACCTCTGCTCTTTCACTTAAGACAGTTATTCCTTCTTCTGAAACATCTGCAACTCCACCATCAACAGCAATTTGGTCAGTTACTGAGTTATTTTCATCAAATAATTTTATTATACCTCTATTTAATAGAGTCATAAGTGGTGTATGCCTACTCATGATTCCAAGTTCACCCTCTGAACCAGGTAGAACAGACATTTTAGTTTCTTTAGATTTAAGAAGCTCGAGTGGGGTGACTATTTCAATTTTTATTAGTTCGCTCATATCAAATATTTTATTTATTAAGCTGCATCCTTAGCTAGTTTTTTTGCCTTTTCAACAGCTTCTTCAATAGTTCCAACCAAATAAAAAGCTGCTTCAGGTAAATCGTCATACTTGCCTTCAACAATACCTTGAAAACCTTTGATAGTATCTTCAAGACTAACTAATTTTCCTGGTGAGCCTGTGAATACTTCAGCAACATGAAAAGGTTGTGATAAAAATCTTTGAATCTTTCTAGCTCTAGCAACAACTAATTTATCTTCTTCGGACAATTCATCCATTCCAAGAATAGCGATGATATCTTGTAAGGATTTATATTGCTGAAGTACTTCTTGCACCCTTCTTGCAACATTATAGTGATTTTCTCCAACTATTCTTGGATCAAGCATTCTTGAAGTTGAATCCAAAGGATCAACAGCAGGGTAAATACCTAATTCTGCAATCTGTCTTGATAATACAGTAGTAGCATCTAAGTGTGCAAAAGAAGTAGCAGGTGCAGGGTCAGTCAAATCATCTGCTGGTACGTAAATAGCTTGAACTGATGTGATTGAACCTTTATTGGTTGTAGTAATTCTTTCTTGCAAAGTACCCATATCTGTAGCTAGGGTTGGCTGATAACCAACAGCTGATGGAATTCTTCCTAACAAAGCTGACACTTCAGAACCAGCTTGCGTGAATCTAAAAATGTTATCTACAAAAAAGAGTACGTCTTGACCTTCTTGATCTCTAAAATACTCTGCAAGTGTTAAACCTGTTAAAGCAACTCTTGCTCTAGCTCCAGGAGGCTCATTCATCTGACCATAGACTAAAGCTGCCTTAGATCCTTCTTTATTTGGGGTAATAACACCGGATTCTACCATTTCATGATACAAATCATTACCTTCTCTTGTTCTCTCTCCAACACCGGCAAACACAGAGTAACCACCATGAGCTTTTGCCACGTTATTAATCAATTCCATAATCAAAACAGTTTTACCTACACCTGCACCACCAAATAAACCAATTTTTCCACCTTTTGCATAAGGTGCCAAAAGATCAACAACTTTAATTCCAGTTTCTAAAATTTCTGCTTCAGTAGATTGATCTATATATTCAGGCGCATCTCTATGAATAGGTAATGTTTGTTTAGATTTAACTGGTTTACCATCATCAACAGGCTCTCCAATTACATTGAGAATTCTTCCAAGTGTTTCAGGACCAACTGGTACAGTAATAGGAGCTTCAGTATCTTTAACCTCCATACCCCTAACTAAACCATCAGTTGTATCCATAGCTATTGTTCTTACTTCATTTTCACCTAAATGTTGAGCAACTTCTAATATTAATTTGTTACCTTCATTATCAATTTCTAAAGCGTTTAATATTGGTGGAAGATCACCATTGAATTCAACATCAACTACGGCGCCAATAACTTGACTAATTTTTCCTGTAATATTTGGTGTTTTTTTTGCCATTATTTTCTCCAGTTTAAATTTAAAGAGCTTCTGCTCCAGATATTATTTCGATCAATTCTTTTGTGATAAAAGCTTGTCTTGTTCTGTTGTATTGTAATGTTAACCTATCTATAAGGTCACCTGCATTTCTTGTAGCATTATCCATAGCAGTCATTCTAGCAGCAAGTTCACTTGCTGTGCTTTCCATCTGAGCACTAAATAATTGTGTTGCTATATTCTTATTTAACAATTCTTCCAGTATAACTTCCTCTGAAGGTTCATATTCATATACTGAACTTACTTGGTTGTTAATAGAAACATCTTCATTATTTGTTTCAATAGGAATTAAGCTTTTCAGCGTAACCTCTTGAGTAATAGCTGACACAAATTTATTAAATATTATTTTACATGAACCAAATTCATCCCTTTGATAGAGATCTACAATCTTTGAAGAGATTGATAATGCATCACTGTAAATAGGATTTGTAGAATTTCCTGTTACTATCTCAACAATATGTTGTTGAAAATCTTTTTTAAGAGTATCTGCAGATTTTCTGCCTACAAATAATAATTTAGTTTCAATTCCAAGATCTTTAGATTTTTTAACTTCTAATTTTACTGCTCTAGATATTGAGCCATTAAAACCTCCACATAATCCTCGATCAGCGGAGAAAACAACAAGTAATTGTTTTTTTATTTCTTTTTTTCCCTTTAACAATTCTGGCGCGTTATCAATTAATTTGCTCGCTAAACTACTAACAATTTTTTCAATACTTGAGCAGTAAGGTCTTGATGCAATCGCTTGTTCTTGCGCTTTTCTAAGCTTTGCAGCCGCAACCATTTTCATTGCAGATGTTATCTTCTGCGTAGATTTTACAGATCCAATTCTATTTTTAAGATCTTTTAGGGATGGCATCTAAAATCCTTTACTCAAAACTACTTAATAGATCTTCAATAATCTTTTGAAGGTCTTTTTCAGATTTCTCAGTAAGTGCTTTATCTTTAGCAATTGAAGAAATTATTGAAGAACCTTTTGAATTAAGAGTCTGCAAGAGAGTTTTTTCAAAATCTCCAATTTGATTTATGCTTATCTTATCTAAATATCCCTTAACACCAGAGTATATAACACAGACTTGTTCTTCTACAGATAATGGTGAATATTGCGGTTGTTTTAATAACTCAGTAAGTCTTTCACCTCTTGCAAGCAATTGTCTAGTAGAAGCATCTAAATCAGATGCAAATTGAGCAAAGGCAGCCATTTCTCTATATTGAGCAAGATCAAGTTTGATGGTTCCTGCAACTTGTTTCATTGCTTTAATTTGAGCTGAAGAACCAACCCTTGAAACAGATAATCCTACATTAACAGCTGGTCTAATACCTTTATAAAACAATTCAGTCTCTAAGAAAATTTGTCCATCAGTTATTGATATAACATTTGTTGGAATAAAAGCAGATACATCTCCACCTTGTGTTTCAATTACAGGCAAAGCTGTCAAAGAACCAGATCCATTATCTGAGTTTAGCTTAGCCGCTCTTTCTAATAATCTTGAATGTAGATAAAAAACATCACCAGGATATGCTTCTCTTCCAGGAGGTCTTCTCAATAATAATGACATTTGTCTGTATGCTACGGCTTGTTTGGATAAGTCATCATATACTATAACAGCATGCATACCATTATCGCGAAAATATTCTCCCATCGTGGCAGCCGAATAAGGAGCCAAAAATTGCATTGGAGCTGGATCAGATGCAGTTGCAGCAACTACTATTGTGTAATCAAGAGCTCCATTTTCTTCAAGAGTTTTAACAATTTGTGCTACCGTAGATCTTTTTTGACCTACTGCAACATATATACAAAAAAGCTTTTTACTCTCGTCTTTTCCCGCAGCATCATTTACGGCCTTTTGATTCAAAAAGGTGTCAATTGCAATTGCCGTTTTACCAGTTTGTCTGTCACCAATTATTAATTCTCTTTGTCCTCTTCCAATTGGAATCAAGGAATCGATTGCTTTTAAACCAGTTTGCATTGGTTCATGAACTGATTGTCTCGGCATGATGCCAGGAGCTTTTGTTTCAACTCTTGCTCTTTTTACATTCTTTAACGCACCTTTACCATCTATTGGATTTCCTAAAGCATCAACAACTCTTCCAAGTAATCCTTTTCCAGCGGGTACATCTACAATAGAACCCGTTCTTTTTACAGTGTCGCCTTCTTTTATGTCTTTATCGCTTCCAAAAATAACAATGCCAACATTATCTTTTTCAAGGTTCAAAGCCATTCCAGCGATGCCACCATCAAATTCTACCATCTCTCCTGCTTTGATTTCATCTAATCCATGAACCCTAGCAATACCATCACCCACCGATAAAACCTTACCTATTTCTGTGACTTCAGCATCTGTACCAAAATTTTTAATTTGATCCTTTAATATCGAGGAAATCTCTGCTGCTTTAATATCCATCTAATTTGCACCTTTCATTGCTAATTCAAGATTATTCAATTTAGTTCTAATCGAAGTATCAATCATCTTGGAGCCATACTTAACTATCAAACCACCAAGTAAACTACTATCAATATGTGTTAATAGTGAAATATTTTTTCCATTTGTTTTATTTAGTATTATTTTTTTTAAATCATCTTCTTCTTTTTTATCAAGTTTGTAAGGTGAAAAAACCTCAACAACGATTTCACCCCTTCTTCTGGCAACTTCATTTAAAAACTCTCTCATTATTTTTGTAATTAAATTAACTCGACCATTTCTGCATAATATACCACAAAAATTTATAGTTAATTTATCAGCTTTACCTTTTTTTAAAATATCATTTAATATCTTACCTTGATTCGTTTTCCCTACTGTCGGTGAGAATAGAAGATTATTTAGATTTTTATTATCTTCTACTAATTTAATAAATTTTTCAAAGTCTTGTGTTATTTTTTTTAAGTTTTTGGCTTCGTCACACAGCTCGTATAAAGCATTGATATACCTACTAGGTAACCCAATATTTTTCTTATCTACATTTTCCATTAAAAATCCAAATATATATAAGGATAGCTATCACAGCATTCATATTATTGCAAGCATAACCATGTATCTTAAAACAATATATTCTTTAAATTTACATCATGAGAAAGTATATGGATCTACATCAATACTTATTCTTATTTGCTTGGGAATTTTAGTATTTTCTATCCAACTTTTAACAATATCTTGTGAGAAGGTATTTTTTGGGGATTTGATCAAAAATCTATTTCTATATCTACCACGTAAAAAACTTAAAGGTGCTGGAGCAGGACCAAGTATTTTCACATCATTATATCTAGGAAATTTTTCTAATAAATTATAACAAACCTCATGAAGCAAGTTTTCAGATTTTGATGAAATTATAATTGATATTAAACGAGAAAAAGGAGGCATAGCAGCATCTTTTCTATAATTTATTTCTTCTAAATAAAATTTATTTTCATCCTTATCTTTGATAGTTTTTAATATTGGATTTTGAGGGTTATAAGTTTGAATTTGTACCAGACCTCTTCTATTTTTTAAATGTCTTCCAGCTCTTCCAGAAACTTGTTTCAAAAGTTGAAAACATTTTTCGGATGCTCTTAAATCACCTCCATATACACCAATATCTCCATCAATGATTCCAACATAATTCAATTTTGGAAAATCATATCCTTTCGCTAAAATTTGTGTTCCAATTATGAAATTTACTTTTCCATCTACAATATTTTTTATTATTGAATTGAAATTCTCAAGATTTGAAAACGTATCACTCGATAAATTCTCTATAATTGAATTTGGAAATATATTTTTTATTTCATCGCTAATCTTTTCGATTCCGGGCCCACATGATACCAAATCATGAGAACTACAATTTTCACATTTATCTGACAATGGTTTTTTATAGCCACAATGGTGACATAGGTACTTATTAGTTTTTCTGTGCTCAATCAACCATGAATTACAATTTTTGCAACTCATTCTGTGCCCACAAGTCCTACATATAGTTAAGTTCGAATATCCTCTCCTATTCAAAAATATCATAGCTTGTTCTTTGTTTTCATACCTTCTTTTTAATTCGTTAACCATTGGTTCAGAAATCCAATTTCCAGAAAGTGGTTGATTGTCTTTCATATCAATTATTTGAACATCAGGCATTTGAGCTCCAGTGGCCCTTGATGGCAGGTTTAGATGAATATATTTTTTATTAAACGCATTATGTAAACTTTCAATCGACGGTGTTGCTGAAGCTAAAATTGCTGGAATACCTGCTTTTGAAGATAGATATATGGACATATCTCTTGCATGATATCTTTGACCTTCTTCTTGCTTAAAAGAACTATCATGCTCTTCATCAATTATTATTAACCCTAAATTAGACAAAGGCAAAAACAAAGCGGACCTTGCACCAACAATTATTAGATCTTTTTTTAAAATCGTCCTTGCCCATATTCTTTTTTTTACACTCTTTTTTATACCTGAATGCCATTTGTCTGGGACTATTCCAAATCTTTTTTCAAATCTATTTTCCCATTCAGAAGTTAATCCAATTTCAGGCAATAAAATAAGAACTTGTTTTTTATTTTTTATGCAAAAGTTAATTGCTTCAAAATAAGTTTCAGTTTTTCCAGACCCAGCAATGCCGTGTAACAAAAATGTACTGGATTTTTTTTGTGTAAAATTTTTTATAATTTTTTTTGAAACAGTTTTTTGATTATCGTTAAGATTAATTTGTGAACAGCTTTTAATTTCTGGCATTTTATAAAATTCGTAGATTTTTAAATCTTCTACTTTTTTTATTGAATTTTTATCATGTGGATTAATAATTTGCTTTAATACCAAACCTCTTTTAATACAATTCCATTTCCCAAAAAAATTTATAAATTCAATATAAATTTTTGAAAGAGGTGGCAGTTTAATTGAACAGTCAACTTCTTTAACTTTTTCATCTTCTATTAATTCTGGATCTTCATCTAAAATAATTCCTAACAATTTTTGATTTCTAAACGGAGCAATTATGATCTTCCCTACTTCGTATGAAGAGATATTAATTTTATAGCTAAACACCTTATCAAAAGGTCCAGACAATAATACCGAAACAAGTTTAAATTTTTTATTATCTTGCATAAGTAATTTTAAATTCTCATTAACAATTATGATATAACATAATATAATGAAATTAATTACATACAAATATTAGGATTTAAAATGAAAATATTTATTGATTCAGCCGACATAAATGAAATTAAATCTCTCAATGATACTGGTTTAATTGATGGAGTTACAACTAATCCTTCTTTGATAGCAAAATCAGGATTAAATTTTATAAATGCAATTGAACAAATTTGTAAAATTGTTGATGGACCAGTAAGCGCAGAAGTTACTGCTACAGACGCTGATACAATGATATTAGAAGGAAAAAAACTATCCAAAATTGCATCAAATGTTGTAATAAAAGTTCCACTAACAGTGGATGGCTTAAAAGCATGTAAAAATTTTTCAAATGAAAATATAAAAGTTAATGTCACTCTTTGCTTTAGTGCTGCTCAAGCGATATTAGCCGCAAAAGCAGGTGCAACATATATATCACCATTTATAGGTCGATTGGATGATATAGGAGCAGATGGTATAAATTTGATCTCTGAAATTGTAGATATTTATGATTTACATGACTTTAAAACTGAAGTTTTAGCAGCTTCTATTCGAAGTGTACAAGATATAGTTGATTCAGCAAAATTAGGTGCTCACGTTGCTACAATTCCTCCAAAAATTCTTCAATCAATGTATGATCATCCTTTAACAGATAAAGGATTAAATATTTTTTTAAAAGATTGGGGGAAAACAGGCCAATCAATTTTATAAAGAAAAAAATCATGACGAATGATTATTTAAATGAATGGTTACATCATCTAGAAATTAATAAAAATTATAGTGAACATACATTCCAATCTTACGGTAGAGATCTGGAGGAATATCTAAAATATTGTAAAATAAATCAACTTGATTTTATGAGCCCAACTCAAGATTCAATAAGAGGATTTCTTTTTGAACTAAATATTAAAAAATTATCTAAAAGCTCTATTGCTAGGAAAATTTCAAGTATTAAAAATTTTTTTAAATATCTATCTGATGAAAAAAAAGTCCAAGAAATAGACTTTACAATTTTTAAAAGCCCCCGTGTTAATAAACCTCTTCCAAAGTCTATACATCCTAAACTAGTTGCTGATGCAATTGAATCAATTATGAAAAACGATAATGAATTTTGGATTAATTTACGAGATAAAGCAGTGATATTACTGATGTATGGTGCTGGCTTGAGAATAAATGAGGCATTATCATTAAAAATTAAAGATCTTCCTACAGATGATTGGCTACGTGTTATGGGTAAAGGTAATAAATACAGAGATGTTCCCATTCTTCCTGAAATAAATACTATTTTAAAAGAATATATTAACCATTGTCCTTTCAAACAATCTCCTCAAGATTTTGTCTTTTTAGGAAAAAGAGGAAAGGCTCTATCACCAAGAATTATTCAAAGAAGATTAGAAAAAATTCGTTATGAGCTAGGTTTACCAGATTTTGCAACACCTCACTCTTTAAGACATTCGTTTGCCACTCATTTACTTTCTGGAGGCGCTGACTTAAGGGCTATCCAACAACTTTTAGGTCATGTAAGTTTATCAACTACTCAAAGATATACAGATATCAATGAGTCAGAGTTAATTCAAACCCATAAAGAAATTCATCCAAGATCTTAATTAAGTGGGCAGCTAATAAAAACTTGCCGCCCAAAATTTAATTAATTATCGAACCTATCGTTGTTCATAACTTTATTCCAAGCAATAATAAAGTCATTTACCATTTTTTCAGAACCATCACTAGAAGCATAAACTTCAGATAATGCTCTTAATTGTGAATTAGATCCAAATGCAAGATCATAACGTGATGCCAAATAAATTTTACCGTCCTTATCATTGCCCTTAAATGTGTTGTGATCTGTAGATTCCCATTTTATGGACATATCAAGTAAGGTTGTAAAGAATTCATTATCTAATTTTTCTAAGTTATTACTGAACACGCCTTTATTATCAGTTGTTATTCCCAATGATCTTAAACCACCAACCAAAACAGTCATTTCAGGTGCAGTTAATCCAAGCAAATGTGATTTGTCTAACAACATTTCTTCAGGACTAACACCATAATCTTCTTTTAAAAAGTTTCTAAAACCGTCTGACAATGGCTCAAGAACTGAAAATGAATCAACATCGGTTTGGTCTTCTGTTGCGTCTCCTCTTCCAGGAGTAAAAGAAACTTTTTTACCAGTAGCTTTTTCAATTCCTACATTTCCACCTAAAACTATAATGTCAGCAATTGATGCATTAGTTTCATTAGCAATTTCTTGATATTTAGATAATACTTTTGAAAGTTGATCAGGCTTATTAGCAACCCAATCTTTTTGAGGTGCTAATCTAATTCTAGCGCCGTTAGCTCCACCCCTCATATCAGTCCCTCTAAAAGTAGAGGCACTTGCCCATGCTGTTTCAACCATTTCTGAGACAGATAATTCGGAATTAGCAATTTTCTCTTTTGCAGCATCAATATCAAAAGATTTATTTCCTTCAGGAATAGGGTCCTGCCAAATTAAATCTTCACCTGGAACTTCAGGACCTAAATAACGGGATTTAGGACCCATATCTCTATGAAGTAATTTAAACCAGGCTCTTGCAAAAGCATCAGCAAATTGATCAGGGTTTTCATGAAATCTTTTAGAAACTTTTCTATATTCAGGATCTTCTCTCATAGCCATGTCAGCAGTGGTCATCATTGTAGTAACCTTTTTTGAGCTATCATGAGCGTCAGGAGCCATATCTTCGTCTTTCGGATTAATAGGATGCCATTGATATGCTCCAGCAGGACTTTTAACTAATTCCCACTCATAACCGAAAAGAATATCAAAATAACCATTATCCCATTGAGTTGGGTTTGCAGTCCATGCTCCCTCAATCCCACTTGTTATCGTATGACCACCTTTTCCAGTCTCATAAGAGTTTTTCCAACCTAAGCCCATTTCTTCCATTGGAGCACCTTCAGGCTCAGGACCAACATACGTGTCTGGATCTGCAGCGCCATGAGATTTACCAAATGTGTGTCCGCCTGCTGTAAGAGCAACCGTTTCTTCATCATTCATCGCCATTCGAGCGAATGTCTCCCTTATATCTTTAGCGCTAGCTAAAGGGTCAGGATTGCCGTCAGGTCCCTGCGGATTAACATAAATCAAACCCATCTGAACAGCACCTAAAGGAACTTCTAAATCTCTTTCGCCGGTATATCTCTTATTTTGAAGCCACTCTTCTTCTCTTCCCCAATAAATATCTTCAGGAGCTGTCCAAATATCAGGTCTTCCACCGCTAAAGCCAAATGTTTTACCGCCCATTGATTCTATGGCGACATTACCGGTTAGGATAAATAAATCAGCCCAACTAATTTTATTTCCATATTTTTGTTTAATAGGCCATAAAAGTCTTCTAGCTTTATCTAAATTTCCATTATCTGGCCAACTATTTAAAGGAGCAAACCTTTGATCTCCAGTTCCTCCACCACCTCTTCCATCGGCAGTTCTATATGTACCAGCAGCGTGCCATGTCATTCTAATAAAAAAAGGGCCATAATGACCATAATCAGCAGGCCACCAATCTTTTGAGTCAGTCATTAAATCTGTTAAATCTTTTTTCAAAGCAAAGTAATCTAGTTTCTTAAATTCTTCTCTATAATCAAAATCTGTACTCATAGGATTTGATCTTTTGTCATTTTGATGAAGAATATTGACATTTAATTGGTTTGGCCACCAATCACGATTTGTTGTACTTATACCACTATTTTGCGTTGCAGACCCATGCATCACTGGGCATTTACTTATACTTTGATCATCCATTTATAAAAACCTTTCTCAGAATATTTCAATACTTAAAATATATTAATTGGATATATTAATGTCAACAGGTTAGAATTATTCTAAACTAGATTTTTAATCCCTAATTTTTATTAGAACTTCAACCCCATCATTTTTAAAACCTCTTGGAATTTTAGGAAACTTTGAGAAGGTTATTTCATCTGGCTCAATATCTGTTAATTCGCCAGTATTTTGATTAAGAAAATGATGATGGTGTGACACATTAGTATCAAAAATTGTAACTTCACCTTGTTGATCAATTTGTTTTAAGAGACCAACATTCACAAATTTATTTAAACAATTATATATTGTTGCTAAAGAAATATTATGCCCTTTTGTTGATACTTCTTTTTGAATTGTTTCGGCAGTGAAATGCTTATTTTTTCCATCCAAAATTAAATTAGCCAAAAGAATTCTTTGCTTAGTTGGCCTTAATTTAACATCTCTTAACTTTTTTAAGACATCCATATACGATTATAATTATGCTTATCCATTCTTTGTCAAGTATTTGAATAAATAATTGCTATAATTTTTTTGTGTAATAAAGTTGAATGATAAGGATAAACAAATGAATAAAATATCAAACCTACCTGCACATAAAGCTAGAAATTTAATTGGACAAAAAAAAATCTCATCGACCGAACTTGTTAAAAGTTGCATAGAGCAATATGAAAAGCATAATTCAAAAGTAAATGCTATCGTAGCATTTGATCAAAAAGATGTGCTTGATCAAGCTAAAAAGTGTGATGAAAAAGTTTTTAAGGGAGATACTTTAGGATTACTTCACGGCTTACCAGTTGGAATAAAAGATTTACAAATGGTAAAAAACCTTAGGTCAACATACGGCTCATTATTATTTAAAGATCATATTCCAAAACATGATGATAATATTATTAAGAATATTCGAGAAGAAGGCGGAATTGTTTTCTGTAAAACAAATACTCCTGAATTTGGTGCTGGTGCAAATACAAAAAATAGAGTTTATGGAGCAACTGGTAACCCATTTCAATTTGATTTAACATCTGCTGGTTCATCTGGGGGGAGTGCAGCTGCATTATCTCTAAACATGTTATCTCTTGCAACAGGGACTGATTACGGAGGTAGTTTAAGGACACCTGCAAGTTTTTGTGCTGTCACTGGTTTTAGACCTTCTCCAGGAATGGTTCCCTCAACTGAGGGTATAATATTAAATCCCTTTTCTGTTTCTGGGCCAATGGGAAGAGATGTAACTGATGCTTATTTATTATTACAGGGCATAGTTGATATAAATAATAGTGATATTTTTTCATCTTTAAATTCATTTTCTCTTCCAGCGGACCTTATGCCTTCGGATTTATCATCTATCAAAATGGCCTTTTCAACTGACCTTGGTTGTGCACCTGTAGATAATGAAATCAAAAAAGTTTTCTTAAAAAAAATTGAAGTCATTAAAAGTTGTTTTAACTATACTAATAATGATCACCCAAACTTTTTAAATATACATGATTGTTTTGAAGTTATAAGAGGTTTTAACTATGTGGCTTCACACCTTGAAAAAGTTAAAAATAATAAAGAACTTCTAGGACCAAACGTTATTGATAATGTGGAAAGAGGTCTAAAATATTCGATGGAAGATGTAACTTGGGCACACCAAGAACAAACAAAAATTTACAATAATTTTAGAAAGTTTTTTGAAAATTATGATGTTTTAATTTGTCCTGCTGCTTCAGTATCTCCTTTTCCACATGAACAGCTTTTTGTGGAAGAAATAAATAATGAAAAACTTCCCACTTATATGAGGTGGCTTGCTATTAGCTATGCTCCTACAATGGCTATTCCTTGCGCTTGGGCATTACCTTGTGGGTTGGATCATAAAAATTTACCATTTGGAATTCAATTAATTGCTCCCGCAGGTAATGATGCTAAATTAAGCGAAATAGCTCTGGCAATAGAAGATGCTTTATCAAATCATGAGGAAACAAAAAGAGCTATTCCAGATATAGTTTAATTTATCTCTTTTAGAGCTTCACGAGTTTTATCAAACATTTCATCAATGTGTTTTCGATCAGCAATTAAAGGTGGAGTTACTGCCATGGTATCTTGTGTAAATCGAACCATGACACCTTTATCCCACATTCTTTTCATTAGCTCATAACCACGAGATCCGACAGCGCCTTCTCTTGGCATTAATTCAACTGAAGCAACCAAGCCAATATTTCTAATATCAATTATATGATTTTCACCTTTTAAAGAATGTGCCACTTCTTCCATATAAGGTGATAGTTCAGATGCTCTCTCAAATAAATTGTCTTCCTTGTATATTTCAAGTGTAGCTAAACCAGCCGCAGCAGCAATAGGATGTCCTGAATATGTATAGCCATGGAATAATTCTATTGGATTATCTGCTTCATCTAACATAGTTTCATATATTTCATCTTTCACTACTGCGCCTCCCATTGGGATAACGCCATTTGTAATACCTTTTGCACATGAAATTATATCAGGAATAACACCAAAGTAATCTGAAGCTGTTGCTGTTCCTAATCTTCCAAAGCCTGTTATAACTTCGTCAAATATTAAAAGAATGTCATGTTTAGTACATATAGATCTAAGCTTTTTTAAGTAACCTTTTGGAGGGGGTAAAACACCAGTTGAACCAGCCATAGGCTCAACTATGACTGCTGCTATTGTAGATGCATCATGAAGTGCAATAATATCTTCTAACTTGTCGGCAAACTCTTCTCCAAACTCAGGCTCTCCCCTAGAGAATGCATTTCTTTCATGATCAAAAGTATGAGGAAGGTGGTCTACACCTGACAATAAAGTGCCAAAATATTGTCTGTTTCTTGGCATTCCTCCAACAGAAATACCTCCAAAACCGACACCGTGATAACCTCTTTCTCTTCCAATCAACCTAGTTTTAGTCCCTTTTCCTCTTGCTCTATGATAAGCCAAAGCAATTTTTAATGTAGTATCAACAGCTTCTGAACCAGAGTTTGTAAAAAAGACATGATTCATACCCTCTGGGAAAATTTCTGATATTCTATTCGCTAGCTCAAATGCTTTAGGGTGACCAAATTGAAAACAAGGTGCATAATCTAAAACTGAAAGTTGTTTAGTTATTGCTTCGTTGATTTTCTTTCTGTTATGTCCGGCATTAACACACCATAAACCAGCTGTTGCATCAAGTATATCGTTACCCTCTTGACTTTTGTAATACATACCCTCTGCAGAACAAACAATTCTTGGATCTTTTTTAAAATCTCTATTTGCGGTAAATGGCATCCAATAGGATTCTAGATCATTAATTTTTTTCATAAATTTCCTCTTAGAGTTAATATTCTATCACTTATAGAATTTATTTCATATAAGTTTTATTTTGTTCACCTAATTTTGGAAAAGATTTAATTATTTTTGGACTTAAAAATTGCTTACTAATTGGCAAGGGTAGCGAAGGTAAGGCTGTTTCATCATTAATTTTAACTTTTTTTGAGAAAAGATTTCTTGAAATGAAATGATCATCACCAACAGCTTCCTTAAGAGATTTGACAACAGTGCAACAACAATCTGCTTTTTGAAAAACCTTATCCCAATAACCAGATGTTTTAGTTTTTATTATAGAAGTAACTTTTTCAATAATTTCTTGATCTGTTTTTTTTTGACCTTTATAGGTGATGTCTAAATCAATTACTTCACAAAATTTATTCCAAAACCTATCTTCAATCGGTGCCACTGCAAGATATCTTTTATCCTTAGTTTCATAAATATTATAACGAGGTGATCCCCCTGATAAATAATAATCTGAATTTTGTGACCACTCGTTTTTGGAAAACCCTTTACCTAGTGCCCAAAACATAAAAGTGAACAATCCATCTGTCATCGAGATATCAATATATGACCCCTCTTTGTTTAAGTCTCTTTTTCTTAATGCTAATAATATATTCATGATTGCAGGATAGGAGCCTGCCCCAATATCTGCAATCAGAGCTGGAGGTACTACTGTATTATCTTCCTTGCCCATACTTAAACTTAACAAGCCAGTGTCCCCAATATAATTTAAATCATGTCCAGCAAAGTTACTTTTAGGACCTTCCTGGCCATAACCTGTAATTGAAACATATATAATTTTCGGATTTATCAGTTTTATTGAACCATAGTCTAAGCCTAATCGTTTCATAACTCCTGGTCTAAATTGTTCTATAACAATGTCTACTTCTTTAATTAATTTTTTAAGTTTTTTGTTTTGAAAATTATTTTTTAAATTAATTTCAATACTTTTTTTACCTCTATTTAAAATTGCAAAGGAAACATTAGTCCCATCAATCTCTGGTGTTTTTCTTCTCATCTCATCACCAAGTTTTAACCTTTCAACTTTAATTACTTCCGCACCCATCTCTGATAAAAAAAGTGAAGCT
This sequence comes from uncultured SAR116 cluster alpha proteobacterium, assembly GCA_902618195.1. GTDB lineage: Bacteria > Pseudomonadota > Alphaproteobacteria > Puniceispirillales > Marisalimonadaceae > TMED54. The sequence goes on from CACMZO010000015.1 coordinate 30,395, forward strand.
AAAGGCCCCGGCAATAAAGTTGAAAAATCTAAAACCTTAATATCAGACAATATTCCTTCAAAAGACATATTTATTTGTAGAATCCTCTTTTTATAAGGTTATTATAAAGTTCTGAAATCCCAAAAGTCCATTCAGGACATTTAGTACTTAAATTTACGTAGTTAACTAAAGCACCAAGATTTCTTTCTTTAATGGTAACCTTATCACCAATTTTATGTGTAAAACCTTCACCTTTTGTGTCTCTATCTTCAGTAGGTGCAAATAATGTTCCTAAAAAAAGCATAAAACCGTCAGGATATTGATGATGTCTTGATGATGTTTGTTTTACTAAATCTTCTGGATCCCTGCTTATCTCTGACATATAACTTGACCCAATCAATTGAAAATCATCTATACCATCTATAGTCATTTTTAACTCAGCTTTTTTGACATCATCTAAAGAAAATGTTTCATCAAACAATCTTATAAATGGCCCAATTGAACATGAAGCATTATTATCTTTTGCTTTTCCAAGGAGTAATGCAGATCGACCTTCTATGTCTCTTAAATTAACATCATTTCCAAGTGTAGCACCAACTATTTTAACCTTACTATTTACTGCTAAAACAATTTCAGGCTCAGGATTATTCCAGTTTGACACAGGATGAAGGCCAACCTCAGAACCATGACCTACTGATGATAAAACTTGAGCTTTTGTAAACACCTCGGCATCAGGACCAATGCCAACTTCTAAATATTGTGACCATAAATCTTCTTTAATAAGAAGTTGCTTCACCTCTTGAGCTTTTTTGGATCCAGGCACAATATTTTTAAGATTATCACCTATTAAATCACCTATAGATATCCTTAATTCTTCTGCCTTTTTAAAGTCACCTGAAGCTCTTTCTTCAATAACTCTTTCAACCATT
>CACMZO010000016.1 GCA_902618195.1 uncultured SAR116 cluster alpha proteobacterium
AAAGTTTTTCGAAAGTATTTGATTTAAAATTGTTCTTTTTTTGCCAACCAGATCTTCCTGCAGTAACTTTAAGTGATTTATTCTTTGATAAAATTTTTACTATTTCTTTAAATGAATAACCTTGGTTAGATAAATAGTCAATTTGATCTTCAATTGAATTAATCAAATCAACATTTTTTTTATCGGTTTTAATAATGATTTGTTCAAGATCTATTTCATTATTTTTATTTTTGGAAATATAACTAATCTCTTTTAAATAATCATCATATTCTTTTTCGAACATTTGACCAATTAAGTATTTTTTTATAATCTCTATTTGTATATTTAAGATGACCACAGACTTTGAAAGGTTATTTTTTTTTAAAAAATTTTCAAAAAACTCAATCGAATTATTATTTCTTTTTAATATATATTTAATTGCATCTTTTTTTGTTAAATTTAAAATATTTTTATTAAATTCTATGGCTTTTTTTATTAATAGTTTTTGAGATATTAGACTTTCAAGTGATAAATCAAAATATTTATTTAGGTTTTCATATTGATTATTTTTAGTCCTTAAAAAATGAATTAACTTTGCTTTTTGCTTTAAATCAAAATAAGTAATTGGAGATCTATCAATAGTTGCTATTACAAAATTTTTCTCATTTGCAAAGAGTTTGTAAGACATGCCAAAAATAAATAAAATTAAAAAAATTTTTAAATTTAAAATGGATCGAATTTTATTTTTTGATTTCATCAAAAGCACTCACTAGGTAACATCCAATAAAAAAACAAATCCCAATAGGGCCTATACCTGCAATATAAGGGTTTAATTTCTCCATTGACCCCAAAACATACATAAAATCCACTAAAAAATAAATAACAAAACCTATTAATATAGTTAAGCACATTATAGTCAAAGGAAATTTTCTCTCATTATTTTTTAAAATTAAAGGGGCGCTTATTAATATCAAAGAAACAATCAAAATTGGTTGTAATAATTCTTTTAATAAAAGTATCAGATGATTTGAATAGTTAACACCTAATTTCTTCATTAATAATATATAATTATATAAATCAACTAAATTCATATTTTCTGCTATTTCTGAATTCAAATTAAAAGTATTAAATTTATTGCTTAATTTTATTGAATAAACATCAAAAAAATTACTTGTAATTTGAGGATAAAATTTTTTACCTTTCTTAAGTAGCAATATATTTCCTTGAAGTGAAGCAGTATGAGCAATTATTTTATTGATAAAATTATTATTATTATCAAATTTAAATAGTTCTACGTTATTTAAAACATTTTTATTTTTTGTAATGTTTTCAGATTTAATAATTAAAAAACCATCATTAGTTTTTTTCTTTATCCATATACCATTTTTTGATAAGGATATAGTTTCTTCAAGTTTGTGACCAAAAAATTTATTTTCAAGAGATTTATATTTATAATTACAATAGTTCGCTAGAGGATGTAAAAAAAATAGAGATAATAATCCCATAAATAATACTAGAATGCAGGGAGGAAAAATGGTTTTTTTTAGAGAAATTCCAATTGTTCTCACAATAACAAAATAATTATTCTGCCTCCATTTTATAAAGGTTAAAACAGATGAGATAAGAATTGAAATTGGTAAAATGTTTTTAATTGTTAATGGTAACTTTAATAAAGATAAATACATTAAAATTGAAATAAAGTTATCATTATTAAAATTAATTTTTTCACTTGCTCGTCTATATATTTCAATAAAATCAATAAGAAAAATTAGAAATAAAAAAATTAATAAAACTAATAAAATATTTTTTAGATATATTTTGATTAAATAGGAAAAAAGTATTTTTGGAAATATATTATTATAATCCATTTTTAACTTTCTTTAAATTTAAAAAAGAAAAAGTTTCATATTTTATCAATAAAAAACTTATTATTATTATAGATATAGGTAAAAAATAAAATATATACAAAAATTCTTCAAATTTAGTGACAATATTTTTCATTGAGAAAAAGATTATCTGGATAAAAAAAATTGAACTAATGCTTACCGATTTTAAAAAAATATTATCATATTTGGAATGTTGAAGTCGTAAAAAAAAGGATAAAAATACCATGCAAAAAATTATAGGTGTTAGACTAAATACATTTCGAGAGTGTGCTTCAGCCAAATAAATCCCGTCAGCTTTTGTTTGTAGTTTAGATTTATTTATCAGCTCAAAGTATGAGAATTCTTTCAAATCAACAACACGTTTTGATCTATTTTGTTTTTTTTTATTTTTTTTGTTAAATGAAATATAATCTTGTTTAAAGTTAATTATTAACGGGCTTGATTTTTGTTCTGAGATTATTTTAACACCATCAATTAATTTTATTCTAATATTATTTTCTTCAGGAATAAAAACAGCTTTTTGAGCAAAAATATCTACAGTCTGCTTTTCAGCTGAATAATCTTTAATAAAAAGTTTGTTTAATTCATTGCCATTAATAGATTGTGCGAAAAATGTTTTTTTATCAACATGAAAAAATGAATTTTCATTAAATAAAATGGGAGATATTTTGTATCTTAAATTATCCTCATAATTTTTATAAACTGAATAACTTTTTGGAAGTAAAAAATGAAAGTTCAAAAATAAAAACGAACTTAATATAATGCCAATAACAAAAATTGGATAGGAGAGTTGGAGTGAATTAAGTCCAGAAGACTTCATCGCAATAAGTTCTCTGTCATTATCTAATTTAGTAAAGGTAATGAAAACTCCAAAAAAAAATCCAAAAGATACACTTATTGAAAGCCATGCAGGCATGCTAAAAATAGATAATTGAAAAAAGTCTATAATAGTGCCTCCTTTTTCAAATATAAACTTAATTGATCTAAATGATTGACTTACCCAAACAAGTCCAATAATTACTAAAAATGATACAAATGTATTTAACATTGACATTTTAAAAATGTATTTAAAAATACGCATAATGTAATTTAACATTATTTTTATTTAAGTAATAGGAAAGAGTTATGATGAATGTTAGCAATTTGAAAATTGATTTTAAAAAAACCAATTCAAAACAAAATTTAAAGAAAAATGAAGTAAATGTTTTATTTTTAGATAATTTTAAAGAAATAAAATTTAAACCAATGTGGTTGAATAATGAAATTGAAAAATTTTTAACTTACAATTCAAAAGCAAGAAAAATAAAACAGCCATATTTATTTGAAACTCAATTTGGTTTGTTTTTAATAATTCCTATTTTAAAAAAATCCAATAATTACAGTTCAGATATTGAAAATCAAGGTGGTTTAATATTTGATAAAATAAGTACTGATTTTTATAATAATATAAATTTTTATATTGATGATGAATTATATTCTTCAAATTTATTAAGAGGGTTTTGTTTAAAATCTTATAAGTTTGAAAATTACAAATCCAGTACAAATAATAGTAAAACAAAAACTATCTTAGTTTTTTCTCAAAATTATTCCAAAATTAAATCTAGCTTTCAGTTTGATTTAAATCTTGTTAAAGGAGTGAATTTTGCAAGAGATCTAGTATGGAAGCCTGCAAATATTCTGAATCCTAAATCTTTTGCTGAAGAATGTAAGAAATTAAAAAAGTTTGGTGTCAAGGTTCAAATATTAAATGAGAGCAATTTAAAAAAAATAGGCATGACATCATTGCTTGCTGTTGGACAGGGTTCAAAACAAGAAAGTCATGTCGTTGTAATGGAATGGAGTGGTGGAAATAAAAATGAAAAACCACTTACTTTTATTGGTAAAGGTGTATGTTTTGATTCTGGCGGATTATCTCTTAAGCCTTCTAAATCTATGGAGGATATGAAGTGGGATATGGGAGGTGCTGCTACTGTTTCGGGGTTAATGGAGGCAATTGCAAGCAATAAAATTAAGAAAAACGTTGTTGGAATAATCGGTTTAGTTGAAAACATGCCAGATGGAAATGCTCAAAGACCTGGTGATGTAATAAAGTCATTTTCAGGTAAAACTATTGAGGTTTTAAATACAGATGCAGAAGGTAGGTTGGTATTAGCAGATCTGTTATCATGGGCAGAAAAAAATATTAAACCTGCTTTTATGATTGACTTAGCTACTTTGACTGGAGCTATGATAGTGTCTTTAGGTAAAGTAAGAGCTGGTTTATTTTCTAATAATAAAAATCTAACCAAAATAATTGAAGTTTCTGGGGAAAAAACTGGAGATAAAGTATGGTCGATGCCATTGGATACTGAATATGATAAGATGATAAATACAGAAATTGCAGATATGAAAAATATTGGCGGCATGGGTGCTGGTTCAATTACCGCGGCATGTTTTTTACAAAGACATGTTGAAAACACGCCCTGGGCTCATCTTGATATTGCTGGAGTAACTTGGTTATCTAATTCTACTAAAACGTCACCTTCTGGAGCATCAGGTTGGGGTGTTAAATTGTTATTTGATTTAACAAGAAATTTTGATTATAAAATTTAAAATAGGAGAAATAATGTCTATAGAACAAACATTGTCAATAATAAAACCAGATGCAACTTCTAGGAATATAACTGGACAAGTGAATTCAATAATAGAAAATTCTGGGTTAAAAATAATTGGTCAGAAAAGAATTAAACTTACAGAGGAGACAGCTGGTAAATTCTATGAGGTGCATAAAGAAAGACCTTTCTTCAAAGATCTTGTTTCTTTTATGATATCCGGTCCTGTAATTGTTCAAGTTTTACAAGGCGAAAATGCAGTTGCTTTGTATAGAAAAGTTATGGGCGCAACAAATCCGCAAGAAGCAGAAGTAGGCACAATTAGAAAAGAATTTGCTTTAAGCATTGAGGCTAACTCAGTACATGGTTCTGATTCTATTGAAAATGCAAAAAAAGAAATTTCATTCTTTTTTTCAGAAACTGAAATTTTTGAGGTTTAAACTAAAAAAATTGCTAGTAGTGCAATGATAACACATATTATTATACTCGAAAATAAAGTAAACTTCAAAAAACCTTCATAAAATTGTTGGTTGTCCTTTGTATGTTTATCTAACTTATTGCTCATGTAAAAATCTCTTTCAATATGAAAATACAACATTGTCTATGTGGATATTTTTATAATTTAAGAATTTATCTTCTTTAAATAAAAATGTCCAAATATATTTTTTAATAACTTCAGGATAAAGGAGATTTTCATACTTTTTAATATTATATATCAAAAAATCTAAATCATTACTTTTAACAGCGAATGCAAATTGTCCTAAAATTTTACCAGAGTCAAGTCTTTCATTTACTATGTGAACAGTAGATCCATGAATTTTTACACCATTTAATAGAATTTTTTTATGTGTATTTAAACCAGGAAATAGCGGTAAAATTGATGGATGTATGTTTAGAATTTTATTTTTCCATTTAAATACAAACTTTGGGGATAAAACTCTCATGTATCCAGCTAAACAAATTAAATCAATTTTTTTTTTAATTAATTCCTGATGAGCAATTTCTTCAAATTTATCTTTATCTAAATTTGAAATTAATTTTGTATCATAATTTAAACTTTTGGCTAATTCAAAGGCAGGACAAATTTTATTACATATAACTAGTTGTAATTTTCCAGGAAAACTTTTATCCATTGAAGCTTTGTGAATAGCCAAAAGATTGCTTCCTATTCCCGAAGCAAAAACAGATAAATTAGCTTTGTTCATAATTTAAAATTAGAACTGAATTTTGATTTTTATCTTTTTTTTGCATCTTACCAACTATCCAAGAGTTAAAATCAAGACACTTCAAATGATTAAGAAGTTTTGAAGAATTTTTTTTATCTACGTAAACTAATAATCCAATGCCACAATTAAATGTTTTAAATAATTCATACCAATCAAGATTTGCTTTTTCTTTAATCCACATAAACAAAGGGTCAATTTTAAATGTAGAACAATCTATTATTAATGATAAATCTTTTCCATAAGATCTTTTCGGATTCTCAATTAATCCACCACCTGTAATATGTGATATGCCATGCAATTTTAAATTTTTTGGTTTTTTCTTAATTAAATCAGTATAAATGTATGTTGGTTTTAAAAGTGTTTCAGCAATATTTTTATCATTATTGAAATCAAATTTATCATTAATTATGTCTATTGATTGGTGATCAATTAATTTTCTTATTAAAGAATATCCATTTGAATGTATTCCATTACTTTCAATTGCAATTACTAAGTCATCTTCCTTTACGAGAGAAGGCATCAAAATTTCATTTCTTTCAACAGCACCTATAGAAAAGCCTGCTATATCAAAATTATTTTTCAAATAATGCCCAGGCATTTCTGCTGTTTCTCCACCCACAAGTGCGCAATTAGATATCATACATCCTCGAATAATGCTTTTTATAATTGCCTTAATTTGTTTTTCATCTAATTTTCCAACTGCTATATAATCTAAGAAAAAATGAGGCAGACCTCCTTGTGCCAGGATATCATTTACGCACATAGCAACTAAATCAATTCCAATATTATCAAAATTCTGAGCTTCAATTGCTAGTTTAAGTTTAGTTCCTACCCCATCTGTTGCAGACAGTAACAAAGGATCCTTATATCCAAGTTTGTTTATATCTAGTACACTAGAAAAACTTCCAAAATTATCAATGACTGCATCATTGAATGTACATAAAATTTCTTTCTTTAGATCATTTAAAATTGTTTCAAATTTATCAATATCAACGCCCGATTCTTTATATGTTATTGATTTGCTTTTATTATTTTTTTTTTTCATAATCCTGATTAATTAATTTTAATAGTTAATTTAAATGTAAAAGATGATATAAATTATTATTTACTTTATTACCATGATATTTGAATTCAACTTAAAACTTTTTTTTGTAAAATTAATTTTTCTTTTTCTTTTTATTTTTCAGTTTGAAGTAATTGCATCTTCGAAATTAGATTGTAAAGAAAAAGCTTTTTATGTGAATAATGTGATTTCAGACGCTAAACATCAAGATTTAACAAAAGCAAAATCCAAAGCTGAAGAAAAAGGCAGATTAATAGCGTTTAATCAATTACTTAATAGACTTACTTTGAGAAAGCAAATTAAAGATTCTTATAAAATTGATTTAAACAAAATGATTAATTTTATAAAAATTAATGATGAAGCTAATAGTACTAATCGATTTTTAGGAAGTTTTGATTTTTGTTTTAATAGAGATGAAGTTATTAAATTTTTTAAAAAAGAAAATTTAAATTTCGCAGAAGTGTTTAGTTTACCTATATCTATATTCCCAATATATGAAGGGCCAAGTGGATATGTATTTTTGGACGAAAAAGATTCATGGTATGAATTATGGAAGAATTTTTTAAATACAAATGATAGTTTACTTAAATTTAAACTATCTACCGGTGATTTATCATTAAAAAGGAGTATTAAAGGTAAAGAAATAATAAGTTCTAATAAATATGTATTAAAAAAAATAATAAAAAATGATTCAACAAAAAGAATATTGGTAGTTATTTTGGAACCAAAGTTAGGGCGTTTTGGAAAGTATCAATTAAAAATTTCAGGTAAGCTCTATAATGAATCTGGTGAATTTGATCAAACAATTTTTTCAAAATCTAGAAATTATAAAAATTTTAAATCGACTACTATTTTAAATAAAGATCTACTTTTAAAAGACATTAGGGAATTGGTATACGTTTTTGAAGAAAGTTGGAAAAAAAATAATTTTTTTAATGAAGGATTAATTACTTTTGTTGATGTATATATTCCAATTCAAAGAATGCAAGATTGGTCAAATTCCTTGCTACTTTTAAATAATCTTCCTTACATGAAGAAAATAAATATTATTGGGTTAAGAGGAGATGTTGGTAAAGTAAGTCTTGGATTTCAAGGAACAAATAATACTTTTTTTAATATTTTAAATGAAAAAGGTTATAAGTTAAAACAAGTTAATGATGAATTTATTTTGATAAAAAAATGAAAACATTTGAAGAAAATAAACAGAATATTTTTTTAATCATTTGTTTGATAATCTTGACTTTGACCATTTTTGTGTTTTACAAAATAACTTATCCATTTGTTTTGGCTTTTATTTTAGCATATCTTTTAGGTCCTATAAATCAAAGAATAAGCTCTTTTATGCCTGGTGCAATTTCGAGTTTTTTTGCATTATTAATTTTTATTATCATCGTATTTTTAGTTTTATCTCTGGCAATTCCTATTATTTTAGCTCAATTTGAAAAGATAACAATTAGTGCACCTAAATATATAAATTATTTAAACGAAACAATTTCACCTTATTTTAAATCTATCTTTGGCCAGAAAAAAATTAATGAAGAAGATCTAATTAAACTTTTAAAATTATTTTTTATTAAAGTTGGTGATGCAGGTTATAATTTTTTTAAAGGAGGTCTTTTAATATTAAACAGTTTATTTGATATTATATTAACATTAATAATAACATTTTATATGTTATTGGAAATGAAAAATATTAGATCTTTTTTTAATAACATAACAAAAAACTCAAGCTTTAGTTTTTTTTCAATCATTTTAGAAGAGATAAATTTAACTTTATCTAAATATATCAGAGGACAAATTTCAGTTTGTCTATGTTTATCAATTTTTTATTCACTAATTTTAAATTTTTTATCACTTGAATTCGGCTTTATTTTGGGATTATTTATAGGTTTGATATCTTTTATACCTTATATTGGCGCTTTTTTGGGATGTTTTTTGGCATTAATACTAGGTTTAGTTCAATTTGGATATGGTTTTGAATTATTAATCATATTAATAACTTTTATTGTTGGACAATTATTAGAGAGTTATTTTTTGACACCTAAACTTGTTGGCGAAGCGGTTAAATTAAATCCGATATGGATTATTTTTGCACTTTCTGTTGGAGGTGGTTTTTTTGGATTTATAGGTATTTTAATGGCTATTCCTGTTGCAGCAATAATAGGTGTAATTGCACGTTTTTATTTTAATTACATTTTTGATGACTCAAAAAATGGAAAAAAAATTAATTAAACAATTAGCATTACCTCTATCTTTTAGGAACGTTAAAAATCATTCTAATTTTATTTTAAATAAGGTTAATGAAGTTGCATTATCTTTAATTGACGAATTTGACGATATTCAAAAATTTAAAAAAAAATTCAATTTTCCAGTATTAATTCTCTATGGACCTACAGGTTCAGGAAAGACACATTTAGCTCACATCTATAAAGAAATTACAGATGCTAAATTTATTAAAAAATTTAGTAATATAGATTTAAATGAAGCTAAGTTAGGTAAATCATTCATTTTTGATGATTTTGATGAAGTAGAATATTTAAATGAAAATCTTTTTTTTCATTTTTTTAATGAAATTTTTGTAAATTCAGGGTCCTTATTAATTACAACTTCAAAACCACCTAATGAAATCAACTTTAGTTTAAGTGACTTAGAATCAAGGATTAATTCTTGTATAAGTGCAAAAATAGAGTTGCCAGATGATGATTTTTTATTTTCAATTCTTATTAAAGAATTAAGTGACAAAAAGATTTTTTTAAATGATAAGCACTGTATATATATTATTAAAAGAATTAAAAGAAACTATAAATCTATTTCTCTTTTCGCAGAAGCTTTGGATATAATATCTCTTGAAAAAAAAACCAAAATTACATTAAAGGAAATTAAAGAAGTATTAAATATTATAGAGGCTTAAATTTAATTTTTTTCTAAAAATAAACTATTTTCTTTAGAAACAATTTTAAGTTCATTATTAAAAAATTTCTTTATTTTTTTCCCAAACACTTCATTTCGCCAAGATTTAAATAATCTAGAATGTTTATTATTTTTAAAGTTTAACTTTTCTAAATCTGATGTTGTAGCTATTAAATTCGGACTAATATTTAATTCATTAGAAATTAATTTAAGAATAATTTTTAAAATAAGTAGTAATTCAAAATCACTCTTTAAAAGTCTAGATTTATTTTCTAATAATTTATCAGAATTATTGGATAAAATTTTATCAATTGCAATTAAATCTTTTTTCTCTAATTCATATTTGAGATTGAGTGAAGTTAAATTATTTGGATTTTTTATTAATGTAACTAGATCTTTGTCACTAAATACTAATTTTCGGCTAATATTTGAAGTTATACATTTTTCCTCTCTCCATTCAAAAATTTTTTTTAACTTAAATAAATTCAAATTTTTTGTTTTAGAGGGGTAAATATTTTTCCAATAGTTTTCTGGAGAATTAAGATAAAGTTTTTTATTAAGATAAATTTTTGATTCCTCTAATGCCCAATCAAATCTATTTTTACTCTTTAGTTTTTTCTCCAACTTAAAATATATTTTTCTTAAGTAATAGACATCATTCAAGGCATAATCAAGCTGATTTTGATTAATCGGTCTTAAAGTCCAATCATAATATTGAAAAGTTTTATCTAATTTTATTTTTAATATATTTAAAACTATTTTTTCATAACTTATTTGATATTCTTGACTTATAAAAGAATATGCTATTTGTGTATCAAATATATTGTTGGGTAGAGATCCAAATAAATTGAAAAAAATTTCTATATCTTGTCTGGGTGAATGAAAAATTTTTAAGATATTTTTATTTCTTAGAATTTTTTTTAAAAGAGGTAAATTTGAAATTTTATTTGGATCTATTGCATAAGATCCCGTCGAAGTTCCAATTTGTAACAAGCATAATTGAGGATAAAATGTTTTGTTTCTTACAAACTCGGTGTCAATAGAAATAAAATTTTCATCTAGACAAGAATTAATAAATTTTCTAAAAGAGTTATCACAATTAATTAAATTTTTTTCAGAAAACATATGAATATTTTAATTTTAATTATTTAGTGTATTTGTTATTTTAATTTATGATTAAATTTAATATATATAATTTATTATCGATTTTTATTTCGTTTTTATATGTAAATACTTGTCTATCGTCAACTATTGTCTCACATAAAGCTTATTATGATTTAGAGTTTTTAACAAATGAAACGCCATCAATAGTAGAAGGTGGGAGTGGGAAGTCATCTTTTTTACTTGAAAAACAATGTAAAGGTTGGGCTTTAAAAGAGACCTTTGCCATTACTTTTAATTTAAATAATAAAAAAAATTCAAAGAATTTTTCAATTTTTAGTTCATTTGAGGATTTTACAGCAAAAAAATTTAGTTTTGAACATTTAGATAAAAATGATTTTGAAAAAGAAATTTTTTACTCAGGTTATGTGCAAAAAAATAAAAACATATTAGATGGTATAATTTTTGACAAAAATAATGAAAAACTTTCATTTGATGACAATATCTTATTCCCAACTGAACATTTAGAAATTCTTCTTGAAAATGCAAAAAAAAATATAAATTTCAATACAGCAAAAGTTTTTTTTGGAAGTGATAAAGATAATCTTGTGAAAATTGTATCTGCTTTTATTGGAAAAAAAATTAATACTGATATATCTATTGAAAATGATCTATTAAAGAAACAAGTTTGGCCTATGCAATTGTCATTTTATGATCTTAATCAGAAAAGCCCAGACCCTAAAACAAAGGTTATAGCTTACGTTGATGATAGTGGTATAGCTCATGGATATACAGTTGATTATGGTAGCTATAAAATGAAAGGTAAGTTAATAAAAATTGAAAAAGTAAGTAAATTAAAATGTTAATTATTTAATCTTAGCTTCTTTAAACATAACGTGCTTTTTAGCTTTAGGATCGTATTTTTTAAATTCCATTTTTTCAGGATGATTCCTAGGATTTTTTTTTGTTACATAATAAAATCCGGTATCAGCTGTACTTACAAGTTTAATTTGAATGGATGCAGGTTTAGCCATAATATCTCCTGACCATTAATTAGGTCTATTTACTTAATTTGTCAACCTCAAAGATGATTATAAATGTTTGCAGTATTCTAATAATATTTTACCTTTTAAAATATCTGTTTCTTTAATATTAACTAATAAAGACATTCCAATTTTAAAAAAATTTGATTTACCTTTTAAAAACTCTTTTTTTTCATTAAACAAATAATGATCTTTAGGCAATAACCTTTTTGGAATAAAACCCTCACTTTTATGATTATCAAATTTTACAAATATACCAAAACTTTTTACCGAAATTACTTCACCAGAAAAAGTTTGGTCATTTTTACTAGAATAAATTAAAGCTATGTATCTATCGATAGTATTTCTCTCAGCAATTACAGCCTTTCTTTCAGTACTCGAAATATGTGTACATGTATCGTTTAAGTTATTTTTATAAGCTTGATTAATTTTATTATTTTCTAAAATCTGAGTTAATTTTCTATGAACTATTAAATCTGAATATCTTCTTATTGGTGAAGTAAAATGAACATAATTTTTCAGTGATAAACCAAAATGTCCTTTATTTTCGTTATGATATCTAGCTTGGGATTGAGCTCTTAAAATTAATTCATTAATTTTTATAAAATCTTTACTATTAGATGACTGCTCAATTATTTTGTTAAATAAATTGCCTGTTATATTATTGTTTTTCAGTAATTTATCATAAGGTGAACCAATACAATTAATCAAAGATAAAATTTTTTCCGGTTTGGGTCTTTCGTGAATTCTATAAGGGTTATCGGAGCTATGTTTTTGAAGTTCTTCAGCGGCACATTCATTTGCAAGTATCATGAGCTCTTCAATTATTTGATGACTTTCAAGTTGTTTGCTTTTTTGAACTTCTAGAGGTTTCCCTTTTTTATCAAATAAAATCTTTGTATCACTTACTTTTAAAGCAAGTGCGCCACGAGTTGAACTTTTATTTTTAAGTTTTTTATAAACCTGGTATAGATTTTTGACATTTAACAATATATTGTCATTTAGAGATTTATTATTTTTAAATTTTGTTTTAATTAAATTATTAACATCATTATAGGTAAATCTTTTTGCTGACTTGATAGTTGATTTAAAGAACTTGTGAGATAATTTATTACCTTCTGAATCAAGTATAATTTCAACAGATAAAGTTAAACGAAGTTTGTTTTCTTTAAGAGAACAAAGGTCGTTTGATAGTTTCTCGGGTAACATTGGTATTACAAAGTTTGGAAAATAAATAGAATTACCTCTTTCTTTTGAATGAGTGTCTAAATTTGAGTTTTCTTTAACATAGTGAGAAACATCAGCAATACTAACTATAACTTTCCATTTATCACTTTTATATTTTTCAACAAAGACAGCATCGTCAAAGTCTTTAGCATCATCGCCATCAATTGTAATGATTGCTAAATTTGTTAAATCAGATCTATTGTCTAAATTAGATGTATCAATCTTTTCAACTTCTTTTATCACTTCAGTTGGGAATGTATCTATTATGTTTAATTCATTTATTTCAAGCATTGGAAAAAAATTATTGGAGTTAAATCCTTTATAAATTCTTTCTAACTTACATGTTTTCAAATTTTTAATATTTGATTTAAATTCTTCATTAGCTTTGAGGATGTCTCCAACTTTCAAGTTTTCATGAGAATGATCATTTTTTATGAAATAATAATCATTTTTTTCAGAAAATAATTTTTTTATTTTTATGAATTTAGATGAAATTTCATTTACTTGTGCAAAAAAAGATTTTGGAGCATAGATTTTTTTTAGAATTTTTATATTAACTATTTTTTTTTTTTTATATTTAATTAATGAAGATACAGTATCACCAATTTTAATGACGGGGTTTTGTTTGTTGTAAGGTATAAAGACTTCAGTATTTCTTAACTTTTTGTCAATTATCTTAGCTGTAGTATTTCCGTCTGAATCAATATCTAAGATTTTGAGCAAATAATTTTTAATCATATCAAAATTATTTTTTTTTCTTTGCTCGCGACTCTTTTTTTTCGATTAATTCCAGAGCTTCATCAAGAGTGATTTCATCTAAATTCATGGTTTTAGGCAAAGTTGCTCTCGTCTTTTTATACTCAACATAAGGACCATACCTTCCTTTTTTTGCCAGCACCTCTCCGTCATTATTTGGATGTTTTCCAAGACTTCTTCCTCCAGGAGATTTTTCAGAAATTAATACAACTGCATGATTTAAACCTATAGTTAAAACAGTTTCATCATTTGGTAGACTAACTGAATTTATATCATATTTTAAGTAAGGGCCGTATCTTCCAATATTAGCAGTAATTTCTTTATTAGTTTCAGGATGGTTACCAATAACTCTTGGTAACGATAAGAGTAAAATAGCCTTTTCAAGGTTTATGTCTTTAGGATTTACTAATTTAGGAATACTTACTCTTTTAGGTTTTTTGCTATCTCCAAGTTGAACATATGAACCATAAGGTCCTTTCTTTATAAAAACATCTTCATTTGTATCGGGATCTTTACCTAAACTTTGATCAAAATCAATTTCATTGTCAAATTCAGGGTTACCATCTTTTTTATTAGCTATCTGCTTTGTGTATTTGCATTCAGGATAATTATTACAGCCTATAAAAGCACCATATTTTCCAAGTTGTAACCCAATTTTACCATCCGAGCATTTAGGACATTTTTTTGAAGCATCAAATTGATTATCTTCGGTTGAAAAAAACATTTGTTCTAATTCAGTCTCTAGAGTATTTAAGATTTCTGATCTCTCTAAGTCAGTCATTTTGTCAAGATGTTTTTTAAAATCTCTCCAGAAATTTAACAATAAATCTTTATAAGGCAATTTGCCGTCAGAGATTTTATCAAGATCTTTTTCTAATGTTGCTGTAAATTCATAATCAACATATTTACCAAAGAAATTGCTTAGGAAAGCTGTTAATATTCTTCCTCTTTCTTCTGGAATTAGTTTTCCATTATCTTTTACAACATAATCTCTTTCAACTAAAACTCTTAATGTTGAGGCATATGTTGAGGGTCTTCCAATACCAAGTTCTTCCATTTTCTTAACTAAACTAGCGTCAGTATATCTCGCGGGTGGTTGTGTAAAATGTTGTTCATCTTCTAGTTTTTTTAAATCTAAACTTTCATTAAGATTTAAAATTGGGAGAAGCTTGTCATCATCATTATCACTTGAAGTTGTCTTATCATCAAAGCTTTCTTTATATACTTTTAAAAATCCAGGAAAAGCAATTTGAGAACCATTTGTTCTGAAAGTAATTGAGTTATCTTTTGATTTTATATCTACCGTAGTTTTGTCCAATTCTGCTGAAGCCATTTGGCTAGATAAAGTTCTTTTCCAAATTAAATCATATAACTTAAGCTGATCTTTATCTAAATATTTCGAGATTAATTTTGGTGAATAAGTAAAGTTTGTTGGTCTAATTGCTTCGTGAGCTTCTTGGGCGTTAGCAGCCTTTGATTTATAATATCTTGGACTTTCGGGAATAAAGTTTTTCCCATATTCATTAGAAATAAATTTTCTAATATTTGTTATTGCTTCCTGGCTAATTTGAACACCATCAGTCCTCATGTAAGTTATTAGACCACTAGTTTCTTTATTTAAATTTATGCCTTCATAAAGTTTTTGAGCTACTCTCATTGTTTTATAAGCACTAAAACCAAGTTTTCTAGATGCTTCTTGCTGCAGTGTTGAAGTTGTGAAAGGAGGTATAGGATTTCTCTTAACTCTTTTCTTTTCAATATTTGAAATATAAAAATTATGTTTTTTTATTTCATCTAATATTTTTTTTGAATGTTCCTTATTTGGTATATCAAATTTTTTAAGTTTTTTTTGTTCAAATTCAATTAATCTAGACGAAAAATTTTCACTACTTGAATTTTCAAAAATTCCTGAAATAGTCCAATACTCTTCAATTATAAACTTTTCAATTTCTAATTCTCTTTCACAAACTAATCTAAGAGCTACTGACTGAACTCTACCTGCTGATCTGGAACCTGGAAGTTTCCTCCATAAAATTGGAGATATTCTAAAACCAATTAAATGATCTAATGCTCTTCTGGCCAGGTATGCATCAACTAATTCAGAGTTTATGTCTCTAGGATGTTCCATAGCGTTTAATACAGATGACTTTGTAATTTCATTAAAAACAACTCTTTGAACTGGTTTACTTTTTAATACTTTTTTTTCGTTTAAAATCTCATTGATATGCCAACTGATTGCTTCACCTTCTCTGTCGGGGTCAGTTGCTAAAATTAGAGTTTCTGCATCTTTTAAATCTTTTATTATTCCATTAATAACCTTTTTTTTATCTAAAGGTTGATCCCAGGACATCTGAAAATCTTTTTCTGGTTCAACTGCACCATCTTTTCTTGGAAGATCTCTAACATGTCCAATAGATGCTACAACTTTATAATTACTACCAAGATATTTATTTATTGTTTGAGCTTTTGCAGGTGATTCAACAATAACTAATTTCATTTAAACTCCATAATTCTTTGCCAATTACCATTGGTTTAAAAATATATCAATATTAATTTAAATTTTTTTTTCTTCTTTTTTCAAAAGTCTAATTATATTTGCCCTATGTGTAAAAAAAACAAATATAGTTAAAAGAATTGATAAATATAACAAATTTACTTTTTCATATTTAAAAAACATTAAAATTGGGAAACTTGTCGATGAAATTAGTGCAGATAAGGAACTTATTTTAAAAATCAAAAATACTAAAATCCAAATAGTTAACAGACACAAACCTATAAAAAAATCAATTGATAGTATAACACCTAAGGAAGTTGCAATTCCTTTTCCACCTTTAAACTTTAGCCAAATTGGGAAACAATGTCCTAAAACAAAAAAATAACCAAATACTAAAATCAAAAAAATTTGATCAACAATCACAAAATTAAAAAAATCATTAATTATTGGATGTGGATATAATTTAAAAAGAATAAATAATGGAATAAAACTTTTTGATAAATCTAGTATTAAAGTTAAAAGTGCTAATGTTTTATTTCCTGTTCTTAAAACATTAGTGGCTCCTATATTTCCACTTCCAATATTCCTTAAATCATTGTTGTCAAATAATTTAGTAAGAATTAGACCAAATGGAATGGATCCAATTAAATAACAAATAATGAAAATTAGAAATAGAATAAAATATTCAGTCATATTAGTTTATAATAAATCAATGTTATCAAAAACGATTTCACCATTCATCATGGACATATAATTTTTCCCTTGCACAGGTCTACCGTGAAATGGAGTTGGTGAAGTTTGCAAGAAATCTTTGTTAATTAAATATTGCTCATTAGGATCAAATATAATGAAGTTAGCCTTTTCGTTAGATTTGATTTTAGGAATTTTAACTTTTAATAATTTTGATGGATTCAAAGTTATTTTTTTTAAAATATTCATTATTGAGACATCTGATTTGTTTATTAAATTTAATGTCAGTGGAAGTAATGTTTCAATTCCAGATGCACCCGTGGAAGCTGAAGTAAAAGGAAGAATTTTTGTGTCATTCGACATTGGTTTATGATCTGATGTGATTATATCAATTGTATCATCAAAAATAGCATTTTGGATTGCAATTCTGTCTTCTTCGTTTCTAAGAGGGGGGGATAATTTAAAAGATGTGTCATAAGTTGATAATTCTAATTCATTTAAACTAAAATATGGTGGTGATGTATCACATGTTATTCTGATACCATTTAATTTAGCTCTCTTTATAACTTCAACTGTTTTTTTGGTAGAAACATTCGACACATGATAATGTACACCTGTGAGTTCTGCCAATCTTAAATCTCTTTCGACTATAATTACTTCAGCACATGAAGGAATTCCAACTAATCCTAATCTCGTTGAAACTTCGCCTTCATTCATTTCACCTTGAATTGTTGTGGAGTTACTAGCTGTTAAACCAGCAAGAGATTTATCTTCCGGATTTTGAAGAATAGGTTTTTCAAGCATTTTTGCATAACTCATAACTCTTCTCATCACAAGAGAGTCTTGTATACAATTCGGCGCATCTGTAAAACCAATTGCGCCGACTTCAGCCATCAAACCTAATTCAGCTATTTCATTTCCTTTTAATTCCTTAGTTGCCCCTCCATAGGGATAAAAAAATTTATCATTATTAAAGTTTGTTTTTTCAATTAAATGTTCGATCATTATAGGGTTATCAAGAAGGGGTTTTTGAAATGGCAGAATTCCCATTTTCAAAACTCCTGATTTAATGGCTGCATTTTTTAAAATTGTAACATTTTCATTATTCGTTTCATTTAAATAAACTCTTAAGTCAAAAATGCCAGGGGATAAAATTTTATCTTTGCAATTGATAGACCTGAAATCATTTTCATTTAATGGAATATTTTTTTCACTATTTTCAAAATATGAAATAATACCATTTTTTATAGTAATATTCATCTCTTGATCCAAATTTTGAGATGGATCAATTACTCTAATATTTTTTAATAAAATTGGATTGTTATTTTTGTGCATTATAAACTGCTTCAATAGTTGCCATGCGGATAGCGACACCAATTTCAACTTGTGTCTTTATTAAACTTCTATCTTCGTTATCTGCAAGAGATGATGCTATTTCAACCCCTCTATTCATTGGCCCCGGATGCATGATAACTGCATCATGATGTGCCATTCTAAGTTTTTCCTCATCAAGACCATAAAATCTGTAATATTCTCTTTTTGAAGGAGATTCGGTCCCTGACATTCTCTCATTTTGTAACCTTAGTAACATAATTGCATTTACATTATTAATGCCGTCTTTTAAACTATTAAAACAATTTACACCAAGGTTCTCTAAACTTTTTGGCATTAAGGTTGGAGGTGCTATACATCTTACCTCAACACCAAGTGTTGTGAGTAGATGTATATTAGATCTTGCAACTCTACTATTAAGTATATCACCGCAAATAGCTATTTTTAAACCTTCTATTCTACCTAATCTTCTTCTGATAGTTAATGCGTCTAGAAGAGCTTGTGTTGGATGCTCGTGTCTGCCATCTCCAGCGTTAACAATACTACAATTTAAGTAATCAGAAAAAAGTTTTGGTGCACCACTCTCAGGATGTCTAACTATTAATAAATTGGGTTTCATTGCACTTAGGGTATTTGCTGTATCGAGAAGACTTTCACCTTTTTTAATTGAAGATTTGTCAACTGAGATATTAATTACTTCTGCACCTAGACGTCTTCCTGCCAATTCAAAAGATACTCTAGTCCTTGTCGAATTTTCAAAAAAAACATTAAGAATAACATAACCATTGAGAGTTTTTATTATTTTTAAAGGATCTAAATCTGCGAAATAATCTGCTCTATCCAACAAAGAGTTTATTTCTAACTTATTCATACCTTCTATGGATAAGAGGTTTTTAGAATTGAGAGTTGCTATTGGAGGTGGTTTTTTATTAATTTTATGAATCTTGTTCATTAAAAATTAGTTAGTACTACCTTTTTTTTAAAAAGTCCAGTGCAGATTGTAAAATCCAACATGCTGCATGTTTATCAATATTGGAAGATCTTTTTTTTCTGCTTATATCTTGAGATATAAAAATTTTTTCAATAGCTTGTGATGACATTCTCTCATCCTGAAAGAGCATAGGTATATCATGAAATAATAAAAAATTTCTAAAAAATGTCTCTACAGATTGACAACGTGGTCCTTTGGTTCCATTCATATTTAATGGCAACCCGACAACAATTCCACCAACATCCTTTTCTTTAATTATTTTAAATATTTCATTAAAATCTACACTTTGTTTTTTTCTCACAATTGTTGTTAATGGTGTAGCTATGAAAAGCTCTTTATTAGATATTGCTATGCCTATTAGTTTAGATCCATGATCAATTCCTAACAAATTTTTATGATGATTTGTCTTCATTAAAAAATCTTCATGCTTGCAGATAGGCATAACAGATGGTATCAAAAAATAAAAATTTTAAAATCATAAAAATACATGAGTAATAATAGTAAAATTGACTTAGATATATTAAAAAAACTTGGAAAATTATCAAGAATTCCAATTGATGAAACAGGTTCAAATAAGCTAATGGAAGATTTAAATGAAATTCTTGGTTTTATTGAGCAACTTAATGAGGTTGATACCGAAAGTGTAGATCCACTTAGTTCAGTTACAGGACATAATTTGCCAATTAGAGAAGATGTAGTGGATGATGGAAATAAAAATAATGATGTTTTAGAAAATGCTCCTGAAAAGAACAGTGGATATTTTGTAGTTCCGAAGGTTATTGAATAGATGAGTAATTTACTGCAATTTAGTATAAGTGAAGCTCTATCTCTATTAGAGAAAAAAGAATTTTCAACTAAGGAATTAGTAGAAACTTATATTAATGCTATTGAAAAAACTAAAGATTTAAATATGTACCTAACCAAATGTTTTGATCAAGCTTTAGAACAAGCAAAAGTTTCTGATCAAAATTATTTGAATGGGAACCAAAGGTTTTTGGAGGGAATTCCCTTAGGAGTTAAAGATATGTTTTGCACTAAGGGTATAGAAACTACTGCATCTTCAAAAATTTTAAAAAAATTCATTCCAACTTATGAAAGTACTGTAACTCATAATCTTTGGAAAGAAGGTGCTATTAATTTAGGAAAGCTTTCATGCGATGAATTCGCAATGGGCTCAAGTAATGAAACTGCTGCAAAAGGGGAGGTTATTAATCCATGGAATTTCGAAGAAAAAAGAACTCCTGGAGGATCGTCTGGGGGTTCAGCAGCGGCGGTTGCCGCTAAAGCTGCTTTAGCAGCTACTGGAACAGATACAGGTGGTTCTATAAGACAGCCTGCAGCATTTTGTGGAGTTGTAGGATTAAAGCCAACTTATGGAAGATGTTCACGATGGGGGATTGTTGCTTTTGCTTCATCACTTGATCAAGCGGGTCCAATAACTAGGAACGTGTCAGATGCCGCATTAATGCTTCAAGTTATAAGTGGTTACGACCCTAAAGACTCAACATCATCAAATAAAGATGTCCCTAATTTTTATAATGACCTAGGTAAAAGTATTAAAGGTATTAAAATTGGTATTCCAGAAGAATATAACAGTGATGGGATTTCATCTGATATATTAAACGCAAAAGATATGACTATAAATTTCTTAAAAGAAAATGGAGCTGAAATTATACCTGTAAAACTTCCTTTAACTAAATACTCTTTGCCTGTTTACTACATTGTTGCGCCAGCTGAGGCTTCAAGCAATTTAGCAAGGTACGATGGGGTAAGATATGGAGCTAGAATTGATGGAAATAGCTTAGATGAAATGTATGAAAACACAAGAAATTTAGGATTTGGTGACGAAGTCAAAAGAAGAATTATGATTGGAACTTATGTGTTGTCTTCAGGTTATTACGATGCATATTACTTAAAGGCTCAAAAAGTAAGAAGATTAATTAAAAATGAATTCACTGAAATTTTTAAACAAGTTGATTATCTTGTAACACCAACAACACCGACTACGGCTTTTAAACTTGGCAGTACGCAAGATTTGTTGACTATGTACTTAAATGACGTATTCACTGTGCCAGCTTCCTTAGCTGGAATACCTGGAATTTCATTGCCGATTAAACTTGATAAAAATAAATTACCTGTTGGAATTCAGATTTTAGGAAAAGATTTTGATGAACAAGGTCTTTTGAATGTTGCTAAGGTAATAGAGTCTTGTGCATCTTTTAAAGATACTCCAAATGGAGCTGCGTCATGAGTAATGCTGATCAAAACTCAAATTATATATCTGGGAAAACTGGTGATTGGGAAATTGTAATAGGTTTAGAAATACATGCTCAAGTTTTAAGTAGCTCAAAGCTTTTTTCTGGAGCATCTACTGAATTTGGTAAAGATCCAAATCATAATGTTTCTCTAGTAGATGCTGCGATGCCTGGAATGTTGCCCGTAATTAATCAAACCTGTATAAAGCAGGCAATAAAATCAGGAATAGCCCTAAATGCTGAGATAAATAAATACTCTGTTTTTGATAGAAAAAATTATTTTTATGCTGACTTACCTCAAGGTTATCAAATCAGTCAATATAAATACCCAATTGTAGGTGAGGGTAGTCTAAAAATTACAGATACTAATGGTGAAGATAAAGTTATAGGAATTGAAAGAATTCATCTCGAACAAGATGCAGGTAAATCTTTGCATGACCAACATCCTAGCAAATCTTTTATAGATTTAAATAGAACAGGAGTTGCATTAATGGAAATTGTTTCTAAACCTGATTTAAGATCACCTGAAGAAGCTGCATCATATGTAAAGAAAATTAGAACAGTATTAAGGTATATTGAAACATGTGATGGAAATATGGAACAAGGATCTTTAAGAGCTGATTGCAATGTATCAGTAAGAAAACCTAATGGAGATTTAGGAACAAGATGTGAAATTAAAAATTTAAATTCAATCAAATTTATTTCTCAAGCGATACAATATGAAGCAGAACGGCAGGTTGAAATATTAGAAAATGGCGGCGTGATTGATCAAGAAACAAGGTTATTTGATACCTCAACTGGTGAAACTAGATCAATGAGAAGTAAAGAAGATGCTCACGATTACAGATATTTCCCTGACCCAGATCTTTTACCATTAGAACTTAGTGATAGTCAGATCAGTGAGATCAGAAGTGACATGCCTGAATTACCTGATCAATTGGTAGAAAGATTAATTTCTGAATATGGCATAACAAAATATGACGCTAATGTTATTGCAGAAGAAAAAGAATATGTGCAATATTATGAAGATTCAGCAAAAAATCGAGATGGTAAACTAGTCGTTAATTGGATGACCTCTGAACTATTTGGGTTGTTAAAGAAAAATAACATTCAATTTAATCAAAATCCAATATCTCCAAACTATCTAAATGAACTTGTAGAATTAATTGAAAATAAAACAATATCTGGAAAAATTGCTAAAGATGTATTTGAAATAATTTTCGCTACATCTAAGTCACCAAAAATGATTGTTAAAGAAAAGGGCTTAGAACAAGTTACAGATGATGGTGCTATTGAAGTTTTTGTTGATCAAGTAATCAATGAAAATAAAGATAAAGTAAAAGAATATTTAAGCGGAAAAGATAAACTATTTGGTTTTTTTGTTGGACAAGTTATGAAAGTTTCTCAAGGCAAAGCAAATCCAGGTTTAGTTAATAAAATTTTGAAATTAAAATTAAAGTAGATTTTTATTTCCAGTTTGAAACAAATATAGCAATTATTATTAGCCCTATAGCAACAAATATTCTAGAACTTATTATTTCATTTAATATCAAATGACCCAGTATAGTTGCACTAATTGGGTTGAACCCAAGTGTTATAGAAGCCTGTGTCGGTGAAATCATTTGTAAAGCCTTTCCCCATAAATACATCATTAAAATACCACCAGGTATAATTAACATGAATAGGTATAAATAATTTATATCAGTCAGAAATAGAACATTTGATATTTTTTTTCCAACTACAAGACAAATTAACATCGTTGATATAGATCCTGAAAATAATGTAAAAATTAACACATTTACATTCCCATATTTTTTTAAAAACTTTCCGGAAAAAACTGTAAAAACTGACGCAGAAATCACACCAATTGTCATCAAAACATCTCCTTTGATGGGGTGAGGTGCTGTTGGGTCTATAAATTCACTTAAACAAAAATAAACTCCTGAAAAGGCAATAATAACGGAAATAAATTTTGAAAGTGAAAAAGATTCTATTTTAAAAAGACAGGCAATAATTATGGTAAAAATAGGCATTGTTGCATATAAAAGGCCTGCTCTAGATGATGTAGTGATTTCCAAGCCAAGAGCCATAAATACAGGGAAAAGTGTGAACATAAATATTCCAATTAGAGCCATATTTATAAGATCATTTTTTTGAAAGATTATTTTTTTGAAACTAATAAAAAAAAATATTAAAAATAACAGCCCGGTAAGCCCATATCTAACAAAACTAATGACTAACGGATCAAGAGAAGTTACTAAAGCTCTTGTAAATACAAAAGTTGTTCCTCCAAGCATTGCCGAAAAAGATGAACAAACACAACCTATAAAAAAATATAAATAAGTGTTTTTTTGATTACTTGGCATGTATTAGTTTTTATTTTAAAGTATGAATTGAAAGTTATTGATACATGAAAATTAGAAGGTTTGGAAGAACAGAATTTAAGATTTCACAGCTAACATTTGGGGGTGGCTGGGTAGGAGGTATATTAATTGATCCAGATAAAGAAATAATGCATAAGGCGCTTTCGCTGGCATCAGAAAAAGGTATTAATTGGATTGATACAGCTGAATCCTATAGTGAAGGAAAATCTGAAAAAAATATAGGAGAGCTTTTATCATCATTTTCTAATGATAAATTTCAAATATCTACAAAGGCTCGATTAGACCCAAATAGTAGTGAAAGTTTTGTATCCCAGATAGACCGAAAAATTGATGCATCTCTTGGAAGGCTTCAAAAAAATTTTGTAGAATTATATCAACTTCATAATCGCATACAAAACGTAAGTGACAAAAATAATTTTTCTGTGAAAGATATTTTGAAAAAAGGTGGTGTCGCAGATGCCATGGAAAAGTTTAAATCAGATGGAAGAATAAAATCTATTGGAATAACGGCTTTAGGTGACATTGATGCAATTAACGAAGTTGTATTAAGTGATTGTTTTGATGTTGCACAAATTTACTATAATTTATTAAATCCTAGTGCATTTTTTAGCACTCAAGGAAAATGGAATGATCAAAATTTTTCAAATTTAATTAAAAATTGCAAATCTAAAGATATGGGTTTAATGAATATTAGAATCTATGCTGCAGGGTATTTAGCAACTGACAAAAGACACGGAAGAGAAATACCAATCACATTTGGAATTGATGAAACAGAACTAAATAAAAGAGTTGAAAAAATTAATTTTATTTTGAGAGATATTCAAGGAACTAAAGCTCAAAAAGCATTAAGATATGGGTTATCAAATGATGACATGTCTACTATAGTAATTGGACTTGCGGAAATTTCGCATCTTGAGGAAGCATTAGAAGGATATGAACTCGGTAGTCTTGATGAAGAAATCTTAAGGAAAATTGAGGAATTACAAAAGAATAATTTTATTAACTGAGGGTTTGCAATGAAAGTTTTAATATTAGGTGTTGGTGGGTTAGGTGGTTTTTTTGGTGCACATTTACAAAAAACAAATTGTGATGTGACATTTCTAGTAAGAGAAAATACTAAAAAATTGGTTTCAGAACGTGGAATTAAAATACTAAGTGATTTTGGAAATTTTAAAATAAATCCAGTTTTAATAACAAAAAAAGATCTTAAAATTAATTACGACGTCGTTATGATCTCATGTAAAGCATATGACTTAGATGAAGCAATTGCTGATTTGAAACCTAGCCAAAAAAATGCTGTTATAATACCTCTCTTAAATGGGCAGGCACATATTAATAAATTAGAAAAAGCATTTAAAAAAGAAAATGTTTTTGGTGGTGTTGCCCACGTTAGTTCAAATACTAACGCTCCTGGTGAAATAAAACATGTTGGTAAAATAAAACGATTAAGCTTTGGCCCTCGTTATAAGGGAAATGAAGAAATTGCAAATGATTTCTACCAGTTATGCCGTAAAGCAGATTTTCAAACAATTTTGAGTGAAGATATAAACCAGGACATTTGGGAAAAATGGATTTTCCTTGCTACTATTGCAGGAGCAACTACTTTATTTCAAACAAGTATAGATAATATAAATACAAAACCTAATGGAAAAATATTTATTCAAAATCTTTGGAATGAATGCATTAATATATCAAAAGAAAATGGGTATGAATTAAGAACCGAATCTAAAAGTTTACATGAGGACCTTTTATTCAAGTCTGATTACCCATTTAAGGCATCCATGCTTGTAGATATGGAAAAAAAATTAATGACAGAACACGAGCATATTTTTTTTGAATTTATAAAACTTGGGAAAAAGAAAAAGTTAAATACAAGTTTGTTAGAAACTTGTCATTTAAATATGAGTATTTACGAAGATAATTTAAATAAAGAAGGTTAAAAAAATTTTAATATTCTTTATTTTTTTTATTTATCATAGTTGATCTATACAATTCTATAATCTCAGTTCTACTTTTTTGATTAATTTTATTTTCATCTACATTAGTATTTATTTTGGGAGTAAATATAGTAATTTTGTAAAGTAAAGAAACAAGTGTAATAGGGTCCATTATTTGAATTTGCAAGCAGTATGCCAATTTAATTTAGGTACCAACCTTTAATGAACTTATCATACCCCTTAAAGTTGCTATCACACTTAATGCAGTGATTTTACCAGTACCTGGGTTTTCAATTGATTGAATGTTTTCAATTTCTATTTTAAAATTTGAGCTATCAGATTTCACTAGAATTGTATGAGTGTTTTTTGTTAAAGTTGGGTCTGCCCAAATTTCAAGTTGAGTTTTTTTAGCACCAACTCCAGCTAGACCAACTGCTGCAGCTACGTTGACATTAGCTGGGAAAGCTTTAGCCCCTTCTAATGCATTATCTGAAAATATAAGTTTTGGTTCATTTAAGTTTTCTAATTTTATTTTATTTTCTACAACAAATTTAGCTTCAATTAATGCATTGGGAGGTTTTCTTGTTATCATTTTAACATAATCAACTTTTCCTTCTGAAACAGCACTTAGCCCGTCTAATCCAATTATGGCTCCAGATGCTAAAAAAATTTGGGTGGAATGTTCTCTGGCTTTGTTAATCATTTCTTGGTTTTCTAATATTCCTGCACCACTTACTGTAATTAATTTAGTTTTATAATCTAAACATTTCTGGATTATTTCTTTGAAGGCCTCTTTAGGGGCGCAATCTATAACTACATCAGATTTTTTGCAAATCTCATCAAGACTAAAATATCTCAAAGGTGAGTTAAATGAAGATAATTTGTCAATTATTTTATTTTTTGTTCTGGAATGAACTCCTATAACATTAAATTTATCAGTTTCCTTATCTAACTTTTTTGTTACATCAAATCCTATTGCTCCAAAACCAATAATTCCAATTTTCATTTTATCTCCCTATCGCGTAGCCTTGCATAAACCTAGGATTTGCAGCTGCTTTTAGGATTTTATTATTTATCGATGCAGCAGTCATTCTTCCAAGTGACCAATCTGCTTCAACAGTAACATTATGACCTCTTCTTTTTAAGTCTTTAATTGTATTTTGTGAAAATCTATTTTCCATAAATAAACTTCCTATGTCAGTTTCTCTTGGAAAAAAGGAATTTGGGAAATGAAATGTACTAAAGCCTGGAGCATCAATAGCCTCTTGTAAATTTAAACCAAAGTGAACGTGACGTAGAAAAAAATGTAAAGACCATTGATCTTGTTGATCTCCACCAGGTGTACCAAAAACCATATATGGTTTGTCGTTTTTAAAAGCAAAAGATGGAGATAGTGTAGTTCTTGGCCGTTTCTGTGGCGCTAACGATGCAGGTGATTTATCATCTAACCAAAACATTTGAGCTCTATTTGACAAACAAAAGCCAAGTTCTGGAATTATTGGTGAGCTCTGGAGCCACCCTCCACTTGGAGTAGCAGCTATCATATTGCCCCATTGATCTATTATATCAAAATGAGTTGTATCGCCTGAGGTTTGTCCATCAGAATTTGTTGAGAGATTATCAAATTTGGCTACAGTTGGCTCTCCTATATCGTATTTTGAATTTGATTCTTCTGTTTTTCCTTTTTTTCTCACAATTACTGGACCACCAAAACCTTCTATGTGTCCTGGTCTAACTTCTAGTGAAGCTTTCTCATTTATAAGTTTTGCCCTTTCAACATTATATTCACGACTTAACAAGTGATCTATTGGTACATTTACAAAATTTGGATCTCCGTAAAAAGCTTCTCTATCTGCAAAAGCAAGTTTAGTAGTTTCTGTAACTATATGAACAAATTCAGGTGCATCTTCGTTGAATTTTGATAGATCAAAATTGTTTAAAATTGCTAGTTGTTGAAGCAGGCTAGGTCCTTGACCCCAGACATCAGTTTTAAAGAGCTCATAATTTTTATATTTGAAAGATCTTGGTTTTTCTTCATGTGCCTGCCAATTAGCTAGATCGTTACCATCTAGCAATCCTTTATGTTTTCTGTCAGATGTATCAATGAAGTGGTTATTTTTACAAAAGTTATGAATGCTCTCTGCAACAAAACCAGATTTCCAAATTTCTCTAGCTTTTTCTATTTGTTTTTCACGATTAGATGAAAAGGAGGAGGAGGCATTAATTATTTTTTGGTATGTCTCACCCATTTTTCTATTAGAAAAAAAATCTCCTACATTTGGTAATTTTCCATTAGGTAAATAAATTTCAGCAGAGGATTTCCATTCATCTAAAAAAAGATCTTTCACTGATTTTATTGTATTTATTATATTTGGCACAAGTGGATAACCTTTTTGAGAGATAGATATTGCTGGCTCAAGAACTTCGCTTAATTTCATAGAGCCATAATTTAATAGTAAAAGCATCCAAGCATCGAATGCTCCTGGAACAACAGCTGCCAAAAGACCGCTTCCGGGAACAACGTTTAAGCCCAGATTCTTGTAATAATCAATTGTCGCTTTTTGGGGAGCAACTCCTTGACCACAGATTACTTTGGGTGGTTGATTGTTCTTTGAAAAAATTATTGGAACTTCTCCACCAGGACCATTTAAATGTGGTTCTACAACTTGCAAGGTAAACCCTGTAGCAACTGCGGCATCAAAAGCATTTCCACCTTTTTCTAGAATTGACATACCAACTGCAGAAGCAATCCAATGTGTGCTTGTAACAACTCCAAAGTTACCTGTTATTTCAGGTCTAGTTGTAAAATTAAACAAAATTTATAGTCCTTAGTTTTATATCGAAGTTTTTCTCTAAAAAATTGACACAGCGTCAAAATTTTATCAAGATTATTTAAACAATATATATGGAGAGATTAATGAATTTTAACAAAATGTTTAAATTAATAGTTGCTTCCACAGCTTTAATTTTTACAACAATAGGTTTTTCGCATTCTGCAAGTATGCCATGTGGTACCGCAAAATTGATAGTACCTTGGGGTGCTGGTGGTGGTACTGATGTAATTTTTAGACAAATGGTTGATAAAATAAATAAAAATGGTGCAAAACCACAATTGCAAGTTGTAAACGTTGGTGGTCAAGGTGGAAATAAAGGTGCTAAACAAGCATCTAAGGCAAAACCCGACGGATGTACATTATTTGCAATTCACCAAAGTGCAATTACAAGCTATTTCACAGGTCGAATCGATATAACTTGGGATGCATTTGAAACTATTTCTATGGTAACATCTACACCTTCAATTATTGGTGCAAATGTAAATACACCTTATAATAATTTATCTGAACTTGTAGCAGCTGCAAAAAAAGCTCCTGGCACTATCACTGCGGGTGGTACATTTGGATCAACTAGTCAATTTGTTTTTCTTTTACTTGAAGATGCGGCAGGTGTAAAGTTTAAACATGTTTCTTATGACGGAACTAAGCAAAGGATGACTGCACTCCTCGCTGATAATATCAAACTCGGTGAAATCAATTTGGCTGCGGCAATTAAGTTTATTAAGGCAGGAAAGTTAAAAGCACTTGGTGTAACCAATGATGCAAGGCTTGATCAAATACCAAATATTAAAACTGCTAAAGAACAAGGTGCTAATGTTATTTTTGCAGTTGAAAGAGGTGTAGTTGCTCCTAAAGGCACTTCACCCGAAATAGTTAAACACTACGCTAAAATGTTTGAGGGTGCAGCTATGGATCAAGATTTCAAGGCTGCCATGCATAAAAAAGGTATCTTAATTAATTATAAGGGACCTGAGGATTACAAAAAGCATTTTCAAGCAACTTATAACTACTGGAAACCAATTGCTAAGCAGGTTGGTGTATACAAAAGAAAAGACTAAGTTAAACTACAAAGAAGAGATAATAAAATTATCTCTTCTTTTTTCTTTTACAATTAGTAATGAAAATTAACAAAGATACAATCGTTTCAATATTTCTTTTGATCTTCTGCGGTATAATGATCAACAGTAGTTATTATATTGAAGATCCAGGATATCAAGGTATGAAAGCAAGTTATTGGCCCAGAATAATTTTGTGGCTTTTATCTATTATGTCACTTGTAATGCTGGTAAAGTCTTTTGCAAATAAAGTTGATAGCATCAATGCAGGATCATTTTCACAAATTAATTATATGCAATTTAAAAACGCTTTAATTTGTTTTGGAATGTTTATATTTTTTCTAACATTTTTAGAATATTTAGGAATGCTACTAGGGGGTATTTTATTTGTATTTGGTTTATTAACTTTTCTAGGTGGATTTTCTATAAAAAAATCAACTAATCATTTAATAATCTCGGTAGTTACGATAGGTGTGATGTGGTCTATTTTTACTTTTGGTTTGAAGGTTATTCTTCCAGAAGGGGAAATAATAAGAATTTGGTAAGAATATGATAGATGTAATTCTACAAGCATTTGCAAGTATAGTTCTTGACCCAGTTACGTTAGGATTGATGTTAGTTGGCACTTTAGCTGGTATATTAGCAGGTGCAATTCCAGGCTTTACAATTGCAATGGGTGTAATTTTAACGCTTCCATTTACTTTTGGAATGACTGCTATTCAAGGCTTAGCAACAATGTTGGGTGTATTTGTAGGAGGTTTTTCTGGAGGTTTAATGTCATGTATGTTAACTGGAATACCTGGAACTCCGTCATCCGTAGCTACG
>CACMZO010000017.1 GCA_902618195.1 uncultured SAR116 cluster alpha proteobacterium
TTATTAAAAAAAAAACCAGAAGAATTCCTTAATGCATCAATTGATGGAACAGTGCCTATATTAGTTATTTCTAATGAAATAATTATTCAGGAAAGCCTAGATATAGTTAATTGGTCCTTAAAATCCAAAGAAAATGGAGTTTTTGAATTACATGATCCTGAAAACCTTTTATCATTTTGCGATAATGACTTTAAAATGAATCTAGATCGTTATAAATATCCAACAAGATATGAAGGAATTAATCCTATTCATCACAGAAACGAAAATGTTAAATATCTAACTCTATTAAATAATAAATTAAAATATTCAAAATTTCTTTCAAGTGATGAACTTAACTATTTAGATTATTGCATATTCCCATTCGTAAGACAGTTTCGTAATGTAGATCATATATGGTTTGAAAATTTAAATTTATCTAAACTTAATTATTGGTATTCATTAATTGTAGAAAGTATTGAATTTAGTGATATTATGAAAAAATATAAAGTGTGGGAGTCTTCAGATTCTCCTCTTATAACAAATTTTATAACTTAAGGAATGATATGAAAGAAGCGTTTATATGCGAAGGTATTAGAACTCCAATAGGAAGATTTGGTGGAGTATTATCCTCAATTAGAACTGATGATTTAGCTGCATTACCATTAAAAAAATTGAAAGAAGATTTGAAAGATGTTGATTGGGAAAGTATAGATGAGGTTTTTTTTGGGAATGCAAATCAAGCAGGTGAAGATAATAGAAATATTGCTAGGATGGCTTTATTACTTGCTGATTTTCCTGAAAGTATACCAGGCATAACATTGAATAGATTATGTGCATCGGGCATGGAAGCTGTCATTGCTGGTGCAAGAATGATTAAAGCTGAAGAAGGAGATTTTATAATATCAGGTGGCGCAGAAAGCATGAGTAGAGCTCCTTTTGTAATGCCTAAGGCAGATTCTGCCTTTTCTAGGAATGCTGAAATATATGATACAACAATTGGGTGGAGGTTTGTAAATCCTAAAATGAAGTCAAATTATGGTATAGATTCTATGCCAGAGACAGCTGAAAATGTGGCTGAAAAATTTCAAATCACAAGGCAAGATCAAGACTTATTTGCCTATAGAAGTCAAATTAAAGCAGCTAATTCAATCGACAATGGTAGAATTTCTAAAGAAATTTTACCTGTAACAATAAAACAGAAAAGAAAAGACGATTTAATAATCAATAAAGATGAACACCCTAGAAAAACTGACTTAGAAAAGCTTTCAAAATTATCAACCCCTTTTAAAAATAATGGTTCGGTAACAGCTGGAAATTCTAGTGGAGTTAATGACGGAGCAGCTGCTTTAATAATTGCAAGCGAAGATGCTATAAAGAAAAATAATTTAAAACCTATTGCTAGAATAGTTAATGCTGCAAGCTCTGGTGTTGAACCTAGAATTATGGGAATGGGGCCTGTTTCAGCAACCGAAAAAGTTTTAAAAAAATCAAATATGAATTTGAATCAAATTGACACCATTGAAATTAATGAAGCGTTTGCTGCACAAGTTTTAGCATGCACAAGAGAATTAGGAATACAAGATGACGATCAAAGAGTAAATCCAAATGGAGGTGCTATTGCCTATGGTCATCCTTTAGGTATGTCAGGAACAAGATTAGTTTTGTCAGCGTCTAAAGAATTAGAGTCAAATAATTTAAAATATGCTTTATGCACTATGTGTGTTGGTGTTGGTCAAGGATCAGCAGTCATTCTTGAAAAAGTTTAATTTTTAAATTATTGCTTGCCTATCAAAAGATGTTGATTTGAATAAAATATATATTTTATCACCTTTTTTGAGTTTAAGCTTTTCAAGCTGATATTTTGTTATTCTGATTAACAAGAATTGAAAATTTCGAGAATTTCCAATCTTTATTATTAATTCAGAAAAAGCTGTATCATCTTCTCCTTTAATTTTTTCAATATTACCAAACAACTGATTTTCAGTGATACTGTCTGAATTAATATTTTTACTTATAAGAATATCTCTTGCTCTAATTCTAACTCTTATCTTTTCTCCAATTTTTTTAAATTTACCAGGCAAAACAATTTCAAAACCACTAATCAAAATTTTAGTTATATTTAGAGATGCATTTTTTTCAAAAATTATACCTTCTAATATTGAACTACTTTCAAATTTACCAAAGATATTTGTAAATTCCTTTTCTAAAAAAATTTGTGCTAAATTTCCACAAGTAACTATTTTTCCTTTTTCTAGGATAATTACATTATCTGAAATTTGAGCTATCTCCTCTACTGAATGAGAGATTATCAAAATTGGAATTTCATATTTTTTATTAATTTCTTTTAATAATGAAAGAACAGTAGCTTTATTTTTAATGTCTAAAGATGACATTGGTTCATCTAGAATTATAAAGTCTGATTTAATAGCTAATGTTCTACATAAGTTTACCAATTGCTTTTGACCACCTGATAATTGATCAGGAAATTTATTCAACAATTCTTTTATACCCAAAGACTGAATTACACGCTCTACATCAAGACTTTCAGAATTTGTTTTTTTAATTTTTGATTTTTTTAAAGCAAATGAAATATTTTCCTTTACATTCATATGAGGAATTAACCTAGTATCTTGAAACATTACAGAGATTGGTCTTAAATTTATTTTTGATGGGATATGAGTATCAAAAATATTTCCATTGATATTAACTATGCTTTTTAATTGTCTATTAAAACCTGAAATTGAGTCAACTATAGTTGATTTTCCAGATCCTATATGGCCAAGTAAAGTTGTAATCCCACTATCAAACTCATATTTAAAATCGAATGACAATGCAGAAAAATTTCCATTTATTTCAACACTTATAGACTTCACGATTTTAGTCCAATAGCATTTTTATTATTAATAAAATATATGACAAACAATACAAAGGTAGAAAATAATATCAGAAATAATGACAAAACATGTGCATTTTGATAACTTAGTTGTTCAACATTATCATAAATTGAAATAGATAAAACTCTTGTTTGCCCATCTATATTTCCACCTACCATAAGTACAATTCCAAATTCTCCAATGGTATGTGTAAAAGATAAAATAAAAGAAGTAAGAAAACCTTTCTTACACATAGGTAATATTATCTCAAAAAAGATACTTGATTTACTTGAGCCCATATTTGTACAAGCTTGAATTAATCGCTTGTCTACTTTTTCAATTGAGTTTTGAAGGGGTTGTATCCAAAATGGTAAAGAATAAATAATTGAAGCTAATACCAAACCCTGAAACGTAAAAGCTAATTGTTCACCAGTTAATAAAATAAAAAACTTCCCTAAAATCGTATCAGGATTAAAAAATACTAAAAGATAAAAACCAATTACTGTTGAAGGTAAAACTAGGGGCAAAGTAAAAATACTTTCAAGAAAAGTATTAAATTTATTTTTTTTATAAGCTAGTAAAAGAGCTAAAGGTGTTCCAATTAAAAATAAAAAAAAGCAAGTAATTAAAGATAGTTTAAGTGTTAAAATTATAGCTGGTAATTCAGCTGTTAGAATTTCAAAGACAGTCATGATAATTATTTTTCAGTTTATTGTGGCTTTCAATCAATTTTTTTTCAACTATAATTCTAATATTGGAGGTAAATATGCCATATTTAAAAACATCAGATGGAATTAATTTATATTATGAAAAAACTGGATCAGGTATACCTATAATTTTTGTTCATGAATTTGCTGGTGATCATAGAAGTTGGGAGCCACAGGTAAATTTTTTTTCAAGAAACTTCACTTGTATAACCTATTCAGCTCGCGGATATACACCATCAGATGTACCTAATGATATCAATATGTATAGTCAAGATAAAGCATGGCAAGATATTAGAGATATAGTAGAGGGTCTAGATCTTAAAAAAGCTCATATAGTTGGTTTATCAATGGGTGGATTTGCAACACTTCATTTTGGTATCAACTGTCCTAATCTAGCTTTAAGTCTCTGTATTGCAGGTTGTGGATATGGTGCAAAGCCAAAAAATAGTCAAAATGATGAAGGTTTTTCCATAGTCTCAGAAAATACAGCAAAGGATATTTTGAACAGAGGAATGAAAATTGTGGGATCAGAATATGCGCTTGGACCTTCAAGGGTTCAATTTCAAAATAAAGACTATAATGGCTGGAAAAAATTTAATGATATGTTAATTGCTCATGACCAAACAGGGTCAGCAAATACACTTTTGGGTGTTCAAAGTAAACGTCCAAATTTATATAATCTAACTGATGAAATTGCAAAAATTGAAACTCCAACTTTAATTATTAATGGTGATGAAGATGATATGTGCATAGAAGTTGGAGTTTACTTAAAAAGAACTATTTCAACTTCTGGACTCTTTGTTGTTCCAAAGACAGGCCATACAATTAATCTTGAAGAGCCTGCATTATTTAATCAACAATTAGCAAGTTTCTATCAATCAATTGAAAATAAATCTTGGAAAAAAAGAGATGATAGAGCTGAAATAATCATTAATTAATCTCTAAAATTTACATATTGTAATGGAAATTTTATTGACATATTTTTTACCAATTGAATAGTAGATTGTAAATCATCTCTTTTTTTTCCAGAAATTCTTAGTTCATCACCTTGAATAGATGCTTGTACTTTAGTTTTAGAGCTTTTAATCTCTTTAATAATTTTTTGAGCAATTTCCCTGTCTATTCCCTGCTTTACAATAACTTTTTGTCTAATTGTATTGCCAGATGAAGCTTCAGCTTTTTGAAACTCTAGACAATTAGTATCAATTCCTTTTCTAGTTAAATGAGTTATTAACAATTCTTCCATTTGTTTTCTTTTTAATTCATCATCAGCGTTTATAGTAATTTCATCTCCATTTCTTTCAATTCGACAAGAACTACCTTTAAAATCATATCTGGTGGTGATTTCTTTGGTGACACCATCTACACCATTATCAACAGAAGGTGAATCAACTTTACTAACTATATCAAAACTTGGCATAAGTAACTCCTTGAAATATAATTAATATTAAGATAAATGATTATTAAGATAAAATAACTAATTATTTTTTAAAATGTATATTGCACTTAAATTTTTCTTACTTTTAATTTTAATTTTTTCATTTATTTTATTTTATTCAATTATTGGCGTCTTTGCACTAATTCCTTTTTGGATTCTATGTGGTTTAATTGACGTATCACGACACAAAACAATGGAATTAAAATTAATAAAAGAATACTTCATTGGCAAAGGTATCTTAACATTTCTAATATCTCCTCTAAACTTATTTGCTGACTTAATTTCTCATAGAAATCTTCATTCTTTCAAAATTGAAAACTTTCCTGATGAATTTCAAGATGAAATTAACACAGTTAAAAAACTATTTGATCAAAATAAAAAGAAAATTGAAGAAAGATTTAGTCAAAGCGAGGATAACAGAACAATGTTATTTTATAAATGGTATGGGAAAAATTTAGATGAAAGTATCAATGATTTTACAAAAGATTTTAAATACATTAAAACTATTGGTGTCTCTTTATTTAGAGAAAAAACATCAACTTCAAGACATTTTGGACCATTAAGATTGACATATAGATTATTATACAATTTTAACAAAGTTAAAAAAAATGGATCTTATATTGAAGCTGACGGCACAATAAATATTTGGAAAAATGATCCTTTATTTATTTTTGATGATACTTTAATTCATCAAAGTTTCAATCAAGAGGATAATCTGAGATATTGCGCTTTTATTGATATTGTAAGACCAAGCTATTCAAACTTAATTATAATGACATTATTAAATTCTGTTGGTTTCCTTTTAAAAAAATCTCGAGGTATTTTTTATAAAAACTGGAAAATGATATGAACTAAGGTACAAGTATCTGCCTAACAACTTTACCAGAATCTAATTTATCAAAACCTTCATTTAATTGATCAAAGCCTATTTTATCATCAATTAATTTATCTACCGGTAATCTTCCTTGCTTGAATAAATTTAAAAATCTAGGCACATCTCTTATAGGAACACATGACCCCATATAACTACCTAAGATAGATTTTTCTTGAGCGACTAAATCACTATGATTAAAACTGAATTGAGTATTGACTGGAGTTAAACCAGCTGTGACAACTGCACCACCATATCTAATTATTTTATAAGCAGAATCCATTGCGGACATAACACCTGCAAGATCAATTGCAAAATCAACTCCTCCATTCGTCGTATCTAATACTTCTTCAACAAAATTTTCGTTTTGTGGGTTCATACAATGAGTAGCACCTAATTCTTTTGCTTTTGAAAATTTTGTTTCATCAATATCTATTCCTATAATTGTTTCTGCTCCGCCAAGCTTTGCACCCATTATTCCATTTAAACCAACTCCACCTAATCCTAATATTGCAACCGAATCTCCACCTCTTATTCTTGCAGTATTTATTACAGCCCCAACTCCTGTCATAACAGCGCAACCAAATAATGCAGCATCATCTAAAGAAATTGACTTTTCAATTACCACAACAGATCCTCTATCAACTACTGCATACTCAGACATACAAGAAATACCAGTGTGATGATTTAATCTCTCTCCATTTAAAGATTTTAATCTACTTCCTCCAGACATTAA
Organism: uncultured SAR116 cluster alpha proteobacterium; assembly: GCA_902618195.1. Lineage (GTDB taxonomy): Bacteria > Pseudomonadota > Alphaproteobacteria > Puniceispirillales > Marisalimonadaceae > TMED54. The sequence continues at coordinate 6,605 of CACMZO010000017.1, forward strand.
TTCACCTTTTCCTTTTGTAACTGCTGCTAATTCACAAACCTGTGGCCTTCCCTCGAGGCACCTTCTACATCTTCCACAACTAGGTGAAAATTGAAACACTACATGATCACCAACTTTAATATCATTGATTGCGTTTCCAGTTTCTACTACTTCTCCTGACCCTTCATGACCGATCACAAGAGGAAGTGGCATTATTCTAGAGCCATTTATTACAGATAAATCAGAATGACAAAGTCCTGCGCCTTTTACTTTAACAAGAACTTCGTTATCTCTTGGATTATCAATTGAAATTTCTTCAATAGACAAAGGATTACTATTTGCATATGGCTTCTCACAATTATTTTTTCTAATTACTGCAGCCTTACATTTAATTGTCATAATTACCTCTTCGTTTAATTAATTTTTACAGGGTGGCCGTGTGGAGTAGTTAAAAAAGCGTCTTTCCATTTTTGTTTAGTAATATTTAAGTTAGGTTTATCCACAATATCTTTCTTGATTATTAAGTTTTCTAATGCCTTTATCCATGAAAAAAAATAATCATCACTACCATTTTGTTTTTCAGTCTTATCAATCTTAATTTGATCAGCTAGTGCTTTTGAAAACTCACTCCATTCAAAAATTTTATTTTCAGATAAAAAGACGGTTATTGCAAAAATTTGACCATGCCATGGTTTTTCAAATGATTTAAAGTCAAAATTATTTTGGTTTATCATATTAAATAACTTTCCCACAAATCAATACAAATAGAATCTTTTTGATTACCATCTTTATCACCCCATAATTCAGTAGATAGAAATTCAACGGTGTAAAGATGTTCTGGTGAATCACCTAAATCATGAGCACTAGCATCTGGCAAAACATGACCTTTGTGATGTAGAATAACTTTGCCTTTTTTTCCTCTGGCATAAATAGGTAACCTTGTATGTCCTCCAATTATATTTTTGTTAGGACTGTAATTTATTGTTCTTACTTCTTGACCAACCTTAAACTTTGGAGAATGGATCACCTCTCTTGCTGAAGGACCACCTCTACCTAAGGTGATCGCAACATCTTTTGCTTTTAACACGTTCTGATGCTCATCTGTAACTTGGCTAACTTCTAAATTATCTTCCTTTGCCTTTTTTGTAATTTCAATTAAATCGTTTTTGTTTATTAATCCTCTTTCTACCAAAAGGTTAATTAATGCAGAAGACCATTTTTCATAATAATCAAATTTTGCATAATCTTTTGGAGGAAGTGACTCTCTAAAAAATCTACCTTTATCTATACTCCACTTTCCAACTGAAGCAGATGCCACTGTTATAGCAAAAGCCTTCGCATGCCAATCTGTTTTAAATACTGGTTCATCATCAACTACCTTACCATCAATTTTTTTTAATGGTATTGGGCCATCTCCAAATCTTCCTCCCATATCATGTATTCTAGTCACTTTGGCGTCTCCGGTAATCCAGTTCCAATCATTGAGTTACGAGTAACAAGACCTTCAAGTTCATTTTCAGATAAGTGTTCTGTTCCAGCTGGTCTCATTGGCAAAACTAAATATCTCATTTCTGAAGTTGAATCCCAGACTTTTATTTGTGTATTTAAATCTAATTCTAAACCAAATTCTTGTAAAACCTTTCTAGGCTCTCTTACTGTTCTAGATCTATACTCATCAGACTTATACCATGTTGGTGGAATACCCAATACAGGCCATGGATAACAACTACATAATGTACAAACCACAACGTTATGAAGCTTAGGTGTATTTTCAACAACAACCATGTGTTCTCCTTGTCTTCCTGTATAACTAAGTTCTTCAATTGCTTTAGTAGCATTTTCTAAAAGCCTTTTTTTATACTCAGGATCAACCCAGGCCTTTGCAACTACTTTAGCTCCGTTTCTTGGACCAATCTTGTTTTCATAAGTATCGATTAATTCATTGACTGTATCAGAGTTTATAATGCCTTTATTTAACAAAAGGGTTTCAATGGCTTTAACTCTTAATTCTGGCTCTTCGGGTAATAAGCTATGATCATGATGATGGTGGTGATGTTCATTGTGATTATGTTCTATATTTTTTTTATCAGACATGATTATGGCTCCAAAACAATTCTTCCATCTACATCTCCATTTCTAAGTTTTTTCATAGCATCATTTGCCGTATTAAGATCCTGCTTAGTAACTTTAATTAATTCTACATTTTTTGAATTTATTAATTCAACTAATTCTTTGAGCTCTCTCAATTCTCCAACATAAGAGCCTTTAATGTTGATTGATCTCATAGGAATTAGTGGTAATGAAATTGACAAAGAACCACCATATAATCCTACAATTACAATTGTTCCACCTTTTTTGACAATTGATAAAGCTAAATTTGCAGTTTTTTCATTTCCAACAAAATCTATTACTCCAGCAATTTTTCCATTAAAATCATTTAAGTTTTCAATTATTTCTTCTGGAGACAAACAATATTGAGCTCCATTGCTTCTAGCATTTTCTCTCTTAACTGGATCTGTATCGACAACTACGATATTTGCATCATGAATATGTGGTAATAGTAATATACCATTTGTTCCTACACCACCAGCTCCTATCAAAACTATAAATTCATTATTTTTGGTTTTTGGAATTTTTTTTAAAGCACTGTATGATGTTAGTCCAGAACATGCATAGGGTGCTGCTTGAGCTGGATTTAGTTTTCCGTAAGGCACTAGATATCTTTCATGAGGAATTATGATATGACTTGAATATCCTCCATTTAATCTTGCGCCTAGGTACTTTGGCGCTTCACATAATGTTTCATTATTTTCTTTACAAGCATTGCATTCTTGGCAACCTATCCAAGGAAAAACTATTCCTTTATCACCAATACTTATATCTTTAACATCTTCTCCAATTGAAAGAACTTCACCTGTAATTTCATGGCCAGGTGTGAATGGTAGTTTTGTTCCTCTATCGGCAAGAGTAATTCTTTTTCCATTTCCTAGATCAAAAAATCCATCAGTTAAGTGAATATCGCTATGACAAACACCACAGGCAATAATTCTTATTAATACCTCTGTTCCTTTTGGAATTGGATTTTCATATTCTTTTAACTCTAATGGTTTTCCAAATTCTGTTACTTGATAAGATCTCATAACTTCCTCCATATAAAATCTATCAAATCATTTAAGAAGATACTATCAAATAATCTATTTAATGGCAGTTTCTACAAGAGTTCTACTATCAATCCCAAAATGCTCGTATAGTTCAAATGAATTTCCAGTTTGTCCAAATTCATCTACACCTAGTGATTTTAAGGGGTTTCCATTTACACCGGATAACCATGATAAAGTCAAAGGATGACCATCTATAAGAGTAATTATATTGCAATCGCTTGGTAAACCTTTTAATAAATTTTCAATATGAGATAGATGATTTGAATTATTTTTATTATCATGAGATTTTTTCCAATCTGAAAATAAAAGATCTGATGATGTTATTGATAAAATTCCGAAATCTCTTTCTTTTTCTCCCAACACAATTGATGCTCTAATGACTTCTTCAGCAACTACTCCTTGATAAGCAATAATAAATTTTGGACTGGGTCCAGGTTCTCTTAACCAGTAACCACCTTTGACGACATTTTCAATCTCTTCGTGACTTAAATTTCTATTTGGTTGATCTAAAGATTTTGTACTTAATCTTAAATAAACTGACCCACCATGTTTTTCATCCTGTAAATAATTAAAGCTATGATCTAACATCACTTCTAATTCATCTACAAATGCGGGTTCATAACTAATTAAGCCGGGTTGACCTATTCCAATTAATGGTGTTCCTACAGATTGATGTGCACCACCTTCAGGCGCTAAAGTAATCCCAGATGGTGTAGCTACTAACAAAAATCTCGCGTTTTGATAGCATGCATAATTCAATGCGTCTAAACCTCTAGATATGAATGGGTCATAAACTGTCCCTATTGGAAACAATCTTTCACCAAAAAATTCATGCGATAAACCAGCTGAACTTAACATTAAGAATAAATTCATTTCAGCTATACCTAGTTCTACATGCTGACCTTCTGGAGAAAATTCCCATTTTTGAATAGATGGAATTTGTCTATTTTTAAATGTATCTTGACTTTCTTCTCTACTAAATAATCCAACTCTATTTACCCAAGGTCCTAAATTAGTAGACACAGAAACATCAGGTGATGTTGTTAATATTCTATTTGAAAATTCACTATTTAACCTTGAGTACTGATCTAATAATTTTCCAAATGCATTTTGTGTAGAGCTTTTGGTCTCATTAAGTGGTTTTAATTTATCTACAGAAACTTTTTCAGATTTAAATCTTCTAAGTCCAGCTTTTTGAAATGAATTATTTATTATAAAATTATGAATCTCTTTATTTTCTTTTGAAAAATCATTCCATTCATAACCTTCATTAATTTTCATTTTAGATTTAAAATCATTCATCTGAGATTTTGTCATTAAGCCGGCATGATTATCTTTATGACCTGCAAGAGGTGTGCCCCATCCCTTAATTGTATAAGCTAAAAATGCAGTAGGTTTATCATCCTTGATCGAATCAAAAGCATTTTTTAGTGATTTAATACAATGCCCCCCTAGATTTTCCATTAATTCTAAAAATTGATTATCGGTACGACTATCAAGAAATTTAGAAATATTTCCTTGATCACCAATATCATCTAATATTCTTTCTTTGATCGCTTTACCGCCTTCAAAAATTAATGCAGAATAAAGTTGGTTAGGACAATTATCTATCCATTCTTTTAATTTTTCTCCACCTGGTTCGTTAAATGCATTTAGTTGTAACTCACCATATTTAATTACAACAACATTCCAACCAAAAGATTTAAAAACAGAATCAATCTTTTCCCATAATCCCTCATGAACTACACCATCTAAAGATTGTCTATTATAATCAATAATCCACCAAACATTTCGCAAATCATGTTTCCATCCTTCTTGTAAACACTCATATATGTTACCTTCATCAAGTTCTGCATCACCTACTAATGCAATCATCTTTCCCTTATTTTGATATTTGTTAAATTTTTTCTTTCTAATATAGTCTTGAGTAAGAGAGAGAAAACTTGTCATTGCAACACCAAGACCAACTGAACCCGTGGAAATATCTACATCATCTATATCTTTGGTTCTAGACGGATAAGATTGTGCGCCATTATAGCCCCTAAAATTTTGTATTTTCTCTAATTTTTGTAGTCCTGCCAGATATTGTATTGCGTGAAATACTGGACTTGCATGGGGCTTTACAGCAACTCTATCTTCGGGTTTTAAGACATCAAAGTATAAAGAAACCATCATGGAAACCATTGAAGCACAACTTGCTTGATGCCCTCCAACTTTAATTCCATCAAAATTTTCTCTAATATGATTAGCATTATGTATCATCCAACAAGATAACCATAATACCTTTTGTTCAATTTCTTTTAATAATTTAAAATTTTCCATATTTAGATATTATCATTTGTTAATTAAAATTAATGATCAAATATTGCATTAATTTTATAATTATTAATATATTCTTCTATTAAAAATAGAAAAATTAGTTTATAATTTTAAAATGGACAAAATAGATAAAAAGATAATTTTTGAACTACAAAAAAATGGCAGATTATCAAATTTTCAGATCGCCGATAAGGTTGGTTTGTCACCTTCGCCATGCCTTAGAAGAATAAAGAATCTGGAAAAAAAAGGAGTAATTTCTGGATATACAGCGATTGTGAATGAAGAATTGTTTGGACTACCCATAATAGCTTTTGTTTTTGTTCGACTAGAAAACCAGACAGATGCGACTCTCAAAACTTTTGAACAAGGTATAAATCTTCTATCACAAGTTGTAGATTGCTGGCTTGTAACTGGGAATAGAGACTATTTATTAAGAGTAGTATCCCAAAGCCTAAAATCATATGAAAAATTCATGAGGGAAGAATTAACTAAAATTAAAGGGATTGCTTCTATTGAAACTAATTTTGCATTGGGTAGTGTAAAAACAAAACAACCTCTCCCAATTAATTGATATTAGCTATACTTATAGGTACATCGAATTCTTTTTTACATACTTTAGCAAGCTTTTTAACACCTTCGTCAATTACTTTATCAGTTGGGTTAGCAAAGCAAAGTCTCATTTTTTGTTTGTTTTTTATATCCATCGACCATTCAACACCTGGATTAATCGCAACTCCTTCCTGTAAGGCAATGTTGTATAACTTTGAGGTATCTACTCCATCAGGCAATCTAATCCACACGTAAATTCCACCAATTGGTTTTTTATATTCTACAGAATTACCAAAATATTTATCTAAAGCTTCACACATAGTTATAGCTTTTGATTTTAATTTTTGATTAAGTTTAGTTAGATGATCAAAAAAATGATTCTCACAAAACTCAGACAAAACCATTTGCTCTAACCCGCCAGTGCCCGCATCAGTTTTGTAAGGCAAAATCCTAGATAAAATTGGCCAATCTGCAACCAAATAACCTAATCTAAAACCAGGGGCTATAGATTTTGAAAAAGACCCACAATATATCACCCTTTTAGAATCATCTAATGCTCTTATAGAAGGAGGTCTTTCTTCACCCCAAATTAAATCTGCATAACAATCATCTTCAAAAATTGGGACATCATACTTCTTAGCTAAATCTATTAATTTAATTCTTTTTTCTTTTGACATAACTGTACCGGTAGGGTTTTGAATAGTTGGTATTGTGTAAATATACCTTGGGACAATATTTATTGCTTTCAATTCTTCTAAACATTCAGATAATAAATTAATATTCATACCATCATCTTCAACGGGTATACCTTTTATATTTATTCCTAATTTTTCAAGTCTTGAAAAAACACCTCCGTATGAGCCTTCTTCAATAATCACAGTATCTCCTTGCTTCAAAAATGTTTCATTAACTAAATCTAAAGCTTGTAAAGAACCTGAAACAACTAAAATTTCATCTTCAGAACATTTCATTGAAGCACCATTAAGAAGTTTTTTAATTATAAATTTTCTCAAGGGCAAATATCCAAGTGGTCCAGTATAATTATATTTTCCTAAAGTATGGCCATAATTTAAGATGACTTTTTTTGAAGCTTCTTCTAATTTTTCAATTGGTATTAAGTCTTCATCATTATGTCCACCGATAAAATTATAAAGAGGAAACCCTGTCCACTTAGCAGATGCTGGCAAGGCCTCATCATGAAGAAAATTATCAACATTAAACATTTTTAACCTCCGTATATTAAATCTTAACCAAAATTTTCTATTTTTAAAACCATAGTTTTGTTCTATCTTTTATCTATGAAGGTAATTGAAAATTTAAAAAATAAAGTTAATAAAAATACAAATTTAATAAAAAGAGGAAGGTGGATAAATTTATCTTTTATTTTTGGAGTAAATGAAAAAGAATTTATTTTTAAAATAGTAGATGGAAAAATTAATTCGATTACTCAAAAAAAAGTTGATACTGAATTTGGTATTTTTAAGATATCATCATCTTTAGAAAATTGGGAGAAACATTGGTTAAAAATTCCTCCAAGAGATTTTCATGATTTATTTGCAATGCTTTCAAAAAAAATAATTAAACTAGATGGTGACTTAAAACCATTAATGCAAAATCTTCAATACTTTAAAGACTTAATAGCATCTAATAGAGCAGAAAAATGAACTATTCAAAGATTGAAAAAATTAATGGAAAATATTTAAAACTAAATATTAACAAACAAACCAACAGAATATTTTTTGAAGAAAATGGAAATGGAATCCCTTTAGTATGTTTGCATACAGCAGGATCAGATTCTAGACAGTTTAGACATTTACTTAATAGTAAAGAAATTACAGAAAATTATAGAGTGATTGCTTTTGATTTACCATGGCATGGAAAATCTGATCCACCAGTTAATCATATGGAAATAGAATACAAGTTAACGACTAAATCTTATATGAATATAATTATAAATTTTTGTAAGGCTTTAAACTTAAAAAATCCTGTTGTAATTGGTTGCTCTATGGGAGGAAGGATAGCTTTACATCTAGCCTTGAAACACTCAAACTTTTTTAAGGCTGTTATTGCTCTTGAAGGTACTGACAAACTTGAACCATATTATGATTTATCTTGGCTAAATAGACCAGATGTTCATGGTGGTGAGATTCAAGCAGCATATGTATCATCACAAATTGCTCCACAAACAAATAAAAAAAATAGAGATGAAATTCTCTGGCACTATAAGCAAGGTGGAACTGGGGTATTCAAAGGTGATTTATATTTTTATTGGGAAGATGGAAATTTTGAAAAATCCTCTCATCTCATTGATACAAAAAAATGTCCTGTTTATTTACTCTCAGGTGAATATGACTGCTCATGCACTCCAGAAAGAACTATTGAAACCGCAAAAAGAATAAAAGGTTCAAAATATAAAATTATGCCAAATATTGGACATTTTCCTATGTCTGAAAACCCAAAGTTATTTTTTTCTTATCTATTACCTTTTTTGAAAGAAATTCAAAAACTATAATTAATTGGCTTTTTCTATGTTTCCACACACACTAATTGCTTGACCAGAAATATTTTTACCTAAATCACTACATAAAAAATAAGCCTGTTCTGCTAAATCTTCATGGGTTACAAAACGTCCTAATGATGCTGCTGATAAAATCTCATCTTTCATTTCTTCAAAAGAAATTCCCCTAACTTTTGCTTTTGCTTCAATAACTTTATCTTGTCTTTCACCTTGAACAATTCCTGGTAAAAGCGCATTAACTCTTATGGCTCTAGGCCCAAGTTCAACAGCCAAACTTTTTGCCATTCCAATTACGCCCCACTTAGTTGCAGCGTAAGGTAATCTATAAGCAAATCCTACTCTTCCAGCGACAGACGCAACAGATAGAATTGCCCCACCATCTTCCATTCTTGGAACAGCAATCCTCATTGTTTCAAAATGACTTGTTAAATTAACCTGAAGACATTCTTGCCAACCGCCAAGTGTCTGTTCACCTACACCAGCCGTTTCCCCTGCTATTCCAGCATTATTTACAATTATGTTTAGATGGCCTAAATAATCAAATGCACTCTCTACCATTGAAGAAATCATTTGGGTTTGACTTAAATCACAAAATATTGCTTTTATATTTTGATGGTTCTTATTCACCATATCTACAGCATCTTGATTTATGTCACATACAAAAACTTTAGCTCCTGATTCTTCAAATTTTTTTGCAATTGCATAACCAATCCCGTTAGCTCCAGCCGTAACTAATGCTGTTTTATTTTTTAAAAGATTATTGTAATCCATGTTTAAACGATATTTGTTTTATCTTTACCTTTAAGGTTTAGCATTTGTCTCGCTTCATCGGATGTAGCAACTTCTAGTGAGAGACCTTCAAGAATATCCCTAACTCTTTTAACTTGATCTGCATTTTTTTGAGCTAACTTACCTGGGCCATCCCATAATGAATCTTCAAGCCCTACTCTTACATGAGATCCGAGAGAGGCACCTGTTGCATTCATCCTCATTTGGGTGGCTCCTGCACCTACAACAGACCACTCATAATCATCACCAAATAATTTATCTGCTGTTTTTTTCATATGTAAAAGGTTATCTGTATCAGCACCAATTCCACCCATAATACCCATAACAAATTGAATGAAGTATGGACCTTTAAGCATTCCTTCTCTGTGGTAGTGATGAAGATTATATATATGCCCAACATCATAACATTCAAACTCAAAACGAGTTCCATTTTCATAACCTAGGGTCATTATATTTTCAATATCTTGAAATGTATTTTTAAATAAAGAAGATTTACTTTTCTCTAGCATTTCAGTTTCCCATTTATGCTGAAATTGATTATGTCTTTTCAACATTGGGAATAGACCAAAATTCATTGTCCCCATATTTAAAGATGCTAATTCAGGCTTAAAATGCATACATGGTTGCATTCTCTCTTCAACAGTCATCTGTGGCCCACCACCAGTTGTTATGTTTATGACTGCGTCACATTCTTTATGAATTGTTGGTAAAAACTTATCAAATTCTGCTGGGTCCTGAGTTGGATGCCCATCTACTTCATCTCTTGCATGAAGATGCAGAATGGCCGCACCAGCTTTATGAGCCTCTAAAGAATGTTCAATAACTTCATCAGCTGTTACTGGAAGATGTTCGGACATTGAAGGTGTATGAATAGCACCTGTTACGGCACAACTAATAATGACTTTCTTTTTCATCTCTTACTCTCCATTTTCAAGTTTAAGTTTTCTTACCAAGGCAATTAATTGGTTTCTTTTTTTAATTCTATTATCTCTATCAGAAGATTTCAATCTAAGTCTTTGTTCTTTTTCTAATTTCAAAATGTAATCATCAGAATAGTCAGGAATACTGTTTTGCTGTTCTGCAAGTTTTTTTATTCCAGGCCTATATCTTGTAAAAGAGTCTTTGATTCCACCAGGTGCATTTAGATCCATTATTTCAAATGGGCCTAAAAATGCCCATCTAATTCCTAAAGCATGTTTTAATGATATATCAATATCTTCCATAGAAGCATATCCTGCTTCATGAAGTCTGACAGCTTCATTAAGGAGCGCTCCTTGAAGCCTATTTAAAACAAAACCTTCAATTTCTTTTTTTAATATAATTGGAATATATTCTGCACTTTGATATATTTTTTTTGCTTTTTCGATTGTAATATCTGAAGTTTGTTTATTAGGGCAAATTTCAACAAAAGGAACAACATGAGGTGGTAAAGCTGGATGTGCAACAATGCATCTATCTTTGTGCTTAATTTTACTACCAATTTCAGAAGGCAGTAAATATGAAGATGATGAAGCTAAAATAGTTTCTTTATTGGAAAATTTGTCAAGTTCCACAAAAATATTTTGTTTTTCTTCTAATTTTTCAATAATACTTTCTTGTATAAGAGTTGCATCTTTACATATTTCTTCAATTGATTCGCAAATAACTATGTTTGATTTAATTTCATTAAAACTTATGTCTTTAAGTATTGATAAATCTTCGTAAAGACTTTTAACAGTATTTAAAAATTCTTCCCTAACCTTTTTGCTATTATCATAAATAAAAACCCTATATTTATTACTTGAAAAACCAAGGGCCCAACTAGCACCAATTAATCCTCCACCACAAATACCAATTTTATCCATAGATAACTCTAAAAAAAATACCGAGCACTTAGCTCAGTATTTTGTATTTAAAATTTAGATAAGGTTAAAGCTATATCTGGATCCCAGATAACCAAACCAAGACCTATAAGTTGTATAATTACAAAAGGAATAACCCCTCTATAAATACTTATAGTCTTAACCTCTGGAGGCGCTACTCCTTTTAAATAAAATAAAGCAAAGCCAAATGGAGGTGTTAGAAATGATGTTTGAAGGTTTATAGCCATTAAAACCAAAAACCAAACTAATGTATCTGTTCTACCCTCATAACCAGTTTCTGTTGTAACGTGATCTCCAAAATCTAAATTTGCAACTAATGGTGCAAATATAGGAAGGATGATTAGCGTAATCTCAACCCAATCAAGAAAAAATCCAAGAAGGAATGTCATTCCCATAAGTAAAAATAACAGGCCCCATGAACCTAACCCAGCTTCTGCAATTAAATCTTCAACTATGTAATCTCCACCTAATGATCTAAATACATATGCAAAACATGTTGCTGATAAAATTATCATAAACACCATTGCAATTGTTAAACCTGAAGAGTGAAGTACACCTTTAAACATTTTATAATTTAATTTACCAGCAATTATAGCTAATAAACTTGCTCCAAAAGCACCCACAGCACCAGCTTCACTAGGAGTGGCCCAGCCTAATAAAATTGAACCTTTAATAAGTGCTATTAAAAGTACTGGAGGTAAAAAAGCCTTTAATATCATCATAGGTAACTCTCCGCCTTTTACATCAAATGCATCTTCTGGCAATGGAGGAGCAACCTTTTTATCGACTGTAGCCCATACCCAAATAAATAGCATATAAAGACCGGCTAATATAAGACCCGGTGTTACACAAGCCATGAATAAGTTACCAACTGAAACCTGCATAATATCAGCCATGATAATTAACATAATACTTGGAGGAATTAAAATTCCTAAAGTACCTGAGGCCGCAATTACACCCGTGGCGAGTGCAGGACTGTAGTTTTGCTTTAACATTGTTGGGAGCGCTAAAGCTGTCATCATAGTAACAGAAGCACCAATAATCCCAGTCATAGCGGCAAGAACTGTACCCATAACTGTTACCGCCATTGCTAAACCGCCATTAACTTTTCTAAGTAAAACCTGAGTTGTAAATAATAGATCGTTAGCAATGCCACTTCTTTCCATCATAATTCCCATAAAGATAAAACATGGTATCGCCACTAATATTAGATTTTCTGCTGAAAACCCCCACATCCTTGGGACGAAGTTAAAAAACTCTGCTAACTTAAAAACTCCAAAACCGTAACCTATCAAACCAAAAGTTACAGCTACACCTCCTAAAATGAACCCAACAGGATAACCTATGAAAAGTAATATTCCCATGGCAAGAAACATAAAGATGGGCAAATACTCTATGATAATGTCGACAAATTCCATAAATCCTCCAGTTATTGTCTTTCAACTAAATTATATTTTTTGTTTTGGTAATAAACAATTTTGATCAGTCTTACAGCGTACTTTATTAAAAACATTAATAAAGTTGATAATAAGACCATTTTTACAAAATTTTTATTACCAATTAATTGATCATAAATAAGATGAGACACTAATATTGAAGGTGTTATTGAAATTAATACACAACACAACATTATGCCTTTCTTAATAGTAAAATGAATTGATGCTAACACAGATAATGAAAATACCATCCATATTAAATACACAAAATCAAAAGAACTTTTGTAATTTAAAAAAGCTGCAAGTCCTATAAACGAAAAAATAGTTCCAATTAAAACCCCATAAGAAAATAATTCATATTGGGATTGTACTAAAGTCATCTCCTTTGGATTTGTGAAATAAGGAGTTTTATCTTTATGATAAAGATACTTTGGTACTTTAGAAAAAAAAATTGATTTGTTAAACATATCTAAATTCTATCTATCGTACTTAGATCCTCTTAAACCAATCGAATCTTCTGGCCATTCAACGACCATAAGTTTTTTCCCGCCTGATGATGTTTTTGTAACGTTTTGATATAAAACTGCGTAAAGTTGTAGCATCACTGACACACCGGCTAAAAATAAAAAGAAGTAACCAGCTGGTAAAAAGCATTTAATTATCCATCGATGTGACAGACCAACTAACGATGCTGATACTTCGCCTATAACATAAGAATCATACATATAAATTAAAGAAAAATATACGCAAGTAAGTGTAAAAGGAAGCATAAAAATAATATTTCCCCAAAATTCAATATTGGCTTTAGTTCTAAAATGAAAATGTTCTCTTAAAAAATCTACCCGAACATGTCTATTGTTAATGTAACCATAACCCAACACGAGACAAAAGACTACAGTATGAAAGTGCCACTCTAATTCCTGAAGTAATGTTGATTCAAAAATAGAACCAAAATTTTTAACCATAAATATTTGTATAAATATAAATTTTCTAGCTATAACATCCCACATTGTTATAACTACAAGAGGGACTAATGCCCAAGTTGATAGTTTTGCAACTGCGTCAACAAAGCCTCTTAAATTATCACTTGCTTTCATAGCATCCATAGAGCCCTCCAATTATAGACAATATATAATTGTTATCATAATGAATTAATGTTGCAAGACTTTAAACAAAAAAAACGCCTGCTAGATTAGCAGGCGTTTCAATCTTAATTTAAGATTAAAAAATCTTAGTTTAAGTAAGCATTCTTCTGCCAGATGCTGTAGTCATCTCTAAAAGCTTGGTAGCTTTTTGTGATTTTAGCAAATAATGGATCAGAAGCTGACTTTTCTTTAACAACTTCTAACCAAGCAGCTTTAAGTTTATCAAGATCAGCTTGCTTCCACTTTACAAAAGTGACACCTTTTTTCTCAAGCTCACGCATAGCAGGAACTTGCTTTGCATCTGATCTAACAAGAGCCCACCACATTGTATCTCTACATGCTGTATTGATGACTTCTTGCTGATACTTTGATAACCCTTCCCAAGCTTTTTTGGCCATCAATAATTCACCAATTGATGTTTGTTGATGCCAACCTGGGAAATAGTTAAACTTAGCTAACTGGTAAAAACCATAACTTAAGTCGTGTGTAGGCATTGAAAACTCAGTTGCATCAATAACACCTTTTTCAAGTGCTGGATAAATATCTCCACCAGCTAATAACTGTGTTGATACACCGATTTTGTTCATAACCATAGCTCCAAGGCCAAAGAATCTCATCTTCATACCTTTTAATTCATCAACAGAATTGATTCTCTTTCTGAACCATCCTGATGTTTCAGGAGCGTGTGTAAGACAGTTAAGAGCCTTTAATCCATACTCACCATAGATCTCATCTTTTAACTGCTGGCCTCCGCCATACTCAAACCATCCATGATACTCACTTGCACCTGGTCCAAATGGAACAGCTGTAAAGTAAGAAACAGCAGGGATCTTACCTGCGTGATATCCTGGTGTTGTGTAACCTGCGTCTACTGAACCGTTTTTAACAGCATCCCATACTTCTAAAGAAGGTACAAGCGCGTTTGGCTCATGGAATCTTAACTGAACTTTACCATCAGATAATGACTTAACTTTATTTGAAAAGTAAACAGCTGATTCACCGTTAATAGCTACCTGACTACCCCAAGTACTTTGCATCTTCCAACGAAGATTTTTTGCATGACTTGTTACAGCAAGTAAACTAGTAGCTGCTACAGCAGCAGCACCTATAAATAGGCTAGTTTTGAACTTCATGAAATTCCTCCCTAATATTAGTTTATTCAAAAGTTTTAAACTTCTGCCGATAAGTGTTAAAAAAAAACCTAGTAAAGGCAAGAGTTTTTAAACAAAAACACTATTTTTTTTTTAAGTTATTGATTAGTAAAACAATATTTAGGTATTATTATAATTTAGACAACTAAATATTGATTTTACTCAATTTGCTTTTCGACGATTCTTTCGCGCCAGAAAGTATATAAGCCTGCTCCTATAACAATAGTTGATCCAATTAAAATAGCTAAATCTATATTTTCATCAAAAATAAAAATTCCAATAAAACTCACAAAAACTAAATGTAAATAGATAAATGGCTGTAAAAGTGAAGCTTCAGCATTTTGAAATGATTTTATCATTAAATAGTGACCCGCCGCTCCAAGACAACAAACAGCTAATATAAAAAAAACATCTATGAAAGCTATTTTAGTTACAAAAAATGGACCTATTAATGTTAAGACAATGAGACCTGTGGTGCCTGTGTAAAAAAAACTTGTATCAGAATCATCTTCTTCGGAGACATATCGAGTTAAAACTTGATATAAAGAAAAGGCAATTGCACAACCAACTGCAATTAGAGATATGGGATCAAATACTTTTAATCCAGGTCTTAATATTATTAAAATACCAACAAAACCAAAAATAATTGCTGACCATCTTCTCCAACCAAATTTTTCATTAAGTATAATTAGTGAAAAAATTGCTACAATTAGAGGCCCACTTGCAAAGATAGCATGAGATTCTATCAGTCCTATTTTTAAAAAACAGTAATGTGCAAAACACATTTCAATAGCTAAAATAGTACCTCTTAATATTTGAATGTATTTATATTTAGTTCTTGGTAATTTTATTTTCTTTTCTTTTGGGGCATACGACAAAAAGATTAATAAAGCTCCAAAAAACCAATATCTAAACATGTTAATTGCTATCACGCTATAATGTTGTGAAAGATATTTTGAAATGCCATCCATTATAGAAAGAAGAAAAATAGCTGATATCATCAGCGTTATTCCCAAAGACACATTATTTTTCATATTTAATTTTTATTATATTAATACCAAAAGCTTTCACTTCTACAATTTAATGGCTTAGGTAAGGTAGTTACTTTTTTCCATGATGAGCTCAAAATAAATGGCTTTAATACACCCGTAATTTTATCTAAATGCCAGGCAAAATCTAATCCTTTAAGTGAGTGTTTATCTTCCCAAAGTGAAAAAGATCCTGGTTTTTGGCCTACAACTTTCCCAACAATCATAAATTGTCCAGATACTCTTTTAAAAACTCTTATATCGTTATCACCTTTTTCCATGAAAAAAAATTCAAGTTTTTTCGTTTTATTTTTATCTGTACATACTAATCCTGTGTAGGGTGGCTTACTATAAGCATTAAATGAAACAAAAACAAAAACTAAAATTAAATATTTGAAAATTTTCAAATCTATTCCCCTAAATTGTTTCTATAATAATAAATAGTCTTTTCTAACCCAGTTTTTAAATCTGTGAAAGTAAAGTTTTCAAAGAAATCGGTTGGACCATTTCCTAATATCTCATCAACTATTGGAAGAGAATTTTCATAATAAGTTATTTTTTTATTTTTTGTAAAGGAGTTTAAATATTCAACTATATTAGCCACCGTCCCCGAAATTCCATTAATATTCATTACTTTTGCACCATCAGGTAAACTTTCTAAAATTTTTAAAACTATACTAGCTATATCTTCGACATAAACAAATCCAGCTCCACCACCAAATTTAATTTTATACTCTTTGTTTTCAGCGACTGCCTTACAAGCAAGTGAAATACTAGCTGTACCACCTATTTCTCTTCCAGGACCATAAACAACAAATGGTCTCAATCCGAATGAATTTAATTTGTTTTCTAAATTATAAGCTCTTGCAATACCTTCTACTGCTAATTTATAGGCGCCATAATGCGTTTCCGGAAAAGGGTTTATTTTATCTTTTTGTCCATAAACTCCACCACTACTTGTATAAACAACAAGATTACATTTAGCTTCTAAAGCAGCTTCAAAAACATTTATAGAACCAATAATATTTATTTGGTTACCTAGTCTCGGATTATTACTACAATCAGGTGTCATCAAACCTACTAAATTTATCAAAACACTACGATCTTTTGCAGTTTTTAAAACAGTTTCGTATTCAAGAATATCACCTTCAACAAAGTCGATTTTTTCAATATTCTGGCCAATAATACGATTAAGAAAATCTTTATTAGTTTTCTTATCAAATATTGTAATTTGAAAATTGTTATTGAGCAAAAACTTAGTTATCCAAGAACCAATAAAGCCTGAACCACCATAAATAACTACTCTCATCTAATAATTACTCACTAAATGTTTGGCACTTTCAGAAATTTCTTTTAAGCAATCTAAACCCTTTGGAAAATGTTTCGAATTAGTTACAAACCCATGAAGTTGGTCTTTATAAAGTTTATAAATCACATTATTTCCATAAGATTTTAATCTATTATAGTAAGCGATACCTTCATCTAACAAAGGATCTAATTCAGCTGCAAAGATAAATGCATTTGGCTGATCTTTTAAGTCTTTTGAAAAAAGTGGAGAGACTTCATAGTTGACCTCATCTTTTCTATCTCTTAAATAATGTTTTGCAAAATAACCGACAGTATCCCCTGTTAGAGTAGCTCCAGACAAATTAAAATCTGAAGATCTCATGGATAATGTAAAGTCAACCCAAGGATAAATCAAAATCTGCCCTTTTATTTTAGGAAGCAATTTTTTTGATGAATTTATACTTAATACTGTAGCTAAATTTCCTCCTGCACTGTCTCCACAAACTATTATATTATTAAAATCACAATTTTCAGATTTTAAAAATTCTAGAGATTTTAGAGCACATTCAGCATCTTTATATGGGATTGGGAATTTATTTTCTGGTGCTAATCTATAATCAACTGCAACAACAATCATTTGACTATATTTTGAAATACACCTGCACGGATAATCATGAGTATCCAAGTTACCCATGACAAATCCTCCTCCATGAAAAAAAAGAATAATTGGAGTTTTTTTATTTTTTTCATTTTCGAAAGGAATATAAACTCTTAAATTTAGTTGATAGTTATCAAAACTTTTAATTTGAGTATCAAAAACTTTTTTTAATTCAGGCCCAATCAAATTATCTAATTTTAGTTGTTTTAATCTTTCTTTTCTTAACTGGGTTGGTAAAAGATCATGATGATTAGGTGCTTCTATTTCTTGTCTTTTTTTTAAATATGAATTTACATCTTTATCTTTAATCATAATAATAAACTCTAACAGTAATGATAATATTTAAAAAAAAATAGATTATCAATAAGAGTATATTTTATTAGGAGAGTTAATGTATGTCTGATCTTAAAGGAATAATTTCACCATTTACTACGCCGTTTTCAGAAAACGGTGAAATTGATTATAGCCTTGTCAAACCTCAGGTTGATTGGTTGATTGATAACGGTGTACATGGTCTAGCAGCAGGCGGAAGCACTGGAGAAGGACATGTTCTTGATAGAGAAGAATATATAAAATTGATGAAAACTACTGTTGATTCTGTTGATGGAAGAATACCAGTTGTCGCTGGTATTGTAACCAATTCAACATCCGAAGTTATAGCAAGAGGAAAGTCAGTAAAAGATTTAAATGTAAGTGCATTGCAAATAACTCCTCCACATTATCTTTTTAAACCTGATGATGATGCCATGGTTAATCATTTTAAAGAGATATACGATGAGTGCCAAGTTCCTATTTTAATATATAATGTGGTTCCCTGGTGTTATCTTTCACCAGATTTACTTATTAGAATTATGGATGAAGTTCCTGGTGTATTGGGAGTTAAACAGAGTGCAGGAGATATGAAATTATTTGCAGATCTAATAAGAAGAGCTAATCCAAAAAACCTTATCTTTAGTGCTGTAGATGCATTACTTATGTCATCTTATCAACTAGGAGCACCAGGTGCAATTGCAGCTATTTTAACTGCCGCTCCTGGTCCATCTGTAAAATTATGGAATGCTGTTCAAAATAAAAATTGGGATGTTGCTCTTGATCTCCACCAAAAATTGATGCCACTTTGGGATGCTATTGGCCTAGATAATATGCCATCTCTATGCAAATATGCTCAAAAGTTACAAGGTTTAAATGCTGGATATGCTAGAAAACCAACCTCACCTGCTACAAAAACTCAAAAGGAAAAAGTTGAAATTGCTTTGAAAGGTTTAGGGTTAATATAATGAATAATAAAAGTTTTCCTCAAGCAACAAAATCAATAGCTAAAGCAAAGCTTGATTTAAAAGAGTGGGGATATTGCTTACTTAAAGATGCAATCCCTACTGACCTAAATAATGAATTATCAAAAAGATTAGTTGAACAAGCCAATGCTGAAAAAAAACAAAAATTAGCTTATGAAGATGGTAGCAAAGAAAAAAAATGGGGTGAATTTGATAACACCAAAAAAGGTGGAATTAATCAAAGAGTATGGATGCTTCCTAATAAAGGAAGAATTTTTTTAGATGTATTAGATATGCATAATTATACAAATTGTGTTAAAGCTGTTTTAGGAAACAAATTTATTCTTTCAAGTTATAATGCAAATATAGCAAAACCCGGGGGTATTGCAATGGACCTTCATACAGATCAATGGTGGAATCCAGACCCAGTAAATAGAAATGAAAAATTTTTACCAATTAGTTCTATAACAAGAAAAAAATTTGATTATAAAGTAAATAAAAATGTAAATAAAAATGATGACTTAATTACAAGACCAGTAGTTTCGAATGTACTTATAATGCTTAATGGAATGTCTTTTGAAAATGGAGGAACATTAGTTGTTCCAGGCTCTCATAAATTTGGAAGGCATCCCAATAAAAACTTAGATAAAAAAATTGTCCCAATTGCTGCTGAAGGTCCACCAGGATGCGCCATCATTACTGATGGAAGATTATGGCATGGAACTGGTGCTAATATAAGTGATAAAGAAAGACTAGCAATTTTAATTACTTTCTGTGGACCACAATTTAGACCACAAGAAAATTATTCTCTTGGACTAAAGAGAAATATATTTAATAAACTTTCCGATTATCAGAAGGAACTTTTAGGGTTCAGAGTATGGAATGGCTATGGAAGAATTGGTGATCCAACTGATGATTTTTTAGACATAAATCCAGAATTAATTGGAGAGTTAAAAAATTAATAAATTTTAATCTTAATGAAGTTTTTTCTTGAGAATTTTAAATGGTTATTAGCTTGTTCATTAATGTATTTTTCTTCATGTTTTGGACAAACATTTTTTATTTCACTTTATGCTAATGAAATAAGGTCCTTTTTCCAGTTGAGTCATGGTGACTGGGGCAGTATCTATGCACTAGGAACTTTAGCATCTGCTTGCATGATGTTAGTTTTAGGTGGATTAGTTGATAAATATGAATTCAAAAAATTACTTATATTAGTTTTTATCAGTTTATCAATTTTATGTTTTACAATGGTATTGAATTCATCTCTTTGGATATTAATAGGTATTATTTTTGGATTAAGGTTTTTTGGTCAAGGTATGTTATTTCATTTGCCCTCTGTCGCAATTGGCCGTTGGTTTGGACAAAACAAAGGTAAAGCAACTTCAATATCTGTACTTGGATTTTCACTTGGAGAAGCAATTTTTCCAATTATTATGACATTTATTATATCATTTGTTGGTTGGAAATTTAGTTGGAGCTTTGGTGGTGTCTTACTTTTGTTAATACTTCCGTTTATAGTAACACTTCTAAAAGTTGAAAGGACGCCCAAATCATCTAGAAATCAAGTTATAGAACAAACTGGACTAAATGATAAGCATTGGACGAGAAAAGAAGTTTTAAAATTTTGGCTCTTTTGGTCAGTTATTATACCTTTATTAATTACACCAATTTTTTCTACTGCATTTTTTTTCTATCAAATGCATTTAATAGATATTAAGAATTTTAATGTAGTAAAATATTTTTCCATTTTTCCAATATATACAATATCTTCAATGTCTGCTTTGATTTTTTCAGGATGGTTAATCGATAAGCTTGGAGTTTCGAAATTTTTACCATATTACCTTATACCTATGGCATTAGGCTTAATAAGCTTTTCAATTGGAGATAATTATTTTTACGTATTTATAGGGTTTATTTTTCTTGGAATAACTCAAGGGGCAGCTATGACTGTAGGCTCAACATTTTGGCCTAATTATTTTGGGACAAAAAACTTAGGTTCTATTCGATCTCTTTCAACATCCTCTATGGTTTTTGGTACAGCCCTTGGTCCAGTTATTGTAGGTCAATTACTAGATTTAAATGTTTCATATAATTATATTCTATTTGGCATGAGTATTTTAGCTATTGCTTCTTGTATTTCTTTATTTATAACGATGTCTAGAATACCTAATTTAAAATAAGAGGAGGTTGAAATGTTGAATATTTATCTGGCTGGAGAAATTCATTCTGATTGGAGAGATGAAATCATACAGCTCACAAAAAAAAATGATTTAAATGTTAATTTTTCTAGCCCAGTAACTGATCATGATGCATCTGATAATTGTGGCATAGAAATCTTAGGAAATGAAGAAACCCAATTTTGGAAAGATAATAAAGGCGCTAAATTAAATGCAATTAGAACAAGAAAAGAAATTGAAAATTCAGATATCGTTATAGTTAAGTTTGGTGAAAAGTATAAGCAGTGGAATGCTGCTTTTGATGCAGGATACGCAGCCGCGCTAAACAAGTCTCTAATAATCATTCACTCTGACGAACACCAACATGCTTTAAAAGAAATAGATGCAGCAGCGTTAGCTGTTGTTAAAAATAATGACCAAGTAGTTAAAATATTAAATTATGTCATTAATGGAAAACTTAATTAAAAATGTTTCATATAATCTTGTTTAATCCTGAGATACCGCCAAACACAGGAAATATTATGAGATTATGTTCAAATACAGGATCAAATTTACACTTAATTAAACCACTTGGATTTGACTTAAATAGTAAAAATTTAAAAAGAGCTGCATTAGATTATAATGAAATATCTAATTTAAAAGTATATGATAGTTTAGAAGATTGTTTATCAGAAAATAAATTTAATAATGTTTTTGCTATTACAAAATTTGGAAAAGAAAATTTATTTTCTCTTAAGTTTGAAATTGATGATGCCTTTTTATTTGGAAATGAAACCTCTGGATTACCCTCAGAGATATTAAACTCCTTTACTACTAAAAACAAACTACGTATACCTATGAAAAAACAAAACAGAAGTCTAAACTTAAGTAATGCTGCAAGCATAGTTTTATATGAAGCATGGAGACAAAATAATTTCAAACTTGCAGTACTATCCTTTAACGGTAAATAATTGATTTTTTCTGATTGGTTATCTATTAGTCTTGTCTGCTTAATTGGCGCAATGTCACCAGGGCCTAGCCTACTTATAGTTTCTTACCAAACAACATCATTTGGTTTGAAAAATGGCATAATATTTTCCTTTGCTCATGGTATAGGAATTTTTTTATATGCTTTTGTTACAGCTATAAGTATTGGGTTATTACTAATAAAAAGTCCTATTTTATATAACGGCATACAAATAATTGGAATTGCATTTTTAATTTATTTAAGTTTTCAAATGTTAACTTATAAAATGGAAAACTCAGTTTTGAAAAATAAAACCGAGATATATAAAAATCCATTTTTAGTTGGCATTACAGCTTCAATAGTAAATCCAAAAATTATTCTATTTTTTACATCTATTTTTAGCCAATTCGTAAAGCCAGAAATGATCTTTATAGAAAAAATTTATATAGCTTTTCTTGCTTCTCTAATTGACGTCACATGGTACATTTTAGTCTCAGTTTTTATTCAACATAGTCTTTCAAAATTTATTAAAAAAAATATCTCTATCTTTATAAAATTGATTGGATTAATACTAGCTTTAACAACAATTATATTAATTAAAAACTTACTTTGATATTTAAGAATTAAACAATTTTCTTAATGCCAATTAAAGTAGAAGATTGTCTTTGATTATAATTATTACCCCAACTAATAGTTCCAACATCATTACAACTCGGACATAATATATCATTTATTCCATTATCATAACCACAACTTTTACATAGGTATCCAAAGCCAACTTTAGTATTAGCTGCTTGTTTTAAATATGTTCTTACATCATTTGTATTATTTTGTGATGATGCGATCTCTGCTAAGATTTCAAATCCTTCTTTCGGCATTTCACTTTCTTTAATAGTTTCTAAAATACTTTTTGCTTCACCCCATATTTCTTGACTAACTGAAAATTTTGCAACCAATACTTTTGCAAATATTTTATTGTCAGATGACAGA
>CACMZO010000018.1 GCA_902618195.1 uncultured SAR116 cluster alpha proteobacterium
TTATCAAGCATCGGCACGATTATTGCAAACTGCAAGAGAATTATTTCAATCATTGATTGAGGTAGTCTAATAAAAAAGATGTTAAAATGAAAGTTAGTACTAAATTATTTAATCAACAACAACTGAAGCAATTTAATTCTTTAAACGAAGAAATTCAAAAAACTCAAAATAAAATTTCAACAGGTAAAAACATAGTTTTAGCTTCAGATGACCCTATAGGTTCTGTTCATTTGTCAGGTTTAAATGTAATTAGAGATCAAATAAAGCAATATAATGAAAATATTGAAACTTCAAAGGAAAGACTCAGTTTACTTGATAAAAACTTTCAAAATTTGAATACTATTATGGTAAGAGCGCAAGAATTAATTATACAGGCATCAAGTGATGTTTTAGGACCAACTGATAGAGAATCAATTGCTCTTGAGATTGATGAAATGAAGCATGAAATTCTTAGTATTGCAAATGCTCAAGACTCTACAGGAAGTTTTCTGTTTTCTGGATATAAAACAAATACTTTACCTTTTGAAAAAGATTATAATGGTTTAGTACAATATAATGGCGATAGAGGCGTCTCTTCATTATCAATATCTGAAAGTAATATCATGCAAACTACCTTAGACGGAGGGAGTGTATTTCAAAATGTAATAGATAATAACCAAAAGAGTTTTTCAGTGTTTGAACTATTAGAAGATGTGAGTGCATCAATTCGGACCGCTGCAGCAGGTGTTAATGGTGTAAAATCAATTGCTCAAGCAGAATTATCAATTTATAACCAAAATCCAGGCCAATGGTCTTTTGAACTCACAGGAAGCTTAGGTACTCAAAATATAGAAGTTGAAATTGTAGGTGATAATCCAACAGAAATTGTCGATAAAATAAATCAATATATAAATACTACAGGTATCACTGCTAGCTTAGATAGTGATGGTAAAACAATACTTCTATCAGATTCTCAAAACGGCCCATTAGAAATTAAAAATTTATCAGTATATGGCGTTGAAAGAGCTGAGAAAACTCCAAAATCTTATATTGAGGTTAGAACAAAAGATGCAATAGGTAATTTTTTGGCAAATAATCAAACTTTATATGATGACAACCAAAGACCAGCTAAGCAGCTTGATAAAATCGTAAATGCTCAGGCTCATATTTCAAATAACAGAGGAATTGTTGGCGCAAGAGTTAATTCCCTAGAAAGACAATTTGAACTATTAATTGAAAGACAAAATGCAGTAGAAAAAGATGTAAGCGATTTAAGTGATGCTGATTTGTCGACTTTGGTAACAAATCTGCAGTCTATGATGACTTCTATGCAAGCAAGTCAACAGGCTTTTGTAAAAATTTCTCAACTTAACTTATTTGATTATATAAGATAATTTTAACTAAAAATTATCAAGTACGTCTACCGGCTTTTCTACTAATTCTATATACCAATCTAAATTATCGTTGCCATTAAGTTCTGAAATGTTCCAACCAGGTGGTGCTTTTGGCATAGTATCATTTCTTATACCAAAAACTGTTGCTCTAAAAATTTTTATGGAACTATTAACATTATAATCTTTTTTCTTTTCCGCATTTGTTGGTGATGCAAACAACCCAGATAATTTTCTTTCAGATCCATTGTTTTGAAAATAAATTCTTTTATATATATATTGATCTATGTATGTAACAGCCTCTTCGCCTGCTTCGATTTCAGATAAGAATTGTAAAATACCTTCAGCAATTTCAGATATCTCTTCAAAATAAACATCCTCATATTTTTCAGACAATCCTTTAAAAAATTTTCTGGCAAATCCATTGATAGAGCTTTCAGAATAAAGAAATCCTTTTGCAGTATATGCAGCGCTACAACCAATTAACCATTCTGGACAAAACATAAAGATTTTATCTCCTATAATAGACAAAATATATATAATTTTAGTATTACAAAATTATTTTTTTTTCAAGAAAATTGTATTGTTTATTTTAAGAAATATTCACTAAAAAAAAAAGATTATATTACTTTATGCTATCCCAGCCATCAAGAATTTCAGAAATTATGGGAATTAATTTTTTAATTTCTTCATGCTCTTGTCTTGTAAAAGATTTAATTATGGTTGTTCTACAAAAGTCGTATAATTTGAACAGATTTTCAGCTATTTCTCCTCCAGCCTTCATATTTAAACTTGATTGTAATATATATATTGCCTTTAAAGATTTTGAAAAACTTTTTGATTTGACATTATCCTTACTATTTTTATTTTCTAAACAGTAACTAAGTAGTATTAAATTATGTTTCAATTCGTTTAATACATCAAAAATAATCTTGTGAGGGTTATCACTTAAAGTTTTAGAATTAATTTCATTTTCAATATAATTTTTTGCAGGTAAAGAATAATTCATTTTTAGTCCTCTAAGAAATATTATATAAATTTCAACGACATTATTCTAAATTGTTTAGTTTTAATTTTTTTCAATATTATTAATTTCCTGCGAAATATTTAAATAAGCAGATAATACGTCATTCTCAGATATTATTCCTATAATTTTATTGCTTTTTGTATCTATAATAGGGACACTTTCTCCAACAAATTTTGATAATATTTTTATTGTAGATAATAAGCTTAAATCAGCATCTAAAATAATGGGTTTTTGTTCAATATAATGAGATATTTTTTGATCTTTTTTATTCACTAAATCTATCAACTTCACTTTACCTAAAAAAACATTGTCTTTAGAAATTAAATACCCTTCAGTTTCTTTGTTTTGCAAAAATACTTTTATCGCGGAAGAACTTTTTATATCTGTTGAGAACTTTGTAAATTTTTCATTAACAAAAGTTTTAATTTTAATTTCGTTTAAAATAATTTGTTCTCTTCCTTTTGAAATAGCAATGCCTCTTGAAAGAAGCTGTTTGTCAAAAAAACTATTTCCAAAAACCCTACTTGTAATAAAAGTACAAATAGCTATTGGGATTATTGATGCGCTTGCATACTGGTATGAACCAGTTAATTCCAGAACAAGTATAATTGCTGTTATCGGAGCGCCTATAACTGAGCTTGAGACAGCAGCCATGCCTGAAACAGCTAGAACACTTAAATAATTTATATTAAAATCAAAAAAATTAAAATTATAAACAATTGCTCCTAAAATGCCTCCAAGAAATAAGGCAGGTGAAAATGTTCCTCCAAAAAAACCAAATCCTATACAACAGCTTGTTAATACTAATTTACATATTAAAAGGAGTACTAAAAAGGAAAGATCTAAATTCGTGGTAATAACTTTAAGTAATGTACTAGTTCCTAATCCTAAAACCTCATCAATGAATAACCCAAAAATTCCACAAAGTATGCCAGCGATTACTGGAGCTTGCCAGTTTAAAATACCAAACTTCTTTGGAATTGATCCAGCATAAAGAAGTGATTTCATGAATAAAATTGCTAGGATCGCAGCAAGAGGGCCAAGAATGATCAGACCAGGTATTACCTCTGAAAGTTCAAAAGGTATTTGTTCTAATAATAGAGGAGGTGTAACAATCCCAATTTTGTAAGCAGAAAAATTTGAAATTATTGATGCGAGAGCTATTGATGTTATAGCTTTTAATGAAAAATGTCTTAATACGGTTTCGTGAGCAAAAATAATCCCTGCTATAGGTGCTCCAAAGCCTGCAGAGATTGCTGCTGCTACACCACTACCGATTATAATGTCATGCTGAATTTTGGGCATAAACTTCAATCTTCTTAAAAAAGCCGATATAGTTGCTCCAAAATGGACTAATGGTCCATAAATACCTACTGATGCACCACCGCTTAAAGAGATAAATGAAGCAAACGTAGATATAAAACCACCTTTCAAATCTAATGTTCCAGCTTTATGGTGGGCCGCAAGTATTGTGTCAGCAGGGCCATACCATCTAGTTAAGCGAGAATATTTTAATAACAAGCCCACTAATAACGAAGCCGGAATACAAATTAAAAACGGCAATAAATTAAGATCAAATCCAAAAATATTGGCTCTTAGTGAAAAACTGTCATTTAAAAATAAAAATTGAAAAATGTTTTTGGCAGCAATTATGAGTAATTGTGCAACTACTGAAACTATAATTCCAACAATAATAGCAGTAAAAATTAAAGCAAAGTTTTCAACTATGGAATTTTTATTTTTTTTTATAAAGCTAATCAAATTTCTACCCAATAATACATAATAGTTGATACGAAAAGAATTTTCAAATGACCTATATTTATGAATTTTTTAGTCTGTTTAATGGCATAAATATTGCAGATTTATGTCGTATATATACTAGATTAGTGAATTCAAATGGCTGTAGATTATTTAAGCACATTAAACTCCAAAGGTAGTGGATTAAACATAACTCAAATTGTTGATAGTTTAGTTGATGCAGAAAAAATACCTCAAAAAGATATAATTGAAGATAAAATTAATCAAAATACAACATCAATTTCAGCGATTGGAGAAGTAAAAAATGCTCTTTCAAATTTATCTACGTCTATAAAAACTTTACAAGGAACGACATCATTAAAACCAGTTTCAAATAGTACATCTTTAACCATTAGCATTACTGATCCATCAACTGCTAAATCATTAGATTCTAGTATTACTGTAAGCACTTTAGCTGCTGGACAAACTTTAGCTTTTTCAGGCTTTTCTTCAACTACAGCTGTTGTAGGTGCTGGAACACTTAACTTAGAGAGAGGTGATTGGTCATCTGGAAGTTTTGTTGCTAGTTCTACAGTTTCTTCTAAAACATTAACTGTTTCGTCAACAGATACTCTATCTAGTTTGAGAGATAATATAAATGCACTAAATTATGACATAACAGCTAGTATTGTTGGTTCTGGTGACGGAACATTTAATTTAGTTATAAAATCTCCTACTGGAGCAGAAAATGCATTGAGAATTACAGCAACAGAAAGTCCTTCAGGATCAGGGTTGTCCTCAATAGATAATTCTTCAACAAATGGCGCAAAACAAAAGATCGCAGGAACAGACGCCTCATTAAATGTTGACGGTATTACATTAACAAGAACAACAAATAATATAACTGATCTATTTGAGGGGTATCAGGTAAATTTAATTTCTACTGTTTCATCTGCTGCAAAATTAACATCTTCTGTTGACACTGCAACCGTTAAAGAAAACTTACAAAGTTTTGTAGATTCAGTTAATACTGCAAGAAAAATTTTAAATAATAAGACATTTAGAGGGTCTTCAACTGAAGAAGCAGGAGAGTTGGCTTCAGATCCTGTAATTAATTCAGTTAAAAAAAGGATTGAAAGATTAACTTCTGATGCTCTTACAGGATTTGGTCCAAATAGTGTTCATCTATCAAACCTTGGAGTAAGAACTGAAAAAGACAATACTTTATCTTTAAATCAATCGATTTTAGAAAAAGAACTCCAAAATAATCCATCAAGCTTAGATGCAATATTTAATTCAATGTATTCTTCCTCTTCAACTTTGTTAAGTGTTTCAGGAGGTGTAAATAAACCTCCAAAAGCTGGGGCTTATTCTTTCTTAATGACAGCTTATGTTGCTGGAGCAGTAACTGGATTAGTCGATACTGATACAACACCGGAAGTTACAAGTTCTAATAACACTATCCAAGTTACAGTAGATGGAGTTTCAACAGGTTCCATAACTATACCATCTTCGCATTATAGTTCACAAGGAGCACTTGCAACTGCAATTCAAACTGCAATCAATGCTGATAGTAATTTAATAGCAGTTGGTAAATCAGTTTTAGTTTCTTATGATAATGGAAGTTATACAATTAAGTCTGCATCAAAAGGTTCCTCATCATCTATAGTTTTAAATTCAATTGGAACAAATCTTGACTCATTCTTGAAGATGAATGGTTCTGTTGACACAGATAATATAGCTGCTGCTCAATCGGGTACAGCAAACACAGCTTTAACATTAAACGGATCATCAGTTAATGCAACAAGTTCAAATGGTTTAGTCACAAGTACATCTTTAGGAAGTGCAGGTAATCTTGCAATTAATGGAGGACAAGCTGGATTAGCTGGAAGTGGACTTAATTCTAGAGTAACTATTACTTCTTCAAATGATTTGTCGGGAGTGACTTTTACTATTACTGGGACTGACATTGATGGTAATGCTTTAACTGAAAATATATCTGGACCAGAAAGTACAACCATAACAACAACAAATACATTTAGAACAGTTACACAAATATCAACAAATGCAGCAGCATCTTCTGTAGAAGTTGGAACATTAGCTACTTTTGCAGATGCTTCAGGGACAAGAGCAAGTATTACTAGTTCGGGAGGAGATGAAAGCTCTATTTCTTTTACAGTTGTAGGTACAGATATGAGTGGTAATACTCAAACGGAAGTAATAACTGGTCCGGGAGCAAGTGCAACTGTTTTAGGTTCAAAGACCTTTAGAACAATTCATTCTATTACTCCAGGGACTAATACTACAGGGAATGTTACACTTGGATTTAGTGGTATTGGAATTACGACAACTGGTGTTACTGGTTCTGCAACGCTAGATGGTGTAAGTATGTCTGCAGATATAACAAATAATATATTTTCTGTTACATCTGGCGATGCTGCAGGTATGAAAGTTCAATATACTGGATTAGGGTCAAATGCTTCAGTATATTATGGAGAAAGTATTATAACAAAAATGACAGATTATATTGATGATATCTTAAGTTCATCAAATAGTGTTCTTTCCGATAGGCTTTCAAGACTTAATAAAGATATCTCCTCTCAAAATATAATGTTAAGTGATTTAAACACACAATATGAATCTATAAGAGATCGTTATATGGTGCAATTTACAGCAATGGAACAAGCTGTAACAAGTATGAAATCAACTGGTGACTATTTAACAAATTTATTCAAAGCTATGAATAATGATGATTAATTTCAAAATAAATATTAAAACTAAACATATTTGAATTAGGTCGTATCAATTAGTAACAATCTTTTAAGGAGTTACTAAATGACAAGTGTAAACACAAATATGGGATCTCTTATTGCTATGGCAAATATGTCGAAGCAAGAAAGAGAGATGCAGTCTGCAATGGAGAGATTATCATCAGGATTAAGAATTAATAATGCTGCTGATGATGCTGCAGGTTCTGCAATAGCGTCTAAATTAACTGCACAAGTTAAAAGTTTAGGCCAAGCAATTAGAAATGGTAATGATGCTGTTTCTCTAACTCAAACTGCAGAAGGCGCATTGGGTGAAATAGAGAACATTCTTCAAAGAATGCGTGAATTAGCTGTTCAAGCAGGTAATAGCACATTAAATCAATCTGATAGATCTCAAATTCAGGCAGAAATGGATCAATTAGCAGAAGAAATTAATTCTATTTCAAGTAAAACTAATTTTAACAAAGTTAAATTATTAGATGGTTCTAATGATAAAGTAACTATGCAAATTGGTATTGATGCAACAGATGCTTTAGATATCGCGCTTAAGCAAACAGATGTTGAAGCTTTAGGTATAGGAAAAACAAATACTTCTTCTGTTGGTAGAATTGTTACTGCAAGAATGGAAGGTTTTGGAACAACAGATATCGCAAAAGAAGATATCAAAATTAACGGTGAAAACTTTTCAGCTACAGATTTTGATTTGGATGCGACAACTATTGATGGCACACCTACAGATATAAGCGCAGCTGATGCTTCTAACGCTGCAAACGAAAGACAAGCAAAGGCATTAGAAGTCAAAATTAACGAAAACACAGGTGCTCATGGCGTTGTGGCAAGAGCTTTCAACGAAATTAAAGCTGCAACAACATCCTATACAGCAGCTGACGTTATTATAAACGGAACAACAGTTAAATCTAGAGCAACTAAAGAAGATTTTGTTGATGCTGTTAATGACGAAGTTACTGGCATTAATGCAAAAATTGATACAGATGGTTTTGTAGTTTTATCTAATACAGACGGTGACCAAATTGCCTTTACTGGTGGTGGTGGATTGACAGTCCTCGGTATTGCAAACGATGTATATGGTGGATTTGTTGAATTAACATCAGTCAATAATAAACCTATTACTATACAAGCAGGTAATTCTGAAAATGGTTATGCTGGTTTGTCAGGAACTGTAGGCGATTTAGACAATATCGGTTTAAATGAAGTTGTAAATGCTACTAACGGTGTGGGTGTAACAGTGAAAGGAAGTGCAGCAGTAAGTAATTCTCAACTTACTGGTACTGATGGACTTAAAATTAATGGTGTACTTATCACTGAACTTGATGATCAAACTTCAAGTAATGTAAGTGCTCAAGATAAAGTTCGTCAGATTAATGATAAGACTTCTGAACATGGTGTAATTGCAACTGCAGCAACTAAAATTAAAATGACTGTTGACTTAGTAGGTGCAACTATAGGAAACCATGATAAAACAACTATTGCTGGAGTGGAAGTAGACTTATCAGGTGTTACAACAACTACTACATTGATTTCAACAATCAACAATGCAATGTCTGGAGTTAATGATGTTGTTGCTAGTTATGATCAATCAAATGGTAATTTAATACTTTCCTCTGCCTCTGGAGCCACAATAGATTTAGATGACTCTGATGATGGTACTGGACAAGGTGATTTGTTTAAAACTGCAACATTTATGGATGGAACAACTTTTGGTTTCGCTTCTGGTGCAGGTACTGGTGCTAACGCTGCTAGAGGTACAATTTCTTTAACAGCTGAAGATGGTGGTTCTATTATTATAGAAGATGGTGTTGCGGACAGTAACACTGACACTGGTGCTAATGAAATTGGTTTCAAGTCCCAAAATGAAAAAGCTCAAACTGCAACTGGTCTCGATGTAGGAAGTACTGTAGCAGCTACAAATTCATTAGCTTCATTAGACGATGCTATCGACACAGTTTCTGAGTTCAGAGCTAGTTTTGGTGCCTATGAGAATAGATTGGAAGCGTCTATTAGTAACCTTGTAACATTACAAGTTAATACTGATGCTGCTAGATCTAGAATTGAAGATGCCGATTTCGCTCATGAGACAAGTAAATTGACAAAAGCTCAAATACTGTCTCAAGCTGCAACTTCAATGTTAGCTCAAGCAAATGCTTCTAAGCAGAGTTTATTAGCGCTTTTACAGAGCTAATTAAAAAGAAAAAAGCCCCTAATTTTGTATCAAGCCCCCACAAAAGGGGGCTTTTTTTAATGAATAATCTTATATTCAAATATTTATTTAAAAGATATAATTACTTTTCTTCAAATTCATTTTTTAATTGATATAAGATTTTTTCAAAAATCTTTTTATCTAAATGAAAATCGTCAATATGAAATACTTTATTTGAAAAGTCATTTTTATTAGTATATCTGTAAACATCAATAATTTTAAATTTGAAATCTTTAGCAAATTTAGATAGAAAAAAGTTAAATTTTTTCACTACATAGGCAACTTTATTATTTAAATTTGGATCAATTTTTTTGTTATATACAGGTGCTGGAACATTGAGAAAAAATAAATTTTCTTTTTGATTAATATTTTCAAAAAACCACTTAAGGTAAAATTTCGTTGTATTTTCAATCAAACAATTTATCTTAACATTAAGTTTTTTTGCAGCTAAGATTATACCCTCATCAAATCTGCAATCGATCTCACCAAAAGAAATTAATATTTTTGACTTTAAGGGTAATTTATTTAGGTTAAATCTTACTAAAGCTTTATAATGATTATTATGTTCATTTGCAAAATGATAAGATTTTGCTCCAATTATCAACATCGGTTTGATCACATAATTCATATTATCAATTTCTATTGGTGTTTGATTAAATGATAAAGAATGACTATCACCAATATGATAAAAGTAGTCGAAATTATCTTTTAATTTCAAGTTTTTGTATTTTGAGATTTTTTTTAAAAAAATGAAATATGCATTACAGAATTTTCTTTCTTTTTCGTTAAGTATAAGTGAATTTTTAATATTTAAACTTTCTATTATTTTTAGATTTTTATTAACCTTATTAATATTATTTTCTATGAAATTATGAATTGAGTTTAAGATTAAAAATAAGGGATTAAGATAAAGTTGATCTCGATATATCTTTAAAAAATTTTTATATACTTCTTCATATTTTTTCATCATCTCATTGCTTTGAATGATAATTTGGTAAAAATTTATAAAGATATTTATTTTATTATTTGAGTTTAATGCTAAAGCGTTTTTATAATTTTCTATAGCTTCTTCAATACTTCCTTGTTCCAACTCTGTATTTGCTAAATTGTTAAAAGCATCACCGTTTTTTGGTTCTAATTCAATTGCTTTTTTAAATAATTTAATGGATGCATTTAAATTTTTTTCATTTTTTTTAATTTGCGCTAGATTATTTATTGCATCTGAATAATTAGGGTTTATCAATAATGCTTGTTCATAATTTTTTATTGCTTCTTTTTTTTTGTTTAACTCAAGTAAAGCAGTGGCTTTATTATTTAAAACAATATAATTTTTTGGGTCAACTGAGATAATTTTTTCATAAAACACAATGGCATCATTAAAATTTTTATTACTTTGACATATGTCACCTAATTTTAATAATGCATTGACATTATTAGGATTAATAGACAATGCATTTTTATAAAATTCAACTGCCTTATTACTATTAAGTTTTTCTAGTATATATCCTTTAGTATAAAATGCTCTTGATGATTTTTCATCAATTTTTAGAGCTAATTCAATAGTTTCTAAAGCTTCAAAATATAAGTTTGATTTAATATAAGCTAAAGTTAAATTATAATAACCTGAAAATTTTTTTGGTTCTAATTCAGTAAACTTTTTAAAACAAAAAATTGCTTTTTTAAAATTTTTCAAATTAGTATAAACTGCACCGCATATGCTCCAAGCTTTTGAATTAGATTGGTCATGTTTAAAAATTTCTTCACAGTAATATAAAGCGTTAAAAAATTCAGATTTTTCATAAGAAACTTCTAATTTTTTAATTAAATTTGCAGTTATATGATTTAATGATTTTTTTTTTAATATAATTAGTGAATCTTTTGCTTGGGAGTTATTTGGATATTTTTTTAAGATTTCTTCGTACAATTTAATTGCATCAAAAGTTTGGCCTTTATTAGTTAAAAATTTAGCTTTTAAAAATTTGTTTTGTAAACCTGGGGTGCTCATGATTATAAATCTGCAATTAAAGTGCCATTTAAATTTGCGTTTAGATATTAGATATAATGATAAAAAAAGAACTAAGCCCCCATGTGGGGGCTTTTTTGTGGAGGAACTGTGAAATTAATTTTGAAGTAATGTTAAAATATTTTGTTGAATTCTTCCTGCTTGGGCAATCATTGCTAGAGCAGACTGTTGAAGAATTTGAGCTTTCGTTAAAGTGGCTGATTCTTTTGCAAAATTAGCATCTCTTATTCTACCTCTTGAAGCTTCAGTATTTACAGCGACATTTGTTAAATTATCTATAGCTTTTTCCATCCTACTCATCAAAGCACCTAACTTGGCTCTTTCTTTATGAATTCTATCAAGAGATCTATCAATGACACGTAAAGCATTAATGGAATCTTTTCGTGTTTTAACTGTTACACCCTCTAATTTATCTAGAGATGCTGCACCAGGAGATGACTCAAATAAACTTTTTTCTTCTTCACCAAGAATAGTGAAGCTATTACTAGCATAAAATTCTAATTGACCTGAAACAATAGCTGAGTCAGCACCTTTAAGACCTACTGTTACTGCTGCATTTGTAGCAGTATCGGGTGTTACTGAGAAAATGGTGCTAAATACTAATCTTCCGCTTACCGTAGCACCAGCAGTTGGACCTTTAACTACCTCAGTTTGTGCATTACCATCCAGGTCATTCCCGACTATTGAGAATAATACTCCACTTTCATCACCTGTAGTGCTTGTTATTGTTACAAGGGATGATGTAGCATGGACTGCCTGTTCTATTCCAGCCTGAATAGTACCACCAAGTGCACCATCAACAGATATTGAAGTTACACTTTTAAAAATTTTTGTACTGGTTGCTTTATCGGCATTGGTTAATGGTACTTCTTCAGTTAATGTGTTTCCGTAAATGTCAGTTCCGGTTATTGTTGCTTTACGAGCAGCGTCATTACCACCTGAAGTTAAACTAATTTTTGAATTTAATGTTAATGAAGTTGCTCCACTAACTAAAGCTAATGTGTCTCCACTACTAAAACCACCACCAGCTTGACTTGCAGCTATAGATGCTGCAGCAGTTGTAGAAGCTTTACCAGAAGTATTGAGTGTCATGGCTGTACCAGCGCTACCACTTGCAGAGGCAACCACATCATCAGCGTCAGTAGTGACTGCAGCTTTATCTGTTAACATAACTGAACTTCCAGCAGCTATCTCGTCATTATCTAAGCTTGTTACAACTAGAGCTTTTCTAGGCCCTGTAGCAGCTGTGTCACCTGCAAAATCTACATCGCCTAATTTAATATCAAAGCCTTCATTTTGAACTAAAATAATACTAGTTTTATCAGCTGATAAGGTCGCTGAGATACCGGTAGTTGTTGTATAGTTATTTACTGCATCTCTAAGTTGTGACAAATCAGATGTGCCAGTAGTTGCTCCAAATGTAATATTTGCTGAAACCGCTGTTGCTGTAGAATTTTTACCTTGAATCGTAAACGCAACACTGTTTAATCCAGTATTGTCAGATCCAAATGCTTTTGCCTCAATTTTAAGTTGTGTAGAAGCAAGTGCATTTACACCTGTATTTTCAAATGCATTATTAACTAATATAGCTACATCTCTAATTGTTGATCCAGCAGTTGTTGTTAATGTTTTACTGCCTAATGATCCATGTATAGTGAATTCTTCTTCTTGAACTAAATTAGCATTACTTACTGAATCTGTTGCATAAGCATTTGCTGCTAAATTATTTGCTGTACTAGCATCATTAGTGCCACTTGTGTTATCTGTGCCATATTCTCCATCTGTTGTATCACTTGTTACCTTAAATGCACCGAGAGCACCTAATCTCATTGAAGAAATTGACAAAGTAGCAAATTCTCTTTCGTGGACACCGATTTGAAATCTTCTATCAGCAAATGTACCATCTAAAACCGCTATTTCATTAAAAGTAGTGTCTCTTGTAACTCTATCGTGTTCAGCCAATAATTGTTTTACTTCAGCATCTAAATAGCTTCTCTCTTCTGCATTATAAGAGTCTGTGGCTGATTGTATCGCCAACATTCTAATTCTTTGTAGAATTGCAGATGTCTCGTCTAACGCGCCTTCTGTAACTTGAGCCATAGATATTACATCAGCGGCATTTCTAGCAGATTGTTCCAAACCTTTAATCTGAGATGTCATTCTATCTGAAATTGCTGCCCCAGCTGCATCATCACCCGCATGGTTAATCCTTTTGCCTGAGGATAACCTTTCCATAGCAGAAGTGAGTTCACGATCTGTTTTGTTAAGGTTATTTAAAGCATATTTTGCAGCAATATTAGAATTTACTGTTGGCATAATAATCTCCTTATTCGGAGTGAATGTGCAATTGTTATGCCAAAATAGTTTTAAAAATATTTATATGAATAGATCTATTGTTTTTTGCATATTGTAAAGCTTTAAATCTATTTCACTAATCATTTGATAACGAGTTGCTTTCTCATTATGTCGGAAATTTGACGATAACAAAGCCTTTGCTTTTAAGAAACTTTCAGTAGTTGATCCTGAAGAAGGTGAAAGAGATGGTGAGTAGACATTTTTCATATATCTTGGCGTAAGATTATTAAATTGGCGAAAAGAATGCTCAATCTGATTAATACTATTTTCAGATATTGGCATACCATTTGCAAATTGCTGCGTATTAACTTTGTTATAATGGTAATCAGATGGTTGGGTTACATTACTAATCGGATTTGTCTGAGTATTAATCATAACTTATAAATAAATAATTTTGTATGAGATGTAAAATAAAAAATGAGTAACCAGTTAAATGTATTATCCTATAAAAAAGTTCAACAAGCTTTAAATTCTTCAAAATCTCAGTACGAGATAGTACAATTTCTGATGGAAAATCTACTATCTTCAATGAAAAATATCATACCAGAAAATGTTAATAAAATAAAAAAAACAGAAAAAGAAAAAGCAGCAATTAAAGCAAAACATGCATCAAAAGGTTTAACTATTATTTATAGTTTACAGATTTCTCTTGATTTCGATAAAGCACCTAAAATTGCTCAAAATTTATTTCAAGTTTATGAATATTGTAGAGTTCAAATCATTAATACTTTGCTTAATAAAGCAAAAGAAGGTTTAAATAAAGCTATTGTAGCACTTGAAGATATATTAGACGCCTGGAAAAATTTAAAAAAAAATAATGCTCATTGAATTAGAAAAAAAATTAAATGAACTTGAAGATTTATCTGAAAAAATTTCAGATTTAATTTATGACAATAAATTTTCTGAGATCTTAAGCTTAGATAAAAAAAGAAGATCAATAATATTAAGTATTAATAAAGATCATGCAAAAGCCTATAAAAAAAGATTGAAAATTATTTTAAATGAAAATTTTAAATTTACTAAAATTCTTGATGATAAGTTAATCAATTATAAAAAGAATAATACTAAAATTCTAGACAAAATGGCAGCATATTCAAAAAATTAAATTATTTTTAAAAAAGAACTAAACAATTTAAATATTGCGTCGTTAATGTTGTGTAACTTTAAAGATTTTGTGGGGGCAAACATGTTTAACGTTGGACAATATACTACAACTACGTCTTATATCAGACAAAATATAATTGAGAATATAAAAAAAACTACTGAAGCAACAGAAAGACTATCTTCAGGTAAGAGGATAAATAGAGCAAGCGATGAACCTGGGAAAATGGGTCAAATATCTAGAATTGATGCAAGTATTGGCAGTATATCTCAAGCTATAACAACAGCTGGACAAGCTATTATGTTAACTCAATCGGCTGATTCGGGATTAAATGAGATTAATAATTTATTAAGTAGAATCAGAGAACTCGCTGTTCAAGGGGGATCCTCATCTTTAACATCCGGAGATAGGACCTCATTACAAACTGAGGTAGATGCTTATCTTGCGGAAATTGATAGTATATCAAATTCAATCAAATATAATGATATAAAATTATTAGATGGTTCAACAAAAAAGGTTACCTTTTTAATTGGTGAAGATAAAAATGACGTGTTAGATATTGATTTGCAAGATTCAGATAGTTCGGCATTAAATCTATCTGCTATTTCAGGAGTTAAAGAGTTTACAAGTGGTAGAGTAGCTAGTGTTAATTACAGCAGTTCTAATTTATCGGCAAATGAAATTAAAATAAATGGTCAAAATGCTTTAGCTTCGACATTAACAACAGATTTGACATCAGGCAATAATACTGCTTCAGCCCTTGCTACAGCTATAAATGCAAACTCCAATACTCACAACGCTGTGGCAACTGCTTTCAATGAATTGACATCAGCAGTAAAAAATACACTTAGTATGTCAAATACATTTACAATTAACGGAAATACAATCTCAGTTCAAACTAGTATGCAAAATCTGGTAACTGAAATTAACCAAGAAGCGTCAGGTGTTACAGCAACACTTAACACAGACAATTCAATAAAATTATCAAATACAACCGGAAATGATATTGTAATTGCTGGAAATGCACCTTCTGATGCAGGTTTTACAGCTGGAACATACTTAGGGTATCTTAAATTAGTAAATAATGATGGAACATTTGTAAAAATTGAACCTATGACTAAAAATAATAGTTATGCTTCAAATTCAGGTAATATTTCAGATTTAGCAAATTTTGGTTTTAATGAAATCGATTCATCAACAGTGATTACTTCGGGGCTTGTTTCAACTAATGCTTTAACGAGTTCACATGACATTAAAATTAATGATACATCAGTTGGAACATCTATTAATTCTTCGGCAGCAGCAAAAGCTACTGCTATAAATGCCATAACATCGTCAACAAATGTAACAGCAGCTGGATCTAATTTAGTTACTGTAAACCTTAATTTTTCAAATATCCCATCGGCATCACAAGTATCTATAAATGGAAGTACTGTTGATTTTTCAAGTGTTACAAATATTTCTGATGTTATAACTCAAATAAATAATGCAGCCATTGGTGATATAAGGGCTGCAGCAAACTCTGATGGATATCTAGAAATATCTAGTTCTAGTGGTGCAGATATAATTCTTGGACACTCTGGAACAGCAACTCATCTATTTGCTTCACACACAGATGCAACTGATGCAACAATTGCAAGAGGAGCTTCTGTAACTTTTAAGGGTAGAATTTCACTTTCACATAATGATGGCGATGTTATAAAAATATCAGGAACTAATGTTTCTGAATTGGGCTTAACGGAGCAGGCTCCTACAAGTTCTCCATCAGCTGGATCCACAATTTCAATGTCATCAATAAGCAATGCAAATTCAGCA
Source organism: uncultured SAR116 cluster alpha proteobacterium (assembly GCA_902618195.1). Taxonomy (GTDB): domain Bacteria; phylum Pseudomonadota; class Alphaproteobacteria; order Puniceispirillales; family Marisalimonadaceae; genus TMED54. The sequence goes on from CACMZO010000018.1 coordinate 16,416, forward strand.
CTTACTTTGATAGATACTGCTATTGATACTGTAGCAAATAATAGATCAAAAATTGCTTCAAGCGAAAACAGAGTAAACCATAAGCTTGATAATCTAACAAATTTAAAAACTGTAAATAAAACAAGATTATCAAAAATACAAGATGCTGATCTTGCCCTTGAGACATCAAAATTAACTCGAGCACAAATTATAACTAATGCTGCAACATCTGTTCTAGCTCAAGCAAATGCTAGTTCAAAAGTTTTTTTAAAACTTCTTTCTTAATATGAATAAAATATATTAACATCAATTTAATTTGAATTATATATTGTTCTATCCAATGATCAGCTTGATGATGATTATTTATAAAAGTAATAATTTTATTTTCATATTTTAATTGAAAAATGTCTAACGCTACTTTGAAATTTCAAGACCTTTTACCAATTTCATCCGATTTACTGATTCGTTTGTTAAGTGAAAATAATATTAATTTTGATTTATATAGTCATACACCTCTTTTTTCTGTAAAAGAAACTAAAGAACAACAAAATTCAATTTTCCCAACTAATAATAATGCTGTTCATATTAAAAATTTTTATTTAAGAGATAAAAAGAAAAATAATTTCTTATTTACATGTGAACAAGACAAAAATGTTGATTTAAAATTTCTAAAAGAACTAATTAATTCAGATCGCTTATCTTTTGGTTCTCCAGAGAGATTATATCAGAATTTGGGTGTTTTTCCTGGTGCAGTTTCACCTTTTTGTATGTTAAATGGTAAAAAAAATAAAGTTCAGTTTTTTTGTGATTGTAATTTAAAGCAATTTAAATATATGTATTTGCATCCATTTGTAAATGATAGAACTATTTGTTTAGATATAAATGATCTTGAAAAATTTTTAAAAAACCACAATATAAAAATCAATTGGATCAAATTATAGTTATCAAACAATGTTATTTATTTCTCTAAAAGTAATCACAACTGCAATAATAATAGTCATCGTTTCTGAAATTGTTAAAATTAATGATAGAGTTGGTGGATTAATAGCAGCATTACCTTTTACAACTTTTTTAATACTTTTTTGGATGCATTTTGAAAATGCTTCCACAGAAAAAATTTCAAATCATATGACTTATACACTTACATATTTAATTGCAACTGTTCCTATGTTTTTAATTTTCCCAATTTGTCTAAAAAATTTTGGATTTTGGATAACAATTTTGATTTGTATAGTTTTAACTCTATTTTCTACTTTAATAGTTCATCAAATGAGTAAAAATTTTGATATTAAGTTATTTTAACATTCTATGTTATAATAAATGAAATTGGCACGTTAATTGAAGACTTATGAAAAAATATAATTTTAATGTTGGTACAAAATTTCAAAAGATGGTTTGGAACGGTATAGCCAACATACCTGAAGGCAAGGTTTTAACATATAAAGAATTAGCAATGGAAATTGGTTATCCAAATAGTTTTAGAGCAGTTGCCAGTGCTTGTGGGAAAAACCCTTATATACCAGAAATACCATGCCATAGAGTTGTTAGGAAAGATGGTGGTTTAGGTGGTTATAGTGCCGAAGGTGGAATTAAAAGAAAAAAATACATGTTAGAAAAAGAAGGACATAAATTTAATAAAGACAAAATAATTTTAAAAATTTGTCGTTAGTTATATTAAGGCAATAATTATGAGTGATAATCAGGATTTAAAGAGTAAAATTTTATCAATGAGACAAAAAAATTTCGGTGAAGTAGTTAATGAATCTAATGAAAAAAATGATAATGAAAAACCGGAAAATAATGAAATTAAAAATGATGTAGTTTTAACTGAAACTAAAGAAAATGAAGTTTTAGTAAATAATAATAATTTAGAAAATAACATTCAGCTTGATATAAATTCAGAAATATCTGAGTTAAAAGAAAATCTAAATAAAGTAGCTGAAACCAATGAGAAAGCTTTTGATTTACTTGCCAAAAAATTTAATGAGTCTGTTGAAGTTATTTTAGAATTAACACAAAGAGTAGAAAAACTTGAAACAGTTACAAAATTGCAATCTATGCAGGAGAGTGTTAAGAAAAACGAAGTTAAACCTAGCCAAAAAGGTGTTAAGTTTTTTTTATTTCTATTATTTGTTGCTGGAATATCATATGTTTTCTATAAATTTGACATAGATCTTAGCATTCTAAAAGATATAAGTAGAGATTTTCTTGCAATTCTTGGAAAGTAATTTAATAGTCAACATCTTCACTTAAAATTGTCATATTAAACTGATAACATGTATCCCCATCCTCATTGTCTTCAAAAACCACACCAATAAATTCATCATCTATTAAAACATCTGCAGAATCATTTTTATTTGCTCTACCCTCAATTTTAATTTTTTTGTTGTTAAATTTTTGTTTAAAAAAGGTTTCAATTTTTTTTATTGTCATTCTATCCATAATTATCCTTGTTTATTTCTTTGAAAAAATTCAAATTTTTTGTCTAATCTTTTTAAAATTTTTGAGAGTGAAACATTGGTTTCTATTGTTTTTTGTTTATATGTTATACTGAAATCAAATAAAAGTTTACTCTTAACATTATTTTTTTTTTCTATTTGAAATATAGGTTTGTCAAAAGTACTTCGAAAAAAAGAAAAAATAGCTTTTTGTTTACTATGATCAATAGAATAGTCTCTACAAACTCCAGAAGAAACTTGTTTGCTGTAAGTTTGTAATATTATTTGTAATTCTGATTTTGAAAAAAATACTTTATGTTTATTATTATAATTGAAACCTTTTGATATAATTTGTTGCATAATTTAGTTGTTCCACATATAAGTATTTTAAGAATCTATAATATTTTATCAAGTATTTAACTTTTAATTTTGCTAAGGAATACAATGGCGGATATTTTTGATGAAGTTTCAGAAGATCTTAGAAAAGATCAATATAAGCAAATTTGGTTTAAATATAAAAAATTTATCATCTCTTTTGTTTTAATATTTGTTTTGTCTTTTGTGACATTTAAATATATAGAAATTTATCAAGAAAATAAAAAAATTGAAATAGCAACTCTTTATTTTGAGGGGCTTCAAGAGATTAAAAATAAAAACTATGAAAATGCAGAAGTTTTATTTAAGAAATTAATCAAAGATGCTGATAAAGGATATACGGTATTATCATATTTTAAACTTGCAAATATAAATTTGATCAAAAAAAACTTTCAATCTATGGAAATGTATTATGATAAAATTATAAGCTTAGATAATGTTAATAAATCTTATAAAGATTATGCTTTAATACTTAAAATTACAAATTCACCTAATATCAAAAATGATGATAAAATTAATTCATTAAAACCCTTTCTCACTAGTCCGAGTCAATTTCAACCAATTGCTTCTGAGTTAGAGATCCTATATTTGATAGAAAATAAGAAAACCAAAACTGCAAAAATTAAATTAGATAAGCTGTTGAAACAAAATAATATATCAAATAATCAGAGAAATAGGTTAAGTACAATAGATGAGATTTATTTTAAATAACATAAAATTAGCATTAAATTTTCTTTTTATAATTTTGCTTGTATTAGTTTTCTCGTGTTCTGATAAAGAAGTTAAACCCTTTGTAGGAAAAAAAATAGATATACATTTATCAAGTCAATCTATGGCTTCAACAGATTTTTCTATAAACATTGATGAAGTTACTCAAAATAATTATTGGTTTCAAAAGGGGGGAAGTGACACTCATTCAATTCCAAATATTAGACTTAAATTACCTCTTAAAACAATATTTTCAAAAAATACTGATCAAGAAATATCAGACGAATATTTTAAGTTAGCAAATCCTGTTGTTGATGACAAAAACATATACATATTAAATACTGATGGTAACGTTACATCAATAGATAAAAATAGTTTTAAAATAAATTGGAAAAAACAAATTTTTTCTAACCAAATTGATTTTCCTAATCTTGGTTCAATTGTTGTGCAACTTAATAGTAATAATTTATTTCTTCATAATGGAGGAGATTTAATATTTGCTTTAAATAAAAAAAATGGAAAAGTTAAATGGAAATTTAAAAATGAGTTTCCTTTTAGAGGAAATATTTCTATTAAAGATAATTATTTATTAGCAAATGATTATAATAATAATCTACTAGCATTTTTAAAAAATAAACTAATATGGAAAAAAAAATTAGGCGATAGTGAAAATGTTATATTTTCAAATATTAGACCAATAATCCATGATAATAAAATTATTAATCCAGCTTTTAATGGTTTATTTCATATATTGAATATCAGTGATGGGAAATTAATATTCTCAGATTATCTTCAGCCAAATAAAAAAATGGCAAAAATTTTTAGAAATAATGATATCATCGCAAATCCTATTATATCAGATAATAAAATTTTTATAATCTCTCACTCAGGGACGTTAGCATCATATGATTTAAATAATTTAAAACTTATTTGGTCAGTTCAAATTGGTGGAGGGAATAGTCCAATTGTGTCAGGAAATAGTTTATTTCTAATTGATAATAGTAACATTATATATGCTATGAACGCTAAAAATGGAAAAATTAAATGGATGAAACAATTGGATTTAAATATTGAAGAAGGTTTTTATTTTAAGGACATGAAAAAAATTAATTTTATGGGACCTTTTTTAATTGATAATAAATTGACCATATTTTCTAGCAATGGTTATCTAAAAATAATTAATCCATTAGATGGTAAATTTTTAAAATCACTAAATTTTGATCTTTTAGGAACTGAACCAATATTTATTGAAGATAAATTGATTATTCTCACGTCAGATGGTGATTTGAAAGTATATAAATAATTTAATTTTGTTATGTTTAATATAGCTATTTTTGGCAGACCTAATGTGGGTAAATCAACATTATTCAATGCGCTTGTAGGAAAGAAAAAAGCCATTGTTTCAAATGTAAGTGGTGTGACAGTCGATAGAAATTATGGAGTAGTAAAACTTTATGATATAAGTTTTAATCTAATCGACACAGCAGGCATTGTAGACAAAGCTCTTAATAAAGATGAGTTTACAGTTCAAACTTTGAAGGCGATAGAAGAAGCAGATTTAGTTTTTTTCGTAACCGATTACTCCTCAGGTATTTTACCATATGACTTTGAATTAAGTTCTATTTTAAGAAAAACAAAAAAAAATGTTATTCATCTAGTAAATAAATCTGATGCAAAAAATAATATATTTTCAGAAAAAGAAGCTATTAAAATTGGATTTGAAGAAATCATATACATCTCATCAGAACATAAAAAGGGATTTGATGACATTTATAATTCACTAATAAAAATTGAAAACTTTAAAAATAGTGAAAATATAGTTCCTTCAATAATCAACAATAAAAGTAAAATTAATATTTCATTTATTGGGAAACCGAATTCTGGTAAATCATCCTTAATTAACACAATACTTGGTCATAAAAGATTAGTTACTGGTTCAAAAGCAGGATTAACGAGAGATAGTATTCAAATACCTTTTTCTTATAAGAATAAAAGCTTTTCATTGATTGATACAGCAGGAATGAGAAGAAAAGCAAAAGTAAATGATTTTGTTGAAAAACAAAGTGTATCTAAAAGTATGTTAGCCATAAGGATGTCAGATATTGTAATTTTAGTTTTAGATGCAACAAATAAATTAAATAAACAAGATTTAATTTTAGCTAAGAGAGCAATAGATTATGGTAAGTCTATTGTAATATCCTTAAACAAATGGGATTTAATTGAGGACAAAATTAATTCAAAAAGGTATTTTAATGAAAAAATTAAAATTTCTTTATCACAATTAAATGATGTAAAAATTTTAACGACATCATGTTTAAAAAATTATGGTATTGATAAATTACTTGAAGATATAATAAATGTTTATGATAATTCCCATAATAGGATATCAACGTCAGATTTAAATAAATGGTTTAAGTTTATATCAGAAAAACATCCAGCACCAATGGTTAAAGGAAAAAAAAACTCATTAAAATATATTTCTCAAGTAGAAGTTTTGCCACCTCGTTTTATAATTTTTTGTTCATATCCTAAAGATATTCCTACGTCGTATGTTAAATATATTAAAAATAACTTAAAAAAAACATTTAACTTCAAAGGTGTAAACATATTGATTGATATTAAAAAGACTTTAAACCCATTTACAAATCAATAGTAATTATCTCATTTTGATCATTTTTTTGTTTTAAAATAGTAAATAATTTTAGAGCTGCATTTGTTGGGGTTTGATTCTTTTTTTTGTCTTCACCAGGCATTGCAGCTTTTCTAAGTTTTGTGTTTATAGGTTTAGGATGAATTATATACACCTTAACGTTTGTTTTTTTATTTTCTAAATACCAATTGTAAATCATTTGTTCTAATGCAGCTTTAGATATAGAGTAAGCTCCCCAAAATGGTTTTGGTTCTTTTGTTAATTTTGATGATATAACACATAATTCTCCATGTTTGCTTTCTTTTAAACTTAATTCTAGTGATCTTAAAAGTCTAAAATTTGCAATTAAATTAGTATTCAAAACTTCTTCGAATTCTTTGGGTTCTTGGTGGCATAAGGGTGTTAGGGTTCCCAGGATGGCGGCATTCATGACTAATAAATCTAATTTTTTATATTTTTTAAAAATTTCATACCCTAATTTATCTATCCCTCCATAATCTTTCAAATCAAGATTAATAATTGTAGATGTTCCATTTAAAGACTTTATTTCATCATACAAAGAATTGAGTTTGTTTTGATTTCTACCATGTATTAAAACATGATAGCCTTTTCTTGCTAAATGAATTGACAACTCTTTTCCTAATCCAGATGTGGCACCAGAAATGAAAGAAATTTTCTTAGTCAAACAATTCATTTTTTAAATTTTGTATTTCTTCTATATTAATTGGATAGTCACCAGTAAAACAATGATCAGAAAATTGTGGACTTTCATTATCTCTATTTTTGTATCCCATAGCAACATATGTACCTTTTAATGAGAGAAAAAAGAGCGACTTAGCACCAACAATTTTTGTCATTTCTTCTAAATTATAATTTGAAGCCATTAACTCTTTATGTTTTGGGGTATCTATACCGTAAAAATCAGGAAATTTTATTGGTGGACATGTAATACCTAAATGAACTTCTTTTGCTCCAGCTTCATAAACCATATTTACAATTTTGCTAGCAGTTGTTCCTCTAACAATTGAGTCATCAATTAATATTACTTTCTTATTTTTTATACACGATCTATTTACGCTATGCTTAAGTTTAACACCAAGCTGTCTTATGTTTTGTGTTGGTTCAATGAATGTTCTCCCAACATAATGACTTCTAATAATACCAAGCTCAAATGGAATTTTTGATTTTTGAGAAAAACCTATTGCTGCCGATACACCAGAATCTGGGATAGGAACAATAACATCAGCTTCAATTTTATTTTCTATGGCTAGCTGTTCACCTAATTTTTTTCTATAAGTATATACTGTTTTTCCATTTATTATACTGTCTGGACTCGCAAAATAAATTCTTTCAAATATACAAGGTCTTTCATTATATTTTTTAAATGGTTTAAAAGATTGAATATGATTTTGTTCAATAGAAATTATTTCTCCATTTTCTATATCTCTAATGAATTTAGCACCGATTATATCAAGCGCACACGTTTCAGAGGCTAAAACATATGATCCATTTAAAGATCCTAAAACAAGAGGACGTATTCCAAGAGGGTCCTTTACACCTATAAGCTTTTTATTAGTTAAGATAACTAATGAATATGCTCCTTTAATTTTATTCAAAGCATCAATTAGTTTATTTATGAGTTTTTTTTGTCGTGAACGTGCTACAAGCTGTAGAATTAATTCTGTATCTGAACTTGTTTGAAAAATAGCACCTTTAGACACTAATTCTTTTTTTAAAGAATCTGTATTTGTTAGGTTTCCATTATGAGCACATGCAAAGCCTCCTAAAGAAAGGTTTGCAAATAAAGGTTGTAAATTTTCAGCTTTAGACTCTCCAGTTGTTGAATATCTAACATGACCTATTGCATGTTTTCCAGGTAAATTGGATAGAACCTCATTATCATTAAAATTATCACCAACGAGACCTTCTTTTCTAATGTTATAAAATTTTTTTCCATCATAAGAAACAATTCCAGCACCCTCTTGCCCTCTGTGTTGAAGAGAATGAAGGCCAAGTGTAGTTAATACTGAAGCTTCTTCTGCATCAAAAATACCAAAAACACCACATTCTTCTCTAAGTTTAGTCATTAATTCCTCAACAAAATACCTTAAATAAAATTAACAATTTTTTCTATAACTTT
>CACMZO010000019.1 GCA_902618195.1 uncultured SAR116 cluster alpha proteobacterium
AAAAGATTTATTTTGTTTTATTTTTTTTATAGAAACATTGAAGGAATATTCTCCTTTGACTGGTCCAATATTAAGTTGAATTGTTCCCTTTAAATTATTTTTTGTTATTTCTTTTAAAGATTTACATCCAGGAATAATTGTTTTTAAATTTTTAAAATCAAATATTTTTTCCCACAATTTATTTTGATCAATATTCAATTCAAATTCTCCAGTTCCATTTATTGGATAATTTTTGAAATTGATATTTTTATTTATATGTTTAGGTTTCTTTTCATTTTTATTTAAGTTTAAATATTGATGAACTTTTGTGTTTGTTAGAGGAAGTTTAACATTTTTAATTTTTAAGGCGTCTGAAAAAGCGTTAGCAATAGCAACTGGGGTAGACATGCAATTTCCTTCTCCAAGGCCTTTTGAACCAAGAGGAGTAAATGGACTTGGCGTTTCTATATGAATTATCTCAGGTTCATTAACTTCATATGTTGATGGCAAGTGATAATCTTGAAAGGAACCAGATAAAAAACTTCCATTATCATTATATTTAAACTCTTCTAAAAGAGATGCGCCAACTGCATGTGCATATGCACCATATATTTGACCATTTGCTAGCAGTGGGTTAATAATTTTTCCTGCATCATGTCCTGTAACATATTCATCAATTTTAACCTTAGATGTTATTGGATCAATTTCAATGCCACACACATCAAATACAAAACCATAAGCAAGTGATCCATTAATCTCATCTTTTTCATTAGGAGGTCTCAATTTTTCATTACCCCAAAAAACAGTTTCTTTCAAACTTGGGCTTAATTTTTCTGGCAAATTTCCAGGAGACCAATGAGGTATGCCAGCAAGTCTTTTGAAATTTAAGTAATTATCAGAATTTTTTTTGTCATAAACTTTTTCTTTATCAAATAAAATATTTTCACTTTTGCAATTAAGTTGACTTGCTGCAATTTTTTGTAGTTTTTTCTTTAGATTGTTTGCAGCATTAAAGGCTGAGCCAGCTACAGCTCCTGCAAATCTACTTGAGTAATTTCCTGCAGCTATTGACCAAGCATCTTTATGTGTATCGTGAGTTGTGTTAACAAAAACATCATTAATTTTAATTCCAAATACATCAGCAACTATTTGACACAAAATTGTTTTATGACCTTGACCTTGTGGCAAGCTATCACATGTCACATAAACACTTCCTGTCGGACCAATTGAAACACTTGTAGATGCTAATGCTCCTCCTTTATGTCCAGTTTTTTCTCTGTCTTTATAGGGCAAAGCTGTTGTGACATACCCCATATTTGATATCGAAGGTTCAATTATTGCAGAATATCCAATGCCATAAATTTTGCCGTTTTTAATCGCATTAATTTTTTTCTTCAAAATATTTTTATACGTGGAACTTTTAACAACTTTTCTTACAAGTTTTTGAAAATCACCTGAGTCTAATAATGCTCCGGAGGGCGATTTATATGGAAATTGTTTTTTTTCAAGAAGATTAACCTTTATGACGTCAAGTACATTTAAATCTAATTCAACAGCAATTTGATGAACTAATCTCTCTAATGCAAAATAATGTTGAGGTCCACCAAAACCTCTGTTCAGACCAGATGGAGTTTTGTTTGTTAATACTACTCTATTTCTACATCTGATATTTTTTACTTTATATGCACCACTAAGATTTCCATGCATTCTATAAAGTGATGCTGGTTCAGGGGCCCTTGGGTAGGCTCCAACATCATCTATTTGATCATAATCTAAAGCTTCAATAAGTCCTCTTTCATTAATACTTGCTCTTAGTTTAGTTAACCTTCCTGTTGCTGAAGAAGCAGCAGTGAGATGTTCTAATCTATCTTCCACCCAAATTACTTGTTTATTTGAAAGTTTTGAAGCTAAACACGTTAAAATAATCATAGGCATTATAGCTTGTTTTATTCCAAAACTTCCTCCAGAATCTTCAAAAGATATTAATCTTAGTTTTCCTTCTTCAACTTTAAGTGCACGAGATAAAACAGAGTGTAAACTAAAAGGACCTTGAAAATTTGATTTTACGTCATAAACTCCGCTTGCGGCATCATATTCACTATGAACAACAAATCCCTCTAAAGGAGTACAACTATTTCTTGGATACTCTATTTCAACTTCAACAATTTTATTAGATTTTGTAAAAAATTTATTTGGGTTGCCATATTCAAAATTTCTATCACTTACTACATTTGACTTAAAATTTTTTTTATGAACAAATTTTGTTTTTGTATTAATTGCTTCTTTTATAGAAATAACTGGTTGGTTGACAACATACTCTACATCAATAAGTTGTAGTGCGTCTTCTCCAACATATCTAGATTTTGCTAAAATAATGGCTAATGGTTCACCAACGTAATGTACTTCATCAACAGCACAACACCAAGTTTTAAACTCTGTTCTTATTACAGATAAAAGTGGGTTTGAAATTTTACTAAAATCTTTTCCAGTAATAACACTGTGAACACCTTTGAGTTTTCTTGCTTTCGAAAAATCTATTTTTTTAATTTTTGCAGACGCATGTTCTGATCGTAAAACTACAGCGTGAAGAGCATTAGGTTTAAATGGCGTATCACTTCCAAATTGTCCTTTCCCATTCAGAAGTTTATCATCTTCGACTCTACTTATATTATTTCCAATAAAACAATCAATAGGTTGGTCTTCAAGCATTTATTTTAATTTCCTTTGTAGGAAGGAGGGCGTTTTTCAGAAAAACTCTCCACGCCTTCTTTGAAATCATTAGAACTTCTTAATCTTCCATATGCTTCGCCTTCAAGATCTATGGAAGTGTGAAGAGTTGCATTTTGAGTTGCATTTAAAACAGATTTAATTGTTCGCTGAGCTAATGGAGATACGCTTATAAGTTCTTTAACAATTTTTTTTGTCATGTTTTCAAGTTCAGATTTTTCTACAATTTCACAAGCAATGCCTAATTGATAAGCTTCTTCACCAGATAGTCTTTTTCCACGCATAATAATGTTTTTAGTTCTTGAAATGCCAATCATTTTAGCTAATCTTGCAGATCCTCCTGAACCAGGTATCATTCCAATTTTCATTTCAGGGAGTGACAATTGAGAATCTTCTGTAACTATTCTAAAATCGCAAGCAAGGGAAAACTCAAAACCAACTCCAAAACAATAACCTTGTATTGCAGCAATTACAGGTTTTTTAATTTTTTCCGGTGTCATTACATTTTGCGCTAACATTGATAGATCCTCAGGTGTTTCTTCAAGAAAGCCAGCAATATTTCCGCCCGATGAAAAGTTATCACCATCTGCTCTTAAAACAATTACTCTTATGTTTTTATTTCTATCAAGTTCATAAAATTGGTTTGCCATCACTTTTCTTTGAGAAAATAAAACTACATTCAGAGGAGGTCTTGACAAAACTATGTCAGCTCTATGATTGCTTTCATCAATTTCTACTCTAAATCCATCAAATTTTGATATCTTCACAACATACCTCTGTAAAATTATTCTGCAGCTTTATCGTGCTTTATAGGTACATCATATTTACTCATTACTTTATCAACTACATCTTCAAAATGATTCCAAGGTGTTTCTCTAAAGTTATGATTTCTTATAATAAATGAGGCACCAGCATAAAATTTCTCATATTGTAGTTGTCTTCCGGCAAATTCTGATCCAACAACATCCCATGCTAATTTAAATAATTTCATTCTGTCTAAAGCATTCATTTGAGGTGTCTGGAAATAAGTTTCAAAGTCATTTAATAATTCTTTATTTTTCATGACTTTAATACTCGCAGGCATTTGAAACACACCACCACCGCATAGAGTTCTTAATTCATCAATAATCATCGAGTAATTATCAGTACAAAAATTTAAGGCTGCATACATTATACGTCTATTAAATGTTTTAAAATTTTCTGGCCAATTCTCGGCATTTTCAATTTGTCCATAAATCATTCCAGAGAGGGTTGACTCTAAAGCTGACATTTTGCCTAGAGTTTCTCTAACAGAAGGAACTTCATCTGCGCCAGTGGCTTTTGCGACTTTATAACAGAGGCCAACAATTAATTCCATTTTTGACCAATATCTTACGTTAGACTGATGATTACCGTAACAGTGTGCAGGAGTTTTAAAGTATATTTCTCTAGCTTGTATTGCGTCATCTTTAACAAATATCCTTTCCCAAGGAACTAAAACTTTATCGCACATTACCAGGACATCTGTTTCGTCTTTGTTCCAAGATAAAGGTGCATCAAATTGATTGTCATAATGATTTGAAAGAGGCTGTCTCATCCACAAAGATAGTCCATTTGCATTACACGGTATTGCGCAGGTTATTGATTGTTTTACTTGGTCAGGTGCCAAAGGAATTAAATTTCCAATCCAAATTTCATTTGCAAAAATTGCGCTAGTTGCAAGCATTTTCATACCTGATATAACTACACCTTTATCATTTTCTGATACCACTGACAAAGTTGGAATTGGCAAATTTCTTTTTTGATAAAACTCAGGATTTCTTGCCGCTTGCGGAGGCACTACAGCGTATGATGCAAAAACATCATTTTTCTTCATATATTCGTAATAATTCAGTAAGTTATCACTAAATTTATATTTTTCATTATCAAATATATCTGTACTAGTTGACATGCCAGTCACAAAACTTGCAACGTGATCCATTGATCTTCCCATCATTCCAGAGGTTTGGTCAGCGATGATTTTATGAGCTTTTGAACGTTTCCTTAAGTCATCTTTATTTTTAGCTTGAATAAACCATGTGGAAAAAGTCTCTCCGTTTTCTTCATAGGTTAAGTGATCTTTATATTCTTTGGTATGTTTTAAATCATAGAGTCCTGCAACGGTTTTAGCTGCTCTTTTTAATGATGGATGTTTTGTAACATCAGAAATTTTTTCATCACCAATAAATACAACTCTTCCATCTCGAAGTTGTTCTAAATGATCTTTTCCAGTTTTAATCATTAAAATTCCTCATCATTTTTGTAATAATGTAATTCAAACAAAGTACAGCCATTCTCAGATTTAAATGGACCATGATAAACTCCAGGTGGTCTACATGCATAAGTTGCTTTGTTAAATATTTTTCCTCCATTTCCTTGTTCATCATTGCCAACAATTAAATCACCAGAAACTAAAAAAACTTCTTCCCAATGATCATGCACAAAAGGTTCTTTTGTATAAACACCTGAATCAAATCTTAATAATCTTGATCTGCTTCCAGTTTTTGTTTCTTCATTTAAATCAGATGCTAGGATTTTTTGTTTAATGCCCTCAGGATATCCATAAGGAGTTTCCCAGCCTTCTTCATTAGAAACTAATTCAAATTCAATATGTGGTTTTCGTTTCATAATAAGATTATTATAGTTTTGATATTAATTGTCTAGTTCATATTCTCCAGCTAAAATTTTTCTTCTTAAAATTTTTCCTGTTGGAGATTTTGGGATCTCTTTTATAAAAACATAAGATTTTGGTCTTTTAAAATTAGATAGATCTGATTTTTTACAAAAGTCATCTAATTCATTAAAATTAATTTTTTTATTACTTTTTATAAAAGCTGTAACTTTTTGGCCCCACTTTTCATCTTTTAGTCCAACTATTACTACCTCATTAACATCTGGATGTAATGAAATGACATTTTCAATTTCTATTGGGAAAATATTTTCTCCACCAGTAATAATCATATCATCAACCCTTCCAGTTACGAACAAATCACCATTTTCGTCATAATACCCTGTGTCTTTTGTAAAATACCAATTATCAATAATTGAAGTTTTGTCAGCATCAGGTCTTCCTAAATAACCTTCAAAAGCTTCATCATTTTTTATATATGCAATAATTTCACCTTCTTCATTTATTTTTGTTTTAGAATTAATATTTTTAGAATTTATCTTAACAACTCTTATATTTTGGTTTATTCCTGCCTTTCCTGCAGATCCAGGTTTGTTTAATGCGTTAGGTTCTGTTGTAAAGGTATAAATTTCAGAAGAGCCATAATGATTTATTAATTGAGAAGCTGAAAAGCTTTTCTTTATTTTTTTTATTAACCCGTCTGTCATTGGTGCTCCAGCAAATCCTAGCTTATGACATGTTAATAATTTTTCTTTTTTAAAGTAGGGGGAGTTTATCAAATCATGATAAAGCGTAGGAACTAAATATAAAGATGAAATTTTATTTTGATTAATTAACTCTATGGCTTCTTGTGGGTTATATTTAGGTTGAGCAACAAAATTACCATTTACTAATGTCATAGATAATAAAGATCTTACACCCATCGTATGATATAAGGGCATCACACCTAAAGTAGATTCATATCTTTCATATCTATTTTGTGCGATGTGTGCTATTGTAGAACTTCTCTCTGCAAAATGAGATCTTGGAACACCTTTTGGTTTACCAGTAGTACCTGAAGTATATAGAATAATTGAACAATCTGTATATTTTGCTTCTGATGAATCAAATATCACTTTCAAGTTTATTAAACTTTTAAAATTTTCATATTTTGAACTTTGTGAAGATGTAGAAATTTTAATTAAAGAATTTGATAAATTAGATGATTGTATTTCTTTTTCAGAATTGTCATCACATATTATGCATTTTGAATTTGAATTGTCTAAAAAAAAATTTATCTCTTCAGATTTCACTCTCCAATTTATTGGAACTATAACAATTCCAGTTAGTTGACACGCCCAGTGAATTGTACACGCCTCAAAAGTATTTGGTAAAAGTGTTATTAACTTATCACCTTTTTTTAATCCCATTTTTTTAAACGAGATTGCTAAACTTGAAATTTTATTCAACCAATTAGAATAGTTGAGATTTTTGTTTTGATAGGTAATTGCTATTGCTTCAGGACAACGATCAACTGAAGATAAAAATGTTGTTCCTAAATCAATCATTTATAGATCTTTTAAACCTATTTGCCATAACTTCTTTAACTGCTTTGATTATGCCAGTATAACCAGTACATCTACAAATATTACCACTTAATTTTTTTCTAATTTCTTCATCACTGAGATGTTGTTTTTTTTCTAAAAGATATATTATTGTTGTTAAAAATCCAGGTGTGCAATAGCCACATTGAAGGGCATGATATTTTTTAAATGCCTCTCTTAAATCATTATATGTACTATTTTCTGATATACCTTCTATAGTAGTTATTTCACCATTATCTATTTGAGGAGCTAGCATTAAACAAGATCTTACTGGTTCATTATTAAACAATATTGTACATGCTCCACAAATACCATGTTCACATCCAACATGAGTACCAGTCATTCCACAATCAAATCTCAAAAAATCACTTAAAAGTTGTCTTGGTTTTACTTGTTTTTGTAATAATTCATCATTAAGTTTAAAACTTATTTTTAACCTATTGTTATCATTATAGGTTTTCATTTTAAATACTTTTTTCTTCGTAATTTTGTATTAATTTATATCGCATAGTTTTACCAGAGCCAGTTCTTGGGATAAAATCAATTTTTTTTACAATATCAGGAATTTTATATTTTGATAATTCGTTGGTACAAAAATTTTTAATTTCATTTTCATCAAAAGTTTCACCCTCTTTTAAAATAACAAAAGCAGCTGGAATTTCACCAAGTTCTGAATGTTTTAATCCAACAACAGCACAATCTAAAATTTTTGAGTTTTTCAAAATAGCTTCTTCAACTTCTGTCGGGGAAATATTTTGTCCTCCTCGAATGATAATTTCTTTAAGTCTTCCAGTTATTGTAATAAAACCATTTAAATCCTGTTTTGCTAAATCTCCTGTATAATACCAACCATTTTTTAAAATTTTATCTGTTTCATTTTCCTTTTTATGATATCCAATCATAACATTTGGACCTCTACATATTAATTCACCCTCTTCACCAGGCTTTACATCAAGGTCGTTATCATTAACAATTCTTACACTCATACCAGGTAAAGGCAGACCACATGATCCCATGTTTCTTTCTTTGCCAGACCAATTCATCGTTACCATTGTTGAAGTTTCTGTGATTCCATAGCCATCTAAAAGCTCTAACTTAAAATATTCTTCAAAATCATAATTTAATTTAGCGGGCATTATAGCTCCAGCAGATACACATTTGTTTATATTATTTAAATTTAAGTTATCTTTTTTTCCGGTCGATAGAAGATAATGAAACATTGTCGGAACACCGGGTAGAAAATTAAATTCTTCTTTATTAGTTTTATTAAAAATATCGATAGGTGAAAATTTTGGTAGCAAAAATTCTGATGCTCCAGCAGCTAGTATTCCAAGTACACTTAAATTCAATGCATATGAATGGAAAAGAGGTAAAGGTGATAAAACTTTTGAGTTTTCATTTAAACCAGCGATTGGCATCCAGCATGATGCTATTACCCAAAGCATTCCCCTTGTTGTAAGTAAAACGCCTTTTGGTTGACCTGTTGTCCCAGAAGTGTAAAGGATATAACTGGGTTTATTAATATCGTCCTTTAATAAAATAGATTGATGATTTATCTTTCTTATTTTTGTGAGATTTAAATCTGCTTTTTGATGATCAACAGTAATAAATTGTATTTCATTTTTTAACTCTAATTGTTTTTTAATTTTATCTTTAATTTCATTTGTCGTGATTAAAATTTTCGTGTTTGAATCGTTCAATTTATATTCTATTTCAGATAATGTTGAATCATAGCTTATGGGAACAACCAAACAACCTAATCGTATAATTGCAAAACAAGAAACAATCCAATTTACTGAATTAGGAAGGATTATTGATGCAGCATCACCATAGTTCAGTTTTTTTTCATTGAGATGAAAGGATAAGCTTTTTGTTTCAATATTAAGGTTTTCATAAGAAATTTTTTCTGTTTCATCAGCATATGCAATTTTATTTTTTAATTCTTTTGCCTGTTTTTCAATTAAATCGTTAATTGGATGGATTATGTCTTTTTTTATCATTGAGCTTTTCCAAATTATTAAATCATACTATATCCGCCATTGATGCTAAATGTTTGTCCAGTAATCCACTCAGCATGCTTTGAGCTTAAAAAAATTACCATTGGCGCAACATCAGAAGTTTTTCCTAATCTCTTAATTGGATATGATTTTAGTATTTTATCCATATTTTTTTCTAGAATATCATTATCTGTATGAGATGTTTTTACAAGTCCTAATGATATGGTGTTTACAGTGATAGAATATCTTCCAAATTCTTTTGCAAGTGATTTACCTAGTGCAATTGTACCACCTCTTGCTGCAGCTGTTATTGCTAAATTTGCTTCGCCAATTCTTGAGCTGTCACCGACTATATTGATAATTCTACCATCTTGATTATTTATCATTTTTTTTGAAACTAAATGACAACAATAAATAGTACCTTTTAGACTTATATCTATTTGTTTGTTCCAGTCATCAATATTTGTTTCTAGAAATTTTTTAATTTTAGTGAATCCTGCGTTATTGATCAAAATATCAATATTACCAAAATCTTTGTAAATCTTTTGCAAAACATCTTGAGTTTCATTAAATTTTGAAATATCTAATCTATATGCTCTGGCTTGAACTCCAAATTTTTTAATTTCGTTTAAAGTTTCTTCAGCTTGGTTTTCTGACGAGTTATAAGTGAAAGCAATATTTACTTTTTCTGAAGCTAAGCTTAATGCAATTTCTTTTCCAATATTTTTCGATCCTCCAGTCACTAAAGCTACTTTATTTTCTAATTCAAAATTCATTTTTTTTCCTTGTTTTTGATTAGAGTATATAGTTTGTTAGGAGTAATTGGAAGTTCAGTAATTTCAATATTGAGATGTTTAAGAGCATCACTCACAGCATTGGCAATGGCACCAGTCGCTCCAATTGTTCCGCCTTCACCCATTCCTTTAAATTTTCCAATATTATTTGGTAAAAAATCTTCTAAATGTGAAATAGAAATTTCTGGAACATCAAGTGAATTCGGAATTAAATAATCAGCTAGTGTTGCTGTTTCTAACTGACCATTTTCGTTATACTTCATCTCTTCAAATAAAGCAGCCCCAATACCTTGCGCAACTCCTCCTTGAACTTGACCGTCAACAATCATTGGATTAATTACTTTTCCACAATCCTCAGCTACAACATAATTTTTAATTTTAATTTTAAAAGTTTCAGGATTAATTTTTACAGTTGCTATGTGAGTTGCTGTAGTACTAGCTCCAAAAATAGGGTCGTAAGATTCAATAAAAATTAAGGGTTTTCTTAATTTTATAGGTAGAGTTTGCATGTCGGAGTATACAATTCTTGATAATTCTGGAAAACTTAGTTTTTGGTTAGAGTTTTTTTGAGTAATTAAATTATCCTCTATATCAATTTCAGTCTTAGGTACATTTAAAATAAAAGAAGCAACATTTAGAATATGATTTCTGGCTTTTTTTGAAACTTTTATTGCCGCACCACCAGCTAATGCAGCACTTCTACTAGCATATGTTCCAGTTCCATGTGTTATTAGAGAAGTATTTCCCTGCTTTATTTTGATTGAATTTGGTGTAACACCTAAGTGATCTCCAACTACTTGAGATAAAGTGGTTTCTAAACCTTGTCCATGAGACGCTATACCAAATGTAGCAGAAATACTTCCTGTAGAATCTATTTCTAATCTTGAAGTTTCTGACCCTGTGTTAAGAGGCATGCCTGGTGCAACTGAAATTTTGGAACCTATTCCAGTGAGCTCACCATAGGTTGCTATACCAACACCCTCCCATTTTTTTGTTGTTTTAATTTTATCGTAGTCTATTAAACTTAAAGCTTTTCTTAAGCATTCTTCAAAACCTACTTTATCCCAAACTATACCAGAGCCAATTTTATAAGGTTGCTCGTTCTTTCGAATTATATTATTGAGTCTTAGTTGAGAAGGGTTCATGTTAATTTTTCTGGCTGCCATATCGACCAAGCTTTCAATAACAAATACTGCTGCAGGTCTTCCAACACCTCTATATGGTCCAGTAGGTGGCTTGTTAGATGTAATACATTTTACATTTGAATAAAAATTTTTAATCTTATATGGACCTTGTAAAAAACCTGCAACTTGCATTGGTTCCAGAGCAGCTGTCCAAGGATAAATTGAATATGCTCCAATATCTCCATAAACATTTGAATTTAAGCTTATAAAATTTCCCTTTTCATCTAGTAAAAGTTCTGCTTCTATTATTTCTTCAAAACCTTGACTAGTTGTTAAAAGGTCCTCATATCTGTCTGATACCCATTTTATTGGGGTTTGCAATTTATTAGCAATTGCAACTACAATCAATTCCTCCATATATAAAGAAGCTTTACCTCCAAAACCTCCTCCAACATCTGGAGCTATTACGGTAATTTGATTGCCATTAATTCCTAAATAGGTCATTATTGCATCTTTTATAATACCTGGAACTTGTGTCGAAGAATATAAAGTTAGCTCATTAGTTCTTTTGTTTATATCACAAACATATGATCTTGGTTCCATTGAAAGAGGCGTCTTTCGACCCATTTTAAATATCTTTTTTATACTTATTAATTCATTTTGATTCACATCTTTAATATCACCTTGAGAAAATGTTCTTTCTAGGATGACATTTGTTTTTAAAGAAGGGTGAACAAAATTTTTAGTTTCATTAGATGCATTTATTGTATCTATAATTGGTTCTAATTCTTTTAATTCAATATTGATTAAGCTTATTGCATCCTCTGCTATATATCTATTTTTTGCTACAACTGCTGCAATTGGTTCTCCTAGATATCTAATTCTTTTTTTACATAAAATATGCTGTTTTGTTGGAAGATATTTTTTCATATTTGACTTTGATATAATTGGAGAAATATGTTTCAAATCATCATATAAAAAAATGTCATAAACATTTTCTAATTTTTTTGCTTCTTCCAAATCTATAGAAATTATTTCACCGTGAGAAATCTCACTCCTTAAAAAAGCGACATGATACATTCCTGGAAAATTAATATCTGCTGTGTATTGTCCGTTACCATTCAGTAATCTTTCATCTTCAAACCTCAGAACATTTTTTCCTACATATTTTGTTTTACTTTTATTCATTTAATTATATTCGATTCCTAATTTAAAATTTTGGTTCCATTGTAAATAATCATGTCCACAAATTAAGTTAATTTTTTTTTGAGAGAGTTTCTTAATTTTTTGATAAGACTTTAAAATTTCAGTTTTATTCCAAGCATTTTTAGGAACTTCTTCGAATTCTAAATTACGTAAAAGACTTACAGCGTCAGACGCAATTAAAAATTGATTTTTGTCTAAATTCACTAAAAGACCAATTGAACCAGGAGTGTGGCCAAAAAGATCAATTGTTACAATCTTAGAATTATTAAAAAAATCAAACTCATCATAAATTTTTTTTAACCCCATCGGCAAATCCCATTCATTTTTAATATATCCAAATCTTTTTGCATCAGATGAGTTAGCCGCGTGAAACTCATTATTATGACAATAAAATTCAGCATTTGTAAAAAATTCATTACATCCACAATGATCAGGATGTAAGTGTGAATTAATAACAATATCAATATCTGTTGGCTTTATATTTTTTTTATTAAGTTCGGAGATTAAATTTATTCCATTCATGTTTTTAGGTTTCATTATTTTTGATAATCCACCCCAGCGTTTTTCTGCGTTGGTTTCAACAGATGGGTGACATCCCGTGTCAAATAGTATATTTAAATTTTTGTACTGAATTAGAGTTGATATAACTGGTAATAAGAATTTTTCATCATCTATTATTTCTGGAATAAATATTTTCTTTTTGATTTCAATCTGCCCTGAGTTTAAAAAGAAAAGCTTCATTTAATTTTCTTGTGAGTTAAGATTTCATTTGCAGCTTTGACTATATTTTCATAGCCTGTACATCTACATAAATTTCCTGATAATGCCTCTCTAATCTCATTTTCAGAAAATTTAATTTTAGATTTTAGAAGTTCATCAATTATCATTAAAAATCCTGGTGTGCAAAACCCACATTGAAGAGAGTGATTAGCTTTGAATTTTTCTAAAATATTTCTAGTTTCAGGTTTCTCTTTAAAACTTTCAACTGTTTCAACTTTTTTTCCATCTAGTTGGACTGCAAATTTAAGACATGATCTTGCTGTTAAACCATCAATTTTTATTGTGCAAGAGCCACATATTCCATGTTCACATCCTACATGGGTACCAGTTAAATTAAGGTGATCCCTCAAAAAATCTGATGCTAAAAGTCTAGCAGGAACCGTTAAATCATATTCAATTCCATTTATTGTAGTTTTTAGTTGGATTTCATTTGACATTTGAAATAACTTTTGCGTTAACACATTTTTTTAACACTTTTTTTAAAAGAGAATCAGATAAATAGTTTTTATAATCAACCGAACCATGATTATCATTAACTGGGTTAATTGCCTCAAATAAATCTAATTTTTTATAAATAGACAAATCTTGATATATATTTTTTCCAACTAATTTTTTTTCAATTTTTTTTAATCTTATTATTTTTTCGTCTACACCACCAATTGCAATTCTAGCATTTTTAATAGTTTCGCAATTATCTTCTAATTCTAAAATTACACCTGTTTCTACTATCGCGAAATCTCCTTTACGAGAACTGTGCTCTTCAAATGCCCAACAATATTTATTTATTTTTGGTAATGTAACTGAAATAACAATTTCATCATCTTCGATGTTTGTAACAAAGTGACTATCAAAAAAATCATTTACCAAAATTTCTCTTTCTTTAAATTTATTTCTCACATTAATTTTTGCATTTAATAATGAAATTAATAGGGGCCATTCTGAAGAAGGGTCTGCGTTTACAATACTGCCTCCAATTGTTCCTTGATTTCTAATAGTTTGATGAGCTACATATTTCAATGCATATGAAATTATTGGAAAAAACAATTTTATCAAATTAGAATTAATAGCATTAGTATGAGTTAAAAGGGAACCTATCTCCAGGCTTGATGAACTTTCACTTACAAAATTTAGATCTTTAATATCATTTATATCTAATAGTATGTCAGGCTGACCAAGTCTAAAATTCATAAGAGGAACTAAACTTTGTCCGCCTGCAATGATTTTAATATTTTCTTCAGAATTTAAAATATCAAGTGCACGGTCAAGTGAATTAGCTTTAAAATATTTAAAGTCACTAGGCTTCATAATTATAATGAATTAAGGTCACTTTAATTTAATTTCACCACGTTCAATTATGAAAGTACGGTCTAACATTTTTTCGTAATGTTTTTCGTTACTTTCTGCAACTAAAGTAGTAACACCTTGTTTTTTTAAATTATTTAATATTTCAATAATTCTTTTTGTCAGCGCTGGCGCTATACCTTCTGTGGGTTCATCTAATAATAATAGTTTCCTACCAACCATAAGAGCTCTTGACAAAGCTATTAATTTTTGCTGTCCACCAGATAAACTTGTTGAAGGCCTATCTTTTAGATCTTTAGCTTCTGGAATAATTTTATATATCCATTCAAGTCTTTCTTTCCAATCCTCTAAACCGACGGCCCATACAGGTATCATTATATTTTCTTCTGATGACATAGAGGGAATTAATCTTCTATCTTCAGGCATATAACCTATTAACATTTGGGCTCTTTTTTCTGAAGGTAGAGTAACTAAATCTTCATTTTCAAAGGCGATCTCTCCAGATTTTGTTTTAAGAATACCCATAATAGTTTTAAGAAGCGTTGTTTTTCCAGCACCATTTCGTCCAATCAAACCCACCATTTCACCTTGACTTAGGCTAAGAGAGGCTTTTTTTATAATTCCAACCGGTCCAATATCTACATTAATTTTATTTAGTGACAACATTATAATATCCTAATTTAACCTAAAACATATTGAATGACTTTTTTATCTTTTAATGCTTGTTTTGGAGGTGCATCGCAAATGATTTGCCCTTGATAAAAAGCCATAACTCTATCAACATACCTTTCAACAATTTCCATATCATGTTCAACAAAAAGCACAGTTGTCCCACTTTCTTTAAGTGCTGAAATAACAATATCCATTATTCCAAATTTTTCTTCAACTGACACACCAGATGTAGGTTCATCTAAAAGTAAAATTTTTGGATTTCCAACAACTGCCATTGCAATATCAAGCAACTTTCTCATTCCCTGAGATAACGTACTAACTACTAAATCTTTTTGCTTAATTATATTGTATTGCTTTAAAATTTTGTCACATTCTTTTGATAATATATCATCATCTATTGGATCGAGTAACGCTGAGCCACTTTTTTTTGATAATGACATGGCAATCATTAAATTTTGCTTAACAGTCATAGACATAAATACTTGACTAACTTGAAATGATCTACATACACCAATATGTGTTGCTTCTCTTGGTTTAATTCCGGTTATGTTTTTACCATTAAATTCTATTGAACCACTTGTAGGTTTTAAATATCCTGTGATCATGTTTACAAATACTGTCTTGCCTGCACCATTTGCACCAATAATACCAATAATTTCACCTTCTTTAACTGATATATTTATATCTTCTGCAGCAATTATTCCTGAGAAAGACTTTTGAAGATTTGTAGTTTTTAAAATCTCTGTGGTAGCCATCTTATTTTTTTTCTTTCTTAAAAGGATTTATTTTTTGAAATAAAGACCATAAGCCACCTGGAAGAAAGAAAATTATTGCTAGTAATGTTCCTCCAATAATCATTTGCCATGCTTGAGGTGCAAATTCATAAGCATAAGTCCTAATAAATTCAAAAAATATTGCTCCAACAAATGGAGCCAGAATATTACCTAAGCCAGCCATTATTGTAACAAAAACTAATTCACCAGATACACTCCATAAAACCATAGAGTCAGGATCAACTTGTCCTAGAGCAGCGGCCATAAGACCACCAGCGCCTCCTGCTAAACAAGCAGAAATAACATATTTAATGTGAATTGCTTTTTCGACCGAATAACCTAGATACTCGACTCTAATTTCATTATCCATAATAGCGGTCGTTAAATGTCCTAAACTTGACCTTAAATATGCATGTGCAAATATTAAAGACAATATAACAACAAACCCTATAAAGTAAAAAAGGCCAAATCTACCAAGTTCGAATCCAAACATAGTTGAAGGAGAAATCGACATTCCATCTGTTGAACCTAAAAATTCTGCCTTAGCAAGAAGTCCATATAAAACCATAGAGAAAGCCAAAGAGAGCATGGCAAAAAATATTTCTCTATATCTTCTTAAAATAAAACCAAGTACAAATCCTAGTAACCCTGCAGCAGCTATTGCAATTAAAATTCTCAAAAAAACATCCGTTACTCCTAAATATTTTTGCGCGATTGCAACAGCGTATGCGCCAAATCCATAATACAATGCGTGTCCAAAAGATACTAAATTTGTTCTCCACAAGATCATTAATCCAAGAACTGCCAAACCTCTAGACAAACCATACATAAAATTATTTGACATCCATTCTGGTAAAATAAATGTTCCCAATAAAACAACTATGAAAACAAATCCTATACCAACTTGTATTGTTTGTTCTTTTAAAATACCTTTAAACATCATATTTTCCTTGGTTTTGGAGGAGCAAACAATCCTTCAGGTTTAATTATCAACACTATAGCCATAATAGCATATATAATAAACAACTCTAAGATTGGCGCTTGGTGGACGGCAAATGCTCTAACTAATCCAACAATTAAAGACCCAATGAGCGCACCGGGAACTGACCCCATCCCTCCAATAACAACAACAGCAAAACTCATAACTACTACATCAATTGCAAACCCAGGTGATACAGATATTGTTGGAGCTATATATGCACCGCCTAAAGCTCCAAGCATTCCACCTATAATAAAAGTTATCAAATAAACTTTTGTTACATTTATTCCCATAGAAACACTAACTTCTCTATCAAAAATAACTGATTGAAGAACTTTTCCATATTTTGTCTTTTTAAGGAAATACCAACAAATAAAAGCTACAATTATTGCAAGTCCAGCAAGTGTAAGAGAATAAACACCTTGAAAAATTCCTCCAACTTCAATGCCACCTAATTCCATCGCAGGGTAATATGGCATAAGAGGGTCAACGCCAAATACATGTAAAATTAGATCTTCAAGAATCCAAAAAAGTCCAAAAGTTGCAAGTACTATCAAATGAATATCTTCATTATACATTTTTCTTAAAATAAATCTTTCTATTATATAACCAAAAAAAAGTCCTACAATTATTGCAGATAAGAAAATAGCAAAGTAATATAAGAATGAATTATATTCATTATCTCCTAAATAAATAATAGAAATTGAAGCTAAATATGCACCCCAAGCAAAAAAACCACCATGAGCTACATTTAATATTTTCATTACACCAAAAGTTATTGTGAGGCCTAAACTTACAATAAATAAATATGAAGCATAAATTAAGCCGTCTAAAAGAACTGTTATTAAAAATTGCATTATTTCCTGCTTTGAAAATCAGAGGAGAGTGACTAAACTCTCCTCTAAAATGATGATATATTAGTTACATTTTCTTCCAGGCATACCAGACTCAACCCATTTTTGAGATATCGCTCCTGCTGGCGGATAAATACATGTTGCTGAGTATTTTATAACCTTTTCAATTCCTGGTTCACCTTTTGCTTTATTGTATTTTGTAACACCGTATGCTATAGAGTGAACAGCTTGATGACCATCACCTCTTTTCATTTCAATAGTGTCAGCAAAAGATTCAAATGAAATACCTTTCATTGCAGCAATGACTTGGTCTTGTGTAGGAAATTTTCCTGCAGCTTTGGCAGCTTTATCCATTCCGATTTTATAAAGCATCACAGCTCTCGCATATTGATAAGAAGGTCCAAGAGGATATGCACCATATCTTTTTTTGTAAGATTCAATAAACCATTTGTTTAATGGTGTAGTATCATTTCGAACTATTAAACCAACATTACCACGTGTTCCCATTATAACTCCATCAGGAAACTTTTTGTCGAGAGAATCAACGCCTGAGCCACCAACAGATGACACTAAAATTTTCTTTTGGAAAAAACCTCTTACAAGTGCCTGTAGCATAAATGCTTCAAAGTCACCATTCCAAAAACTAGTATGAACTATTTTAGCCTTATCAAGAGATAAAGCTGAGATTTCTGAACCGTACTGACCAGAAAAAAGTTTTGGAAATTGAGGTTTGCTTGATCCTACAGCACTAGGCATGTACTGAGCCATCCCGAGTTTAAAGAACTTATAAGAATCTTGACCCCATGCATAGTTTTGATTTATTCCAGTATACATTTTGTCTGCGGTAGATACTTTACCTTTAAAATATTCGTCAGCAATGTATTTAGCTGCTGCTAGACTGTCACCAACAGCATTACCTTGAGTTCTGAAAACATGACTTCTTAGTTTTTCTTCATAAAGTCTTTCAGTTCCACAAGTACTAAAAATTGTAAGCATTTTTACTTCATCGGCTACAGGGCCAATAGCCATACAATTTCCTGATGATATATATCCAATCATTGCATCAACATTTTGTTTTTGAACAAAATCTCTAAATAATCCAACTTGTTTTGTTCCACCGCCAGATTCATCACTGAATATTGGATTCATAGTTGCGCCAGCAAAACCCTTAGTATTATATGGTGCTGGCATTGTGCCTGAGTTTATAGCGTCAATGACGATTTCAGCACCCTGTTTAGCTGGAGTTCCAAATGGACCTGCAGCAGGACCTGTTAGAAATGACACCACACCAACTTTTACGGTATCTTTTGCATTCACAGACATAGGTAGAACAGAAGCAATTAAACCTGTAATTGCAATTTTACCTAATGTCTTTAAATTTGTTAGTTTCATTATCTCCTCCTAGTTAAAGACTAATCCTATACTTCAACAAAACATTTTAATAATCAAGCGCTTCTTTGAATAAAGGTGAATAAATCATAAAAATATTATTTTTCAATAAATTTAGAAACTAAAAAACCAAGTAAAAGTCCCCAAAATGGGGCACCAATGTTAAATAAGCTAAATTTAGATAATGTTACCAAAAATGTTAATAATGCGCTCAATGCATATTTACTTTTAAAAGAATCAACAAATGATTGTTGTAAAACATTTAAAAGTGCGATTCCTCCAAGGGTTATAATAAATTCTTTAGGCAATTCTTGAAGTAAATTTAAAACAAAAGGAGAATACAGACCAAATATTATGCATAAGAGTGAAAATAATATTGCAGAAATATATTGATTTTGGGTATTTGGGTTGCTTGTTAATATACCAGTTACAGGGCCTGTTAAACAAGTTGATACAGCGCCTAAATAAGCATTAAAAAATGAACCTAATCCACAATAGTATGTAATTTGGTTTAAAGGGGGAGTATATTTTTTGTTTTCAAGTAAGACTATTCCTTGTCCATTTTGAATGAAAATAACTGTTATAATTAATGGTATAGTTAATTCTATTATTGGTTTTAAATTAAATTCAGGCATAGTTAAATAAATATTAATCAAACTTATTTCTTTAGTTGAAATATTTATCTTGTTTGTAAGATACATGACTAATAGTCCTGATATCAAACATCCTAAAAGAGGAGGTATAGTTTTAATCTTCTTAGATAAAAATAACAAAATGAAAAATGTTAAACTCATAATGCTTGCAAGCATCGGATAAGTGTTTAGAGAGTTTATCCAATCAACACAGAAACTCAAAAAAATAGCTGAAACCATTCCCATAACAATTTCTGTTGGAATATTTTTTTTTAAAAAATTAATTATGTTAGTAAAACTAATTAAAAAAAGTAAGAAACTTGAGGTTAAGTAAACGCCTACAATTTCGTTTAATGAATAATTTTTTAGTGAATAACCAATTAATATTATTCCTGGTATGCTCCACATCAAAACAAGAGGTTGTTTGTTTTTAAGTGTAAGTATTATGCTAAAAAAACCATTTACCGCAAAGCAACCAAAAAGCCATATAGACACATCTCCTGGGTCAATGTAATTTGCAGATGTAATTGAAAGCATAATTGCAACTGGACCAGAGATAGCAAAAAGAAAAGCAATAAAACTATCAACAAAATTATTTATAATTGAATTGTTCATGCCAATTTTATTTCAACCCTCTAATAATTTAATTTTTTTATTAAATTTAATATTAAATTTATGTCCTAAAATTAATATATTGTCTTGAAGATTAATTATAACTGATTTTATTAAATTTTTACTAATATAATGTTCAGAAATATTTCTTCCTTTTGACATAGCTCGACTTATTTCATTTTCCGTTAAATTTTCAACAGACACCGTTATTAATTTATCATTTAAATCAGTCTCTTCATATAGATTGTTAGCGACTGTTTTTTTTACCTTATTTGAATTTTCAAGGTCTATATAATTACCGATTATTGTCGCAGCAGCATCTGCTACTGAAGCTTTTTCAGCGATTACTGTAACGCTATCAGCTATTCCCATTGAAAAGCTTCTTCCTTTCCACCCAGATGTAGCAATTCCCCCAAATCTATTTGTATCAGCATATTCAACTACAAAACTTGTTTCACCACCAATGCTAAAATTAAATTTCTCATTTTTGTTGATATATAAAGAAATATCTCCACCGTTATTAATATATATTTTGTTCACGTCAAATTTTTCTAAAACTTTTAATAAAAGTAATTCAGATATTGATCCTGCAACCGATGCCATTGGTGTTATAAAATTAGGCAAAAATAATTTGGTTGATTCAAACATTGTATTTGCAATTTCACTTACAAATATATTTTTTTGAAAAGTTGGTTTTTTTAGCGTTTCAATTTCAAGACTTAAATCTTTTAAAAATTTAGATGAATATTCGCAGATTAAATTATAAATTTCTATTTTTTCTGAAGAAAAGGCCTCAGCAATAATATTTGTAGGACCATTTTCAATAAATAATTTGTCATCTTCAATTAATGATTTCATTAATCATCTTCTAATACTTTCTTATCTTTACCGTATTCGCCACCATTTAAAAAAATATCTTTTATGGTTCTAATGTCATCTACGTGACCCCCAAGATTTTGATAGTTTTCTTTTGTTAATGTGAATTCTAATGGTGCTACAATTGCAGGTGTTGGAACATAACCAAATGCGTTTTCAGGCATATCAAGTACATTCACCATAAATGTAATACCTCCTCCAGGCCATATGTATGGAGTAGCGCCACCTGAAGTTAGTTCAGTCTTCTTGTTTTGTATTGATTTTGTTAGTTTAACAGGATTTTTTGTAACACCTGACCTTAATGATCCTCCCGCACCTCCAACAAATAAAACAGTACATAAAGCTGGTTCACAATTTTCTTCAATTAATTTAACAGTATCGACTAGTTTTTCAGGAAATGTTTGTTTTTGTGGAATTAATTTTTCGTCTAATATGTAGTATGAATATTCTTCACCAGTTGTAGATACCATTAAAAGAGACAATCCTGGTTTTGCACCTTTTTTTTCATTCCAACTTTTTAATATTGTTAGAGGATCTGTAATATCAGTACCTCCCCAACCTGAACCAGGGTTAGCAACTTGAAAATATCTTCCAGGAGTGGATCGACGGCCATTAATTGAAATTCCAGTACTTTCCCAACCTAAAACTTTTCCAGCTTGATGTTCCGAAACAACTGCAGTTATATGATCATCGACTATAACAACTTCATCAACTAAACCTCTCCATTGAGATGCAAACATTCCAACTGTAGCAGAACCGCAACCTACTCTCATTTTATTTTCTTTAACATCATTGATGATGGGAGGTTTTCCAGCTTGGACAATTATTTTTGAACCATTATCAATCGTTAATTCAACGGCCTCTTTATTACAAAGGTTCATTATAACTTCACATGTCATTTTTCCTTCAATTTTGGAGCTGCCTGTTAAATGATCAACGCCCCCAAGTGACATCATTTGGGATCCGTATTCACTTGTCATAACGTGCCCAACAGATTCACCATTATATCTGACAATGTCTCTTTCAGATCCAATATGTCTATCTGTATCTACCTTAATTTTTACACCACAATACGAAAATATTGCTTCCGTAACAATTGTCACAAAATCAATATTATCAATTTTTCTATTAAATATAAATGGAGCAGGCTTATAATCAGGATATGTTGTTCCAGAGCCAATCGCAGTAATAAAAATATCTTTATCTGGAATTATTTTTCCATCCCAATTTTCATTTAAAAAGGGTTTTATTTTCATTCCATTTTCTATACATTTATTTAAAATTACTAAAGGGTCTAATCTAATGATTTGACCATTTTTATTTGCATATCTATCACATGCTCCAGATTTTCCTTCAGCTATGTAACACATCACAGGACATGCATCACACCGTATTTTTTCAGGTTTATTATTTTGATCCATTTTTACCAATCTCTATCGCCTCTAAAATCCTATCTGGCAGTGCAGGTAGTTTTGTAATAATTGCTCCAGTAGCATTTCTAAGTGCATTCATTATTGCAGGTGCAGTTGGGATTAAAACATGTTCACCAAGGCCTCTTGCACCAAAAGGTCCTTCTGGATCATTTTTTTCTATTAATATTGACTCAATTTCA
>CACMZO010000020.1 GCA_902618195.1 uncultured SAR116 cluster alpha proteobacterium
TTTAAAATTAATTTCACTAAACGTGATTTTTTTGTCAAAAATTTGAGCTTCAAATTTTATCATTTTATAATTTAAGTTAACTGTGTCGAAATATTTAGTAAATAAAAGAAAAAATCCTGATTAATATCAACTTAAAAAATTCATATATTAGGATAAATCCTATCTATAAACACCGTCCCACTCTTTTACTTCCAGAAGGTTTCCTTTTTCATCTAATTGTGGTCTGTTTTTAGCAAAAGTATTTTCTTCACCTACAACACCATAATTCATGTAACCTAATCTAACCAAAGGTCTAGCCTTTGAAGCATTAAACAAGCCATCTTCGATGAATTCATCATCAATATAAGCACCTAAAACCTTCCCAAAAATAACGTATGTACCCTTCCCATTTCCTCTATCAGCACCCGGCATATCTACAGTTTTCCAATATTCGCATTCTAATGCTGCTGGACTATCCTTTACATAAGGAGCATCCACATACTTGCCCTGAACATAAGGCAAATTGGTTAATTTAAATTCATCAATTTCGTAATTAGCTGGCACTGAACTGCCATTCATCGCATCAAAGAGCTTTTCTGTAGCCAAAGAAAAAGTAAATACCCCAGTTTCTTCAATATTTTTTACACTATCTTTTATTCCAACAGATGAAAACATAACAAAATGAGGTTTGTCAGCAACGGCATTAAAGTAACTATAAGGAGCTAGATTTTGAACTCCTGATTTACCCTTAGACCCAATCCAGCCAATAGGCCTTGGAGCCACAATGGCCTTAAAAGGATCATGAGGCAAGCCATGATTTCCATTAACACAATCATAATGCATAATAACTCCTAAAATTTATTATTTTAAAGTAAAATTTCCTTTTGAATAATTTATAGATAAATTTATCGTACCTTCATTTAAAAGCCAAGGTCTAACTGTAAATGATCTTGCTCCAGACTTATGCATAGGATCAGTCGTAGCTATTTCTTTGGCCTCTGACAAAGAATTTGCTCTTATAATAACCATGCCTTCACCAGCCCAATCTATCTCATTATCTTCCCAAAATGGACCTGCCCCAAACATAATGCCCTTTTCCTCTAAGGAAACTTGAAATTTTAAATGCTCCTCAATATTTTCCATAACAGGCCCTAAACCATTTGTTGGCTTAGTAAAAACCACATACAAGTCCTTGTTTAACATTTGGCTTGAAGCATTTAAGATGTCTTGTTTTGTTACTTTTGGTTCAGTCATATTTACTCACTTTCTCTTTTTCTATAATAAAAACAATTCACAAAAATATCTAAAATCATACTAGTTAATGTGTCAATAATGATAGTTGCTTATTTAAAAGTGCTTTTATTATCATATCACCAATCGTTTTACACAAATAAAAGCTCATATATTATTAGGATATTTCCTTATATAGACTCATAAAATTATATAAATCTATAAACTTTTCTTAAAAGATATTTGAAAATAAAAATTTTAAAATTCAAAACTATAGTTAATATCAACCTAAGAGAAATTTAGGGATCAAATTATGCAAAAAAATAAAAAAATTAATACCGTTGGATTTATAGGATTAGGCGTTATGGGAATGTCAATGTTCAAGAATTTAACAAAGTTTAAAGAATTATCTCCTCAAGGATTTGACATCGATAATGTCAAATTAAGTACTCTAAAAAAGATGAATTTGAAACAAGCCTCAAATATTGAAGAAATATTTAAAACAAATGACTTAATTATCACCTGTCTACCTGGTGGAAAACATGTTGAACACCTTTACTATAAAGAGAATGCGATGTCTTTAGTGAAGAAAAATCAAATCATTATTGATATGTCGACATCTCAACCCGACTTAATGCTTAAATTAGAAAAAGATCTTAAAATAAAAGATGCCTTTATTGCAGATGCACCAATAGCCAGAACCCGACAAGCTGCAATTGATGGCACATTAGCGATAATGGTAGGTGCCACCAAAGACATTTTTAAGAAAATAAAACCAATTCTTGAACTAATGGGATCAGATATTATGCATTGTGGACCTGTTGGGACTGGCCAATTTACAAAAATAATAAATAATATGATACTTTTTCAAAATGTTTTAGCACTCACAGAAGCATCAAAAATTGCAGAACATTATAAAATTGATACGGAAACATTATTTAAAAACATTTCTAATTGTTCTGGTGACAGTTTTGCTCTTAAAAATCATGGATTAAAGAGTATTGTACGAGATAATTTCCCTAACCCAGCATTCTCAGTAAAATACGCTCAAAAAGATTTATCTTATGCTTTAGAAATGGCTAATCAAATGGGATTAAGCACACCTGGAAGTACTACGATTAACAATTTATTTTCTAAAGCAATTGATGAAGGCTATGGAGATCTTTATTTCCCAGTTATAAAAAAAATTTTATAACTTTATCCTCTTCCAACAAATGGCATATCATTAGCCATAATTGTCATATTTAAAACATTTGTGTTTAATGGCATTTTGCAGATAGAAGATATTGCATCTGCAATGTAATTGGCGTCAAACACTGGCTCTATAGCAGTTTTACCTGTGGCTTGAGGGACGCCTTCTTTCATTCTTTGTGTCATCGGTGTTTCAGCGTTACCAATATCTATTTGACTACATACAATTTTAAAAGGTCTACCATCTAAAGAAATTGTTTTAGTCATACCTGTAATTGCGTGCTTTGTTGATGTATATGCAATTGAGCCTGGCCTAGGCGTCATGGAAGAGACACTGCCATTATTTATAATTCTACCACCTTGAGGATTTTGTCTCTTCATTAAATCAAAAGCATATTTTGCACACAAAAACATACCATTAAGGTTTATATCAACAACATACTTCCATTCATCAAATGATATCTGGTCCATAGTCTTTGCAGGGATACCTACTCCTGCGTTATTAAAAAGAACATCTAACCTACCATATGTACTTTCAATATTTTTAAAGAATTTTTCAACATCATCTGGCTTACTAACGTCTAAAGAGAATATCTCAACATTATCTGCACAAATAGCTTTTGTTTCTTCTAGTTTTTCAAGCCTTCTTCCGACAAGTAAAACGTTCATTCCGTCTTCTGACAGCTTTTTCGCCACAACTTGACCTACACCAGTGCCAGCACCAGTAACAATTGCTATTTTTGACATAAACTTCTCCAATCTAAATTAAAAACAATTTTACATAAAATGAATTATGTTCAATTATGTAACAATGTCAAAAAAAGTTTATATAGGTTGTGGTGCTGGTTTTGCTGGAGACAGATATGATGCATCAATTCCTATTGTTGAAGATTTCAAAAGCATAAACGAACCGAAATATTTAATGTTTGAAGTCTTAGCAGAAAGAACCCTTGCTATTGCACAACAATATAGAATTAATGATAATACTAAAGGCTATTCTCCGTATTTAGACTATTACATAAAACCAGTATTAGAAGACTGTTTAGAACATAAAATAAAAATCATCTCAAACATGGGAGCAGCAAATCCCTTAGGAGCAGCTAAACGAATAGTTGAAATAGCAAAAGAAAAAAATATTAGAAAGCCCAAAATTGCAGTAGTTCTAGGAGACGATATTCTAAATTATATGAGCGAAAAAGATATTCTTAATTCCCCTACAATGGAAGGGCTAGATATAAAAAACTCAAAAATTACTGCAGCTAATGTTTATTTAGGTGCCTTTCCAATAGCTAATGCATTAAAAAAAGATGTAGACATTGTAATTGTTGGAAGGTCAGTTGACAGCGCACTTGCTTTAGGTCCTTTAATTCACGAATTCGATTGGGATGCAAAAAATTTAAATATGCTTTCTTCCGGAACCATATGTGGACACCTTTTGGAATGTGGAGCACAAGTAACTGGTGCCTATTTTGCTGATCCAGGTTTTAAAGATGTTCCAGACTTGTTTAATGTTGGTTTTCCAATTGCAGAATTCCATGAAAACGGGGATTTTTTTATTACTAAACCTAAAAACACTGGAGGATTAGTTAATAAAGCTACAATAACTGAACAATTACTCTATGAAACACATAATCCTAATGAGTATATTGTTCCAGACGTAGTTGCAGACATGTCTAAGCTAAATTTGTTAGAAAAAGAACCTAATAAGGTATTAGTTAAAGGCGCCGTTGGTCACAAAAAGCCAGAGCTTTTAAAAGCTACTATTTGCTCTGAAAGCGGCTTCATGGGAGAGGCTGAAATGAGTTATGCTGGACCAAATGCTCTTCAAAGAGCTAAATTAGCTATAGAAGTCATTGAAAAAAGAATCCAAAAAATTGGATTACAAGGCAAAACAAGATTTGATATTATTGGTGCTGGTTCTGTTCATTTTTCATCTAGTGAAGAAAATACCTATAATAACGAATTAGATGGTGATTACAGAATTAGATCAGCAGGGTTTTTTGAAAACAAAGAAGATGCTGAACAATTTGTAGCAGAAACTTATTCTCTTTATTGTTCTGGTCCTTCTGCAGGTGGAGGTGCAAGAACATCAATTACAAAAGAAACATCTACAGCTTCCATTTTAATTGATAGAAATATTGTTGAGCCACAAATTAAAATTGAAATAATTTAAACTAAAGTAAATATGTTACATAAAATTAAACTACCTGTTCATTCTATAGCGCACGGGCGAGCTGGGGACAAAGGAGATGTATCAAACGTTTCCCTTATAGCATATAATAAGTTTGGCTGGGAAAATATTAGAGAAAATGCAACAGAAGATATAGTATTATCAATTTTTAAGCATTTGGGCGCTACAAGTGTAAAAAGATATGAATTACCAAATTTAATGGCTTTAAATTTTGTTGTTCAAAATGCTCTTGGAGGTGGTGTAAATAGTTCTTTACGTCTTGACAGACATGGCAAAACATTATCTTCTTACCTGCTATATCATTTGATACTGAATGTATCTTTGGATATGATGCCAAATAATTCTCCTTACAGAGAAAAATTCAAATAAAATAGGGATTTAATATGATAGAAGCCGGAACATTAATCGTTAAAATTTTAGAAAAACAAAATGTGGAACGAGTTTTTTGTGTTCCCGGCGAGAGTTATTTATCCGTTATGAATGGATTACAAGATACTTCAATTGAAACGATTTTATGCAAACATGAAGGTGGCGCTTCTATCATGGCAGAAGCAGATGGCAAGCTCACAGGACGTCCTGGAATTGCTTTTGTAACCAGAGGTCCTGGCGCAACAAACGCAGCATCTGGAATACACATAGCTCAACAAGATAGTACCCCTTTAATAATATTTGTTGGCCAAGTTGAAAGAAAAATGTTTTCAAGAGATGCATTTCAAGAGGTAGATTATCAACAATTTTTTGGTGGTATGTGCAAAATGGTATTTGAAATTCAAGATGCACAAAGAATTCCTGAAATTCTTTCGCGAGCATTTCATACTTGCTTAAGCGGCAGGCCAGGCCCAGTAATCATAACATTACCAGAAGACATGTTGCGAGATGAAGTTGACGAAAAACCTATTGATTTTGTAATTGCTCCAAAGTCAGGACCAACTAATGAAGACCTAGCAACATATATTGAACAATTAAAATCTTCAAAAAATCCTGTTATTATTGTGGGTGGTTCAGTTTGGTCTAAAGAAGCTGCATTAAATCTTGAAAAAGTTTCAGAACTTACAAATATTCCTATTTATACTTCTCATAGAAGACAAAGTTTTTTTAATAACCTACATAAAAATTATGCAGGGGATCTTGGGCTTGGAGTAAACCCTGAAGTTATCAAGAAGATTAAAAATAGTGATTTTGTAACTTTATTAGGAAATAGGCTAAGTGAAAACCCATCTCAAGCTTTTACACTTTTAGATATACCTGTGGATAAAAAATTTATAGCTCATATTCACCCTGGGCCTGAAGAAATAGGTAAGATTTACAAACCTAACCTTGGAATAGTTTCTAATCCAATTAATTTTATTGAAAGTCTAAAAAATACAATTGAAAATTTAAGTAATACAGATTTCTTCAAGAAAGAAAATAATTGTGACAATTTACATAAAAACTATTTGGAATGGGGAGATCAAAATTTACTCTCACCTAGCTCAGGAGTGGACTTAACAAGGTGCATTAGAGAATTAAAATCTGAAATTGATGAAAATACAATAATTACAAATGGTGCTGGCAATTACGCTGTTTGGGTTCATAGATTGCTTAGATTTACAAAAACACAAACTCAATTAGCACCGATTTCAGGATCAATGGGTTATGGTGTTCCTGCAGCAATCGCAGCAAAATTAAGATTTAAAAATTCAAATGTCATTGCTTTTGCAGGTGATGGTTGTTTTCAAATGACGCATAACGAATTTGCCACTGCGGTCCAATTCAATGCTGGCATTGTAATCATAGTCGTAGATAATGAAATGTATGGCACTATCCGGATGCATCAACATAAAAATTATCAAGGTAAATATAAACATACTGGATTAAAAAATCCTGATTTTGCAAAATTTGCTGATGCTATGGGTGGAATTGGTATCACAGTAGATAAAACAGACGAATTTATTGATAAATTCAAAACTGCAAAAAAATGGTCAGACGAAAATAATCTACCAAGTTTACTCCACGTAAAAACTGGTCAAGAAATGGTATTGCCTGGCAAAAGATTTGATCAAATTTAACTTAAATCTTTGAGGTAATAATTATTGTTAATAGATAGTTTTTCTTTTGGTAAACTTTTAATATCTTTGCAACAAACT
Organism: uncultured SAR116 cluster alpha proteobacterium; assembly: GCA_902618195.1. Lineage (GTDB taxonomy): Bacteria > Pseudomonadota > Alphaproteobacteria > Puniceispirillales > Marisalimonadaceae > TMED54. The sequence goes on from CACMZO010000020.1 coordinate 6,718, forward strand.
TGCTCCATCACATTTTGTATTTCATCTTTTATTATGTCATGAACATGCTGAGCACCTATTTCACCCAAAGCAGCTATGCCAATAAAAAATGGCCTACCAGTCATCACAAAGTTTGCTCCTAACATAATTGCTTTACACATATCTTGCCCAGAATAAAACCCACTATCAATAATAATAGGAAAATCTTTTTTTAGGCTTTTTCTAACTTCTGGAAGTATTTGTATAGGGCTTGGAGCTAAATCAAGTTGCCTTCCACCATGATTAGATAAATAAATGCAGTCAATAATTCTAGAGGCTTTTACTGCATCATCTAAATGCATAATACCCTTTAATACAACTGGTCCTTTCCAAATATCTTTTACTTCCTTTAAATAATCCCAGTCTAAAAACCTTTTCATTTGACTTCCTGCAAAGCCAGCTTTGACTTTTTTTGTCCCGTGCCAATTTCCATCCATATATTGATCCATTGTTCCAAATTTTGGCAATCCATTTGTTAAAGTTTGAAAAGACCATGAAGGTCTAATTGCTGCATGGTAAAATGTCCTTAAGTTATTTTTTGGAGGAACAGACACGCCTGCTAATCGTAATCTTTCTCTTCTACTCGATGCCGGAATATCAGCCGTAACAACTAGCACTTTATAATTTGAATTTTTTGCTCTTTTTAGTAAGTCATTTCGAATTGACTTGTCATCTGGTGGATAAAGTTGAAACCATCCTCTTCCATCTAAATGTTTTGCCGTATCCTCTATAGATGCACAAGCAACTGTTGATAATGCAAAAGGGATGTTGTTTTTGACTGACATTTTTGCCAAATATTTTTCAGCACGAGGCCAAATCAAACCAGTTAAACCAACTGGAGCAACACCAAATGGAGCGTCATATATATCACCAAACAAATTAACTTTTAAGTTTGGGTCAACCACACCTTGAACATATTTTGGCGTGAGAAAAATATTTTTTAAAATCTCTGTGTTGTTTTTAATTGCAAGATCATAACCTGTTCCAGAAAAAAGATACTCAGAAGCAAAATGAGGTAACCTTTTTTTTGCTTTTTTAAGCAAATCAAGAACTCTTGGATATTTGTCCATTAAATTTTTCATATAGAATTGGTTTTTAATAAAGTTTATATAATATTAATATTATCAAAAAATTAATTTGTAAAAATAAAAAGGTAAAAAATGATTGAAAACCCACCATTAATCCAAATTAAAAAAATTAAACCAGAAAAAAAACCTACGTCGGAACAGATGGCATTATTTAACAATGTTCCAACTGGCTTTATATGCGACGCACTTGAAGGTTATGCTGCACTAAATGGCAATATTAAACTGTTAGATGATTCAGATAAAAAACTTCATGTAGTTGGCTCTGCTCTAACTGTTGATAGTGGTGCTGCTGACGTTTTAGGTATGCAAATCGTCTTAAATGAAATCAAAACTAATGATATAATTGTTAACACTGTTAACGGTTGGCAAGAAACAGCATCAGTAGGCGACAGTATAATTGGCATGATAAGAAATAATGGTGGAAAAGCAATCGTGACAGATGGACCTATAAGAGATTATAATGGAGTGATTGAAACAAAAGTTCCTTGTTTTTGTACAGGAATAAATCCAAATTCACCTTATAATAGCGGGCCTGCAAAAATTGGTTTTCCTATTACAATTGGAGGTATGTCTGTTAAATCTGGCGATTTAATTGTTGGAGATATAGATGGTGTTGCAGTTGTTCCATTCGAAAGGATTGATGAGATTGCAATAAAAGTTCAAAGAGTTGCAGAAATAGAAAAAGGAAGAGAGGCTGAAGTTCAAAATGGTCTAAAAATACCACAAAAGATAGTTGAACTTATAAATAGCGATAAAATTAAATATTATGATTAATTAGTTATTATTTTCGCTTCTGTTACTTTTTGTAAGAGATCAAAGTCAATTTTTTCGAACATTTCTTTTAATTTAAATCCTTCAGGTGTTACATCTAAGATAGCCAAATTAGAATAAACTCTTGTGACTACTGATTTTCCAGTTAAAGGTAATGAACAATTTTTTAAAAATTTTGGGCTGCCATCTTTAGTGGTGTGTTGTGACATAACAAAAACATTTTTTGCACCAACAACTAAATCCATTGCACCACCTACAGCAGGAATTCCTTTTCCAGTCGTCCAATTTGCAAGATCACCACCCTCAGAAACCTCCATCGCACCTAATACACAATAATCAATATGACCACCTCTTATCATCGAGAAACTATCAGCATGATGGCAATAACTTCCTCCAGGTAAAATAGTGACTGGCTTTTTTCCAGCATTAATTAATTCAAAATCTAATTCATTTTCATTTGCAGGAGGCCCCATACCTAAAAGACCATTTTCTGAATGATAAATAATTTCCTTACTTTCATCTACAAATTTTGATACCAACTCAGGCATACCAATACCTAAATTTACATACGAACCATGAGGAAATTCATTAGCAATTTTCTTTGCAATCTCATCTTTGGTCCAACCTAAGTTTATAAATTCGTTCATGGATATGTCTCCCCATTGTCAATTGCAATACTTTCTATAATTGGATCACTTACAACAGTTACCTTGTTTACAAAAATACCTGGCGTAATTATTTTTTCTGGATCAGTATTTTCTTCTTTTTCAATTCTTTTTACTTGGACTATAGTTTGGTTTGCAGCCATACACATAATAGGATTAAAATTTCTTGCAGTTTTATTATATGTTAAATTACCATACCGGTCAGAAGTCTCTGCTTTAATCAGAGCAAAATCAGCTTTGAGCGATTTTTCTAAAACATATTCTTTACCATCAAAGATTTTTATTTCTTTTCCTTCAGCCAATGGTGTCCCTACGGATGTTTGTGTATAAAAGCCTGGTATACCTGCTCCAGCAGACCTTATTCTTTCAGCAAGCGTGCCTTGAGGAACTACTTCTAGTTCAATCTTGTTATTTTCATATAATTCTTTGAAAGTAATACTCTTAGGCGATCTTGCGAAAGAACATATAACTTTTTTGACTTGGTTTTCTCCAATAAGAGCTCCAAGTCCTATCTTCCCGTTACCAGCATTATTTGCAATAATTGTTAGATCCTTGCATTTTGTATCAATTAAACCATGTATTAATTCAACGGGACTACCTGCTTCACCAAATCCTCCTAACATAATAACAGCACCATCAAAAACATCTGACATAACATCATTTACTGAATTAAAAAGCTTGTTTATTTTCATAGATTCTCTACTTTTATATTTATAAACAATATAAATATTTTACTGAAGGTTACAAATGGATTTTAACTTCACACAAGATGAAAATAATTTTAGGAAAGAAATTAAAGACTGGTTATCTAAAAATTTATCACAACGTATTTCAAATAAAGTTAAAAAATTTCAAAGATTAGACAAAAATGATTATGAAGAATTTATGAAGGCACTTAGTGCCAAGGGTTGGCTTGCGGTAAATTGGCCAAAGGAACATGGCGGAACTGGTTGGTCAAACACTCAAAAACATATTTTTGAAGAAGAAATTGTGAAAGCAGGAGCCCCAAGAATTGTACCTTTTGGGTTAAATATGCTTGGCCCTGTTTTAATGGAATTTGGAAACGAGAAACAAAAAAAATACTATTTGCCAAGAATTTTAAATTGTGATGATTGGTGGGCTCAAGGCTATTCTGAGCCTGGCTCAGGATCTGATTTAGCAAGTTTAAGAACCAAAGCTGTTGATCATGGAGATCACTACATAGTTAATGGTCAAAAAACATGGACAACTCTTGGTCAGTTTGCAAACAAAATATTTTGCTTAGTTAAAACAGACACGAATTGCAAACCTCAAAATGGTATTTCTTTTTTACTTATTGATATTGACAGTCCTGGCATTGAAGTTAGACCAATTATTACCCTTGATGGAGAACATGAGGTCAATGAAGTATGGTTAAAAGACGTTAAGGTTCCTAAAGAAAACCTATTGGGAGAAGAAAATAAAGGTTGGACTTATGCCAAATATCTACTTACACATGAAAGAACTGGTATAGCCGGTGTCCCCAATTCAAAATCAGCAATTAATCATTTAAAAGTAATTGCTAATAAGACTTATAAAAATGGTAAACCCCTAATTCAAGACCCATTATTTTCTTCTCAAATAGCAGAGCTTGAAATTGATTTAAAAGCTATGGAAATTTTTAATTTAAGAGCAATTTCATCGGCTGAATCTGGTAAAGCTCCAGTTATGGAGAGTTCGCTTTTAAAAATCAAAGGATCAATTATTAGACAAAAAACCTCTGATTTGCTTCGTAAAGCCATAGGACCTCAAGCATTACCATACATTTCTGAACAATTCGATGAAGGTTGGAATCAAGAAACAATAGGACCTGAATACGCCGGGCCACTTGCTAAGCAATATTTTATTTATCGTAAAATTTCTATTTATGGTGGATCAAATGAAATTCAAAAAAATATTGTGGCCAAATCAGAATTTAGAATGTGATTTAAGATGCACTTTAATTTGTCAGAAGAAAGAAAAATGCTTAAGGAAAGTTGTGACAGACTTCTTAATGATCATTATACACAATATAAAAACCACCATGAAGTATCAAGCTCAGAGATAGGTTTTAATAAAAATTTTTGGGAAGAATGCTCAGAAATTGGAATGTTAAGTGCTTTAATTTCTCCAAATTTTAATGGATTAGGAGGAACTGGTGAAGATATAATGATTGTTTTTGAGTTAATTGGTAAGCATTTAGTTGTTGAGCCTTTCCTTTCATCGGGTATTCTATCAATTACTTCTCTAACAAATTCTAAAGATATTGAGACATCAGTACTTGATGAAATTTCATCAGCTTCAAAAATTTATGCCTTTGGTCATAGCGAAGTTGATACAAGATATGATGAAACTCATATAAAAACAAAGGCAAATTATAAAAATGATGCTGTTTTTTTAACTGGACAAAAATCTTTTGTACTTAATGGTGACTTTGCTGACAAATTAATTTGTACCGCAAGGTTTTCAGGAAATGATTTTGATCAAAATGGCTTTGGCCTTTATGAAATAGACAAAACACATTGTGACATAAGATCTTATAATACAATTGATGGATATAGAGCAGCTGAATTAAATTTTTCTGAAATACCTGCTAAAGAATTATGTAAAAATTCTGATGCTTATAACGCTCTTCTTGAAACACTTTACGCAGGTGCTTTTGCTTTATCAGCAGAATCTATTGGAGCAATGGAAGTTTGTTTCAATATGACACTAGAATATCTTAAAACCAGAGAACAATTTGGCAAACCAATTGGATCATTTCAAGCATTACAGCATCGAATGGTTGATGTAATGATTGAAATAGAGCAAGCAAAATCAGCTGTTATGCTTGCTGCAGGAACATATGAAGCAGATAAAGACACAAAATATAAAAATATATCTGCTGCAAAAAACTTAGTTGGTCGTGCAGGAAAACTTGTGGCTGAAGAGTGCATTCAATTACATGGTGGTATTGCAATGACTTGGGAATATAATTTACATAATTACGCCAAAAGATTAGTTATGATAGATCATTTAATGGGTGATAGTGATCATCATTTAGAAAAATTTAAACTTTATAGCAATTACTGATTTTTAATTAAAAGAGCTTCTGCTTTTTTTCTAAAGCTATTTGGTAATTTAATAGCTACTCTTTTCTTTAAATCAAAAAGTACTGCAACTATTTGGATATCCATCAAAACTCTATTTGAGGCATCATCAATAAGATGATGACAGAATTTAAAAGATTTTTTGTTAATTTCAATAAAGTTTGATTTCAAAGAAACTGCCATCCCAATTGTAGGATAATTATAATATCTAACAATATAATCTAAAGCAGCTGAACCAATTTGATAGTCTGCTCTCCATTTATGATTAACTCCACATTTTGTAAATAATTGAGTGGCTGCATCTGAAACACAAGATATAAGAAATCTATGAGTGGCATATCCATCAAAATCAAGGTCCCACGTATTTGAAGCTTTTTTGCAAGTGATAATAGAGTTTTCTGAGGGTTTTTTTAAAATTCTAAACGGTCTAATTTTTCTTAATTTTATAAAATTAAAATCGTTCACAAAAGTGTTTTGTTTCTTTTGTAATAAACTATCAATAGCTTTAAAAACTTGCTTTGCATCGCTTTCAAATGCAATTTCAGTTTCAAAATAAGCTGAAACATAATGTTTTGAAGTACAATAAAGTTTAGATTGCAAAGTTAAATGATTTTTTTTTAAATTTTTTAAAAAAATTACTATCTCTAGTGCAGAAAATTCATGCACTTCTTTATAAAAGATACATCTTTCAGATTTAATTTTAAAAAGTTTATTTTTGAAAATATGATTTGTAAATTTTTTCAGAGCTTTAGAATGTTTGTCAAAATAAAACTGAACGTTCATGTGATACATTTGGTCACATTCTTCAGTCCGAACTATACCTTTATAAGAAGAAAAAAAGTTTAATTTTTGATCAAAAACCTTAGTATTTTTTAGCAAAGTTTCAAAAACTTCGTTAACTTCGAAAACTTTAACACCAATTTTACTTTCTTTAATGCCTGATGAGACCATTAAAGTATTCTCAAATTTTACTTTTTTATTGTTAATTTTTGATATTTTAGTGTTTATATAAATATCATCATTAATGGAGTTTATTCTAAAAGTTTTAAGTGAAGTACTAGAATTTTTTGTTGACTTGAAACCAAAAACTTTTTGACAAAATACATATGAGTCCTCAAATATTCTTTCAATAGAACTTAACTTAATTACACTATTTGAAATATCATCTTTAGATAATATTGACTTAAAGCTAGTAAAGTTAAACATTATATTAGGATTTTTCCTAATTAATTTTTATCTTTTAATTCTAATTTAGCTATAGTCATGTTGTGAACTTCATCAGGGCCATCTGCAAGTCTTAAATATCTTGCATTGGCATATGCGTATGATAAAGGAAAATCAGCTGAAACTCCGCCACCTCCATGAACCTGTATCGCCCTATCTATAACTCTTGCAGCCATGTTCGGAACTACTACTTTGATCATAGCAATTTCCTTACGAGCTACTTTGTTACCTACTGTATCCATCATGTGAGCAGCTTTTAAAACCAATAATCTTGATTGCTCTATTTCAGAACGACTTGAAGCTATTTGATCCATAACAACACCTTGTTCAGCAAGTGTTTTTCCAAAAGCAACTCTAGACTTTGCACGAGCAACCATCAATTCTAATGCTCTTTCGGCCTGACCAATCAATCTCATACAATGATGTATTCTACCTGGGCCAAGCCGACCCTGAGCAATTTCAAACCCCCTGCCTTCACCGAGCAGTATATTTCCAACAGGAACTCTAACATTGTCAAACTCAACCTCGGCATGCCCATGAGGTGCATCGTCATAACCAAATACCGGTAAATGACGTAAAACTTTTACGCCTTTAGTATCAATAGGCACCAAAATCATAGATTGTTGCTTATACTTCTCTGCATTTGGATCGGATTTACCCATAAAAATCATAATCTTACATCTTGGATCCATAGCACCTGAAGTCCACCATTTCCGTGCATTGATAATATAATGATCACCATCTCTAACGATTGAACCTTGAATATTGGATGCATCAGAAGATGCAACATTAGGTTCTGTCATTGCAAACGCAGATCTAATCTCTCCATTTAATAGAGGTTTTAACCACTTTTCTTTTTGATCATCAGTTCCATATCTAACAAAAACTTCCATATTACCTGTATCTGGAGCAGAACAATTGAAAATTTCAGCACCAATCGGAGATCTTCCCATGATTTCACATAAAGGAGCATATTCAATATTTTTAAGACCCGCTCCTAAATCGCTTTCAGGTAAAAACAAATTCCATAATCCTTCTTTTTTTGCTTTTTCTTTTAATTCCTCTAGAATAGGAGGTATAGTCCAACGTCCATTTTTATTTAATTGATCTTCAAAAACTTCTTCGTTTTTGTAAACGTTTTCATTCATAAAATTTGTCAATTTATTTTGTAATTCTATAACTTTATTAGAAAACTCAAAGTTCATTACTTTTCTCCAACCTCATTTAAATTTATTCCATTTGCTCTTTTAATTAGAGCATCAATTCTTTTATTAAAATTTGCAAACCTTTTATCTTTAGTTTGCCCTTTTAAATATCTAACATAAATTTGCTGTAAAATAACAGATAATTTAAAGGCTCCAAATGCGTAATACCAATTTATATTTTTTACATCAAAACCTGTATATTTAGAATATAGCTTAATAATTTCACTTTTCAAAGGAAACAAAATTTTGTTTCCAGTTATTGGCATAGAAGTAATCAACTTTGCATCTTTATCATCCTCGTTATCTATCCAGTAGTTTAACATATGCCCTAAATCCATAAGTGGATCGCCTAATGTACACATATCCCAATCAAATATTGCTTCAGGAGATAAAAAATTATTATTATTCCACATAATATTATCTAATTTAAAATCATTATGAATAATCGAAACAATTTTTGACTTTGGAATATTTAGTTTTAAATTTTCTAGTAAATCATCAAAGATAGTATTTAGTGAAGTATTTTCTGTTGCTAGTTTCCATCTTTTTTCCCACCCTAGTAATTGTCTTTCTACAAAACCTTTTGGTCTACCCAATTTTTCTAAACCAACATTAATTGGGTTAATCTTGTGTAAATCAGACAAAATCTTTATCATTTGATCAGACATTTGATTTATGAAATTTAAATTTAATGGCAAAAAATCAGGGAATTCTTTTCTGATTACAAATCCCTTTTTCCTTTCAATAATATGAAATTGACTTCCTACAATGGACACATCATCACTAAAATAAATACTATTTGGGACTAAAGGAAAAACACCATGTAATGATCTTTGTACTTTATGCTCTCTTTTCATATCATGAGATGATGGAGCTATTGGTCCTAAAGGTGGTCTTCTTAATACGTACTCTTCATCATTGACTGAAATCAAATAAGTTAAGTTTGCATGGCCTCCGCTAAATTGTTTTAAACTAAAGTTATTTATTTTACTTTTTAACCAATCTGAAAAAAATAATTTTAAACTTTCTTCATTTAGTTTTTCATCTTTTCTAACTTCTATAAGTTCAGCATTCATAATAACAAATGTTTTTAATTTAATTTTTTTTTAATTAAATTATTATAAATTTTATTACAAGTGAAGGTGTTTATATGGATAATCTTTTTGATATAAAAGGTAAGGTGGCTTTAATTACAGGTGGATCAAGAGGTATAGGTGAAATGATTGCTGAAGGTTTTGTTAAACAAGGCGTAAAAACTTATATCTCTTCAAGAAAAAAAGAACAATGTGATAATACAGCCATGAGATTATCAAAGTTTGGTCAATGTATATCAATACCAGCAGATCTTACGCAAATAAATGAAATACAGAATTTATTTTCAACAATTAATAAAAATGAAAAAAAATTGCATATTTTAGTCAATAATGCTGGAGCAGCCTGGGGTGCAGACTTTGATAATTTTCCAGAAAATGGTTGGGACAAAGTTATGGATACAAATGTTAAATCAATATTTTTTTTAACTCAAAAGTTTGTTAAATTGCTTGAAAAAAGTGGTACTAATTCGGATCCCTCTAGAGTTATTAATGTTGGCTCTATTGATGGAATTGGGATACCTCGAGCCGAAACATATTCATACCCCGCTTCAAAAGCTGCTGTGCATCAATTAACAAGGGTGTTGGCTAATAGATTGGCAAAGAGGAATATTAACATTAATGCGATTGCTCCAGGACCTTTTCAAAGCCAAATGATGAATGAAACTCTAAAAAAGTATGAAAAAGAAATAATAAACTCTGTACCAAGAAAAAGAATAGGCGTACCTGAAGACATGGCAGGAGCAGCTATCTTTCTTTCCTCAAAAGCAAGTGCTTACATTACTGGAATAGTATTACCAGTTGACGGTGGGTCACTAATTGCCAGACGTCACATGGTCTAACTAACTAATGAACATATCCCTTAATTTAGTTTTCAAAATTTTACCTGTTGCACCTAAGGGTATGCTATCTACAAACTCTACTCTATCTGGTATCATCCATTTGGCAATTTTACCTGAGTAGAAACTTAAAATTTCATCTTTTGAAACTTTCTTACCTGGCAATATTTGAACAACAATCATAGGCCTTTCATCCCATTTTTCATCTGGAATTGCAATTGCAGCAGCATTTGCTACTGAGGGATGGCCTACACAAATATTTTCTAAATCAATAGAACTTATCCATTCGCCTCCTGATTTAATAATATCTTTATTTCTATCTGTTACTGTCATAAATCCATTTTTATCAATTGTGGCAATATCTCCAGTATCAAACCATCCACCATCAAAGAACCTATCTTTTTGAGTGTCGTCATTATAATAACTTTTTAAAACCCAATAACCTCTTGAAAGTAATCTTCCTTGTGTCTTGCCGTCATTTGGCATGATGTTACCTTCATCATCAATGAGCTTCATTTGATGGCCAAAAACAGTTCTTCCTTGAGGTATTTTTTGATTATAATATTCTTCTTTGTTTTTTACTTTGGTATTATATAAAGGCATATTTGCAGTACCAATCGGACTCATTTCGGTCATGCCCCAAGCATGTATTACATCTACATTGTATTCTTCTCCAAACCCTTCAAATAATGTTCTTGGACATGCTGAACCACCAATAATTAATCTTTGAACTGTATCTAGTTTTTTGCCACTATCTCTCAAATGATTTAATAGTAATAGCCAAACAGTTGGAACTCCTAATGATATTGTCACTTTCTCTTGATTCATTAAATCAGTTAAACTTTCCCCATCTAATTTAGCACCAGGAAATACAAATTTTGTCCCACACATAGCCGCAGCATAAGGTGTTCCCCATGCATTTACATGAAACATTGGAACGACTGGCATCACAACATCTTTTGCGCCATATGGTATTGCATCTTTTAGATTAATGCCATAAGCATGAAGAACAGTTGATCTATGAGTATATAATACACCTTTTGGATTTCCAGTTGTTCCTGAAGTATAACATAGCGATGATGCAGTTTTCTCATCTAGATTTGGCCAATCAAATTCAATGGGTTTTTCATCAATAAAGTCTTCATAACATAAAATTTCAATCCCATTAGATAATTCTAAATCGATCATATTTTTACTATCAGTCATCACTACAATAGCTTTTACCGATTTAAAACTTAGCGCTGCTAGTTTAATCAAATCTACAATATTTAAATCAACAAAAATTATTTTATCTTCTGCATGATTTACAATGTAAGCTATTTGATCGTGATGTAACCTTGGGTTCATGGTATGACAAATTAAACCACTAGAAGAAGTTGCATAATAAAGTTCTAAATGCCTGTAACCATTCCACGCTAATGTTCCAATTCTGTCACCTTCTAAAGCACCATAATCCTTTAGCGCATTAGCTAATTGTTTTGTTCTCTTACCCCAGTCTTTATAAGTATATTTATGAATACCCCCCTCAACTGCATTACTTACTATTTCTTGGGTTGGGTAATTATTAATAGCATGCTCAAATATTGATGAAATCAACAATGGATGATCTTGCATTAAACCTTTCATAAATTATCTCCTACTTAAAATAAATTATATAATTTTGATAAATCTTTTTTCATAACTTTACCATTTTTATTTTTGGGCAAATAATCTTTTAAAACTGTCCAATAATCAGGTTGTTTGTAGTCAGCTAGTTTATTTTTGCAAATTAACTTTAATTGATCAACTAACAATGAGTCATTTTTAAAAATTACTACATGAATTTTTTCACCAAGAACTTTATCTGGATGGGGTATAACCGCAACTTCAATAATACCATTTTGTAAACTTATTAAATTTTCAATTTCTGAAGAATAAACGTTATATCCACCCCTATTAATAACATCTTTTTTTCTATCTAATATATAGATATAACCTTCCTCATCCTTAAAGCCAACATCACCTGATTTCCAAAAGCCATTTTCTGTAAATTCTTTTTTTGTAGCCAGATCATTATTCCAATAACCTGGAACAACCATTGGACCTGAGATTAATAATTCACCGTGTTGATTTGACCTTAATTCTTCTTGTTTTTCATTAATAATTTTTATTTGACCAGTTGGAACACATTTGCCAACACTATTTAACTTATCAATTGAATATTCTTTTGGCATTATAGTAGTTGGAGAAGTTGTTTCTGTTGCCCCATAAATGTTAATTAGTGACAAGTTTGGAAGAACTTTTTTTAGTTTTTTCAATGTGCCAATTGGCATTGGTGCTCCGCCAAATCCACCAATTCTCCATTTAGACAATCTTGAACTATTAAATTCTCCTCTTTCAATACATAAATTATACATTGCAGGCACCATAATCAAATACGTTAACCCATGATCTTCAGCGGTGTTTAAAAAATCTTTAACCTCAAATTTCTTTTTAAGAGTTAAACTACCACCTACAAATATCATAAGTAAAAAATGTGCGACTATTCCTGTAACATGACTTGCTGGAACAACTAAAATTGAATGATCATTAGACGTTAAATTAAAAGCATTTTTATAATGTAAACAAGAGTGTATTACATTAAAATGTGTTAACATTGCCCCTTTAGGTTTTCCAGTTGTTCCTGAGGTATATAATATTATAGCAGTTGCAGTTTCAATTAAATTAGCTACCTTGGAAAAATCTTTGTTAGATGAATTATTTAAATCTTCAAGTTTAAAATTAATTTTAATTACATCTTTTTCTATATCAGCAATTTTATTAGTTAAGGATGTATCAAAAACCACAGCAGTTGCATTACAATCATTTAAAATAGTATTATTTTCAAATGTTGAGGATCTAGGATTTAAAGGTACAAGTATTAAGCCTCCTCTAATACAATACAATGATACAATCACAAAACTGATATTATTTTCAAAAAGTATACAGATTCTATCTTTCTTTTTGAAATTGTATTTCAAAAACAAAGTTTCTAAGGAGTTTACTAATTCCAAAATTTGTGAATATGAATAATGTTTGTTTTTATCAATGATACATGTTTTTTTTGAATGTAATCTGATAGCTTCTTCAATAAATTCCCATATATTTAGTGGACGGTTTACGAAGCATTTTAAATTTCTGCTAAAAACTTTCTCTAAATGTATCTCCTGTTTAATCATCTATTAATATTAATTTTTTTTAATTCAAATAATTTTTTTTCCATATATATTTAATGCATCTTTACGTGAAAGTTTTTCTTCTAATATATCATTAATAATTAAATGTTTTTTTCGTTTCTTTGGATTTCCAAAACCTCCTCCACCAGGAGTTTGAACTTGAACTTTATCACCTTTTTTTAATCTTATATCTTGTTCTTTAGACAAATGTTCAGGCACATAATCTTTTTTATTTATTCTTTTTATTTTTACTTTATTTTTACCACCATCAGCTCCACCCAATACACCTGGGGGACCAAATCGCCCATGATCCATTACAAAACTTGCTGTTGCCTCTTTGCATAAAATTTCTATTTCATAATCTAGTCCAAATCCACCTCTGAATTCTCCTGCACCAGAAGATTTATCATGAAGTGAATAATGATTATATAAAACTGGAAATTTTTGTTCCATTATTTCAACTGGAGGTGCTTTAGAAATACCAATTGTTGAACATCCATTTGATATGCCATCATTCAAAGAATTACCTCCATATCCTCCTCCAGATAATTGATACATAACAAAATTACTACCTTTCAGATCATTAAATCCACCTAAAGCAAAATTTCCACTAGTTCCTGCAGGAGCAGCTGTAACCCTATTCTTTAAAACATTAACAAAAGCTAAAAAAACTGCTTCAGCAATTCTTTGTGAAACTTCTGCAGCACACCCAGAAACTGGCCTAGGATAAACTGCATCTAAAAATGTTCCTGAAGGCCTTTTTATTTCTAAAGGTTCAAAAGCACCACCATTTATAGCAACTTCAGGAAATATATGTCTCATTGCCAAGTATATTGAACTTTTTGTCGTAGCAAACACTGAGTTCATAGGACCAATGCATGGTAGGGAAGATTTAGAAAGGTCAAAAATAAGTTTATCTTTTTGTTTTTTTACCTCAAGATTTATTTCTAAAGGGACATTTTTAATGCCATCACTATCAATGTAAGCTTTAGATTTATAAATGCCATTTGGAATTTGATTTATAAATGATTTCATTTGATTTGAACCACTTTTTCTTAGTTCTTCTATGGAATTATGTATAAGTTCATCACCAAATTTATTAAATAGATGATTTAATCTTTCTTCTCCAACCAGTAATGCGGCCTCTTGTGCTTTTACATCACCTATCCTTTGTTCAGAAATCCTAATATTTGAACAAATAATTGAGTAAATCTCTTTATCTAAAACACCTTTTTTAAATAATTTAACAGGTGGTAATCTTAATCCTTCTTGTTCTACTGAATTAGCAGAAGCAGAAAAACCTCCAGGGACACTCCCGCCAATATCAGGCCAATGTCCAGTATTTGACAACCAAAAACATATTTTTTTATTTCTGAAATATGGTTTTGCAAACCGTACATCCATTAAATGAGTGCCACCCAAATAAGGATCATTTACTATATAAATATCACCAGGATCTGGTTTTTCTACTTTTTCTTCTTTGATAAGCCTGATTATTTCAGAAGTAGAATACTCCATTGTACCAACAAAGACAGGTAAACCGTTATACCCCTGCGAAATCAAGCTTCCATTAATTGCAGAATAAATTCCATTTGACCTGTCATTTGCTTCTGATATCACAGGAGAAAAAGCAGAACGTGAAAAAGAGAGATCCATTTCATCACAAACTTGTTGTAAACCAGCCTGAATTACACCTAA
>CACMZO010000021.1 GCA_902618195.1 uncultured SAR116 cluster alpha proteobacterium
CATCCAAGTGTATCTATAGCAGCTGTAGGAAAAGAAGAGGATAAACTAAAAGGAGAAATAGCTAAAGCTTATATAGTTTTAAAAGAAAATTTTAAAACTAGTGAAGATGAATTAATTAATTTTTGTCGTGAACATTTAGCAGCTTACAAATGTCCTAGAAAAGTGATCTTTGTTAACGATGTTCCTAAAACAAGCTCTGGAAAAATCATGAGAAGAGAACTAAGTAAACTTGACAGCTAACTATCAAGAAAAATTATTTTTTTTATTAATTTCTTTAAATTTAATTAAAATTTCTTCTAGATATTTTTTTGTTTCACTCAATTCTTTTTTTAACTTTTTATTTTGCTCTCTTAGAAAATAGTTTTCTCTTCTTAACCATTCTACTTGATCAATTTGCATAAAATTTATCCTTTAAATAATTTGTGATTATATTATGAAAATGGTGGTGCCCAGGGGCGGATTCGAACCACCGACACGAGGATTTTCAGTCCTCTGCTCTACCTACTGAGCTACCTGGGCACTATAATAATCTATACATATATCAAGTTAAATTGTCTACTATAGAAAAGAATTAATTATCTAAATCTAGGTCTTTAGATATTATATATTTATTATCCAACCATTTAAACAAGTCTATTTTACTACATTTATCCGAACAAAATGGGAAATATTTATCTTGTTTATTAATTTTTTTCTGACAATTAATACATTTATTTTTCACTATAAAATCCAATTGAGTTGAGTGATCCATAAACCTGATTTAAAGGTAACCCAACGATATTAGTATATGAGCCAGAAATAAACTGAATAAATTTTTCTGCAGATCCTTGAATGCCGTATGCTCCAGCCTTTCCTTTCCATTCATTTGATTCAATGTAAGATCTGATTTCATTTTCTGTTAATCTTTTCATTTTTACTATTGAAGTTACAACTCTTAAAGAATCTATTTTATCTTTACAATATAAATTAAAAGCTGTTGAAACTTTATGCCTTCTTCCAGATAAAAGCTCTAAAAATTTTATTGCTTTTGATTTTTCATTAGTTTTATCAATAATTCTTCTACCAACATAAACAATTGTGTCTGCAGTTAAAATCAAATCATTTGGAAATTTTTTTTTTGCAACCTCCATCTTTTCCTTAGCCATTCTTTTAACATATAAAATTGGAAGTTCTTTTATTTGAGGATCTTCATTGATTTCAGGTTTAAAAATTTCATTAGGATAAAAATTAATTTGTTTTAATAAATCTAATCTCCTTGCAGAAGAAGAACCTAAAATAAATTTTAAATTTTTGGTGTTAGGCAACATTATTATGTTGGTCTATTTATACCTAAAAGTAATTCTACCTTTAGTTAAATCATAAGGTGTCATTTCAACAGTAACTTTATCACCTAACAACACTCTAATTCTATTTTTTCTCATTTTTCCACTTGTATGTGCTAGTACTTCATGATCATTGTCTAGTTTCACTCTAAACATTGCATTTGGAAGCAATTCTTCAACAATTCCCGAAAATTCTATTACACCTTCTTTTGCCATAACACAGTTATATAATCTAAATAATAAATTGTAAAATTAAATAATTTAGTAATTAAACTTTAATCATCCTTTCTTCTAGCATATATTGACATTCTATGAGCATCTAATCCTTCTGCTTCTGCTAAAATTTCTGCATGTTTCCCAAGATCATTTAAATTATGTTCATTACATTGAACAAAAGTTGTTCTTCGTAAAAAGTCATTTGTACCAAGTCCACTAGAAAACCTTGCTGTTCCTTCTGTTGGCAAAACGTGATTTGGACCAGCAATATAATCTCCAATAGCTTCAGGTGTATAGCTACCTAAAAAAATTGATCCAGCATTATTAATGTCATCTAAATAGAGTTTAGGATTTTCTATACAAAGTTCTAAATGTTCAGGAGCAATTTGATTGATTAGATCTATACATTCATTTATATGATCAACTATTAATATTAATCCATTATTATACCAAGAACTTGAAGCAATTTGTTTTCTAGGTAATATCTCTAATAATTTAATAATCTGATTTTCTACACTCTTTGCAAATTTCTCATCATTAGTTATTAAAATAGACTGAGCGTTTTCATCATGTTCAGCTTGTGATAATAAGTCTATAGCAATCCACTCTGGATTGTTTTTATTATCTGCAACTATTAAAACTTCTGAAGGACCTGCAACTGAATCAATTCCTACTTTACCAAATAATTGTCTTTTAGCTTCCGCAACATAAGCATTTCCTGGACCAACAATTTTATCAACTTTTTTTAAATCTTTAGTTCCAAAAGCTAATGCAGCTATAGCATGAGCTCCTCCCATCCTATAAAACTCTGTTACTTCTGCTAAATATGCAGCTGCTAACAATATTTCTGAACTTTTTTCAATATTAATTGGTGATACTAACACTCTTTCCTCAACTCCAGCAACCAGAGCTGGTACCGCATTCATTAAAACTGAAGAGGGATAAAGAGCTTTTCCTCCTGGTGTATAAAAACCAACTCTTTTTATAGGAGAATATTTTAACCCTAAATTAACTCCAAGCTCATCTTCATAATCAAATCCACTCAGTTTTTGCTTTTCATGAAATGATTTAATTCTGGAAAATGCAATTTTCATAGCATTTCTTAAATCAATTGGAAGATCCTCAAAAGCTTGTTTTAAAAATTTATTTTCAATTCTAATATCATTTAAATTAGAACAATTAATATTATCAAATTTATTTATCATAGTAATCAGAGCATTATCACCATCTGTTTTTATTTGATTAGTTATATCAAAAACAATTTTTTCAATATTAACATCTGAAATATTTCTAATTCTTAAAAATTTATTTAATTTTTGATCAAAATTATCTTCCTTAGAATAAAGATATGTGACTTTATTATTTATCATTTAAAAGACCTTCAAACTTATTTATAATTTTATTTATTTCCTTAAAATTTGTTTTATATGCATTTCTATTAATTGCTAATCTTGTAGAAACTTTCATAATCTCTTCAATTTCAATTAAACCATTGGCTTTTAATGTTTCACCACTTTCAGAAAGGTCAACAATTCTTCTACATAATCCCATAGATGGAGCTAGTTCCATTGCACCATTTAGTTTTATACAATCAGCATGTACGCCCCTTTTTTTAAAATGCTCACTAGTTAAATTAGGATATTTTGTTGCCACTCTAACATAACTCCAAGTCAAAGGATCTTCATCACTTAAAATTTCTTTAGTAGTGGCAACTACTAATCTACATAAACCAATTTTAAGATCGATAGGTGAATAAATTTCAGAATGATTGAATTCTTCTAAAACATCACTACCAATTATAGCTATATGTGCCGCCCCATAAATTAGAAATGTTGCTACGTCAAAAGATCTAACAATAATTAATTTTATATTAGAAATATTAGTTTCAAACTTTAATTTTCTATCTTTCTCGTTAAAAAAAGATTTTTCAGGAATAATACCAACCTTATCAAAAATTGGTAAAACTTGTTTTAATATTCTTCCTTTTGGAAGAGCTATAATTATATCTTTATCATTCATGTTAATTTGTCTATTTATGAATTGGTTTTTTACCAGTTGGCCATGGCATGTCAAGATCATCTAAATAAATTTCTATTTTTTCTGTAAAAAGTTTAATTGTTACATCTAAAGAAAAATTTAATGCAATTTCATTTTTAACATAATCTACTGATAGTAAATTTATAAATCTTGAAGAATTGATTTTGTCTTTATTTGTATAAGTCATCTTATTTACATTACAAATTCTTATTCCAGAAACAACTCGATAAAATGTTTCGTCTTTTATTTTTTTTTCTACAAATTCCCAGCAAAACCTAGAAAAAGTTGCAATCAATATTTTATCACTCTTATTATAAATAATTTCATCAATGGAAAATATACCATCTTGACATAATGTAGAAAAAATTTTTATTTCATCTTTATCTAAAAATTTTATTTTTAATTTTTTAAAATCATATTCATTGAGATGATCGGAAATATTTGTTTTATCTTCAGATTTCATGATTATCTTATGTTTGCTCCTATATTAAATAATTTTTCTTCGAAATTTTCGTA
This sequence comes from uncultured SAR116 cluster alpha proteobacterium, assembly GCA_902618195.1. GTDB lineage: Bacteria > Pseudomonadota > Alphaproteobacteria > Puniceispirillales > Marisalimonadaceae > TMED54. Next base: position 4,092 of record CACMZO010000021.1, read on the forward strand.
TCCCCTTTTTAAATGAGATAAGTCATTAACAACACTTTCACCATTTGCATTTAGACTTGCAGCTATTAAGGACATAGAAGCTCTCAGATCAGTAGCTTTAACCGAAGCACCTTGTAATCGCTTTACTCCATCAACAGTAGCTTTATTTCCATCAATTTTAATAGATGCCTTCATTTTAGACAACTCAGGGACATGCATAAATCTATTTTCAAATATATTTTCTTCTATTACCGATTTTCCATTTGCTATGCACATTAAACTCATAAACTGAGCTTGTAAGTCTGTTGGAAAACCAGGATGCGGTTCGGTTTGTATGTTAACTGGAACAATTTCACTAACCCCTTTTATTTTTACAGTATCATTATAAACTTCAACTCTAACATTTGTTTGTTTTAATTTTTTAAAAAAAGCTTTTAAATCATTCGGATTTGAATTGAGTAAGTTTAACTCACCATTTGTAATTCCTGCAATTATAGCAAATGAACCTGCTTCAATTCTATCAGGTATAACTGAATATGTGATAGGATTTAATTTTGAAACACCTTCTATTTCAATTATATTTGTACCTAAACCTTTAATATTTGCTCCTGCTAAATTTAGACAGTTACCTAAATCAACTATTTCAGGCTCTTGAGCAGCATTATAAATTTTTGTTTTACCAATTGCTAAAGTTGCCGCCATGATTGTACATTCTGTGGCTCCAACAGACACTTGAGGAAATTTTATTTCATTTCCAATAAATTTCCCTTGGGGTAGAGTAGCTCTCAAAAATCCATTTTGCAGATATGTTTCAGCTCCGAGTTGTTTTAGTGCATCTATATGATAATTGATTGGACGTTCTCCAATTTCACAACCACCAGGCATTGGAATTAGAGCATTATGTCTCTTAGATAAAAGAGGAGCTAACACTAAAATCGAAGCTCTCATTTTGGATACTAATTCTTTTGGTGCTTCGATATTTTGAGGTTCGCCATGAAAATCAATGACACCGTCATAAAATTTTGTCATTACACCTAAAGCATTTATCAATTTTATCATTAATCTCGTATCTGCTAAATCAGGTACATTTTTTAATGTAAAACTCTTGCCGAATAATAAAGAAATGGAAATAAGAGGTAAAACTGCATTTTTTGCACCACTAATTTTGACATCACCAAAAAGTGGCTTACCCCCTTGTATAATTAATCTATCGTTACTCATTTTTTAATTTTTTATGAAGTAAGCTGGAATATCCAACTTTTAAAAGTCTTTTTCCTTTAATATTTTTTTCATCACGATTACTGATTTGTTTCTTTCTAAGTTTTATATTTTCTTTTAATGCTGAGGAAAGTTTTTCTTTTTTATTGATAGTTTTTTTTGACATCATTAATAATAATTTACTATATAATAATTAAGTTCTAGAGTTATGTCTAGATCAACTGAAAATAAGCCGCCATAGCTCCAGCGGTAGAGCGCGTCATTGGTAATGACGAGGTCACTGGTTCAAATCCAGTTGGCGGCACCAAAACGACACAAAATTATTAATGAGATCTTATTTCTGCTGCAAATGTTTTAAATACACGATCAATAATTTTAGAACTTAATTTTTCTAAATCATCGTCAGTTAATGATTTATCTGCAGGTTGGATTACTATAGATAATGAAACAGACTTTTTATCTTTCGGAATATTATTTCCTTGGTAAACATCAAAAACAGAAATCTCTTGAATTAATATCTTGTCAACTAATTTAATTTCATTTATTAAATCCTCAACATTTAATTCATTTTCAATTAAAAAAGAAAAATCTCTTGATAGAGATTGCAAATGATTCAATTTAAGTAATGGTTTTGAAAATACCTTTCTCTTTGTTGACGGTAATTTATCTAGATATATTTCAAATGCAAAAAATTCTATTTTTTTATCTTTTTGGTTTGTACAAAGAGGATTAATCTGACCAAAAGAAGCTATAGTTATATTACCTAATTTAAATAAAGCGCTTCTTCCCGGATGAAAATAATTGGGTGCTTCACTATATATTTTTAAACGTGACGTCGGAAACTCAAGCACATTTAAAACAGCTAAAATATCAGATTTTATATCATAAAAATCAAATTTTAATTCACTATTTTTCCAATTTTTATTAATTTTATTACCACATCTTATCCCAGTAACAACATTGTATTGATCTTCATAATTCTCACCTTTATATATTGGCCCTACTTCAAACAAAGATAAATTGGTGATACCTCTTTTAATGTTTTCATTACATACATTTATCAGATTTGGAATAATGGAAGGTCTTAAATCTGACAAATCTGATGAAATAGGGTTAACTAAATTTAAATTTTCTTTTCCACCTCCAAATCGTTTAGCGTTTAATTTATCTAAAAATGAAAAAGTAATTACTTCGTTAAAACCTCTTGTTGAAAGACATTTTCTTGAATAAAGACTTAATCTTTGTTTAAGACCTAAACTTGGTTTTATAATATAGTTTTTTACTGGTAAAACATTTGTTGGTATTTTATCATAGCCAAAAATTCTAATGATTTCTTCAACTAAATCTTCACTTCTTTCAACATCATTTCTCCATGAAGGCACAACTACATTCCAATTTTTATTATTTTTTTTAACTTCAAATCCAAGCTTTGTAAGAATAACTTCAACTTTACTTTCATCAATATCAACACCCGTAAGCTTTTTTATAATTTTAAAATCAAATATTATGTCTTTATTAGATTTCTTTTTAGCAATAGAAACTATATTACTACATGAGCCTCCACATACGTCATTGATAAGTTTAGATGCATAAATAACTCCAATTTCAGGAGAATTGACATCTAATCCTCTTTCAAATCTATACCTAGCATCAGAATTAATATTTAAATATCGTCCGGTTTTAGCAATCGAAATTGGACAAAATATTGCTGCTTCTAAAAAAAATTCAGTTGTATTTTCATCGACACCTGTCCTCAAACCTCCCATAATACCTGCAAGATCATCAACACCTTTTTCATCACTTATAACTAACATTGAGTCATCTAATTCATAAGTTTTTCCATTAAGTGCGTCAAACTGCTCTCCTTTTTCTGAAATTCTAACAGTAAGAGTATTACCATAAATTTTATTTACATCATAAGCGTGCAAAGGACGACCTATATCCATCATTACATAGTTTGTTACATCTACTATAGAGGAAATTGGCCTTAAACCTACAGCAAGTAATCTATTAGCCATCCATTGAGGGGATTTTATATTTTTTACGTTTTTAAAAGATCTTCCAAAAATAGACGGACACAAAGATTTTTTATCATCAGGGAGTTTAATTTCCCAATTTATTGAAGAATTAAATTCATCATTTAAATTATTTAATTTCAAGGGTTTCAATTCCCCAATACCAAAAGCTGACAAGTCTCTTGCAATTCCTCTTACGCCTAAACAATCTCCTCTATTTGGAGTTATTTCAATTTCAATTATCGGATCATCAATGCCTAAATAATTAGAAACATTCTCATTTAAATTTATACTTTCAGGTAATTCAATAATACCATTATGATCATCTGAAATCTCTAATTCTTTTTCTGAACAAAGCATTCCATTGGATTCGACATCCCTAATAACTGCTTTTTTTAATGTCAAATCAATACCACCAATGTAAGTGCCAGATGGTGCAAAAACATATTTTTTATTTAACTTTACGTTTGGCGCTCCACATACAACTTGTGTTTGTTCTTCATCAAATTGAATAATACACACTTTTAATTTATCTGCATTTGGATGTTTTTTAACATCAATTATCTTTGCAACTTTTAAATTTTTAACATCAGTCTTGTAGGTTTTAAGATTACTAACTTCTAGTCCAATTTTATTTAAACAATCAACTATTTCATTAACATTTGCTGATGTGTTTAAATGATCCTTTAACCAAGAAAAAGTAAATTTCATGAAAACACACCATTTAATCCAGAATGTAAATTTATCTCGTTAATTCCAAGGAACCCGTAATGTTTTAACCATCTTAAATCACTATCATAAAATGGCCTTAAGTCTGGTATATTATATTTTAGCATAGTCAGCCTTTCCAAACCCATTCCAAAAGCAAATCCTTGATATTTACTCGGATCAATACCTACCCCTTCTAAAACTTTTGGATGCACCATTCCTGATCCTAATACTTCAAGCCAACTATCTCCCTGACCAATATCCAGTGTTCCATCTGAGAGTTTTTTATAGCCTATATCAACCTCAGCAGATGGTTCAGTAAAAGGAAAGAAACTGGGCCTAAATCTTACAGAAAGGTTATTACTATTAAAATAGACTTTTAAAAATTCGATCAAAGTTCCTTTTAAATGACCCATATTTATATTTTCTCCTATTACTAATCCTTCACATTGGTGAAACATTGGAGAATGAGTTGCATCATGATCAGATCTATATGTTCTTCCTGGAACAATGACACGAATTTCTTTTTCTTGATCAATGTCAATTTTTTCTAAAGTTCTAATTTGTACTGGACTAGTATGAGTTCTTAATACTTTTCTAGTACCTTCTGAATTTGGTTGAAGATAAAATGTGTCATGTTCTTGTCTGGCAGGGTGCTCTAGGGGAATATTTAAAGCTGTAAAATTATAGTAGTCAGTTTCAATGTCAGGGCCCTCTTCTATATAAAACCCCATGTTTGCAAAAATAGCAGATATTTCATCAATAGTTTTAGATAATGGATGTAATGTGCCGTATTGTTCATGATCATTTTCTAAAGTTATATCTATTTTTTCTTCTAAAAGTTTTTGTTGAATTAATGCTTCATTCAAATGAAGTTTTTTTTCTTCAATATTATTGATTAATTTATTTTTCAGTAAATTTAATTTTTTTCCAATGTTAATCTTTTCAGATTGTTCTAGATCCTTCATAGTTTTTAAAAAAGATGTTACCAAACCTTTTTTACCTAAATAAAAAATTCTAAGATCTTCTAATTCATTTAAATTTTTTGATTTGCTGATCTTCGTAATAGATTCTTCAGCGATTAAGTCAATCTTATCTTTTATATCATCACTCATCGAAAATATGATTAAATAAAGAAGTTAGTTTTTAACTTTATCTACCAATAATTTAAATACATCTGGTTCATTTACAGCTAATTCAGAAAGGACTTTTCTATCAAGTTCAATACCTTTTTTCTTTAAACCATTGATAAATGTAGAATATTTCATATCAAACTGTCTAACACCCGCATTTATTCGTTGAATCCAGAGAGATCTGAAATTTCTTTTATTAACTCTTCTATCTCTATATGCATAAGCACTAGCTTTTTCTACAGCCTGAAGAGCTACACCAAACAATTTTCTTCTTGCACCGTAATAACCTTTTGCAGCCTTTAAAACTTTTTGATGTCTAGCGTGTTTAGTAACGCCTTTTTTAACTCTTGACATTGAATAACTCCATTAAGAATATGGTAAGAATTGTTTAACTATCTTTGTATCAGAATCACTAAGTATCATTGTACCTCTAGCTTGCCTCTTCATTTTTTGAGACCTTCTTCTAAGATTATGACTTAAAAATGCGGCACCAGATTTAATTTTACCAGAAGATGTAACTTTAAACCTCTTTTTTGCACCACTCTTAGTTTTTAATTTAGACATAAAATACTCTCCAACTTGCTTATATACAATGGTTATTAACTAATCAACAATAAATATAGAAATTTTTATTTTGGAGCTAAAACCATTACCATTTGTCTGCCTTCCAACTTTGGTAATGCCTCGATTTTACTAAATGCATCAGTCTCATCTTTTACTCTATCAAGAACATTGCTGCCAAGTTCTTGATGAACCATTTCTCGACCTCTAAATCTAAGAGTGATTTTAACTTTGTCACCATTTTCAAGAAATTTTTTGACTGATTTAATTTTTACCTCAAAATCATGAGAATCTATATTAGGACGCAACTTTATTTCTTTAACATCTATGGTTTTTTGTTTTTTTCTAGCTTCATTTTTTCTTTTTTGCGATTCATATTTGTATTTACCATAATCTAAAATCTTACATACGGGTGGTGATACATTTGGTTGTATTTCTACTAAATCAAGACCAATTGAATTAGCTACTTGTAGAGCTTCATGAATTGATAGTATGCCTAATTGTTTTCCTTGAGAATCTATACATCGGACCTGTTGAGCTGATATTGAATTATTAATTCTTGGTCCATCTTTAGCTGAAAAGCTAGATTTTGAGTCGTTTATACTAATTTCTCCTATAGTTGTTGTTATAAAATATACTTTTTGAAAAAATTTTCAAACTAAATCTGGTGGTTTAGACTCAAGTTTAATTTCTTCAACAAAATCTTTAAATAATTTAAAATCTTGGTTATTCGACCCAAGTCTTCGAATTGCAACTGTATTATTATCTTTTTCTTTGTCGCCAACAATTAAAATTATTGGACAACCATTTTCTGAATGTTCTCGAATTTTATATCCAATCTTTTCATTTCTAAGGTCTATATTACATCTTATATTATTATTTTCTAACTCATTTATTAATCCTAAAGCGTATTCGTTTGCTTTTTCAGTAATTGTACATACAAAAACCTGAACAGGTGTTAACCATAGTGGAAATCTTCCAGAATACTGTTCTATTAATATACCTAGCCACCTTTCCATAGAGCCTAAAATAGCTCTATGTAACATTACTGGATTTTTCTTCTCTCCTTTTTGATCAATATAAGTTGCACCAAGTCTTTCAGGTAAAACAAAATCCATTTGTAATGTTCCACATTGCCACTCTCTTCCAATTGCATCAATTAAAACGAACTCCAATTTTGGACCATAAAATGCCCCTTCACCAGGATTTAAATCATAATCTAATTGTGCTTTATTAACAGCCTCTATAAGAGCCTTCTCGGCTTTGTCCCAAACTTTATCACTACCAGCTCTTACTTCGGGCCTATCAGAAAACTTTACTTTTAATTGATCAAAACCAAAATCTTTATAAATATCTCTTAATAAATCACAAAAAATTAGTGATTCATCTGTTATTTGTTCATCAGTACAAAAAATGTGAGCATCATCTTGAGTAAACTGTCTTACTCTCATAATTCCATGCAGTGCTCCAGAAGGTTCGTTTCTATGACATGAGCCAAATTCTGACATTCTAATTGGTAAGTCTTTATAAGATTTAACACCTTGTTTGAAAATTTGAACATGTCCAGGACAATTCATAGGTTTCAAAGCTAGAACTTTATTGCCTTCACCTTCAACCATAAACATATTTTCTTTAAATTTATCCCAATGTCCAGATTTTTCCCATAATGTTCTATCAATAACTTGTGGTGTTTTGACTTCATTATAATTATGAGCGGCAAGTTTTCTTCTCATATATGCTTCAATTTCAAGATATATTGACCACCCTTTTGGATGCCAAAACACTGATCCAGCAGCCTCTTCCTGCATGTGAAATAATTGAAGTTTTTTTCCTAATTTACGATGATCTCTTTTCTCAGCCTCTTCTAACATTAGCAAATAGTTATCTAAATCGTTTTGGGTAAAAAAAGCAGTCCCATAAATTCTCTGAAGAGTCTCTTTATTACTGTCACCTCTCCAATATGCCCCAGCTAATTTAGTTAATTTAAACGCATGTCCAAGGATTTTGGTGGATTTAAAATGTGGCCCTCTGCATAAATCAATAAAATTTCCTTGCTTGTAAAATGATATCTCTTGATCATCTGGTATATCGTTAATTAATTCTAATTTAAATTTTTCGTTATTTTTTTTAAAAAAATTTACAGCCTCTTCTCGTGTCCAAACTTCTCGAATAATTTCTTCATTTCGATCGACAATTTCATGCATTCTTTTTTCAATTAACTCTAAATCTTTTGGAGTGAAATTATCTTCTTTGTAAAAATCATAATAAAAACCATTATCAATAGCTGGGCCAATAGTTATTTGAGTATCTGGATATAATTCTAAGACTGCTTCAGCCATTACATGAGCAGCGTCATGTCTTAAAACTTCAAGTAAATCTTTATTGCCTTTAGTAATTATTTCCAAATCACAATCAAAATTAATTGATCTATTTAAATCCCATAATTCGTTATTAACTCTAGATATAATAGCATTTTTTTTTAAAGATATTGATATCTCTGTAGCAATATCATAAGGGGTAATTTTGTTAGGGTATGATTTAATATCCCCACTTGGTAATTTAATATTAATATTATTTGTCATAATTAATTATATTTATCTATGCAATTTTTATACAAATTTAAAGTATCAGTACACATTTTATCTAAACTAAATTTTTCCTTTAAGATTTTAATTGCATTATTGTTTATAATTTTGCGTTGAGTTTTATTGAATTGTAATGCAGTTTCAATTTTTTTTCCTAAATCATTTACGTCTAGGGGTTTTGCTAAAAGGCCTGTTTCGTTATCAATAATACTCTCAGATATACCTCCATGATCAAAGCCTATTGCAATTTTTTTTAAAGCTTGAGCCTCAATTATTATTCTACCAAATGGTTCTGGATCAATAGATGGCATTACCACAATATCACTTAACACAAAAGCTGATTGAATATCATTTGTGGATTTGGTTAATTTTACTTTATTTCCAAGATTAAGTTCGGATATTTGTTTATAAATATCTCTTTTGAATTTTTCATCCCCATCCAGTGCACCTATTAGAAAACATTGATAATCTGCTTTAACTTTGTATAAAGCTTTGATAAAAATTAAATGCCCTTTCCAAGCTTTAGGTCTTGAGGCCATTAAAATTACAGGACTACCATCTCGAACTCCTAATAATTTAGCTTGGTTCACTATCCTAGTATTTGAAATATTTTTGAGATTAAAATTTTCTAAATCAACACCTCTATAAACAATAGACACTTTTTCTTTCACATCAGGAAAAACATTTACAATATTATCCTTGATGTGTTTTGAGATTGCAATTATCACATCACCTTTGATTAAAATACTATTGTAATAATTTTTTAAAAAATTCTGATTTCTTAATCTACCATGTACAGATGTAACAAACGGAACTTTTAAATTTTCTGCTATGGGATATGTAATCCATGCTGGCACCCTTGAGCAAACGTGAATCAAATCAACTTTTTCTTTTTTAATTATTTCTTCTACTTTAATTCTTAATTTTTTCCATTTTAAAGGATTCTTTAAATGAATATCTAATTTGTATAAAATTCCTCCATGTCTTGAGATTAAATGCTCATAAATTCCTCCAGAGGAAATTACAATAGATTTATTATTGTTTTTGACAAGAAATTTTGACGTTTCAATGACACCTCTTTCAACTCCACCATTGTTGAGGGCAGGAACTATTTGTAATATTACTTTGTTATTTAACATATTCTATGCAATCTATATACATGACAAAATTTTTAAAAACAAATTATAATCAAACAATTGCATACAACAAAATTGATGGAGAGCAGTTAGGAATAGTATTCTTATCAGGTTTAAAATCAGATATGACCGGTCAAAAAGCTGTTGCACTTGAAGAATGGGCTGTTGAAAATAATCACTCCTTTCTTAGATTTGATTATTCAGGTCATGGAATTTCATCTGGAAAATTTAACAATTTTGTAATAAGTGACTGGATACTAGATGCTAAAACTATAATTACTAAATTAACTAAAGGTCCACAAATACTAGTTGGTTCATCTATGGGGGGATGGATAATGTTAGCGTTAGCAAAAAATAAATTAGTAAATGTTCACTCTTTAATAGGTCTTGCCGTAGCACCAGATTTTACAAAAGAGCTTATTTGGAACACTTTGTCTGATCAAAAAAAAGAAGAAGTAATTATCAATAATGAGTTTTCATTAAGTGAAGATTTAGAGATTAGTTACCAATTCATAAAAGACGGAGAAAATAACCTTGTATTGAAATCACCAATTGAATTTGAAGGCAGCGTTTATTTGTATCATGGAATGATGGATATTGAAGTGCCATATAAATTAAGTGAAAAAGTTTTAAAAAAAATAACTAAATCAAATGATGTTAAATTAATACTTGAAAAACATGGGGAACATAGATTGTCCAAATATGATGAAATAGAAACAATCAAGCTTCTCATAAATAAAATATCAAAAACTTAATAATCTAATTTAAGATAATCCGAATGTGGATTAACACCTATAATTCTATCAGCTAATATTTTTTTAAAACTTGGTCTTGATTTTACGATTGAGTACAAATTTTTTAACTTTTCAAATTCAAAAAAATTTAATTCATCTATATAATCTAAAACAGTCAAACTAGCTCCATAAAATAAATCTACATAACTCAAATTATCATCAACAAAAAAATCATGGTCATTTATAAGATAATTAAAATATTGCATATGATATTTTAGATTTGATCTCGCAGTTCTAATAATGTGGCTACTTGGGACAGAATTTTTTTCAAATCTTTTAAAAACTTTTTCTTTTAATAATGGAATTATAATTTCATTTTTAAAATTTGTTTCAAACCAAAAAAGTAATCTTCTAATTTCATTTTCATTTTTCTTAATCATTAATGTAGGTGGGAGCATCAAATTTTGAAGATACTCTACAATAACTATTGATCCAACTATATTTTCATTAAAAGATGTATTTAAAACTGGAAAGAAACCAGCTGGATTCTTGAGTAAGTAATCTTCAGTTGGGTCAGAAAAATTCTCAATAAATAAAACAAAATCTATTTTTTTTTCAATTAGTATAATTCTTGTAAATCTTGATGAAGGACATAAGAAATAATGAAATAATTTATTCATTTATGAAAAAAAATTTATTTCTCTTTAAGAAAATTATCTATTCGTTCTGCACATTTACGTCCTTCACTAATAGCCCAAACGACAAGTGACTGTCCTCTTCTGCAATCACCTGCAACAAAAACTTTATTAGATGATGTTTTAAAACTTATCTCATCAGCTTCAACATTACCTCTCTGGTCTAATTTTAAACTTAAATTATTAACTAAACCTTCATGTATTGGATGAACAAATCCCATTGCAAGAAGAACAAGGTCAGCTTCAATTTCAAACTCAGAGTCTTCTACTTCAATCATTTTCATAGATCCATCTTCACTTTTTTTCCATTCAACTTCAACACAGATAAGTTTCGTGACTTCACCATTTTCATTACCTTCAAATGATTTTGTTAAAATTGACCATTGTCTTTCACAACCTTCTTGATGAGAACTAGAAGTTCTTAATTTCATTGGCCAATTAGGCCAAGTTAATTGTTTATTTTCGTTAACTGGAGGTTGAGGTAACAATTCTAACTGATGAACAGATTTTGCGCCTTGTCTATTCGAAGTACCAACGCAGTCAGAACCAGTATCACCTCCACCAATAACAAGTACTTTTTTTCCTTTAGCTGAAATAGCTATATCTTTTGAAATTGTTTTTCCAGCCACCATATCATTTTGTTGTGACAGAAAATCCATTGCAAAATGAATACCCTTCAAATTTCGACCTTTAACTTCTAGATTTCTTGGAACTTCACTACCAATACATACGGAAACAGCATCAAAGTTATCAATTATTTGATTAGTAGAAATATTATTACCTATTTCACTGTTAGTTTTGAATTGAACACCTTCTGATTGCATTTGTGCCATTCTTCTATCAATTAATGTTTTTTCCATTTTAAAATCAGGTATCCCTATTCTAAGAAGACCACCAATTCTTTCATTTTTTTCATATACTACAACACTATGTCCTAATCTTGCTAATTGCTGTGCACATGCTAATCCAGCTGGACCAGAACCAATAATTGCTACTTTTTTATCGGTATGTTTTTTTGGGAGTTGAGGTTTTATCCAACCTTTTTCCCAACCATAATCTACAATTGAACATTCAATAGTTTTTATTGATACAGGATTGTCTGTTAAATTAAGGGTACACGCAGCCTCACATGGGGCAGGACAAATTCTGCCGGTAAATTCTGGAAAATTATTGGTTGAATGTAATGTTTCTAATGCTTTTTTCCATTCATGCTTATAAACCAAATCATTCCAATCAGGTATAAGATTGTTAACGGGGCATCCTTGATGACAATAGGGTATCCCACAGTCCATGCATCTAGAACCTTGTTTAGAAACTTCTTCATTAGTTAATGGAACAATAAACTCCTTAAAATGTTTAAGTCGATCTTTTGGATCTTCATAATTTCTATCTTTTTTATCAATTTCTAAAAATCCTGTTGGATTACCCATTTTATTCTCCTGCAACCTTACTTATATCATCTTTTTTATAACTTGTAAGAACACGTTTAAATTCAGTTGGCATAACTTTTTTAAAATTAGAAACTTCCTTATCCCAATTACTTAAAATATTCTCACCTTTTACGCTACTTGTCATCTTAACATGATTTTGTATTATTTTTTTTAATCTAATCTCATCAAAATCTAACAAGTTTTTCTTAATTAATTCCTCATTAAAATCATCATTTAAATTTGCTCTTTTTAATATATCTACTTCTACCATAGCCATATTGCATTTTTTAATAAATTCATCGTCTTTATCATATATATATGCAATACCTCCAGACATCCCAGCTGCAAAATTTCTTCCAGTTTGACCTAAAATAACTACTACACCACCTGTCATGTATTCTGCACCATGATCGCCACAACCTTCAACAATAGCCGTTGCTCCAGAATTTCTGACAGCAAATCTTTCACCAACTACGCCATTAATATAACATTCACCTGAGATAGCACCATAAAGCAGAGTGTTTCCAGCAATAATATTTTGATCAGAAATTAATTTACTATTTATATTTTTTTTGATTGATATGATCCCACCTGACAACCCCTTACCAACATAGTCATTAGCGTCACCAGATAAATTTAATGTTATTCCTTTGGCTAACCAAGCACCAAAACTTTGACCAGCATTACCATAAAAATCTATATTTATGGTATTTTTTGGCAACCCTTCATGACCATATTTTAAAGCAACTTTTCCTGATAGCATTCCTCCAACTGTTCTATCTATATTGAAAATATTGTATTTTAAATTAACTCTTTTTTTATTTTCTAAAGCATCTTTGGAATCTCTAATGAGAGTATGATCTAAAATTTTCTCAAGGTTGTGATCTTGATTCTCATTATTATAGATACTTACATTCTCATTATTTTCTATTTCAAAAATGATATCAGATAAGTCAAGGTTATGGGCTTTCCAGTGGTTTTTTGCTATTTCAAAATCTAAGTATTTTCTCTGTCCAATGAGGTCATCAAATTTTTTAATTCCAAGCTCTGCCATAATTTCTCTTACTTCATTAGCTATAAATACAAAAAAATTAACGACATGATCAGGTTGACCTGTAAAATTTTTTCGTAATTCAGGATCTTGAGTTGCAACCCCTACTGGGCAGGTGTTCAAATGACATTTTCTCATCATGATACAACCCTCGGATATTAATGCTGCTGTGGCAAAACCAAATTCATCAGCACCCAAAATTGCCCCAATCACAACATCTCTACCTGTTCTCAATCCACCATCAACTTGTACAGCAATTCTCCCTCTTAAACCATTTGTTACTAAAGTTTGATGAGTTTCTGATAAACCTATCTCCCAAGGACCTCCAGCATTTAGAACTGATGTTAATGGACTGGCTCCTGTTCCACCATCATGCCCCGAGATTGTAACATGATCAGCATGTGCTTTACTTACTCCAGCAGCCACAGTGCCAACACCTACCTCAGAGACAAGCTTTACAGAAATCCTGGCTTCAGGATTTACATTTTTCAAATCAAATATAAGTTGAGCTAAATCTTCAATTGAATAAATATCATGATGAGGCGGTGGTGAAATCAATCCAACACCAGGAGTTGAATGTCTAACTTTAGCGATAAACTTGTCAACTTTATGTCCTGGCAATTGACCTCCTTCACCAGGCTTTGCTCCTTGGGCCATTTTAATTTGAATATCCGTGGAATTTACCAAATATTCAGTTGTCACGCCGAATCTACCAGATGCAACCTGCTTAATTCTAGATTTCATTGAATCACCATTTGGTAGTTCTTTAAACCTTGATGGTTCTTCACCACCTTCTCCAGTATTGGATCTCCCACCTAATCTATTCATAGCAATAGCAAGAGTAGAATGCGCTTCTGTTGAAATAGAGCCTAAAGACATAGCACCAGTTGCAAATCTCTTTACAATCTCAGATGTTGGTTCAACCTCATCTATATGTATTGGGTTGTTTATATTTTTAAACTTAAATAAACCTCTGAGACTTTTAAAATTTTCTGTTTGATTGTTAATCTTATTGGAATATTTTTTAAAAATAGAATAATCGGCACTTCTAACTGCATGTTGAAGCATACCAATTGTTTCAGGTGTCCATACATGATTTTCACCATTTAATCTAAAACTAAGATCACCACCTATATTTAAAACATTTTCATATTCAAAATTATTTTTAAATGCATCCAAATGTCTTTCTTCAGTTTCACTTTGAATTTCATTAAGGTTTACACCCTCAATTCGGGTTGCAGTACCAGTGAAAAATTTTTCAACTACATTTGAACAAAGACCTACCGCATCAAAAATTTGAGCACCACAATAAGATTGAAATGTAGATATTCCCATTTTAGACATTACTTTAAGCATGCCTTTATTAAGAGCTTTAATATATTTTTTTGATGCCTCATCCTCTAAAACGTTAATTTTACTTTTTGAGATAATGTTTGATAAAGTATAAAAAGCAAGATATGGATTTATAGCTTCAGCTCCATATCCAGCAAGAAGACAAATATCATGAACCCTCCGAGCTTCACCAGTTTCAACAACTATACCAACGTCAGTTCTTAAACCTTTTTTTATAAGGTGGTGATGAACAGCTCCTGTTGCTAATAATGCGGGTAAGGCAATGTGATCTTCATCAACGTTTCTATCTGACAGAATTAAAATATTATAGTCATTTTCACTAACCGCTTTTTCAGCCTTGCTACATAATGAAGAAATTATGCCATCCAAATCAACTGTATTTTTGTCTTTTTTATAGCATATACTTAAGGTTAAGGTTTTAAATGATCCGGTTAAATGATTTTCAATTCTTCTTATTCTCTCTAAATCTGTGTTTGTTAATATGGGTTGATCAACTTCTAATCTTTTTTGTTTACCACCAGATGTCAGATCAAGTAAATTAGGTCTAGGGCCAATAAAACTTACCAAAGACATTACCAGCTCTTCTCTTATGGGATCAATAGGTGGATTAGTTACTTGAGCAAAATTTTGAAAAAAATAATCATATAACAACCTACTCTTGTTAGATAATGCGGCTAATGGGATATCTCTACCCATTGACCCAATTGGATCTTCTCCAGATTTGATCATAGGTTCAAGAAAAAACTTTAAATCTTCTTGTGTATAACCAAAAGCTTTTTGTAAATTTAAAAGTGACTTCTCATCCGGTGTCATTGGTCCGATCTCTTTGGGAACATCAGAGAGTAATATTTGGTTAGACTTTAACCATCCACCATATGGATGTTTTCTTTTCAAATCATCTTT
>CACMZO010000022.1:0-7500 GCA_902618195.1 uncultured SAR116 cluster alpha proteobacterium
CCTGCGACCTTTAGGTTATGAGCCTGACGATTTTGGTCATAATCCCGAAGGTTTTCGACAAATGCAAATAATGTGACAATAATTTTTTATTGATTCGTAAAATTAAGCTATTTCTTTAGATTTGATATTTTATGAAAACTTAAATAAATCAGTAATTACAATGTCTTATGAAAAATTTCTTGTCAAAATAAAATTCTATGCTAAATTAAAAGCTTAAACACTATCAATTTGTGTTTTTTTTTATGTAAATTTCCTTAATCATTTTTAACTATCACTTTATAATATTACTTGAATTAGACCATTAATTGTTCATGAAGTTCTATTAATTTTTAATTGCCACTAAATAACGCAAAATATTTACATTTAATTAATAAACTTGTTTTTATTGAATATTTATCTTTTAATATTAATGTAGATATTTGCGCAACCAAGTTGTTTTTTTCAACTTGATACATTTTTAATTTGTTTAAAATGAGTTTTTTTATGAATTTTGTCTCTGCACAATTGCCAGATAATGAAGAAAGAAGAGCTGAAGCAGTTGAAAGAACTGGCCTTATAGATTCTAATCAAGCAAGCCTATTTAATATCTATTGTGAATTAGCTAAAGATATTACTGGTTATGAGGCTGTTTTATTTCAGTTATTTGATAGTAAAGAACGCTGTTACTTAGCAGAGATACAACCTGAAAATAATAAAACACAAAATTTAAATACTCGTAGACCAAAAGATGGAAGTGTTTGTGCTCACGTTTTGCTAGATACTAAACCATTAATTGCTTTTGACGTCACTAAACATGGAATTACCAAAACTCATAGCAACGAAAAGGGTGTAAAAAGTTATATAGGATTTCCAATCATTGACAAAAACAATTATGCACTTGGTATGGTTTGTATGATGACATTTTCTAAAATAAAAGAATTATCACAAGATAAAATTGACTTAGTTGAAAAGCTAATAAAAAAAGCAGCTCATCAAATAGATGTCATGAGTGACCAAAAACAGTTAACCTCAGATAGATTAATTAATGCTTTAGATATTTTTAATCAGGAAACAAATATAAATGATATGATAGTTTTTAAAAATTTTATTCATGTATGCAATAAAATGGACATATCTAAAGATTTTGAAAAAAAATTAATTGAGAATGATCTATGTACCATTGGTTCAAAATCAAAATTAGAACTTACTGATAAAGGTAAAAAAATTCAAGATAGCATGGGGCTACATACAAAAATAATGAATAATATTAAACTTGAAGGTAAACAAGCTAATGAATTGATAGAAGGCATGTTAGATGAGCTTTAATAGGTAAAATATGTACGCAAAAGTATTTCAATATAAATTCCCATCCATAACTGAGGCTAAAGTTGCTGCTTCATTTTGTTCTGATAATCTTGGAAAACAAATTACAAAATTCAATTTTCAATCCCTAAATATAATGATCGGAAAAGAGGGTGATCTCTCAATTTTTATTAAATTTAATACTATAGATAAATTAAAAAAGTTTGAAAATGAATCCAATCAATTTATTGAAGACCTAAAAAAAACGTTTGTATTTAAAGAAAATCAATATGCTGGTGTTTTTGTTTATAATTATGAATCTGAAGCAACATCTGCTCAAATAAAAATGACTGAGCCTGTTTAAGAATTAATAACTAACTGTGACAATAAATGTGACAAAATACCTGTTAACTTTACAAATCTGTAAATATTCAACCTGATTTAATTATTAATAATCTTTTTTGAAATTGCTTTTCTAAAGTTTTAATAACATATGGTTTTAAGTTTTTCCATTTTCTAGCTTCAATTTTTGTACGACCACAACCTAAACACCATCCATTCTTGCCAGTGAATTTGCAAATATCTATACATGGACTTTTCTTACTTTTCATTTTAAAAACCTATATACTTACTCTATTATTTTAAAAAATTGTTCTACAATTGATTTTTCAATTTTATTTGTAATAAAAACTAATCTTGTTGAAACATCATTATCTGGCCATTTATTCAACCATTCTAATGGATGAAATATATGTTGCACTCCATGAATTATTGCAGGACGATCTTCACCTTCCACATTTATTATACCCTTTATTCTCAGCATTTTTTCACCCATTTGGTTGGATAATAATTCTAGAAAAAAATTTAAAGAAGTCATACTTACAGGTTTATTTGTTACTAAAGAAAAAGATTTGATATCATCGTCATGACGATTTATGTCATGATGGTACTTATGATCATGTGAGTGCATAACTTTATTTTTTTCTTCACTTAACCATTTTCTAACATCCCATGATTCTGTATTAGGTTGATAGTCGTTTAATCCATAAAATTCTTTAATTGGCAATAAACCCTTTTTACTTTTAATTACAGCAGCCTTCGCATTGATATTGCTTATTCTTTTAATTATATTTTCAATTTTTTTTGCATCTCCAAGATCTACTTTAGATAAAATTACTTTATCAGCAAAAGCGACTTGTTTTATAGATTCTAAGTGATTATTGAAAGTTTTATCTCCATTTATGACATCTACAATAGTTATAATACCGTCAAATTTGTAGACTCGTACAAGATCAATTGATGTCATCAATGTATGAATAATAGGGACTGGATCAGCTAATCCTGTTGTTTCAATAATAACTTTATTAAATTTTTTTATTAAACCTTTCTGCATTTTTGTTAAAAGATTTAAAAGAGTTGATTTTAAGTCTTCTTGAATCGTGCAACATATACAACCATTTTGCAGTTCTAAAACAGTTTCATCAGAACTTTCTATTAAATTATGATCAAGACCTACTTCACCAAATTCATTAATAATAAATGCGACGTCGTTTACATTTTCGTTCTTTACAAATTCCGATAATAAAGTTGTTTTACCACTTCCTAAAAAACCTGTTAAGACAGTTATTGAAATACTCTTAGGAAATGAATTCATAATAATAAAAAAATTGGTTAAATTTAAAAATTTTTGATAACATCTCGTTATAATATAACATAACGAAAATGAATAGCTAAATATGACAAAAAAAAATAATGATAATGTAATTAGATTTAACCCTAACCCCTCTAGAGAAGAGGCTATGCGAGCAGTTAAAACTCTTATAGCTTGGGCAGGAGATAATCCTGATAGAGAAGGCCTAATCGAAACTCCTAAAAGAGTTGTAAAGGCTTATGAAGAATTTTTTGAGGGATATAAAATAGATCCTACAGAAATTCTCTCCAAAACTTTTGAAGAAGTTGAAGGATATGATGAAATGGTTTTAATAAAAAACATTAGACTTGAATCTCATTGTGAACACCACATTGTTCCAATTCTTGGTAAGGCTCACGTTGCCTATATGCCTAAAAAAAGAGTTATTGGAATTAGTAAAATTGCAAGATTAGTTGACGTTTTTGCAAAAAGGTTACAAATACAAGAAACTTTAACATCACAAATCGCTGAAACTTTACAAAGTGTTTTAGATCCATTAGGGGTTGCTGTCTTAATAGACGCATCTCACCAATGCATGACTACTAGAGGAGTACACAAACCTGAGTCCAGTACTGTTACCAAAAGAATGATTGGAATGTTCAAAGAAGATAAAATTTTGCAATCACAGTTTATGGAATTAATTAATCAAAAATAATTTTAGTCTAATATTTTAAAGTATTGAATTAATTTAAATTAAAATTATATAACAACATGTGAATGTTTTAGTCAAACATCTCATCAAACAAATTCTGAATTCACAGATAAGATTATATGTGTTTTCTGGTTTTGTCTTAGGTTTATATCAATTAATTTTATGGATTAAATATTAGGAGTAAATATGTTTGGATTAGGAATTTTAAAAGGAACAATAATAGGTTTAGGCATTGGTGTCATAGCAAGTTTTGCACTTAAAGAAGCTTGCAAAAATTCAAATAAAAATAAAGTTGATAAATCTCCAAATTTAGAAGAATAGCTTACTATATAACTAAGTTATTTTTACAAACTTCGTTTTTTTATTTTTATCGGAATTATCTGCATAGGAAGTTGATAAATTTAAATTTATTTAATTTAATTAAATTAATATGTTTGACTTCATTAAGATTTTAAACTTTGCTGATTTATATAAGAAATAGATAAGGAGATTTTAAATGTCAAAATTCTTAATTCATATACATAGTGGCCCTGACCTAAAAAACAAAGCTACTCTTGGGATGTTAGTGGCTATTACAGCACACAAAAAAGGTTATGAACTTAACATTTTTTTAGGTGCTGACGGAACACATTTATTAAATACAAAAAATGAAGGTGAAGTTGTTGGACAGGGAACAGGTGATTTAAAAAATCATTTAGATTATTTAAAAGAAAATAATATGAAACTTTACGTTTCAGGGATGTCAGCTAAAGCTAGAGGCTATGATGAAAGTTTACTTAATGGTTTCAATGCTGAGTTCGCAATGCCAGATAAACTTTTAGATCTGTCAACAGAGAGTGATACTGTACTTTGCTATTAAAGGATTTATTAATGAAATTCGAAAATAAAATCATTTGGGTGATTTTAAGATTTAGATTTAAGTAAATATAAATGGAAATACAGAATTCTCGTCTTAAACACTACTTGTTATCAAGAGAAAGAATATATTAAAAGCAGAGATTTATATTATAAGCATATAATTGATTTAAAATAAGAAACGTTAAACTTTCATCAAATAGAAAAAAAGGATTGAAGTTTAGTATCAACTTAGTTGGTTTCGTTGGAACTTTAAAATTAAAGAGTGAAACACTTATCCCTAATAATTTATTTAAAATAATTGACAAAATGCCGATGAGTAAAAAAGCTAATGTTTTATAGTTTATTTTTTTCGACACTTCCTCTTTTTGGCTTACTATTTGTTGGCTTTATTTCAGGTAAATTTGATTTATTAAATCAATCAGATTCTAAAGTTTTTCTTAAGCTCGTTGGTCTAGTAATTGTGCCAGCGTTAGGTATTAAAATTATTGGAAACTTTAGATATGAATTCATCAACTGGAATTTATATTTCTATTATTTATAAACTCAATCAATCATATATTTTTTCGGATTTTCAATAGCAAAAATATTTTTCAAAAGACATTTTTCTGAATCCATCATTATTGGCATGACTTCTTCTTTCTCAAATCATTTGTTTTTTGTTTATCCAATAGCATTATTTGAGTTTGGACCAAAAGATATTGTGCCAATAGAAACTATAATTTCAGTTGATTTTATTACAGTAGGATTAAGTGTTTGTGCATTGGAATTAGCTGTTCATAAGAAAATAAATTTTGGTCAAATATTTTTAAGTCAGTTGAAAAATCCTGCCTTAATTGGTTTGTTTTTAGGTATAATGATATTCTTTTTTCAAATACATTTACCCCTAAGTGTTAATAGATTAGTTAATTTTATATGTGATGCCGGAACACCATGTGCTCTAATTGCTATGGGTGTTTTGCTATCTTACCAAACTGATAAAACACAAATCAAACTGTCTATAGTAATTACTTTACTAAAAATATTAATTTTCCCATTAATACTCTTCATCATTTTACATTTAATTGATTATGACCTTAATATTTCAAGAACAACAATGATGGTCGCAGCTGCTCCAATAGGTGCTATGGGCTTAGTTTTTGCTTCTATATACAATGTGACTACTGATGCTGTAGTTAGGTCAGGTATAATTTCCTATATTTTAGCATTGTTAAGTATACCTTTTGTAGGAAATATAATTCCTTAAGTTGAGCTTAATTTAATAATATTAATACTCTATTTATAAATGATAAATTAATATATCAGCAATTAATATAATTGTAACTATAATTGAATAAGGAATTAAAATTTTGTTGTAACAGATAGTCTTTTTTGTTACGTGAAAACTATTAGTAACTTTACTTAACATATTAATATTGTAACCAAAATAATATTAATTATCAAACATTTTTTCTACATTTAGTAATTACTTAAACAGAAGTAACTATATTTAGTATTTATTTAAGTATTAAAATATTACTTGAGCCTGACAAATGAAAACATATTAGTTAAATTTTATGAAATTAAAATTATGGTAATAAATTTTTTAAATTGATATTATTAAATTATTATTAATGGTATTTTGTACGTAAAAAATTGTGGCATTAATGAATATTAAAAATAACCAACTATCTTCTAGATTCAAACAAGTTTTTCATAATACCGGCTTTGGAATTATGATAGTTGATAAAAATCGAAACCTTATTGAAGTAAATCCAAAATTTTGTGAAATGTTAGGATACACCAAGGAAGAACTTATTGGAAAGAATGCAGAAATCTTACATATTTCAAATAAAACTTATAAAGAGTTTGGTGAAAAGGCCTTCAATCAAGTTAGAAATAATAAACCAGTTAATTTAGATTGGCCTATGAGAAAACAGAATAGAGAAAAAATTTGGGTTCGTATAGCAGGTGATCCAGTAAGAGATAAAGACGAAGTTTTATGGACGGTTGTAGATATTACAGAAAGAGTTAAGGCTAAAGAAAAAATTGATCAATTAGCTTCAAAGCTCTCCAGATACTTGTCACCTCAGGTATATCAATCAATTTTTTCTGGAAAGAAAAATGTAAAAATTGAAGCTTACAGAAAAAAACTGACTGTATTTTTTTCTGATATTAAAGGATTTACTGAAATAACTGATAGACTTGAGCCTGAAGTGCTTAGCACATTACTAAATAGTTATTTAAATGAAATGTCTAAAATAGCTCTTAAATATGGTGGAACAATTGATAAGTTTGTAGGTGATGCAATTTTAATTTTCTTTGGTGATCCAGAAACAAAAGGTGACAGAGAAGATGCTTATTCATGTGTTTTAATGGCTTTAGAAATGCAGGAACGTATGCATTATCTAAAAAATTTATGGGAAGGTCAAGGGATTACAAATCCCTTAGAAATTAGAATTGGAATTAATACTGGTTATTGTAACGTTGGTAATTTTGGATCTGAAAACAGACTTGATTATACAATTATTGGTGGTGAAGTAAATTTAGCTAGTCGTCTTGAATCAAATGCAATGACTGGACAAATTTTAATCTCACAAGAAACTTATGCCCTAATTAAAAAACACATTGTTTGCGAAAAAAAAGACGAAATTAAAGTAAAAGGCATAGCCCACAAAATACAAACATATCAGGTGATAGGCTCGTACAAAAATATAGCTCAGAAAAGAAAAATTCTAAATGAAAATTTTGATGGATTTAATTTAAATATTGATTTAAATATTTCAAAAAAAAATAAAGTCATTACTTCTCTGGAAAATACATTAAAACAATTAAAAAAAGATGAAAAGAATAACTAAAATGAACTATTTCAAAGAAAGAGAATTTTTCCATGAAGGCATGAGATATTTTCAAGATCTTTACGATGGTAAAAGAACAGCTGAAGCGATAGAGAAAAATAGAAAGCATTATGGATTTTGGGATGATGAAAAAGAGATCATTAAAAATTCAAATTTTTTCTTCATAGCAAGTTCTTGGAATAGCT
>CACMZO010000022.1:15000-18241 GCA_902618195.1 uncultured SAR116 cluster alpha proteobacterium
AATAAAATAAAAAATAATGAATTCGCTTATTTGAAAAATATGAATAATAATTAATTCACTTTTAATTCAATATAACCGTCAATTTCTTTTAGTTTTATTACTTTTTTTTCTAATTCTTCTTTCAAAATTAGATCACTAATTTTATCCTCGATTAAATACCTTATCGTTCTTTTTATTGGTCTAGCACCATATTCAGGATTATAACCCTCTAAAGTTATTAGATTTACAACACTCTCATCCCAAGTAAGATTAATATTCATCTCATTTAATCTTTCATTAAGCTCTTTTAATTGGATTTCAGCAATCAACTTGATATTATTTCTAGTTAATTTTGTGAAAAATAAAATTTCATCTAATCTATTTATAAATTCAGCCCTCAAAAAGGTTTTTACAGAACCCATAATATTATTTTTTAATAATCTTGTACTTTCATTTTCTTCAGATGTATTTTGCCAATCATCAAAATAATTTGATCCCATATTACTGGTTAATATTATTATGGTGTTTCTAAAATCAACTAATCTTCCCTGACTGTCCGTTAATCTTCCATCATCAAGAACTTGAAGTAGAATATTCAACACCTCTGGATGAGCTTTTTCAATCTCATCAAATAATATAACTTTGAATGGTCTTCTTCTAACACTTTCAGTTAATTTTCCTCCGTCTTCATGTCCTACATAACCTGGAGGTGCTCCAATCAATCTGGAAACAGAATGTTTTTCCATAAATTCTGACATATCAATTCTTAATAAAGATTTCTCATCATCAAACAAAAAAGAGGCTAGTAATTTAGCTGTTTCTGTTTTTCCTACGCCAGTTGGGCCTAAAAATAAAAAAGAACCTAATGGTCTTTTTAAATCGTTTAAACCAGATCTAGCTCGTCTTAAGGCATTTGAAATTTTTTTTATTGATTCTTCTTGACCAATAATTTTGTTATTTAACCAAGTTTCAATCTGAAGAAATTTATTTTTTTCGTCTTCCAACATCTTTGACACCGGTATCCCAGTCCATTTGGAAATAACATTTGCTATATCTTCTTCATATATGGTGTTTTCAATAAAGTTTTTTTCATCGATCTTATTTTTTTTATCAGATATTTCTAGAGTTTGAACTAGGGATGGTATTATTTGATATGATAGTTCTCCCGCTTTTTCCCAATCACCATTTCTTTTTGCTAAAGTTAATTCATTCTTTGCATTTTCTAGTTCAAATTTTGTATTTTGAATTTTCTCAATTTGTTTTTTTTTCAAATTCCATTCTTTTGTAAATTCATGAGATTTTTTCTCTAAATTTTTTAAATCTGTATTTACTAATTCTAGGCGTTTTAATGAGTCAGTATCTTTTTCCTTTGATAAAACTTTTTTTTCGATATTAAGTTGCATTATTTTCCTATCTAATTCATCCAAATTATCAGGTTTAGAATCAAGTTCTATTCTTTTTTTACTGGCAGCTTCATCAATTAAATCGATTGCCTTATCAGGCAAAAATCTTTCTGTTATATATCTAGAGGAAAGCTTAGTAGCAGATATCAAAGCTTTATCACTTATTGAAATACCATGATGCACCTCATACTTCTCTTTCAATCCACGGAGTATAGACACGGTATTATCTATACTTGGTTCATCTACATATAACTGCTGAAACCTTCTTGCTAAAGCAGTGTCTTTTTCAATGTAATTTCTATATTCATTCAAGGTAGTAGCACCTATACAATGCAACTCCCCTCTAGCTAAGCTTGGTTTAAGCATATTTGAAGCATCAATAGCTCCTTCTGAAGCTCCAGCACCAACTAATGTATGTAATTCATCAATAAATAAAATAACTTCATTAGTTTTTTTTGTAATCTCGTTTAAAACACCCTTGAGTCTTTCTTCAAAATCTCCTCTAAATTTTGAACCAGCCACTAAGCTTGATATATCTAATGAAAATATTTTTTTACATTTTATGCTATCTGGAACGTCTTCGTTAACAATCCGTTGAGCTAAACCTTCAACAATTGCTGTCTTACCTACACCGGGTTCACCAATTAAAACGGGATTATTTTTTGTTCTTCTTGATAAAATTTGAATAGCTCTTCGAATCTCATCATCTCTTCCAATAACAGGATCAATTAGCCCATGAGATGCTTTTTGAGTAAGATCAACTGCATATCTATTTAAACTATCAAAGTTATTTTCTGCTGTATTAGTCATGGCCTTTTCACCTCTTCTCAGTTGATCTATAACAATTTTTAATTTTTCTTCATTTATTTTTTGACTTTTAAAAATATTAGATAAATTATTTTTTTCTGACATTAATGCTAAAAGCAAATAATCCTCAGCTACTAACTCATCACCGTTTTCATTGGCTAAATAAATTGCATAGTTAAGTAATTTATTCGTTTCATGATGAATTTTAATTTCTTTTATTTCTGATTTTATAATTGGCAATTTTAATAAGTTTTTTTTAATATCTGAAATAGCACTTTCAACATCTAAATGGACTTCCTCTAATATTTTTTTTATGAGGTATGATGGATTTGAAAATATAGTTAATGCTAAATGTTCAGGATATATATAAAGATTATTTGAAACTCTTGCTAATTTCTCAGCTCCAATAAGTAATTCCTTACATCTATCACTAAACGATTTCATTGTATGTTTTATATGGCAAGTAAATAAAACTATTCAATAAACTATGGAGACAAAAATATAATTTTTATTTTAGAAAATTAACGTCTTTGATTTTGTTGTCACTTTCAGTTAATTCTAACTTAGGAGCGTTACTCTTAGCAGTTCTCTCTTCATCTTCTTTGATTTTAGCTTTAATACTTCTTTCTTTCCTAGAAGGTTTAGGTTTATCATCAACGTCTAAATTAGGATCTTTTTCATCAACATTATCTACTTTTAGACCATTTAAATTTTTATTTTCATTCGATATTTCAATTTCTTTTAATAATCTATGATAATGATCTGCAAATTGATAATACGTTTCTGATAAGACTTTATCATCATTAGAGGCTGCATCATTACCAAGATTATTATACTTTTCATTCAATTGTTGGACATTACCTCTTATCTGAGAAATTGGTCCAAAACTCTCAATTACAGTATTCTTGTTTAAGTTGTTAAAATTTCTTCGGTTTTGCCCCCTATGTCGGCGGCGTCCGTTATTTTTTCTCATATCATCCTGAATTCTAAATAAAATGTAATAACATTTGTACAAAGATCATTGTACTATATACAAAAAATAAAATATTCCA
>CACMZO010000023.1 GCA_902618195.1 uncultured SAR116 cluster alpha proteobacterium
CTCAACAAATTGTAAATAATGAATCTTCCGAAATATTAAGAATTTTTAATTCATCATTTAATCATATCACCCAAAATGATCTCGACTTTTACCCTTCTGACTTACAAGATGAAATAGATGAAATTAATGATGAGATTTATATTAATATTAATAATGGCGTTTACAAAACTGGCTTTGCAAAAACTCAATTTGCATACGATGAATCTGTTAAAAAACTATTTAATTCCTTAGATAAGATAGAAGAAAAACTAAATAATAATAATTATTTAGTTGGCAATCAATTGACTGAGGCTGATATTAGACTTGTAACAACATTATTAAGGTTTGATAATGTTTACCATTACCATTTTAAATGTAATTTAAAAAAAATTGCTGATTATAAAAACTTATCTAAGTATTTAAATCAATTTAGAAATTTAGATTGTATAAAAAAAACAACCTTTGATGATCACATTAAAAGACATTACTTTTTTTCTCATGAAAGCATTAATCCAACAAGGATCATTCCCATAGGTCCTATTATTTCTTAAGATTTATATTTTATACAAGCTTTTCCAAAACTCTCAAAAAGTTTTTTATTTAAAAAATTTTCTTTTCTTTCAGGATGATACTCTGCATGCCATTGAACTGCTATGCTAAAGCTTGGATAATTTTTAATACTGATTGCTTCTATTAAACCATCTTCCGAATTAGCTTCAACTATAAGGTCATTTCCTAATTTATCTATGCCTTGACCATGCAATGAATTAACCACAAAGTTATTTTTATTAATTAATTCTTTTAAGTAACTTTTATTTGTAAAATCAATACGATGTTTTAATTTAAATATTTCCTCTAAAGTTGCATCTTCATTTCTAGGCATACGATGATCAAATTTTCCATCTTGTTGATGTACCCTATAAAACAAAGTTCCTCCAAATGACACGTTTATCTCTTGAATTCCTCTGCAAATACCAAATATAGGCATTTTTTTTGACACACATTTAGGTATAATATTTAAAACCGTTCGATCTCTATCTGGATCAATTGGCTCGTCAGCAGGAAATTCAGCTCCATCATAATGATGTGGTTCGACATTAGCTCTTCCACCAGTTAACAAAACACCATGAATATTTTCCAAAATTTCATCTAAATCATCTGATGGAATACTTGAAGGTATTAACACAGGAACAACATCTGCAAATTCCATTACAGATTTAACATACCTCTTTCCTGTTGAGTGTGATATTTGTCTTCCATTAAAATTTATAATTTCATTTGTTATTATTCCAACAATTGGTTTAGATCCCATTTAATACGACCTCTTTTTCACAGCCAAGTTGGTCAGCAAGATCAAAAAAATCATTTGCAAAGTAATCCCAACTTTCTAGTGGCTTCAAGTCTGATTTTTGATTAATACCGTGTTCGTTAGAACGTAAAATAAAAGCGGTTTTCAATCCAACATTACGAGCTGATGAAAGGTCACTATTATGCGCAGCTACCATCATACATTCATTTGGGTTTAATCCTACTTTTTCACATGCAACCAAATATGCCTCAGGTTGTGGTTTGTAATACCCCACAACTTCAGAGCCTAAAATCATGTCCCAATAAAGTTTTGAATTTTTAGACATATTTAATATAAGCTCAATATTTCCATTTGATTGTGATGCAATAATAAATTTACTTTTTAATCTTAAAAGACCTTTTGAACTATCTTTCCATCCTGGCAATCTATGCCACGACTTAACTAACCAATCCCAATCTTCCTTAGAAAGACTAGCTAAACCATAATTTTTTGAGATATTTTTTAAATTCTCATCGTGCAGTATATCTAATTTAACAAACTCTCTGCTGCCTGATCTTACTTTTTCCATAGATGGTTGATATTCTGCTCTCCAATCATCTGCAAACTGTTTTGAATTTTTATTAATTCCATACTTTTTTGAGATTAATTCAAAATCTTGTGATATACCAGATCTCCAATCTACTACTGTACCAAAAACATCAAATAAAAGAGCTTTTATCATAATCGCCTACCAAAGAAAAATTTACTTAACTTCCTTATCATGTTAAGTAAATTAATGATAATTAAATATCCATAATGATAAATATAATTCTAAAATCAATTAATAATTTACCACTTTCTGTGATTGCAATTTTATTTATGATTATATCTGGAATGTTTGCGGCATCCATGCATTGCCTCATTAGAGTAGCTGCACTTGAAAGCCATCCATTTCAAATAGCATTTTTTAGAACATTATTTGTACTAATTATATTTCTTCCAGTCGTTATGAAAGATGGTTTAATATCTCTTAAAGTTGTAGATAAAAAGCTTCAATTTCTAAGAGCTATTGTTGGAAGTGGTGCAATGTGTTGTATGTTTTATGGTATATCTATTACAGAACTTTCAAAAGCTACAGCGCTCATGTTTACAGTGCCAATTTTCTCAACAATTCTTGCAATTTTGTTCCTTAAGGAACAAGTTGGCATAAGAAGATGGACTGCTATGGTCGTAGGATTTATAGGTGCTATAATTGTAATTCGACCAGATATACAATTAGGTCTTGGTCCTTTATTAATCTTATGCGGTTCTTTTATATGGTCAATGTCATTATTAATCGCAAAGAAATTAACTACCACTGAAAGCAATGCAAGCATGACTTTTTGGCAAGCAGCTGGTTTAATCCCAGCTACTTTTATAGTAGCTATACCATTTTGGTCTACACCTAATTTAGAACAATTATTTTTATATCTATTAGTAGCAATAACAGGCACGATGACACATTATTGTCTAAATGCCGCTCTAGCAAAAGCAGATATTTCTTCTTTATTACCTCTAGATTATTTGAGATTAATTTGGTCAGTATCTTTAGGGTTTATATTTTTCAATGAAGTACCTTTAATTACAATTTGGATTGGTTCGGCAATAATAATTTTATCAACTTCATATATAGCTTACAGACAGTTAAAAAAATCAAAACAACCTCTTACAAACCAATTAAACCCAAACTTGTAAAAGATCATCTACCTCCAGAAATTCTTATAATTGTGCCGCATACATAACTTGATTTTTCACTTAACAACCACATCACAGTATCTGCAACTTCTTTTGCTAATCCAACACGTCCAAGAGGAACACTTGGCATTAGTCTTTCAACTCTTGATGCATCTCCCGCTTTTTCATGAATATCAGTTGCAATTAAACCAGGTGCAACAGCATTAACTCTTATTCCATAAACACCTAATTCTTTTGCCATACCATACGTCAACGAATCAATAGCACCTTTTGACATTGCATAATGAACCAATTCTCCAGCTCCACCAATGTCTGCTGCAATAGAGGTCATATTTACAATATTTCCCATTTTTTGCTTAATCATAATTTTAGAACTTTCTTGAGCAACATTAAATGCACCAATAACATTTGTATCTATTAACGATTTAAAATCCTTTGGATCTAATTCATGAATTTTAGAAACTGGACCAGTTGTACCTGCATTATTAAAAACACCGTCTAAAGATCCTGCATTATCAACAAAATTTTCAAACATATCTTTTACTGCGCTATTTTTGGATACATCACATTTTAATATTACTCCTTCACCACCTAACTCTTTTACTTCAGATAATGTTTCTTCTGCAGCTTTGTCGTTAGAATTATAATTTATACCAATAAACATACCTTTTTTTGCAGCTTCAAGAGCTGTAGCTTTCCCTATACCTTGACTTCCTCCGGTAATTAATAAATTTTTCATGTATTCTCCTTTATTTTTTCTAAATTATTTTTGATAATTTTGACTTAAATAATGATAGTATTTCTTCGTTCACAGGTCTTTCAGGAACACCACCACTCAAAATATTTAATAACTGATTAGCTACAAATTCTGACATTTTTTTTCTACTGTCTGTAGTCACCCCAGCCATATGAGGTGTAGCAACAACATTTTGCATTTTTAATAGCTTATGATCAGAATTAGGTGGCTCTTTTTCCCAAACGTCTAAACCTGCTCCAGATAGATGGCCATTTTTTAAAAAAGTTTCTAAATCGTTCTCATTATGAATAGAACCTCTTGAAGTTGTAATAAAAAGACTGCCCTTTTTCATTTTTGAATAAAAATTTTTATCAATAAAATTATGAGTTTCTTTTGTTAATGGAATATGAACTGATACTATGTCACTTTCGAAAAGCAATTCATCTAAGTTTGTTTTTTTTGCATTGAATTTGGAGAATCTTTCATTAGAAATATAAGGATCATAAGCAAGTATATCGCAACTAAATCCATTTTGACAAATTTCTGCTACCCTACCTCCCGTATTCCCAAGACCTATTAGTCCAACTGTTTTTTTAAATAAATTCCTACCAATAAAATCTTCTCTTGCTCCACTCCACCCTTTTCTTAACAAGAGATCAGTTTCAGTTACCCTTTTTAACAAATCAAGCATTAGTGCTATAGCGTGTTCAGCAACCGCCTCGGCATTCCCACCAGTTTGATTAACTACTAGAATACCTCTTTTAGTACATGCTTCTACATCTATAGTGTCATATCCAGCACCCCCCGATGAGACTAAAATTAAATTTGGTGTTTTTGATAAAAATTCTTCATTAACGTGAAAAAATTTTGGTACTTCATCACGAGCAGCTGAAACTTGAAAAGCATGAGCTGTTTCCAATTCTTTGAAAGATTGTTCAAGATTATTACTTTCAATTTTTACAACTTCTATCTTATTTTGATTTTCTAAAATTGATACACCTTCTTGAGCAGGTAAATTATCTAAATATACAATTTTTGGCATTTTGCTTATCTGTATTTATTTTCTTAAGAAATTTATTGTTTAAGTTAGTCTTTATAATATAGAGTTAATAATCAATATTTTTTTTAGGTTTTATGATTTATGATTAAAAGAATTCAGATACCTGATATTTTACAACCAGTTAGTCACTATTGTCATGTCGTAGAAGCAAATAGCATAATTTGGATATCAGGTTTAGTTGGAATGAATTATGATAATTCAATTCCTGAAAATACAAAAGATCAATTTGATATTGCAATGAGAGATTTTGATACTTGTTTAAAAGCTGCTGGTGGTGATTTTTCATCTGTTACAAAGGTCAGAGTTTTTTTAACTAATATAGATGATAGAAAAATTATTAATCCAAAAAGAATTGAATATTTTGGGGAGCACAAACCTGCATCTACATTACTAGAAGTAAGTGCCTTAGTAGATCCTAGAATGAAAGTTGAAATTGAGGCTGAGGCAATAAAACTTTAATGAGCTTGATAAATTTAAATGCTTATGAAATTTTAAAGTTATTTAACACCAATAAAATCAGTACAGTTGAATATGTTTCTGAATTAATTAGCCACATAAAATTAAGAGAGCCAAATGTTGAAGCATGGGCTTTTTTAAATGAAGATTTAGTTAAATCTCAAGCAAAAATAATTGATGAAAAAAGATCAAAAAATTTACAAAAACCCTTTGCAGGAATTCCTACAGGAATAAAAGACATTATTGATACTAAAGACTTTCCAACAGAAAATGGTTCAAAAACTTGTTTAGGTAGAAAACCCAAAGAAGATGCTCACCTTGTAAAATTATTACGAGAAAATGAGATCATTATATTTGGTAAATGTGTAACAACTGAATTTGCTCTATCAGCTCCTGGAAAAACAAAAAATCCAAATGACCTTGAGTGTACACCTGGCGGTTCTTCGTCTGGATCAGCTGCTGCTGTAGCCGACAAAATGATACCCACATCAATTGGAACACAAACTGGTGGGTCAGTTTTAAGGCCTGCTTCATATAATGGAATAATAGGTTTTAAACCAACTTTTGGATCTATTTCAAGATCAGGTATTTCTCCAATTTCTTATCGATTAGATCATCCAGGTGTTTATGCAAGATGTATTGAGGATATTAGAATTATTTCTAATTTAATCATTTCATATGATGAAAATGATTATGATATGATAAAAAATTTGTCTCTAAAAGAAAATATTGTTGAAAAATCTGATTATAAATTTGCTTTTGTAAAAGGACCTGCATGGCCTAAAGGTGATGAAGATATGAAGGAAAACTTTGAAGAATTTATAAACAACAGCGAATTGAATATTACTGAAATAACTTTACCTGAATCTTTTGACAATGCTCTTCAGAATCATGAGATAATTATGAATGGTGGAATATATTCATCACTAAAAAAAGTTTATAAGGAAGATAGAGAAAATCTTCACCCTTACACAATTATTAGAATTGAAAATGGACTTAATCTCAATGCTTCAGATTATGTTGACGCCATTGAAAATGCAAAAAAAATGAAATTTGATTTAAATGCAATTTTCAAAAACTTTGATGCAGTTATTACCCCAGCAGCTCCAGGAGAAGCACCAAGAGACCTCTCAACAACTGGCAATGCTATGTTTAACGGATATTGGACAATGATGGGTGTTCCTGCAATCAGTTTACCTTTATTAAAAGGCAAGAACTCTCTGCCGATTGGAGTCCAAGTTATAACTTCATGGGATAACGATAATTTACTTCTTAAAATTTCGGATACTATATTAAAAAATTATCAATAATTTAACTAGTTAAAAACTGATATGGGGCTTTATTTGTAAATAACCATCGATTGCCATTTCAGTTGATAGATATATTAAGAATACTAATCCAACATACGATAACCATTTAAATTTTGTTAATAACCTAACAATTGCAGATGCAAAAATTGCAATCAACAAAATTGAAAATCCGATTCCAAACATGAGTAAATAAGTTTGATCTCTTGCAATTGCAGTAACGGCAATAACATTGTCTAAAGACATAGATATATCAGCAATTGTAATTGTAATTAGAGCATTTTTCATGCTTTTACCCTTAACCTTTACAGTAACATCCTCTTTATTTTTTTCATCACTTTTTGAAAATTCTTTTATGTCTTGATAAAATTTAAAACAAACCCAATAGAGTAACAAAGCCCCTACAAGAAGCAAACCTGGAATTGTTATTAAATAAGATGCTACTAATGCAAACAGAATACGCAGTATAGCTGCAGCAAGAAGTCCAAAGAAAATAATCTTTCTTCTATCTTTTTCTGCGAATGAAGCAGCAGCCATACCAATAATTAAAGCATTATCACCCGATAAAACAATATCTGCTAAAACAATTTGTGAAATATCTAAAATAAAATCAATCACAAGCATGACGTTACAATAATTTAAATCTTTTTAACATTAGTATTTGTATTTAAATTATATTTTTACTAGTTTCTTACTAGTATAGATGTGCGCAAAAATTTACTTAACTTGATTATATTATTAATCAATTATTATAATTTTTATTGGAGAACTTATGTCAAATCGGTTTGATTACATTGTTGTAGGTGCTGGGTCTGCTGGATGTGCTGTAGCTAACAGATTATCTTTTGATAAAAATAAAACTGTGCTTTTATTAGAAGCAGGAAAATCTAGTCATCCTCTTTCTAGAATTCCAGTAAGTTTTGCATTATTGATTGATCATCCTACTGCTAATTGGAGATATAGATCTCATGCTGATAAAAAAACATCAAATAGAAACATACCAATACCAAGAGGTAAATTAGTTGGGGGATCAAGCGCGATTAATGGTCTAGTTTATGTACGCGGCCAAGATCTAGATTATGATATATGGGCTCAAATGGGAAACAAAGGATGGTCCTCAGAAGAAGTATTTCCAATTTTTAAAAAGTTTGAGAATTATGTAAATCCTTGTGAAGATGTAAGGGGAAAAAAAGGCTTGGTTAATATTACTCAAGTTACTGACCGAAATCCTATTTATAAAGCAATGTTTGAAGCAGGTAAAAAATTAAATATACCTTTTAACGAGGATTACAATTCAGGCGATCAAGAAGGGTTTGCGTACACACAAACAACTATTTTTAACGGTAAAAGAATGAGTGCAAAAGTTGCTTATATTGATCCTATAAAAAATAGAAAGAATTTAAATATTTTAACTGAGAGCCTTGTAACTAAAATAATTTTTGAAAACAAAAAAGCTATTGGAATTGAAATATTAAGAAAAGGTAATAATGAAAAATATTTTTGTAACGATGAAATTATATTATCTGGTGGGGCAATAAATTCACCTCAAATTTTAGAACTTTCTGGAGTTGGAAGACCAGAAATTTTAAAACAAAATAATATTGAAATTGTTCATGAATTGCAAGGTGTAGGTGAGAATTTAATGGATCATCTAGGACCAAGATTAGTTTATAAAGTAAAAAAACCAGGTCTTTCATACAATGAAAAAGCAAGAGGATTAGGTTTAATAAAACAAGCTCTAAAATATGCCTTTAATCAAGATGGATTTTTAAACTTACCATCTGCACCTGTTTTAGGCTTTTTTAAAACAAGACCTGAATTAGCATCGCCTGATATTCAAGTACACTTTATTCCTTACCGAGTTGTACTAGAAAATGGAAAAAGAACATTAGGGAAAGATCCTGGTATTACTTGTACGGTAAATCAAAATAGACCTGAAAGTAGAGGTAATATTCATATTAAATCTAATAACCCTGAAGAACATCCAAAAATAAATTGTAATTTTCTTGATAATCCACTTGATAGAGAAACTTTAGTAGATGGAGTAAAACTTATTCGTAAAATTATGGGATCTGAAGAAGTTCAGAATTATTGTGGAGAAGAATTACAACCCGGCGATAATTTTTCTTCTGATAAAGATATTCTTCAATTTATTAGAGATAAAGCAGAAACTCTTTATCACCCATCTGGCACCTGTAAAATGGGACAGGATAAATTTTCTGTTGTGGATGAAAAATTAAAAGTTAAAGGTTTAGAAAATTTAAGAGTTGCAGATGCTTCAATCATGCCTACTTTAATTTCTGGTAATACCAATGGTCCATGCATGATGATTGGAGAGAGATGTGCTGAATTTATTATTAATGATAATTAGAGATTTTTATGAATTTTGAAGAATTTTGGACAAGAGGAGATGTGCATGAAAGAGTAAAAATTGCTCTTAAAGAAGCTAACCTTTTAGAAAAAAAGTTAGAGATTGAAGATTTATTCCCTTTAGATCAATATCACGCAAGAGGAATAGCGGCAACAATTGAGCTAGCTGATAAACTTAATTTTGCCAAAAATTCAACAATCATTGACATAGGATGTGGCTTAGGTGGTCCCGCAAGATATTTCTCAAAAAGGTTCAATTGCAATGTGTATGGAATTGATATAACTGAAGCTTTTATAGAAATAGGTAATTATTTCAATAAACTTACACACATTGATCACCAAGTTACACTTTTAAAAGGCGATGGAGAAAACTTACCCTATCAAACTGAGTTTTTTGATGGTGCTGTGTCTCAACATGTAACTATGAATATTGAAAATAGAGAACAATTTTTTAATGAAGCTTTCCGTGTTTTAAAAAAAGGAGCTATTTTTGGTTTTAGTGAACATGGTCTAGGAACTAAAGGTAGTCCAATTTTTCCTTTGCCTTGGGCAGATAATGAAGATATGAGTTTCCTAAAAACCCCCGAATATACAAAAAGTCTTTTGAAAAAAATAGGCTTTAAAAATATAAAAATTATTAGTACAGGAGAAAAATATATATCTGGATATAATTCACTTTTAAAAAAAGGCCAATCTAATGAAAAGCCTACTTTGGGAATACACGTGATTGGTGGTGATTCTATGTTAGAACGTTCTAAGAATTCAATGCAATCCATAATTGAAAATAGAACATACCCATTTGAAATTATATGTAACAGATAACAAGTATGTATATAAAAAATTTAATATTATTGATAAGTCTTTTTTTTATTTTCAATTGCTCTAAAAATATCAGAGAAATTGAAAGAGCTTGGAAAAAAAGTTGTATTAATGAATATAAACATACTGAAGGAAGTATTGATTATAAAAATTGTATGATTATTCAAGAAGAAAATTTTTTAGAAACAATTAAATCAATTGAGTCTTAACTTGAATATTACAGGAAATCAACAATAACCCTTTTATTCATTCTACCTTTATTTTCAACTTTGATTTTTTTTACTTCTCTTATTTCACTTGTGTTATTAACATGCGTGCCGCCACAAGGTTGATAATCAACACCTTTTCCAATATCTATCATTCTAATTTCTCCTTTACCTCTAGGAGGTTGAACAGCCATTGTTCTTACCAAATCAGGTTTTTCATCGAGTTCAGTTTCAGATATACTAGAAATAGTTACTTCGTAATTTTGTTTAATTAAGTTGTTTAATCCCTCTAATATTTCTTCTTTATTGGGTTTTGATTCTAAATCAAAATCAAGTCTACCTTTGTTTTCATTAATTTGACCTCCAGTTACTGGTGCAGAAATTAATGAACATAAAAGATGTAAAGTAGTATGAACCTGCATAATATTAAATCTTCTTTCCCAATCAATTTTACATTCTATTTCATCATCTACACTTAAATTAGAAATGTTTTCTAATACGTGTATTATCTC
This sequence comes from uncultured SAR116 cluster alpha proteobacterium, assembly GCA_902618195.1. Lineage (GTDB taxonomy): Bacteria > Pseudomonadota > Alphaproteobacteria > Puniceispirillales > Marisalimonadaceae > TMED54. The sequence goes on from CACMZO010000023.1 coordinate 10,468, forward strand.
ATTATTTACGTACCTAGTATCCAGCACATCAATTTGTTCGTTTCCTAGTATAATTTTTCCTTTATCTCCAGGTTGTCCTCCAGCTTCTGGATAAAAAATGGTTTGATCTAATATAATACCATCATCTTCAATTTTTATTATTTTAGAATTACAAGATTTTAAATATGAGTCATTTCTAAACAGTTCTGTAGTCATTATTCACCTTAAATTGTATTTAATTTTTGAAATAATAATGTTATTAATAAAGAGAATTTTCAAATGTTATTTAATTTAAAAGGATTTTTATGAATATATCAGGAAAGAGAATTATTATTTTTGGTGGAACTTCAGGTATTGGTGAAGCCGCTACTAAGATTATGTCTGAAAAAGGTGCTGCGGAGATAATCGCAATTAGTAGAAATCCTGATAAAATGACTAATGTTCCTAAAAATGTAACTCTTGAAAAAATTGATGTTCTTGATGAAGAGGCTTTGAAATCCTTTTTTAAAAATCAAGGAGAATTTGATGTTTTAATAAATTGTGCTACTGGAGGCACAAGAGCTGTTGGACCTTTTCTTAAAATGGATTTAGAAGGATACAGAAGCTCATTTGCAAAACTATGGGGATATACAAATGTAGTTAGATATGGCACAGAGCATCTTGCAAATAATGGAAATATCGTTTTAGTCAGTGGATCACCTGCAAGAAAGTGTAGACCAGGTCAGATAGCAATTTCATCAGTCGGTGGTGCTGTTGAGGCTTTTGCAAGAGGTATAGCTCCTGAAATTGCCCCTAAAAGAATTAATATTGTATCACCTGGAGTAATTGACACACCAATGAGTCCACTTAAAGGTAATGAAAGAGAGGAATTTTATAAAAATGCAACACAAAATAATTTAATTCCAAGAGCCGGCACTTCTGAAGAAGTTGCAAAAGGCATAATATTTGCCATAGAAAATGAATTCATTACTGGAACAACTATAGATGTTGATGGTGGATGGCTAACGTCTTAAATCAACGTTTTTAATTTTACCATTTACATTTGTTATAGCAATTTGTTCGATTCATATGGCAAAATATAATCATGTATTCAAGAATTCTTTCTTGTTGCTGTTTTTAAATTCTTTTAGAAAAATCTTTTAAATTAGAGTTAATTTTTTCATCCGGTATATGAAATCTGTCAATTATATTATTCCAATCGTCATTTTTATAATCACTTTTAAAAATTTTAAATTCCCTAGTATCAGTAAAGTTTTCATTTAAATTTTCATGAGAATACAACGTTAATAAACATGACCTTTGGTCTATACTTCTTAATTTAGATGCTATTTCAATAACCTTTTCAAAACTCTCATCCAAAAAATATCCTAAAATTAAATCTTTAAGTCTATTATCTGATGAAGATTGTCCTTGCGGAATAGGATCTAAATCAAATGCTTTTTCTAACAATTCCAACCCTTTTTGTATTTTTCCAACTCTAACTAAAACTTCACCAAAACCCGCTAATACTCTTGGGTCATTAGGAACCATTTGAAAAGCTTTTTGACCGTGATCTTCTGCTAAACCATATTCATGGTTACTTAAATATACAGCTGAAAGCATTCTATGACATTCAAAATCATTTTCATTACATTCCAATGCCTTTTGGATATTTTGTTTGGCTTCTTCCATAATTTTTTCAGGATCTTCTAAAAATCCTCTGAACATCGCTTGACCAAGAGTGCAAACTTTCCAGGCATATGCTTGAGCATTATTTGCATCAGCCTCTATTGCTTGGTCAAAATACTTAAGAGCTTCTAAGTTAGATTCTTTTTTAAAATGATGATGTTTTTCCTTCCCTCTGAGTAGATATTCATAAGACGTCATATTTTCAGTAGGTTTTCTTTTAGACCTTTGTAAAGAGCTAATCTCAATTTCTCCAAGAAGTGCAATCGAAATTTTTCTGACAATTTCATCTTGAACATCAAATATGTCCTCTAAAACTCTATCATACTTATTGCTCCAAACAACACTATCATCTTTGGCATCACTTAATTCAATATTAATCCTTACCCTTTTTCCTGAAGCTCTAATACTTCCTGTAACTACAAAGTCTAAATCAAAAGCTTTAGTAAATTCTCCTAAATCTCCATAATTATTTTTATAATTGACTGATGTTTGTCTAGAAAGAATATCAAATTCTCTCATCATCGAAAATTCTGTTATCAAATCTTCTATAATACCATCAACAAGAAAGCCACTATCTTCGTCATTACCTGAATTAGTGAAAGGCAAAATAGCAAATTTTAACTTTTTATTTTTAACGATATTTTTATTTTTCTTTAGTTTTAATTCTATTTCATTATCTGTGTATTGTCCTAAAATTGAAAAAACATCAAATTTATTAGATATATTTTTAAGTTCAATTTCACCTGCCTGAAACAATTTTTCTTTAATTTTATTTTTAATTTGTTGTTGAACAATATTAGAAATTAATATTTGGTCCGGATTACATTTTCCCTCTAATCTTGCTGCAACATTAACACCTGTCCCATATATATTATTTTTTTCAATAATAACATCATCAACATGAATTCCAACTCTCCAAGAAAGTTTTGGGGTAATATCTGTTTGATCATTCATATTCAAAATTTCTTTTTGAAATTCTATTGATGCTTTGACACTCTCAACAGGACTTTGAAATTCAGCAATAACAGAATCTCCAGCCGTGTGAAATATCTTTCCATTATAATCTTCAATCTTCTTATCAATTATTGATCTACAACTATTTAGACTTTTCAGAGTATTTTCTTCATTTTCTTCCATATGTTTGCTGAAAGAAACACAGTCGGTAGCTAGAATTGTAGTTAATTTTCTTTTGATATTTGACATAATTTATTATGTAATATTTTACATATTTTATGAAATAAAAAATCTCTCAGCGATTATCTAGAGGCTTTAATGTTAGAAATTGATTAATTAAACTTCATTTTTTTTAACATTTTAGCCATCTAAATAAATTCATCTAGATATTTATATTTTTTAACTAATTTATAACGACAAATGATTTCATCATCATTACGATTAAGCTAAGTGCGTTTATTATTTGTTATTGTAACAAATTGGATTTTATATTGGACAGTCCTTAAATTTAGAACCAACTGTTTCAATAACTTTAGGTATCTCTCCAACAGTATCACATATTTTCAAAATATTTGGACAATCTTTGAAAGGGTCTCCACCACATGCTTCTCTTAATATATCAAAACCCCCAGTTTCTTGAACTGTTCTCACACAAGTAAATAAGAATATATCAGCATAAGAGCAGTTTTCTCCAGTTATATATGAACCTAAATTCATTTTTTTAATATGATTTTCAAGGTATTGAATTCTTTTATGATGAAGGGTTGTTAGATTTGATACCCCAACTTCTTTTCCCCCTTCTGCAAGTGTGTCTGTAAGACGCAAATTTCTCCAAAATGCCTCATTATGACCTGTTATTATGTCGTGAAATGGAGAGAGCACAAAAGAATAATAATCTTGTGCCCATGACCAATACATATTTGATAAAGCTGCATTTTCAGTTGATGTTGGTGTAAGTGGTCCAGGATATTTTGACACTAAATATTGAACAATTGCTGATGAGTCATTTAATTCTATGCCGTTAGAGTGATCTTTTAACCATGGTATAGTGCCGAAAGGAGCTTCTGTATCTTTATCAAAATCATCTCCCATTGGTTTGCTCATTAAATAATTTGCTTTAATGTCGTGCAAGGCACAAATAATATTTATTTGAAGTCCTCTTCCTACTATAGGTAAATATACAATATCGACATTACTCATTTTTTAAATTCCTCTTAATCTTCATTTATATGTATAATCTTTCATATATAAAATATATTTCAAGTTTTTATTATTGTTTTTATTCTTAATAAAAGTTTGTCATACCCACTAACGCAAAGATGGTGTCTTCTTATTTTGTAGAGAATTTATCTAAGTTTATTAGAATATGTAATATGCAATCAACAAATATTTCGATAGAATCATATGGTAATATTTCTATAACAGCAAGATTTTATAGCAATTCAGATTTAAAAAATTTTAAAACAAAGTCAAAATCAATCTTTTCTGATGTTCAGGGATCTTTTCATTTAGTTCAAAACTAACTTTTCAGTTATTAATATATTCGCTTATGAAACAGAAAATACTTCAACCCAAATTACTCCTAACTAATTTCACATAATTATTTTAATTATTTTGCATAACAATATTAAATTCTAAAGTCTTACAATTTGTCCCATCTTTTGGGTCAGTAGAGTTTTCAAGCTTTCTAATCAAACTTTCTTTTACTGCAAAAACTGTATCAGTTTGCAGATAAGGATCCCCATCTATAAATGCATGTGTTGTTAAGTCAATAAATCCTTCTGCCTTCACCATAAAGTGAATATGAGCAGGTCTAAAGGGATGCCTGCCTAATGAATTTAAAATTTCACCAACGGGACCATCTGTTGGAACTGGATAATATTGTGGCTTAACTGTTCTAAACAAATAAGTACCATCATTGTCGGTTGTCATCTTGCCTCTTAAATCAACAACACTATTTTCTTTTTGAACATCATATAAACCATCTGGTCCTGACTGCCAAACATCAACAGACGCATTTGAAATTGGATTACCATTTGAATCTGTTACTTTTCCTTTGACTATACATCTTTCACCTTCAACATGATTTGCAATATTGTCACCTAAAGATATATCTGGAGCTTCAGCATGAAAAGGGCCTAAGACCGTTGATTCTGTTTCGTTTTTGGACTTTCTGTTATTTATAGTATCAATAAGCATTGATATCCCAAGAACATCAGATAAAAGAATAAACTCTTGTCTTCTATCATCACATTTGTGACCTGTCCTAGTTAAAAACTCTATAGCATTTAACCATTCATCAAATGTTGGCTCTGTCTCTTTTACCACTTCATGTAAATGTGTAACTATAGAAGACATTAATTCTTTTAATCTTTCATTTTTAATTGATGAAAAACTTTTTAATACACCTTCCGTTGCTGTTTTTTCATTAAAATCTAACATCTAATTTTCTCCTTAAATTACATTTTGAATTATAGAAAATAATAATCCAAACAATCCTCCAAAAACTCCTCCCCAAACAATAAGCCAACCAAGATGTTTTCTAATCATTTTTTCAATAATAATTTTTATACCTTGAGGATCTAATTCATTTAGCTTACTATTTAATGCTTTTTCAATTCCAATTTTTACATCTTTAGCGATTGAATTGTCATCACTATTAAATGTTCCATCTAACTTATCTTTAATTATTTCTTTTAATTTATTTATAACAGGATCTTTAATGGGCATTAATGCTTCTCTACCACCAATTATCGATAACATTGAGCCTAACTTAGATGTTTCAATAGCTTCTAACAATCCCTCAAAAACTCTATTAAAATCAATCTTTTCGTAAATTTTCTCTGTATCAATTTGTTTGCTTTCAAAAAATTCATTGATTTTATCATCCGAAAATAATTCTTCTAAAACTAAATTTTTAATCCCTTCTTTTATATCTAAAAATCTATCAAGAATAACTCCTGAACCATATAAAAAAGGTACTTTTTCAAAGAGCATTTGGACTGCAAGCCAGTTTGTAACACTACCTGACAAAGCAAAAAAACCGATTGAATAAAAAATATTAGAATATTGATTTTGAAAAAGATAACCTACTAGAATGAAAAAAATAGAGATTAAATTTGTTACCAAAGATTTATTCAATGTTATAAACCTCTTTACTCTGTAATAAAATTCATGAGAATTCCAACTTTGCCAATGTCAACTTCAACAACATCTCCTGACTTCATATAAACTGGAGGGTCTCTCCTATCACCTACTCCTCCGGGAGTGCCAGTCACAATTACATCTCCAACAGTTAATGGTGTAAAAGTAGAAATATAATTTATTAACCTAGGGATAGGGAAAATTAAGTCTGACAATTTTGCTTTTTGCATTACTTTTCCATTTAATCTGGTTTCAATTGGAAGTTCTGTATAGTCACCCACTTCATCAGATGTAACTAAATATGGACCAAATGGTCCAGTTAATGGAAAGTTCTTTCCTGGTGTAAACTGAGAGGTATGTCTTTGCCAGTCACGAATACTTCCATCGTTATAGCATGAGTATCCTGCAACATGATCTAAAGCCTTTTCTTCAGATATATCTCTTCCACCCTTTCCAATAACAATCGCTAATTCACCTTCATAATCAAATCTTTCTGAATATTTTGGTTTCAACAATGGTTGCAGGTGACCAGTTTGAGTATTAGCAAAACGAGTGAAAATAGTTGGATTATCTACGTCTGGCCTTCCTGTTTCTTTTTTATGCTCTAGATAATTTAGGCCAACACAAAAGATTTTTTCTGGATCAGGAATAACAGGCAAATAAGTTATTTCACTTAAAGAGATATCTGGAGTCATTTCTTCATAAATATCTTGGGCCTTTTTTTTCTCATTCTTTTTTAAAAGAGATTTTATTGAAGTAACATCGTTTCCAATTCTATCGTTTAATTCAATAATACCTCCATTTTTT
>CACMZO010000024.1 GCA_902618195.1 uncultured SAR116 cluster alpha proteobacterium
TATATAATTACTTAGGTTTTTCGCATAGAAAATTAGGTAAAATGAAAGATGCTGCTTTTTTTTACAATAAAGCTCTTGAAATAAATCCTAAGCATAAAGGTGCTCTTGAGTATCAAGGAGAAATGTTTTTAACTCTAAACCAAATAGGAAAAGCTGAAGATAATTTAAAAAAATTAGATAAAATTTGCTTTCTTGGATGCTCTGAGTTTGATAAACTTAAAAAATCAATTATGGATAAAAAATCAGGTAAAAAGAGTTCTTACTAAAAATGGTAAACTTCACGCAAATAACTGTTAAAGATATTGCTAAAGAAGTTAAGGATAATTGCTTACTTGGTATACCTGCTGATTATTCTGGCGTTCCAATGTCAGTTACAATTGAAATAATCAAAAATAAAACCAAAGGGTTAAGGTTATATTGCTTACCACTAACTACAATTCAAGGAGATATGTTAATTGGATCTGGCTGTGTAAACGAAATTGAGACTGCAGCTGTTACTTTAGGAGAGTATGGCCAAGCTCCTAGGTTTCAAGATGCAATTGAAAATAGTAAGATTAATATTAAAGATTCTACTTGTCCTGCGTTACATGCACAACTTCAAGCTACTGAAAAATCAGTTCCTTTTATGCCATTGAGAGGGATTTTAGGTTCAGATTTGTATAAGAACAGAAATGATTGGTCTGTGATTGACAATCCAATGAATAACTCTAATACCAATGATGAAAAAATTGTTATTTTACCAGCTGTACAATTAGACATTCTCATTTTTCACGCTAGTAAAGCTGATATTAATGGAAATGTACAAATTGGAAGAAGAAGAGAATTGGCTACATTGGCACATGCTTCAAAAAAAGTATATGTTACAGTAGAAGAAATTGTAGATGAAGATTTTTTTGATTCCGAACTCAAGGCTGCTGCTACTTTACCATCTTTGTATGTTAACGGCATATCATTGGCTAAAAATGGTGCGTGGCCATGTGGATTAACAGACTATTATGATATAGATACTAATGAGATGAGCAAGTATGCTAAGGCAGCAAAGTACCAAGAAACATTTGATGAATATATGAGAGATTTTATTTCACAAAATAATTATTCAAATATTTGATCCAAGTGACTGAAATTTTTCAATCCGAAATTATAATAAGTGAAATATCTAATTTATTAAAAGATGACAAACATGTAGCAATTGGTGCAGCTTCTCCAATACCTGGTTCAGCGGCTCTTTTAGCTCAAGAGGAAAGAAAAAATACTAATCGTAAATTACAAGTAACAATTTTGCATTCTCAAAAATTTAATAATTTTACGGATGGTTCTAGGGAGTTGTTTGATGCATCTGCTCAGGGAAGAATAGATACTTTCTTTTTAGGAGGAGTTCAAATAGATGGTGAAGCTAACATAAATTTAGTTGGAACTGGTCGTTACCCAAAATTAGATAAACGTTTTTCAGGATCGTTTGGTTCAGCATTAATGTATTTTGTAGTCCCCAAAATTATTCTATTTCGTGAAGAACATACTCCCAGAACATTAGTAAAAAAAGTTGATTTCATTTCTGCACCTGGCATTTCACCACCTAACATATATAGGCCAGGTGGTCCCAAATATTTAATCACAAATAAAGCTTTATTTAGTTTTAACAAAAAAAAGAAAAATTTTAAAATTGAAAAAATAAATCCAAAATTTACATTAGATGCAATTAAAAAACATGGTTCTGATGAAACAATATTTATAGATGTTCGTGACAGTGGTGATATTCAAAAAACTGGAACTATTAAAGATGCACTTACAATTCCTCGAGGTTTTATTGAATTTGCTGCAGACGATCAGACACCCTATTTCAATACAAAATTAAATAAGAATAGCGAGATAATTTTAGTATGTGGTGCTGGTGGCCAGGCTGCTTTGAGTGGAAAAACCCTGATCGAAATGGGTTACAATAATGTAAAAAACGTTGGAGGAATTGAAGATTGGGAAAAAAATAAAGGCCCCATGGATAAATAATTACAGTGATTTCAAAAAAGCCAATCATTGGCGTATTAATGCCTGGTGATATGGGTCATGGAATTGCAAAGGTTTTAGTTGAAAATAATTTTAAAGTTTTAACATTTTTAAAAGGTAGAAGTAAAAGAACACTTAAACTTGCTAACGAGGCAAGGGTAATAAATATTGATAATTTTGAAAATTTTTTAAAAGAAGTTGATATAATATTTTCCATCATTCCACCTGAAAAAGCATTTCAACAAGCAAAGTTTGTTACTAGTTTTTCATCTCATATACAAAAAAACATAACATATGTTGATTGTAATGCTATATCACCAAACACTTGCTTAACAATTGAAAAACTGTTTAATAACAAACATTTTGAATTTTTAGACGGAGGTATCGTAGGTTTAAATCCAATTGTAGAAAAAGGTAAAACTCGTCTCTATATCTCAGGTAAAAATACAAGTAAATTAGAAATTCTCAATAATAAAGGTATTATAGTTAAAAGTCTCGGTTCTGAAGTTGGAAAAGCCTCAGCATTTAAAATGATTTATGCTAGCGCTACAAAAGGCACTTTTGCACTTCATGCCGCAACAATAACGGCTGCTTCAAAATCTAAGTTGTTTGACGAATACGTGAAAGAGCTTGAATTTAGTAAACCTGAAATTTTAAAAGCTATGAAAAACATGACTCCCAAAATCCCATTGGATGCAAGTAGATGGGAAGGTGAAATGTATGAAATAGCAAAAACTTTTAAAACATTGAATCTGACTCCTAAATTTCATGAAGGTGCTGCTAACATTATGAAACTAGCTCAAAAGACCCCAATCTCTAATGAGACTAGACAAACTTACAATGAGTCCAGAACATTTGAAGAAGCTGTAAATATGTTCGTAAAAGCAAGTAAGAAAAATTAAATTTGTAATTAATTGCTTTAAAATTAATTAACATGTAAATTAATTTGATAATGTTTTTAATTAACTCTAAAACTGTAAATGAAATTAATACAAAGATGTTTTACGGGTGGATTATCGTTTTAATTGGTGGTTTGGGTATTTTCAGTAGCGGAGCAGGACAATCCCATACATTTAGTGCGTTTCTTCCAATTATTACAAAAGAACTTAATATATCAAGTACTTCAATATCAACAGCTTATATGATTGCAACTTTAGTTGCTGCTTTCTTGCTTCCACGAATGGGTAAATTTGTTGATAAATTTGGGCCTAGAATTGTTTTAATTATGACTATCATTTTGCTTGGTTTTGGATGTTTATTATTTGGAGCTGCATCAAATTTTTTAATGTTAGCACTAGGTTTTGGATTTTTAAGGTTTTTTGGTCAAGGCTCTCTTATGCTTTGCTCGTCCAACATTGTAACACAATGGTTTGACAAAAAAAGAGGATTCGCCCTTGGATTAATGGGGCTTGGATTTGCAATATCTATGGGTTTGCATCCTCCTATTTCGAATTACCTCATAGAGGTTTATGGGTGGAGAATAGCATGGGTCATTATTGGTTTTTCAACTTGGATAATTATGTTGCCTCCATTGATATTTTTAGCAGTAAATAAACCAGAAGATGTAAATATATTACCTGATGGAGCTGAAAAAATTACAAATGAGAAAAATACGAAAAGTAAAATTATTGGTCTAAATCTTAGTGAAGCCCTTAAAGAAAAATGTTTTTATATTTTGGCATTTTCCTTTTTCTCTATTTCTATGTTAGTAACTGCTTTACATTTCTTTCAAGTAACAATTCTGAACGAATATTTTAATCTTTCAAGTCAAATCGCAACAACATTATTTATACCAACGATGATTGCCATGATATTATTTATACCCATTATAGGTAAAATATTAGATAAATTTCAAACACATATTATTATCGGAATAGCCTTAATAATAACAGGATGCTCATTACTTATGATAACTTTTGCATCTTCTTTACAAAATGCAATAATATATTCTGTTATTTTTGGTATCAACAATGCTTTTAGTATTTCACTATTTGGGTATATTTGGGCCAGATATTTTGGAAGATTACATGTAGGATCAATACAAGGTACAGGACAAATGATTTTAGTTGTTGGAGCATCTATTGGACCAATACCTTTTGCAGCTGCAATTGACTATTTAGGAGATCCAATTTCAACTATAAGAATTTGTTCATTATATCCATTTTTAGCTTCATTTCTTTGTATTTTATTTTTGAGAGAACCTAAAAAATTGACAAACTTAAAATTACGAATTGAAAACTAAAATCTTGAAAATAAGTTTTTCAAATAATTTTATTGCTATTTGCGCAATGATAATTGCTGTTGTAAGTGTTACCTTAATGAGTGCAATTGCAAAGTTGATTGGGCCAGAGTATAACCCAATACAAATTGCGTTTATAAGGGGAATAATAGTCATAATCTTATTATTACCTATAATTAATAAATTAGGGGGATTAAAATTCCTTTATACAAAAAAACCATTTCTTCATTTTTTTAGATCAATTGCTGGAGTAATTGGAAATATTTTCTTTTTTTATTCTTTTCAAAGATTACCCATTGCAGATGTCACAGTTATCTCAATGGCTGTTCCTATTTTCAGTTCAATTCTTGCTATAATTTTTTTAAATGAAATAATTGGCTGGAGAAGATGGACTGCTATAATTTTTGGATTTGCTGGTGTTGTAATTGCATTAGATCCTTCAACTAATATAGAAATAGCTTCAATTACAGCATTAATAGCTACATTAATGTGGTCGACAACAATTATCTTTTTGCGAATACTTGGAGAAACTGAAAATCCATTTAAAACAGTATTTTATTTTATGTTAGTAAGTATAATAACCACCTCTTTTTTTCAACCCTATGTATGGAAAGATCCAACTTTAGATGTTTATATATTGCTAATTTTATTAGGTATATGCGCTTTTATAACTCAAAGTTTAATGACCTTTGCTTTGCAAAAGGCAGAAGCTTCAATCGTAAGTCCTTATAATTATACAGGTATTATTTGGGCAATAATTATTGATTTAGCGATTTGGAATGTTTATCCATTGACCAATACAATTATTGGAGGAATTATTATTACAATATCAGGCATTTACATTTTTCGAAGAGAGACTAAAAGATCCATTAAATCTTCTAAGAAAATAAATATATGATAAATACCCTACAATTGGAGTTATAATTAAAACCAGTTCTAATGGAATTATTTCACCAAACAAACCAATCAAAATACCACCAATAGATAAAGATCCAAATGAAATTGTTGACCACCATGTCAGTACACGAGCCCTAAATTGTTCGGAAACTTCCAATTGAATTAATGTTTGTGTTCCAATTCCTATCAGAGTTGTAGAAAAACCCAGAAATAAAAATAATAAAATAATGATTTCTATATCATTAAATATCCCAATAAATAATGAAGATAAAAATCCAAAAATTATCATAGGTAAAAATATTTTAGATAAATTATTTTGTAAATATTTACTAGAGCCAAGGAAAATAGAAGCAAGTAACGCTCCAATTCCTGCAGATGCAGTAATTAATGATAAACTTGTACTACTTCCAGATAAAATTTCACCTGCGATAGTTGGTTGGATTTCCAAGACTCCTCTTACAAATAATGCATTGATGAAAACTATGTATAAATTTATTTTTATAATTTTGTTTTTTAAAGAATATCGTAAACCCTCAAAGAAATCCTTTTTAAAAGTCTCTTTTCTAAAAGAAAAAGTATCTCGTTTTTCCAATGGTATAAAAAAAAGTATTAATATTATTGGTAAATATAACAAAGCTGAGACCAGAAATGTTAATTGTAAATCAAAATATAACATAAGAAAACCAGCAATAGCTGGTCCAATGACCCTCGAGGCATTAAATGAAGCCGAATTTAAACCTATTGCGCTTCCTAAGAAAGATTTTTTTACTACTATTGATACAAAAACTAATCTAACAGGATGATATATAGCACTTAAAATACCATATATTAAGGTTAAAACAGCTAGTGAAAAAATTGAATGAGCTTGAATAAATTGTAAATAAAAAATCACAATTGAAATAAAAAACATTGAGAATTTTAAAATAATTGTTGCCTTTCTCATATCCCATTTTTCAGCCCAAACTCCAAAAAAAGGACCTAATATGCCAGCAGGTGCCATTAGAGATAATGCAACAAAGCTTGTCCAAAATGTTGATTCGGTTAAATTCCATGCTAGCCAGCCTATACTTACTTTTTGCATCCATAGACCAAGTAATGATAGAGAATTGCTGACAAAATAAATTGCAAATGGTTTATACGATAAGGCTGTCATTAAGTTGATAAAAATGAACTAATTTTTTCATTAAACTCCAGTGCATTTTCACAATAAGGAGCATGCCCAACACCTTTAATTTCAATATGAAGAGCATTTTTTATTGTATCGTAAAGAAATAATGACTTTTCCTTAGAAACTACAACATCTTCTGAACCGGTTAAAATCAAACATGGAACTTTAATTTTTGATAATATATCAGTAGTATCTAATATTTGCATAGAAGAACCACCACAAAGAATTGCTTCACTTGAAGTTTCTTGACTAATTAAACATAAAAAATCAAAAATTTTCTTGTCTTGAAATCCTGGTAGCATTTTAGATATCCTTAATTTTCCATATTCCACATCAGAAAGTTCGTGTCTTTCTTGAAGTCTTTTATTGTATGGTTCTCTAAGGGGTTTCTTGTATTTCATGGAGTACCCTTTATGAGTGCATGAGAGTACCATTTTAATGACTGATGAATTGTTATTTGCACTTAATATTTGAGCTAACATGCCTCCCATTGAATGCCCAATTATATAATATTCTTTAATTTTTAACTTTTCTAATGCACGGATTATCAAATTAGACACTTTAAACATATCTGGATCTTTCATATTATCAGATTCACCAAATCCAGGAAAATCAAATGAGATCAATGAATATTTATTTTTAAAAAATTTAAATTGATACGCCCAACTTTTGCTATTTCCATTGTATCCATGCAAAAAAACTATAGTTTTTTTATTTTTATTTTTTAAATATCTATATGACAATTTTAAACCAAAAATTCCATCATTATAAATTTCATTTTTTGGTAGTTCATCAACAATTGATAGCGACATATTAACTAAGATAACACCAAAAAAAAAATTTAAATAGATTAAATTGACTCTTTAATTAATTTCATTCACTGTTTTGTTAGTTATTATTTTAGTTATTAAAGGAGATAATTATGAGATTAATTAAAACTTTTTTAATTCTATTTGTGAGTGTTTTATTATCTAATCTATCATTTGCAAAAGATCTTACAGTAGGATTAAAATCAGAACCAAGTTCTATTGACCCACATTATCACAATTTAGGTCCTAATAATGCATTTGCAACTCACATTTTTGGGACTCTTGTAGGAAGTGACGAGAATCAGCAACATTATCCTGACCTAGCTACATCTTGGAAGCCTATAAACGATACAACATGGGAGTTTAAACTAAGAAAAGGTGTAAAATGGCATGATGGCAGTGATTTCACAGCAGATGATGTAATTTTTACTGCTCAAAGGGCTCCAAATGTACCTAAATCACCTTCGGGTTTTGGAACATATTTAAAAGGTAAAACTTTTATTAAAATAGATAGTCATACAATTCATATCAAAACAAAAAAACCTTATCCGTTGATGCCTAATGACATTATGACGGTAAAAATTATTTCAAAAAAGTATGGAGAAGGTGCTACAACAGCTGATTATAATAGTGGGAAAGCTGCAATTGGAACTGGTCCTTATAAATTTGTAAAATGGGTTCCAGGTGATAGGATTGAATTAAAAGCTAATGAAAATTATCATGGTGCTGGAACAGGTAAACCAAAATATAAAAATGTACTTTTTAAACCAATAAAATCTGGACCTGCGCGAATTGCTGCACTTCTTGCAAAAGATGTTGATTTTATTGATAATGTTCCACCTTTAAATGTTGCAAAACTTAAAAAGAATCCAACTTTGTCAATCAATAGTGGAGCATCTAATCGCGTAATTTATTTGCATATGGATCAATTTAGAGAAAACTCTCCTCATATAAAAGCTATTGGGGGTGGAAAAATTAAAAATCCTTTAATGGATGTGAGAGTAAGAAAGGCTATATCTTTGGCAATAAATCGTGATGCAATGGTATCTAAAGTAATGGAAAATATTGCTGTGAAAGCTGGCCAACTTCTTCCAAAAGGTTTCCATGGCGTTTCTCCAAATATGAAACCAGATCCATATGATCCTGAAACAGCAAAAAAATTAATGGCAGAGGCTGGATATGGAAATGGATTTGAAATGACAATTCATGGTCCAAATGATAGATACATCAACGATGCTAAAATTGCTGAAGCTTTAGCACAGATGTTATCAAGAATTGGAATTAAAGCTAAAGTTGAGACAATGCCTAAAGCTGTTTATTTCAAAAGAGCTTCTAGGGGCGGTCCAAATAAGAGTCCAGAATTTAGTTTCATGGTTCTTGGATGGGGAGCTGGATCTGGAGAAGCATCTTCACCTTTGAGAGCTTTGTTACACACATACGATAAATCTATAGGAATGGGGAGAGCTAATAGAGGTAGACACTCTGACCCCTCTGTAGACAAAATTATACAAGAAGCTCTGGCAACAGTTAATTCTGATGCTCGAGGAAAGCTTCTTGCAAAAGCTACTGAAATAGCAGTAGGCAAAAATTACGGTGTGATACCAGTTCATTATCAAATGAATACCTGGGCAGCTAAATCTACCTGTTCTTACACGCCTAGAACTGATGAAAGAACTATTGCAACTTATCTGAATTGTAAATAGTTTGATTTTAAATATCATTGAACCCAGGATTTTTTTTCTGGGTTTAATGTGTAAATAAAAAATATTTTCATATGTTAGAATATATCTTAAAAAGATTTGGACAGAGTTTCTTAGTACTCTTTATAATGTCCGTATTAGTTTTCGTTGGCGTTAATTTGGTTGGCGACCCTGTTGAAATGTTAATAAATCCTGAAGCGGATCAAGCTGAGGTTGAACGCGTAATTAGAGATCTTGGTTTAGATAAGCCAGTAAGTGAACAATATTGGTATTTTCTGACAAATGCACTTAAAGGAGATTTAGGAAGTTCTTTTATTTATAATGAACCAGCACTAAAATTAATATTACAGAGAATGCCAGCTACACTTGAACTTGCTTTGTTTTCTCTTTTTATTTCCTTAATTATAGCTATTCCCCTTGGCATTTACGCTGGCTATAAACCTGATAGTAAAGCTAGTAAAACTATAATGGCAGGGTCAATTCTTGGGTTTTCAATGCCTACATTTTGGGTAGGAATTATTTTTATAATGTTTTTTGCTGTATATTTGGGGTGGTTACCCTCTACTGGAAGAGGGGAAATTGGATCTTTTTTAGGAATTGAAAGTTCTCTATTCACACTAAATGGTCTATCTCATGTTTTTCTTCCTGCTTTAAATTTAGCATTATTTAAGATTTCATCAGTTATCAGACTTACTAGAGCCGGAACAAGGGAAATAATCTTGCAAGATTATATAACTTTTGCGCGAGCAAAAGGTATATCTGAAAAGCGTATAGTTTTAGTTCATATTTTAAAAAATATTTTAATACCAATAGTTACAGTTATAGGTCTTGAATTTGGCTCTTTAATAGCTTTTTCAACAGTTACTGAAACTGTATTTGCATGGCCAGGAATGGGTAAATTAATTATCGATTCTATTTATAATTTAGACAGACCAGTAATTGTTGCATATTTAATGATAATAGTAACATTTTTTGTGTTTTTGAACCTTGCCGTTGATATTCTATACACTTTTCTTGATCCTAGAGTTAGATTGAAAGGAATAAATCAATGAGCAGTAGAGACCAAAACTTTAAAAACTTTTGGAGAGATTTTTCTGTTAATAAAATTGCTGTATTTGCCCTATTTGTTTTTCTTTCAATATTATTCGTAGCTATTTTTGCACCATTGGTCTCACCAACAGATCCATACGATTTAAATAGTGTAAGTATAATGAATAGTAGAATGCCACCAATGTCTGAAGATTTTGCTGGTAATATATACTTCCTTGGAACAGATGGAGCAGGTAGAGACATGCTTTCAGCGATATTTTATGGTTTACGAGTAAGTTTAGGAGTCGGAGTTCTATCAGGAATATTTGCATTAATTATAGGCTCAATATTTGGAATTTCTGCAGCTTTTTTTAGAGGAAAATATGAAACAATAATAATGAGAATTGTTGATATTCAACTTAGCTTCCCATCAATATTAGTTGCTTTGATAATATTGGCAGCATTTGGAAAAGGTGTAGAAAAGACAATAATTGCTTTAATATTAGTTCAATGGGCATATTATGCAAGAACTGCAAGAGCCTCCGCACTTGTAGAAATTAACAAAGAATATATCGACTCTGCGAGATGTCTGGCCTTTAGCAATACTAGGATAATGTTTAAACATATATTACCAAATTGTCTTGCTCCATTAATTGTAGTTGGTACATTACAAACAGCGCATGCCATTTCACTGGAAGCGACATTAAGTTTTTTAGGTTTAGGATTACCAATTACAGAGCCCTCTCTAGGATTACTTATTGGTAATGGATTTGAATATATGTATAGCGGTGATTTTTGGATTAGCATATTTCCAGGTATCGCTCTTTTAATAACCGTAGCATCTATAAACTTAGTCGGAGATCATTTAAGGGATATGTTTAACCCTAGACTTCAATAATTATTCAACATAAAAATCTAATCTACATTGTAAGCAAGTCTAACTGCAGTTTTACCAGGGAATAATCTTTTCGTAGGCATTATCAATATAGTTTCTTCAAAAGGAGCATATATAATTTCATCTCCATCCTTTCCGATAATTGAACCTTTGGTAAGTTTATCGAAGCCTTGCCAATTTTTTTCAAACTTAAAATTATTTGTTTTAATAGTCACAATTTCACCAACTTTAAATACTTCAATTTGATTTGATGAAACAATTTCATTTGATATGACATCTTCTCCAAAATTATTATCCATAACTCCAGTATGTCTAAGAAACTTTATCAATGTCTCAATAGCCACATCTTTAGATGATTTCTCCCAGTGTTGCCCACATTCAACTAAGAGAGCATTTTTTTTGCTTTCTGAATTTGAGAAATCGCCATAATCTCTCATCCTCACACCCTCTTTATGCCCTGAATCCGTAATAATTTTAATTTCATAATTTAAATTTTTAGCTAATGTTATACCTTTGTCCAACATACCAGCCATCATTAGAGGCACACATGGTTTTTGCATTGAATGAATATCCAAAAGAAAATCTGCATCAGAAATTATGTGTTTTACCTCGTTAGCTCTAAAAAATTCATAGGTTTTACTTCTATTTTTTTCTTCTAAAACTCCTGGAGCCCAAAGTCTGTTAAAATCTTCATCTACCCATCTAGTTCTATTAGGATTTTCTGGGTCAAAAGCTAAATATGCTTCTATGTTCATAAATCCAAATGTGAGTTTACCTTTTTTAGGTCTAAAATTATTTTTTAAATACCAATCTATAGCAATTGCCCCACAAGGCTCGTTACCATGAACAACAGCGGTTACTAAAACATGAGGTCCTGGAAACCCACTATCTAAAGTTAAAATATAATCTACACCTGTATTAGTTTTTTTATATCCAGATATGTCAGGTGGTAAAATTTCTACTGGATACTCATTTGCATAATTTAATCTAGGGTCATTCATCTTAATTCCTCTTTTACAAACTGTTTTATCTCTTTAATCATCAAAGACAAATGTTCTTTTAAAACATTAAAACCATCCGTTTTAATTCTAGTTTTTTCATCCATATATAACCCTCGATTAACTTCAATTTGTAATGAATGTTTATTTTGAGTTGGATTACTGTAAGCAGAAACTAACTCCATACCTTTATAAGGGTCATTTGTAACTACATTATAATTTAAATCTTTAAGAATATTAACAATAAGATTTGTAAACTTTTTATTACAAGAAGTACCATCTCTATCACCTATAACAAAGTCTGGCCTAAGTGTCCCCTTTTCTTGAGTTGACATGGCACTCGCATTATTTTGCATAGAATGACAATTTATATGAAAGAAACATTTATATTTATCATATGTATTTTTCAAAATTAATTTAAGTCTTTCATGATATGGTCTGTGATAGTTTAAGATCCGATGCGCAACTTGATCATATGTCAGTTTTTTTGTATACATATCTTCACCATCAGGTGGTACTTTAAGCCAAATCAAACCAATTCCTAGTTTTGTTTTGATTGTTGGTTGGAAATCTATATTTAAATTGTCTTTACTAAAATCAGATATTTCATTTAAGGAAAAATCTGTTTCCGCTCTGTTTGGATCAATATACGATCTAGGAAAATTTGCCTTTAATAAAATAGCACCTACATTTGAGGCTTCTTTGTAGAGATCATCTACATAACTATCTTCTGCCTGTCTTAATTTTTCAAATGTTGTATTATGCTTAAAATCATTAGGATAAATATTTCCACTATGCGGGGAATCAAAAATAAGAGGAATTGTTTGGTTTTCTTCTCCAAGAATTGTTAATATATTATCAGATGCTGAAACCATAATTGAGTAAATTATAATGAAATTTAATAAAAACATACAAGATTTAATTCCAACAATGAAAAAGTGGAGGCAAACTATTCATTCTTTTCCAGAAATTGCTTATGAAGAATATAGAACTGCAGAATTTATTGAAAAAAAACTTAATGAATTTGGAATTGAAGTTGTTAAAAATATTGGTAAAACAGGATTAGTTGGTGTGTTAGAAGGAAAAAAAAAATCAAATAAATCAATCGGGTTAAGAGCTGATATGGATGCATTGCCGATGGATGAAAAAACAAATTTAAGTTATTCTTCAAAAAATTTAGGTAAAATGCATGCTTGTGGACATGATGGCCATGTAACAATGCTTTTGGGCGCTGCTAAAATATTGTCAGAAAACAGAAACTTTACTGGTAAAGTATATTTTATTTTTCAACCAGCTGAAGAGGGTGGTAGAGCTGGCGCCAAATCTATGATTAATGATGGATTATTCAAAAAGTTTAAAATTGACAATGTTTGGGGAATTCATAATTGGCCAGGAGTTGAACTTGGTAAAGCTGTGATACATAAACAATTTGCTATGGCTGGTGGTGATATATTTGAAATCAATATATTTGGAAAAGGCGGTCATGCTGCTCAACCAAATGTTTCAAATGATCCAATTATAGCTTTAGGATTTATAATTGTCTCTCTTCAAACTATAATATCAAGACAATTGGATCCATTTTCAAATGCTGTGTTATCAATAACAAAAATTCAAAGTGGCTCGGCCTTTAACGTAATTCCTGAAAGTGCATATTTGGGCGGAACATTAAGATCAACTAATGAACATGATAGAAATAATCTTTTAAAAAAAATCAAGTATTTAGTTGAACAAACTGGAATTTCACACAACTGTAAAGTTGATTTTAGAATTATTCCGGGTTATCCACCAACTGTAAATGATGAAAAAAGTGCATCTTTTGCACATAATATTTATGAAAAATATTTTGGAGCAGATATGATAGATGAAAATTGTACACCTACAATGGGTTCTGAAGATTTTTCTTATATGTTAAAAGAAAAACCAGGTGCTTATATTTGGTTAGGCGCAGGAATTAATACTGAAAAATTACATTCTCCATACTTTGATTTTAATGACAAACTTTTGCCTTTTGGTGTTAAATATTGGGAGTGTTTAGTCAAGGAAAGTTTAAAATAACAAATAAAAAATTTAATAATCAAAAAGTTAAATATCCTTGTGTTATATTGGCAGGAGGAAAGTCTTCTAGAATGAACAATATCAATAAAGCATTTTTGTTAATAGACCGTCATACCTTAATTTCGAGAATAATTAAAAAAATTTCAAATAATAATTTACCAATAGCAATTAATGCTAACGAACATATTGATAAATTTTCTAAACTTGGATTAGAAATAATAAAAGATAAATTTGTTGGTCATTTAGGTCCATTATCAGGAATATATTCTGCACTAAATTGGGCAAATCACTTAAAATATAAATGGGTTTTTACTTTTCCTTGTGATGTTCCATTTTTCCCAAATGATATATTTTTAAAAACCAATAATCTTCT
>CACMZO010000025.1 GCA_902618195.1 uncultured SAR116 cluster alpha proteobacterium
TATTTAAAGCTGAAATTGGTGAGTCGAATGGACAGGCTGCAATAAGTCTTAAAAATAGAATTTCTTAAAGGAGAAAATATGGCTGAATTAGATCAAGAAAATAATGTTGAGACTGAAAGTGATCAATCTGAAGTTAGTATTGACAATTTAAAAGTCTTAGAAAATATTGAAGTAAAACTTACTGTAGAAGTTGGTTCATCCCAATTAAAAATACGTGATCTTTTAAGGCTGAATGAAGGTTCTGTTGTTGAGCTTGAAAGACTCGCCGGAGACCCTCTAGATATCCTTGCTAATGGAGTCCAAATTGCAAGAGGTGAAGTGGTTATGGTTGGAGAGCGATTTGGAGTAAGATTCACAGAAGTTTCTAATCCCCAAGATACTGTCAAAAAGTTATAAATCAAAATTTTGACAAATTTTATTCAATTATTTCAGAAACTTACATAATTTAGTCATTGGCACTATTCTTGCTTACCTTTAATGTGAGGTAAGTTATGAATGAAAGTATTTTAAATCCTTATACAATAATAACCGTTTTAAGCTTTTTGGTTGTATTTGTTTTGGTGGCTTTTTTTGTTAGAAAAAAAAGTAGTTCTTTAAAAAAATTAATAAATAATAAAAAAATCAATGTTATTGAGTACTCACCAATAAGAGGTGGATATTCTGCAATGATTTTTTTAGTAGAAAAAGAAAAGTTTTTTTTCGTCGGTCATAAATCAGGTCACTCAAATCTTGTACAAATTTTAACATCACAAGAAGAAAAAGTTCAAAAAAATACAAATGATTTAAATGAGCTTAACCGAAATAATAAAATTTCTGACACTTTATCTAATAATTTAATTGAAAAAGAGAATACACCTATTTCTTCAAAGATTGAAACTAAAAAGCCTTTAGAACAAGTTAATATATCAGATCTTCTTGCATTACATAAAAAGAGTTAATTATGAAAAAGTATTTAAAAAATTTAATAAATTCACCTTTAAAATTTTTATTAATTTTTGCATTTGCAATTTTATGCACAACTAATCCTGTGTTTGCAAATGAATTGCTAAATGGTTTACCTGCTTTAAATGTAAATACTAATGGAGATAAAACTGAATATTCCTTACCACTTCAAATTCTAATACTTATGGGCGCAATAACAATTTTGCCCTCATTAATTTTAGGTATGACAAGTTTTACTAGAATAATAATAGTAATGTCAATTTTAAGACAAGCTCTAGGAACACAACAAACACCGCCTAATCAAGTAATTATTGCGATTTCTTTGTTTTTAACTTTTTTTATAATGAGTCCAACTTTAACAAAAATTTATAATGAAGCAGCAACACCATATATGAATAATGAAGTTACTGCAGAAGAAGCTGTCGATAATGCAAGTAAAAGCATTAAAAACTTTATGGTGAAAAATACAAGAAAAACTGATCTTTTGATGTTTTCTGACTTGGCAGGCATTGAAAAAAAATTTGAAACTAATGAAGAAATACCCTTCCGAGTAGTATTACCAGCTTTTATGACAAGTGAATTGAAAACTGCATTTCAAATTGGATTTTTAATATTTCTACCTTTTTTAGTTATCGATATGGTTATTTCTTCCATATTGATGTCATTAGGTATGATGATGCTTTCGCCGATGCTCATTTCATTACCATTTAAATTATTACTTTTTGTTATAGTTGATGGATGGGCAATGACAGTTGGTTCATTAGTAAGTACTTTTTCAGTAGGGGGATAACATGACTTTTGATGAAAATATCTCAATGCTTAGTTTAGCGTTTTATAAAGTAATTATAATTTGTGGCCCTATATTAGGCTTGGCTTTAGCAATAGGATTACTTATCGGTATATTTCAAGCAGCTACATCAATCAATGAAATGACACTAAGTTTTGTACCAAAAGTAATTGTTGTTCTAATTGGAATTGCATTTTTAGGAAATTTTTTTATGGTTGGATTGTCAGATTATTTTTCTTTTATATTTGATCAAATTTCGGGTGTTGGAATTTAAAAAGTATAATTATGAATGCATTAGTTTTTCCAGGAATTGACTTAACAAATTTATACCAGTTAGTTCTAACTTTTTTTTTCTCTTCTCTAAGAATTAGTGCATTGTTAATAAGTATGCCTTTTTTTTCAACAGGCTTTATTCCTCTTCAAGTAAGAATTGTTTTATCGATGTGTATAACATTTTTTATTTTTGAAACCATAAAACTACCTAATCTAATGGAAATGAGCGTTTTAAGTATATTTATAATTATTCTAGCTGAGATTGGCTTAGGCTTATCAGTTGGCTTTATTTTAAATATTCTCTTTTCTGCTGCTTCTGTTAGTGGAGAAAAAATTGCATCTACTGCAGGATTATCTATGGCTAATATGATTGATCCACAGTCTGGAGGTCAAACTTTAGTAATAAGTACAGTTTTATCTTTATTTCTTATAAGCATTTTTTTATCTCTAGATGGACATTTATTTTTAATAAAAATGATTATTGAAAGTTATAATTATCTACCAATTGGTGAATCTCTAAACTTCATGGAAGTAAGTAATGCAGGAATTTTTGCATTTGGCAGAATGTTATATTTAGGAAGTTTGATTATGTTGCCTGTTGTGGGAGGAATGTTACTAATAAATCTAGCTGGTGGAATAATAACAAGATCTGCGCCAACTTTAAATTTGTTTTCATTTATTTTTCCAGTAACTTTAATAGCCGTATTTATTTTTCTATATTTAGCTTTAGGAACCATAGCCAATGCTTTTTCAGACTTAGTTGGTATTAGTATAAATTTAATTGATAATGTATTGCATTCAAAAGAGTATAAATAATGGCTGAAGAACAAGATTCCCAAGAAAAAACGGAAGAACCTACCCAACGAAAAATTGATAAATCAATTGAAGATGGTCAATTTCTGACTTCTAAAGAGATGTTTGTTTTTACATCTGTCTTTATAGGTCTATTTACATTGGTTTTTATTTCTTCATTGTTTCCAAATTTTATATCGATGTGGAAAAGTTTTTTTATATTTTCAGTAGAAGAATTAGATTACCAAAAACCTTATTTAGGTATATTAAAATTAATTAAAATAATAATTATTTTAACTTTATTGATTGGTTTCCCATTACTGATAACTTCAATAATTACTCAATTTTGTGTTGGCAGTGGAATTCATTTCTCACCTAAAGCTTTCAGTTTTAAAGGTAATAAAATTAATCCTCTAACTGGGCTAAAAAGAATGTTTTCGATGCAAAGTTTAATAGAATTAATTAAGTCAATATTAAAGGTATTACTTTTAGGTGGAATCTCAGGTATTGTAATATATTTTGATTTAATAAATATAATTCATTTGTCAGAAAGAAGTCTATATCAAGCCTTAAAAGGATATGTTATATTATTCCCGAAATTGACTATATATTTATTAATCGCTCTAGCAGTTATAGCGTTGATCGATTTTATTTGGCAAAAACACTCTCATAACGAAAAATTAAAAATGTCTATAAAAGAAATTAAAGATGAGATGAAAGATACGGATGGTTCGCCTGAAGTTAAACAAAAAATTAGAAGATTACAAAGTGAAATTTCCCAGCGAGCTAGTCAACAGAGTTCAGCATTAGAAGATGTAAAAGAAGCATCAGTTGTAATAACAAACCCAACTCATTTTGCTGTAGCACTGAAGTATGAAGTAGGAGAAGAGGGCGCTCCTAAAATTCTAGCAATGGGCAGAGGCTTAATGGCAGAAAAAATCATGCAATTAGCTAATGAAAAAAATATAAATATTTTTAGTAGTCCAATGTTGGCCAGAGCATTATACTTTACTGGTCAGATTGGTAAGGAAATTTCTGAAGATCTTTATGCAAGTGTTGCTGCTATACTGGCTTATATATTTAAAATTGAAAAAGGTGAATTTTTAGAAAAGCCTGAAATTGAAGTGCCAAGTGATTTTCAATTTGATGAGTTTGGTAACAAAAAAGTAGAGGATATTGGATGAAAAAGAGAAAAGGTTTTGGACAGTTAATTATTACTTTCGCCTTTGCATATTCTGCTTTACTTTGTCACTTTCATGCAAGTGAACTTAAAGAAAATGGAGATTTCTATACTGCTTTATTGTATTGGTTCTTTGGTTTAACTGCATTAGCAGGTGCGTTTCGATTCAAGATTGCGGGAATTATAGAAAAACTAATTGGGAAAAATAATGAGTAAAAAAGTATTTTGTCATGGTTGTAAATATTTTTTTATAACTCATAGGATTAAAAGACCGTGGGGATGTAAAAAGTTTGGTTTTATTTCAAAAATTCTTCCTTCTTTGGAAGTTTCTATGACAACTGGTATGGAATGTGCATATAGAATAAAGAGAAACTTTAAAAATAGAGGTTTAAAATGAATGATAAAGTTGATGCCGTACAAGAAAGTATCAAGCTAGCTCTAGATGCAGCCGACGCAGCAACCGATGTAACTTCAGAATATAATACTGTCAGAAAGCAACATAAAAATTTGGAGGATAAAGTGAAACAAATTCATAAATATACAACAGTCGTTTTCGTTTCATCAATAGTATCAGGATTTTTTGTAGTAATTGTATCAGCTTTTTTGTTTATGCAGGGCTCTAGTAAATTAGATACTATGACCGAAACAAGTAGAGAAGCATTGGTTGTGTTTGCAGAAAATGTAGACAGTGTAAATAAATCACTTGAAAATCTCAATATAGCCATAAATAAACAAGATGAATTTTTAGCAGTAAATAAAAAAGTCATAACAACTATGAATAAAATGGAAAAGAAAATTACAGAATCAAATGAGCTGACGGCAGCAGAACTCAGGACAATATCAAATTCTCTGGTTAGTGAATTAGATGCATTTTCTAAAAATTCTGTTAAAAATAATAATGAGTTAAAAAAAACATTGGCTAATTTTGCATTACAAAGCTCTAAAGCTTTAAAAAAATCAATGGAATCAATGAGTAAAAATCCTATTTATAATAAAATTATTGCAAATCAATCAATGCAATCTCAGCAAATAAATACATTAATCAAAAAGAACAATAGTCTTGTAAGTAAAATGAAAGACAAGGCCGCTATGATTAAATATCCTTAAATTATAAATTAAAACAACTTTATGGAAAATAGTGAAACATCAAATTCTACTAGCGAAGATCAAAATGAGTTAAGTAGAAAATTTTTGAAAATTACAAATGTTAAGATCTTTTCTAATGCATATAATCTTAGATTAAAAGAAGATGATATAATTTTAGGTCTTAATGGTGAATATTTTAACTCATCATATGAAGACCTTAAAAAAGTGCTTGAAGAAGATGAAGAAGAAAAAATTCTTACAATTTTTAGACAAGGGGTATGTTTCAATATTACTACAAAATCATCTTTAGGCATTATATGTGAAGAAATAGATGAAACTCATATGAAAGAATTTTCTAACATTGACATTAAAAATCATTTTGAAAAAGATAAAATTTATAAACAGTTTGAAGTATATAAAAATTTTAGAAAAAATGGTTTTATATTAGATCTTGAACTTTCAATACTAGCAAGTATAGCACCTCCATTTTGGATGTTATATCATAGATTATGGATAACTTTTTCTTACACAATAATATTTTTAGTTATAATGTTTTTAGTATCGCCATGGTTATTTTTTATATCCTGGGTATTAAAGTCTTGGTACTATGGATTAAATCAAACAAATGTATTAAGAAATTTTTTTAATAATAAAGATTATAGATTATATTTAATTCTTACTTCTTTGAACGAAGAGGAAGCTCAAAAAATATCTAGAAAATTAGATCCTAAAATTGATTTTGATTACTCTTATCTTGATCCACCTGTTCGTGACGAGGACAGTTTAAGTACTTTATAATTATCTTAATAATATTAATTTAAATTTAACTAAGAGATTAGTTATTTTGATTTTTTACTTCTGTAACAATTTCTTTTTTTTTTAAGTTTTCATTTAATTTCAAGTATAAATTAACTTTTTTAATAAATATTTCATCATCTTTTTCAGTAGACTGAAAATAATTACCTAAAATTTGCTTACGTTTTAATACACCTAGAAATTTTCCTTCACTTTCAACTTTTAAATGCGTAGCATCAATTTTTTTTGTCGCTAAAGTAGCAATCTTAGCTTCAATAAATTCATTTTGAACAGCAGCTCTAATTCTCAAGCCTGTATTAGTTTTAATTTTAGTTAATCTCATTATTAAACTATTTGTTCTTCTAATTAAGTCATCGCCTATTTCTTCTAATTGCATTCTAGAAGGAGGTGGTACTTTTACTATAAGAAATTGTGAATTTTCTTCTTTTAATTTTGCAGGAAAGCCCGCTTCTTTTATTGTGTTTAGTACTGTTTCTAAATAATCTTTACTATAGACCATTACTTCTAAATTAAGAGGGTCATTAGGGGCTTCTATATTTGCGATGTCAGCTAGCCTTCTTTTTCTTCCATCTATCATCAAATATATACTATTAAATACTGCGATGTTAGCATCTTCAGACTTTATTTCAGTAATTAAATCAGCGAAATCTTCGATAGCTTTAGAAAAGTTAGATATTGCTTCTGTAGAATAACTTTCTAAATTTTCAGGAGTTAAACTTTGTTCTGCCATATAATAACATTGAAATTAATATTTAATTTCTATTTCAATCCTTCTATTTTTTGACCTTCCATCTGAATTATTATTTGAAGCCAATGGTTTTGATTCACCATAGCTTATTGCTATGAGACGATCTAAAGGTATATCTCCAGATTTTGATATTGATTGGACCACACTTGAGGCTCTTGCAGCAGCTAAATCCCAGTTATCTCTATATTTCCCACCAAATATTAAAGGGATATTGTCAGTATGACCTGATACGTTAATTTGTCCAGACCCTTTTTCACTGACTTTAGCAATTTTCCTCATTATTTTTTTTGCATTTTCTGTTAGTTCTGCAGATCCAGATCTAAATGCCCCGGCTGAACCAACGGTAATAATGACCCTATCTTTTTCTCTTTTTACATCTGTTAAACCCTGTCCAATTTCTTGTTTCAAAGCTACTTTAAATTCATCTTCTGCACTTTTTGCTTTGATTTTAGTTTCTTCAGTTTTTCTTTTTTCTTCTTTTTCTTCTTTATTAATTTTTTCTATTTTATCTATTAATGCTTTGTTATTTTGACTGGCCATTGCTATAGCTTTAATCTCATCATTTATTCCACCAATTAATACATCTGTTTCATAATTTCCAGATTCATTCCTAGCATCTTCAATCGCTGTAATAGTTTTTGATACAACATCTTGTATGTCATTACTCTCTTCATTATTTATTTTGACTACTACTTTATCATCAATGACTTCTGTAGAAACACTTTTGTCCAGATCAATTGATTTCAGAGCCTCTTCTAGCTTTTTTGCTTTTTCAATACTTTCTGAACTGGATTTTGAACTCTCTCTTTTATCCTCTTCAGACTTGAGGTCTAAATTTTTTTGCTCTGTATTTGTAGATTGCTGTGTCATGTTTTTTGTTACAGAAGGCTCAGGAGAGGGACTAAAGTTTAAAGCTAATACAGTTGTCCCTCTAGGTTGTTCCACAACGGGTACAACCCGTTGAATACCAAAAGCATTTTTTAAGCTACCACTAATTTGTTTAAATTTTGGAACATTAAATTCAGCAAATGAAAGAATAAGAACAAAAAATGCCATTAATAATGTTGCCATATCAGCAAAAGTTGCCATCCATGCAGGTGCGCCTGGTGGAGGGCATTTAGGACATTCTTCTTCTTCTTCTTGTTCTTCTACATTTTGATTTTCTTGTGCTTCCGCCATATCAATACCTTTTAAGCAGCTTCTTCTATTTTTGCTTGAAGTTTAGGAGGTAAATTTGCTATCAATTGATCTGTAATATTTCTAGGACTTTCTCCCCTTGAAATATATTTTAATCCCATAACTACCATTTCTCTATATAAAGCTTCATCTGCAGAGTAATTCTCTAATTTTGTAACGATAGGCATAAAAATACAATTAGCAATCATTGCACCATAAAGTGTTGTTAAAAGTGCAACAGCCATTGCAGGTCCAATTGCTTTAGGATCAGCCATATTTCCTAACATTGCAACTAAGCCAATTAGAGTTCCAATCATACCCATAGCTGGGGCTAAATCTACCCATGCTTGAAAAACACTTTTCATATTATCATGGCGTCTAATCATACCTTTAACTTCTCTATTTAATTGTTCTGTTAATTTTGTCTCGTCAGCTCCATCTACGAGCATTTGAAGTCCTTTTTCAAAAAATTTATCTGGCACCTCTTGGCCTTCTAGAGCCATCATTCCATCTTTTCTTGCTATTCCTGCTAATTCTGTAATCCTTGTTATTAACTCATCATGTTTTTTTGCACCTGGTAGAAAAACTTTTGCCAAAGTTCCAAATGATGCTAGGAAATCTGGTAATGTAGATCTATACATAACTGCAAAAAATGTTCCACCGATTACAATTAACATTGAAGGGGTATCTATGAATGGACCAATTCCTCCTGATGAAACCATTGCACCAGCTATCATTCCTAGTGTTCCAACTAAACCAATTAAAGATGCTATATCCATTTTTTATTCCTCATTAAATATAAAAAACATGATTTTAGGCATAAATTCTGCAAGAATGAGACCAAAATCAAAAAGATTAAAAAAAACATTAAGGTTATTATATGTGCAGAATACTTTCTAGTAAATTTATAAAACTTATTATAGGGATATTTTTTTTATTTTTAACCCCTAAACTTGTTATTGCATCTGAATATATTCCAAGAGGGTACTTCGTCATTGATTTGAAAAATAAAATTGAATGGATGACGTGTCCAGTAGGCATGGTTTGGAATAAGAATACTTGTAATGGAATGGCCAAAAAATATGAACTGAGATTTTTGCCAGATATTATTAATATAGCTAACAAACAATTGGAAGGTAGTTGGAGATTACCTACAAGAAAAGAATTAGAAAGTTTGATATGCACTAAATGTGAAAAAGTTAAAATTAATTTAAAAATATTCCCAAAAACACCTCCAGAACCTTTTTGGACAAAAGATAAAAACTACTGGCAACCAAAATTTAATTGGATAGTTAATTTTCTAAACGGAAATACATTTGGTCGTTATCCAGGGTACAAACCAAATTATATAAGGTTAGTAAGAGATAGAAATTAATTATTTTTATCTTTGAAATACTCAAAAATTTTGTAAATCGTAATCAAAACGCCTGAAAATAAAATAACATAGGCTGCATTTTCTGGAGTTATAAATTTCAGATAATGTAATTTGTCTTTTTGTATTAAAGCTAACAAAATAAGAATGAAAACTGAGAATAAGAATATTCTTATTATTTTACATATTTTACATGATGTTGAAAAAAACATAAAATTTTCTTGTCAACTTAATGACTTTTTTAAATCTAAATAAAGACCGATAATCTAACATTAATATTATATTATATTAAATTTAGTAACTGATATAGTTTTTAATTGTCAAATTTTTGTCTTTAAAAACATGTCAAATTAAAGTTTTGATTTTTCAAACAAATTTTTCTTTGATTAACAAAATACATAGGAGATTTGTAATGAAAATTAATCAACAGCTAAAAATAAAGCAAAATCAATCTATTGTCATGACGCCACAATTGCAGCAGGCAATAAAGCTTTTACAACTTACGAATATTGAATTAACTGAATATGTAGAAAATGCAAAATTAGAAAATCCTTTTATAAAAGAAGATCTTAATATTAAAAAGATAGAAACTAATGAACAAAAAACTTCTGACGTATTTGAAAATAGTAAACAAAATGAAGATCCATTAAAGATTAGCAGTGATTTAGAAATGAATAATTCTTTTGATACTCACATTGCTGAGAGATCTTATGAAAAAAATAATACCTCAATTAAAAATAATTTTGAAAATAAGAATACCTTTCTATCTGAAGTGATAGAAAATACTGTATCAAATAAAATCTCTTTAAAAGAATATCTGACTAATCAAATAATGCTCTCCTTTGAAAAAAAAGATCAATCTGTTGCAATTTCTCTAATTGATTACCTGCATTCTAGTGGTTGGTTAATCCATCCAGTTGAAGAAATTGCTGAAGAATTAAACAAACCTATAAATTACATTGAAGAAATAATTCAACAATTGCAATCCCTTGAGCCAAATGGGATATTTGCAAAAAATTTATCAGAATGTCTTAAGATACAACTCAAAGAAAAAGGTATTTTAAATAAAACTTATGAAGTTTTAATAGATAACTTAACATTAATTACTAAGGGCAAAATCAAAACACTTACAAAATTATGTGAAATAGAAAATGATAAAATTATTCAAATGGTCAATACAATCAAAACATTAAATCCTAAGCCAGCAGAAACTTTTAATGATGAGCCAATAAATATGTCTGAGCCTGATATTATCGTAACAAAAACAAATAAAGGGTGGAAAATTGATTTAAATAGATCAACTCTTCCAACAATAAATTTAGATGAAGATTATATAAATGAGATATCTAATTTAAATCTTGGAGCAGATGATAATGAGTTCTCAGCAAATAAAATTGGCGAAGCGAAATGGCTCCAAAAAGCTGTTGATCAAAGGAATAAAACTATTTTAAAAGTTGCTTCAGTAATATTACAAAAACAAATTGGTTTTTTTAAGCATGGATTAAGTCACATGAAACCTCTAATTTTAAAAGATATTGCGGATGCGATAGGTATGCATGAAAGTACAGTCTCAAGGGTAACAAATAGTAAATTAATTTTAACTGATTGGGGATTATTATCTCTTAAAGAATTCTTTTCTGCAGCTATTCCAAGTTCTGAAGAAAGTGACAAGCATGCAGCTTCTGCTGTAAGGGAAGCATTAAAGAAGTTAATTTCTACAGAAGTTTCAAGCAAACCTCTAAGTGATGAAAAGATTGCAGATGTTTTATCTAATCAGGGGATAGATGTAGCCAGGAGAACTGTAGCTAAATATAGAGACATGTTGAGTATTCCTTCAAGCGCGGAGAGAAAAAGACGATCAAAATTAAACAAGTTATTATCTACCGGTTGAAACTAGATTAGCTAAAACTTTTAATGGAATAATTTTCTTTTGATAAACTTTATTATTTTTATTAAATATTTTTAAGTTAATTTTGAGATCGACAAGATCATTAATTTTTAAATCTTCTTTTCTTTTATGCAACTTCATTATAATACCTCTCTATTCTAAAGAAAGTTGCATTTTATATGCCAAATCAATTTATATCTGCAATTGATTTTAGACTATTTCTACTTAATAATTTTCTGCCAATTGAAAAGTAAATAGCAGGATCTTTTGATTTTCCATTTACGGATATTTCATAATGTAAATGAGCA
Source organism: uncultured SAR116 cluster alpha proteobacterium (assembly GCA_902618195.1). GTDB lineage: Bacteria > Pseudomonadota > Alphaproteobacteria > Puniceispirillales > Marisalimonadaceae > TMED54. Next base: position 11,369 of record CACMZO010000025.1, read on the forward strand.
CCATCTACTCTGCCAGTTCTTCCCATTTTACCAATAACTTGACCTTCAGAAACAATTTGACCTTTCTTAACTAATATTTTTGCAAGATGTCCATAAGTAGTTCTAATTCCATAGTTATGTCTAATTCTAATAACTTTACCAAATGAGCCATGGTACCCAGCAAAAGTCACAACTCCATCTGCTGATACTCTAATATTTTCTTGCCATGTACCAGCTAAATCAATTCCATGATGAAAACGCCATTTTTTTGTAACTGGATGTTTTCTATTTCCATACTTGCTGGTTACATAATAATGTTCCATAGGTGGTTTAAGAGGTATGAACTCTAATGCATTTTTATAAATAGCTAGTAAATCTAAGCGTTCTCTGAAAGCTGTTAAAAATTTTTCAGCGTCTTCTTTATAATCTAGTTCTGTGTTGATTAAACTTTTTACTTTTTGGACTCTATTGTCTTTTAGTTTTAAATCAAGTTTATCAAATACTTTTTCTAAATTAGATAATTCATTATCTAAAGATGCAATAAATCTGAAGTTAGAGGCTCTTTCGTCAAGTTTGGGAGGTGAGATATAAAAAGCATTATCATTATCTATATCTACATCTTCAAAATTTATATCACTATCTGGTTCATTTTTTTTAAATATTTTTGTATCAGAGTTATTTGGCAAAATTTTTGTATTTGAGGCAAGTTTTGTATTTTGTTCCTCAATAGTTTTTGATTTATTTAATTTATCTGTATAAATTTTTTCTTTAATTACATCTTCAGAATTTTTAACTATTTTTGTATTAAAATTAATTTCATTTGTTTGTTCAGGTAAACTAATATTTGACTCAAGATCAATTTTGTTACTATTTGATTTTGTGTCATCTATATTTATTTCATATAAAACAGAATTTGATTCTATGTTACTTGATTTATTTTTTTTAAGGTTTGTTGGCAAGTTAGCTGATGCTTCGGTAATGATATCTTTTTGTGCGACGTCAATAGCCGATGAGATGCCAACGATCGAATAGTAAACAATGCTTGATACGCCAACCATAATAGTTAGAGCTAGAGAAACGTAGTGAGAAAGTTTAAAGTGTATTTCTATAGGCCCACGTCTTGTAAAAATCAAAAATCTTCGTTCTGATAATAGTCCAACCTTTGGCTTTGTGAAAAGATCTCCAAATCTTATACCCTTTTTGACAGGTGGAAGTTTTTTAGACAGTTTTTTTATTGTTGAATTATTCAGTTTTTACTCCAATACATTTAATAGCAACATAAATATACCTATATTTGAAAACACTTGTAATAGCATTAGAAATACTAAAACTTTAGAAGAAATTGGGTTTTTTACTGATAATTGAACCGAAGGAAATTCTTTACTATTTTGAGTTAAAGTTTCTGACCTTGATAAGTCATTGTTATTATTAGATTTAATTTTTTCTTTTTGTTGATTGTTAAATTCATTTTCTAAGTTAGTAATTCTTTTTTTTTCTTTATAACTGACATTTTTTTCAAGATTGGTTTCATCATTAATGTCACTTTTATGATCATCTTCAAATCTGATTCGCATCTTTTCTATTCTTTCGCGAATATCAATCACTTGTTCTGCCATATTAATAATCCTATATATTATCGATACTTGGCTTGTTTATTGCACTATTTATACCAAAATTGATTGAATTATAATAAAAACATATATAGTTTATTATGAACTCAATTAATTTATATATTATAAACTTTTATTTAGATTAGGAAAAGTAAAATGGCAAATAAAACTGACGGAGAAGTAGAAAAGTCAATCATATCTTCAGACATGAAGATAAAAGGTAAAATTACAGCTTCTGGAGGGCTTGTCTTGCTTGGAAATGTTGTAGGAGATATTAAATGCAATAGTCTATCAATAGAGGAAACTGGAGTTCTTAAAGGAAATATTGATGCAGAATTAGTTTCGATAGCTGGTAAATTTGATGGACAAGTTTTATCTGAAGTGGTTTCAATTCGTGCAACAGGTTCTGTAACTGGTGAAGTCTCTTACGATAACATTTCTATAGAAGAAGGCGCAAAAGTTGAGGCGCAATTAGGAAAAAAGAAACAATAAATAAAATAAATTTTAATTAAAATTAATAGGTGTAATTATGGCAGACAAACAAGCAGTTTTAGGAAATGGAGCAAAATTTACAGGAAAAATTAGTAATTCTAAATCAATAGAAATTAATGGCTTTGTTCAAGCGGATTTGGTTACTGAAAAAGTAACTATTGGATCTTCAGGTAATTTTAAAGGTGCAGTTAAATCTGATTTAGTTGTTATTGCAGGAGAATATGAAGGAAAAATGAAAGCTGATAGCATTTGGCTAACAGAAAGTTCTAGAATAAGTGGTGAAATACATTATAAATCTTTGCAAATGGATAGAGGTGCAGCTCTAAATTGTCGTGTGGTTCATAATTGGGACAAAAAAGAACAAGCTAAAAAGCAAGATCAAGCTGAAGAAACACAGAATGCTAAAGATAAAGAATAATGAAATGTTATTCTAATAAGTTAAAAATTATTTAAATAGGTGAAAAATGAGTGAAACAACATATATATCAGAAGAATTAATTATGGAAGGTACATTGGACTCCTCTGGATCAGCAGTTGTAATTGCTGGAAGATTTAAAGGAGAATTAAGAGCAAAAGATGTACTGTTAGAATCAAATAGTGTTTTTGATGGTAATTTAATTGCGGATAAAGTTACTTTAGGAGGACTTGTAAAGGGAGAAGTTGCTGCAAACACTCTTAATGTTTCA
>CACMZO010000026.1 GCA_902618195.1 uncultured SAR116 cluster alpha proteobacterium
TAATTGGAATAGCACTTTTTGGTTTTACATTATCGTATGATGAATTGGCTCGTTCATCGCAAGTTATGGGGGCAACAAATACATTGCCACTAGAACTAAAAGGTCTTACAACGACAGTTACTACTCCTGTTATTTATGCACTAGGTACTCTAACAACAGGAATTTCTTTTCTTGCAATATTCATAGCAATAATTTTATTTATGATTATAAGAAAAAAATAAAAGAAAGATTATCATTTTGAAAAAAATTTGCGTTATAAATCCAAATACATCAACTTCGATGACAAACAATATTGATAAGGTAGCGAAATCTATTGCATCGAAGGACACAGAAGTATTGTCAATTAATCCTAAATTTGGTCCCGAAAGCATTGAAGGCTACTATGATGAAGCCTTCTGCATTCCAGGTATTATATCTGAAATAAGAGCTAATCCTGAATATGACGCATACATTGTCGCATGTTTTGATGACACGGGATTGGATGCATGCAGAACCATTACAGACAAACCAGTTATTGGCATAGGCGAAGCCTCTTATCATGCCGCAAATATGTTAGGTGGGCATTTTTCAGTGATCACAACTCTTAAAAGGTCAATACCAGCGTTGAAAAAGAATTTAAAAAATTATGGACTATATGATAATTGTGCTTGTTTAAGTTCAGTTGATATACCAGTTTTAGAATTAGAGAGTAATTTGAATTTAACTGAGCAAAAGATTGAAGAAAAAATTAAAGAAATTTTAGATAATTCTGATACTGAAATTTTTGTCCTAGGATGCGCTGGAATGGCTGATTTTGCTATTAAAATGAAAAAAAAATATAATATTCCTGTTATTGAAGGTATTTCAGTTGCTGTTAAATTCGCAGAATCATTTATTGATTTAGATTTAAAAACATCCTCTAGAAATAGCTTTGCAATGCCAAGAAGAAAGAAATTTACTGGTATATTTAAAAATTTTGAAGTTTAAATTATTATGAATGTTACAGTTTTAGATCATCCATTAATCAATCACTATATGACTATTATACGAAATAAAAATACATCGAGTAGTGAATTTAAAACTTTAGCTAAAAAAGTTTCTGTTTTGATGGGTTTTGAAGTGTTTAAGGAATTATTAGTAAATAACCATAAAATTGAAACACCAATTGAAAATTATAGAGGTATAAAAATCAATGAGCCATACCCATGTCTTGTATCTATCTTAAGAGCAGGCTCAATTATAGTTGATGGTTTATCTGAAATTTTTCCATATTGTTCAACGGGTTATATTGGTATTTTTAGAGATGAAAAATCATTAAAACCTCAAACTTATTTCGAAAAGTTTCCAAAAAATATATCAAAAAGAAAAGTATTTTTATGTGATCCAATGCTTGCTACTGGAGGAAGTATTATTAAATCCATCCAAATTTTAAATAGTTATGATTGTAATGACATATCTATAGTTACTCTTTTATCAAGTGAAATTGGTATAAAAAATGTTGTTACAAAATATCCTAATTATAGGATTTATACTGCACAGAAAGACTTTAATTTAAATGATAAAGGTTTTATTGTTCCTGGATTGGGTGACGCTGGCGATAGATTGTATGATACTTAATTAAAATAATTCAAACCACCTTCTAATTCTAAAAACTTTGAAACTTCTTCTATACCAACTTTATTCTTCATTTGACCAAAAATATAAGGTAAACCATCTCTAGTCTTTTCAACATCAGTTTTCATTTCTTCAAGATTAACATCTACATATGGTGCCAAATCAGTTTTATTTATGATTAAAAGATCAGATTTTTTTAAGGCAAGACCTCCTTTTCTTGGAATATCACCTCCCATTCCAACATCAATAACATAGATAGTTAAATCTACAAGTTCTGGACTAAATGTTGCTGCTAAGTTGTCACCTCCAGATTCAATCAAAATCAAATCTAGATCTGGAAATTTATTTTTCATTTCATCAACTGCTAACAAGTTAATTGATGCATCTTCTCTTATTGCGGTATGAGGACATCCACCAGTTTCAACGCCTTTTATTCTTTCAACAGGCAAGGCTTGTTTTTTCATTAAGTATTCTGCATCCTCAACGGTATAAATATCATTTGAAATTACAGCCATAGATATCTTATTTGATAATGCGTTACATAAGCCCTCAGTTAAACTAGTCTTTCCAGCTCCTACTGGGCCTCCAATACCTATCCTCAATGGACCATTGAAACTTTTCATGAAATATAAATCCTTGATGTTAATTTTTCGTGATGAATACTGTGTAAATCAAGATTAAAAGTTATACCACCAATATCTTTTAATTTTAATTTTTTTGATTTTTTAAAAAAATCTTCAGCAATAGATGTTGATTTTAATAAGCAGTCCTGTCCTATTTTTTGTCCTAATGGGATATGCTTTACACAAATATTAATTAAATTTGAAATAAATGACTGAAAATAAAACGTAATAAGTTTATCAAAAGGAATCTTAAAATATAAACCTGCTTTTCCAATACATATTGGATAAGATAAATTTGGCTGTAAATCAAAACCCCATGTTTCCTTGAGTATTTTACTAAAAGATTTACCTAAAGAAATTGTTTCAAAATATCTCTCTTTGCTCGCTGCATTAGCTAAAACAATATCATTTAATTCATAGCCTTTATACGTTTCTTTTATATAAATAAAATCATTTTTTAAAGTGCCATGATTAGTCAATACATCAATACATTTTAAAATATCTTTTTCATCTTTAATATATTTATTATCTATCATAGCCTCTAATCCATGAGAGTAAGCAAATGATCCTATTGGAAAAGATGATGAAAACCATATCTGTAATATTTGATTCTGTTTGATATCATCTGAAAAATTAGTGTCTATGGCCATGTGTTCTTCCAATTCCGTAAGCTCCTCCCTCAGGATCAAATGCTTCTAGAACTACTTTTGTTTGCCCATGTAACCTCAAGATCATTTCTTCAATAACTTTATCATTCTGAATTAAAATTCTATTTTCTTCAATTTGACATGGAATATGTCTATTTCCAATATGCCATATTAAATGCATTAAATTATTACCCTTAATTTCTAAAAGTTCTTCTAATTTATATCTAACATTTATAAGTAAACCACTATCTAGCTTGAATATATCGTCTTTTTTTAGTGATATTGTATTTTTTAAATCTACAAGAAACTCTATCCCATTATAAGATATTAATTTTTTTCTTCTTAAAAATCTCTCATCATAAGAAAGTTCAATAAAATCTTCATCACTGGCAACACCTGTATTATGTAAAATTGAATTACAAATTTCCATGACTTAATACATAAAATATCTTTGTGCCATTGGTAAAATGTTTGCAGGTTCACATGTGATTAATTTTCCGTCAGCCTTGACTTCATATGTTTCTGGGTTAACCTCGATTTTTGGACATGTGTTATTAAAAACCATATCTTTTTTTGATATGTTTCTGGTATTTTTTACTGCTACAAATTCTTTCTTGGTATCATTATTTTTAAGAATATCGTTTTCTAAAGATAATTCACTGGTAAATATAACTGAAGATTTTTCTAATGATCTTCCAAAAGATCCAAACATTGGACGCGTATATACTGGTTGAGGTGTTGGTATAGAAGCATTAGGATCTCCCATTTGCGCACATGCTATACTGCCTCCAATTAAAACCATTTCTGGTTTTACTCCAAAAAATGCAGGATCCCACAATACTAAATCACCTCTTTTATTCTCTTCAACACTCCCGATATAGTTTGAAATTCCATGTGTAATTGCTGGGTTAATTGTATATTTGGCAATATATCTTTTAACCCTAAAGTTATCATTGTCTCCTTGTTCTTCAGGTAATTTCCCTCTTTGTACTTTCATTTTATGAGCAGTTTGCCATGTTCTTATAATTACTTCACCAACTCTGCCCATTGCTTGACTATCTGACGCAATTATTGAAAATGCTCCCATATCATGAAGAATATCTTCTGCGGCAATCGTTTCTTTTCGAATTCTGCTTTCTGCGAATGCAACATCTTCAGGTATAGATTTGTCAAGGTGATGACAAACCATAAGCATATCTAAATGCTCTTCTATTGTATTAACAGTATATGGTCTTGTTGGGTTGGTAGACGATGGTATGATATATTCTTCACCACATACTTTTATAATATCTGGAGCATGCCCACCACCTGCACCCTCAGTATGAAAGGCGTGAATTATTCTTTTATTGATTGCTTTAAGTGTATTTTCAACAAAACCACTCTCATTTAAGGTATCAGTATGTATCATTACTTGTATATCAAATTTATCGGCCATTGATAGACAATTATCAATTGCTCCTGGAGTGGTACCCCAATCTTCATGAAGTTTTAGAGCACAAGCACCTGCCATGATTTGTTCCTTCAAACCCTCTGGCAATGAAGAGTTACCTTTACCAGCAAAACCTAAATTCATTGGGAAAGCATCTGAGGCTTGAATCATTCTTTGAATATGCCATGGACCTGGAGTACACGTTGTTGCAAGAGTTCCATGAGCTGGTCCAGTTCCACCCCCTAACATAGTAGTTAGTCCTGAATGCAAAGCATCATCTATTTGTTGTGGGCATATAAAATGTATATGACTATCAAATCCTCCAGCAGTTAAAATTTTACCTTCACCCGCAATAACTTCTGTACCAGGACCAACGACTATATCAACATTAGGTTGAGTATCTGGATTTCCACCTTTACCAATTTTATTTATTTTTCCGTCTTTTAACCCTACATCTGCTTTATAAATTCCTGTTACATCTACAATCAGAGCATTAGTGATAATTGTATCTACAGCACCATCTTTATTAGTTACTTGAGATTGCCCCATTCCATCTCGAATTACTTTTCCACCACCAAATTTTACTTCCTCGCCATATGTTGTAAGATCTTTTTCAACTTCTATAAATAGTTCTGTATCTGCCAACCTTATTTTATCACCGGTAGTTGGTCCATACATATCAGAATAAGATTGTCTGGTAATTTTCTTCATTTTAAAGAGCCCATTATTTTTTTATTAAAACCGAAAATATTTCGACCACCGAGGAAATCGATTAACTCAACATCCCTAGTTTGTCCTGGTTCAAATCGAACAGCTGTACCTGATGGTATGTTTAATCTTTTTCCTCTTGATTTAGGTCTGTCAAATTCTAAAAATTCATTAACTTCCTCAAAATGATAATGACTTCCGACTTGAATCGGTCTGTCTCCTTTATTAGAAACTTTAATTGTAATATAATTTGACGTTTTATTTAACTCTATAAAACCTTCCTTATTGATAATTTCACCTGGTTTCATATATAAATCCTTATCGTATTGGATGATGAACAGTTACCAATTTAGTGCCATCAGGGAATGTTGCTTCTACCTGAACTTCATGTATCATATCCTTAATTCCTTCCATACACTGATCTTTCTTAACGACTTGAGCACCCTCTTCCATTAAATCAGCCACTGATTTGCCATCTCGTGCCCCTTCAATAACAAAATCTGAGATGATGGCAATAGCTTCTGGATAATTAAGTTTTACACCTCTCTTAAGCCTATCTTTAGCTACCATGGCAGCCAAACTAACTAATAACTTTTCTTTTTCTCTAGGTGACAATTTCATTTAAAATTTCCACATTTTTGGTAATTCATTATTATAAAAATAAGGCAATATTTTTTGAAGAGCAATTCTTAAATCGTAATTATCTTCAGAAACCGATCTTATGATGAATTTTTCATCCCAAATTGAAATAGCCATATCAGTATTTTCATGATTAAGTAAATTCTTATCAATTGTTTCTGCTTTATTAATAAGTGATTCTCCATAACCAAATATAAAATTAAAAGCACAATTATTTGAAAGGGCTGATTTGTTTTTAAAATAATCTCTTAAAACACCTTTAAAATTAACAGTTTCAAAATGCTTAATTTTATCGTTAATTTTAATTTCCCAATGATCAGAAATTAAAATATTTTCTATATTTTCATTCATTGATCTTCTTCCAAAAATGATGGTTTCACAAATGAGTAAATTTGAATTAGTTTTTAAATCAAAATATGAATTTCTTTCTAACTTCGAGTTATTAAATAATATTAATTCTTGAGGCATCCAAAATAGCGTACTTGTATCATCAACAATTACTTTATTTTCTACTCTTGCAGGATAACCATAACCAGAATATATTTTTTCAGCTGCTTGGGTTGAAATACAAATCTTTGAGTTATTTAATTTAAAATTAGTTACAAAATTATCACCAGATGTTAAACCTCCCGCTGTATTTAATGTTACTAATTCAGTAGTTGAATTATCATTTTTAGGAATAAAGGATTTTGCACAGCCCTTTTGAAAAAATTTTTTTAATTTGTTATTTTTTACTTCTACATCAAGTTTTCCAAACGACTTTTGTGAATTATTATCATGCATTAAAATAATTTTTCCTTTGCATTTAAAATTATATCAAAACATGTTAACCTTATATATCTTTATAACAATCTTTATATCGAGTGATAAATGAATAATTTAGATACGCTAATTGAAAATGGTTTAGTTGTTACTGAAAATGAAATTGGTCACCTAAATATTGGAATTAAAGATGGTAAAATAGCTTATCTTGGTGATGAAAATCTAAATGCAAAATTTAAAATCAATGCCAGTGATCTAATTGTTTTACCTGGAGGCATTGACCCTCATGTCCATGTAGATCAGCCATCAGGAGATGATGTCGTTATGGCTGACAATTTTCAAACAGCAACAAAATCTGCAGCTGCAGGTGGAAATACAACTATTTTACCTTTTGCCATGCAAATAAAAGGACAATCCTTACGAAAATGTGTTGAGGATTACCATAAAAAGGCTCAAGGCAATATGTATATAGATACCTCTTTTCATTTGATAATTAGCGACCCAACTCCTCAAGTTTTAGGTCAAGAGTTACCAGCTCTATCAAAAGATGGCTATACGTCTTTTAAAGTTTTTATGACATATGATGATTTAGTTTTAAACGACAAAGAATTAATTGAAGTTTTTGACGTTGCAAAACAATTAAAAACTTTAGTGATGGTTCATGCAGAAGGCTATGATTCTATAAAATATTTATCAGACAAGTTTGAAAAAGAAGGAAAAACAGCGCCTTATTATCATGCTCCTACCAGACCTCAAATTGTTGAAAGAGAAGCTACACACAGAGCTATAAGTCATGCTCAAATAGTTGATATTCCACTTATGATTGTTCATGTTTCAGGAGAAGAAGCTTTAAACCAAATAAGATGGGCAAAAGATAAAGGTATAAAAGTTTTTTCAGAAACATGCCCACAATACATTTGTCTTACTGAAGATGACCTCAAAGGTTTAAATATGGATTTTGAAGGTGCAAAATATGTTTGCTCTCCTCCACCAAGAGATAAAGAAAGTCAAGAAGCCATTTGGTCAGGATTAATCGATGGTACATTTGAAATATTCTCCTCAGATCACTGTCCATTTAGATTTAAAGATAAACAGGGAAAAGATAGACCTGGTGCAAGAACTTCATTTAAATGGGTGCCAAATGGAATTCCTGGAGTAGAGACGAGAATGCCCATTTTGTTTTCAGAAGGTGTTACAAAAAACAAAATCGATCTAAAAAGATTTGTAGAATTAACATCTACAAACCCTGCCAAGATGTATGGCATGTATCCTCAAAAAGGGGTTATTAAAGTTGGCTCAGATGCAGATCTTACATTTTGGGATCCTAATTTGAAAAAGAAAATTTCTCAACATAATCTTAATCATGGTTCTGACTATACACCATATGAAGGATTAGAAATAACTGGATGGCCAGTTCAAACTTGGTTACGTGGTAATAAAATTTTTGAGAATGGAGAGTTTACTACTGCTAACAATCTTGGCAAATATATGAGAAGAGATTTCTCATCATTTTAAGGAATTAGTTATGAATGAAAATATATTAAAACTTGTAAATCTAGCATCACCAAAATTAAATACTAAAATCATTGCTTTTTCTGATGATTTTTTTGGTGATGTTTCAAGAATGCTCAATGACAAAGAACCTGTATTTATTGAAGATAAATACGATGACCATGGCAAATGGATGGATGGATGGGAAAGTAGAAGAAAAAGAACTGAGGGCAATGATTGGTGCATTATTAAATTAGGTTCACCTGGCAAAATCAGTGAAATAGAAATTGATACAGCATATTTCACTGGAAATTTTCCTCCTTATGCTTCCTTAGAGGGTATTTATTCAAGTGAAAATCCAAACTTTGATGATAATTGGATATCTATTTTAAAAAAATCTGAGTTAAAAGGAGACCACTCTCAAAAATTTGAAGTACAATCAGAAATAGTAAATTATGTAAGATTTCAAATTTTTCCTGATGGCGGTGTTGCAAGGTTAAGACTTAATGGAGAAGTAATTTACAACTTTGATATTAACAAAAAAATTGACTACGAACTTTCTTCTCTAAATTTAGGTGGAAAAATAATAACTTACAATAATGCTCATTATGGAGATGTATCTGCTCTACTTTCTAATGGAAGAGGAAAAACCATGGGCGACGGTTGGGAGACAAGAAGGCGAAGAAACCCTGGAAATGATTGGATTATTATTAAACTAGCTCACGTTGGTATCATAAATAAAATAGAGATTGATACTGCACATTTCAAAGGAAATTATCCTGATAGAGCTTCAGTGCAATGTGCTTTAGTTAAAGATAAAATGACCGATGAAAAACTAATTGATATTTCTTCAAATTGGACAGAAATTTTGTCTTCACAAAAGCTAGAAGCAGATAAAATCCACACTTATTTAGACTTAAATCAATGTGGCCCTGTAAATTATGTTAAACTAAATATTTATCCAGATGGAGGAGTATCCAGACTTAGAATTTTTGGAGATTTATCAAGTTGAATGTCCTGCCAATAGAAACTATTAACCAAGAAGCATTTTTACCATTTGGAGATATAATAGAAAAGACAAATTCAAACAAAAAACTTACTATTAATCAAGGAACAACAGTCAGACATAGTGAAATTTCGAAATTAAACCTTAATACAAATAATGGTGAGAGTTATATTTCAATTTTTTCTGGCGAACCAAGAAAATTCCCAATCGAAATAAAAATTTTAGAAAAACATCCTTTAGCAACACAAACTTTTTTACCTATTCAAAATTTTGATTGGTTAGTGGTTGTAGCAGAAGAAAAAAATAATTTGCCAAATCTTGAGAGTTTAAGGTGTTTTAAAATTAATTCTGAATTTGGAATAACTTACAGGACAAATGTATGGCACCATCCTCTCTTAGTTCTTAAAAGGCAAGATTTTTGGATAGTTGATCGTATTAATAATAAAGAAAGAAATAATGAAAATTTAGTAGAATTTTATTTTAATGAAAATGATTATACATATATAAATTCAAATACTTAACAATCTTTTACTTGCTAATTTATGATCTTCGAGTGAAATGTTTAAATCAAAATTTTTCATATGTCCGTTTTCAACTATTATCGAGCCATTACATATTGTATATTTTGTTTTAATTGGACCACAAAATATCAACGCAGCTATTGGATCAGATGATGTTCCAGACATATCAATCTGATTTAAATCATAGATAGCAAAATCTGCTGCTTTTCCAATTGAAATTTCCCCAATATCTGTTCTACACAATGTTTCTGCACCGCCTTTTGTAGCTATTTTTAGAGCCTCTCTAGCTGAAAAATTTTCAGCACCATGTTTTACTCTTTGAAGAAGCATAGTTTGTCTTGCTTCAGCAAGCAGATGTCCGCTGTCATTTGAACTGGACCCATCTACACCTAACCCCACTTTTACTCCTAAATCTATCCAATCTCTCACTGGAGCAATTCCGCTAGCTAATCTCATATTCGAAGTTGGACAATGAGCAATACCTGTACAAGTTTTTGAAAATAATTTTGATTCTGATCTACTTAACTTTACACAATGCGCATGCCATACGTCATCTCCTAACCATCCTAGATCTTTCGCATATTCTCCAGGAGATTTATTGAAATGTTTCATAGAATATTCAATATCTTCATCATTTTCAGCTAAATGTGTGTGAAGTGTAACATTATAACTTCTTGCCATTTCAGCTGTTATTTTCATTAGATTTTCACTCACTGAAAATGGTGAACATGGCGCAAGTACAACTCTTAGCATAGAGAAGGGATCAGGATTATTAAAGTCCTCAACTACCCTTTGACAATCTTTAATGATAAAGTTTTCATTTTCAGTTAGGCTATCCGGAGGTAATCCTCCTTTACTTTCTCCCACACTCATAAAGCCTCTAGCAGCATGAAAACGACACCCCACTAATTTTGCTGCTTCAATCTGGTCTTCTAATTTACTTCCATTGGGAAATAAATATAAATGATCACTTGTTGTAGTACAGCCAGTTAAAACCATTTCTGAAATTCCAATTAAGGAAGAAATATAAATATCAGAAGGAATTATATTTTGCCATATT
>CACMZO010000027.1 GCA_902618195.1 uncultured SAR116 cluster alpha proteobacterium
TTAGCTAATAAAATTTTAAATCTATAAATTTTTTATATACATATTTATATTTTTGTGTATTTTAAAGAAGCAGTTCCTCGGTAGCTCAGTGGTAGAGCAATCGGCTGTTAACCGATCGGTCGGGGGTTCGAATCCCTCCCGGGGAGCCATAAATTTTATTTTATTTTTAAATGAATATTAATAACAATTTTGTAGAAGCTATCGGTAACACGCCACTAATAAAGCTTAATTATCCAAGTAAAATTACAGGATGTAATATTTATGGAAAAGCAGAGTTCCTTAATCCTGGAGGGTCTATAAAAGATAGAGCAGCTAAAGCCATAATTCTAGATGCAATTAAAGATGGTAAACTCAAAAATGGTGGTACAATTGTCGAGGGAACTGCAGGAAACACTGGAATTGGTCTTGGTTTGGTTGGGAATTCAATGGGATTTAAAACAATTATTGTAATGCCAGAAACTCAAAGCCAAGAGAAAAAAGATGCATTAAATCTTATTGGTTGCGAACTGAAACTAGTCCCTGCTTTACCCTACTCAAACCCAGGTAACTATATTCGTCAATCAGAAACTTTAGCAAATGAGCTAAATAAATCTGAAAAAAAAGGAGTGTTATGGGCAAACCAATTTGATAATGTTTCAAATATGAATGGACATTTTAATACTACTGGACCAGAAATTTGGACACAACTTGATGGAAAAGTTGATGGTTTTACATGCGCAGTTGGAACCGGTGGCACTTTAGCTGGTGTTAGTAGATACTTAAAAGAAAAAAAAGAAGATATAAAGATATTTTTATCAGATCCTTATGGTTCTGCACTATATAACTATTACAAACATGACGAACTTAAAGCAGAAGGTAATTCCATTACAGAAGGAATTGGTCAAGGCAGAATTACAGAAAATTTAAAAGACCTTGTTATTGATAACGCTGTTAGAATTAACGATAAAGAAGCGCTAGAAATGATTTTTAAACTGCTTAAAGAGGAAGGTTTGTTTTTAGGTGGATCAAGTGGCATTAATATATGTGGTGCTATAAAAATGGCAGAAAAACTTGGCCCTGGTCATAATATTGTTACGATTTTATGTGACTCAGGTCAAAGGTATCAATCAAAAATATGGAATAAAAGTTTTTTAAAATTAAAAGACTTACCTTTTCCAAGTTGGATGGAGTAAAATGAAAGATATTTTTTTATCAGCTAAAGAAGTTAATGAATTAAAACAAACCAAACAAAATATAATTATATTTGATTCTTCATATTTTTTGCCAAATTCAGGTATTAATGCAATTGATGAATATAACAATGAACATATTGAAAATGCGGTATTTTTTGATATTGATAATATTTCGGATCCAAATAATGACCTTCCACATATGTTTCCATCTAAAAATGTTTTTGAAACACATATGCAAAAACTTGGATTAAATAATAATGATATTGTAATTATATATGATAATTCTCCCCTATTATCATCAGCTAGATGTTGGTTTTTATTAAGATATTTTGGGCATAAAGAAATTTTTATTTTATCTGGTGGCATTAAATCATGGAAAGAAAATGGTTTTAAAACAACTAATGATGTTTCAAATATTACTGTAGGAAACTTTGAAGCAACAGAAGAAAATAAAAACTTACTAATTAAGCTTGAAGAAATGAAAAATATTTCTGATAATAATTCCTTTCCAATACTTGATGCAAGATCATTTGAAAGATTTTCTGGTATTGGAAAAGAACCAAGACCGAATTTAGAATCTGGACATATACCAAATTCTTTAAATCTTCCAGCATCAAAGTTATTAGATAAAAATAGTAATTTAATTTCTAAAGCTGAGTTTAAAAATTTAATTAATTATTTAAATTTAAATGAAAATAAAAAGGTTATTACAACCTGTGGATCTGGAGTATCTGCATGTGTAATAGCATTATCTTATTATAGAATAGGTAACGAGAATATCCCTATTTACGATGGATCATGGTCTGAATGGGCTTCAAAAAAAATGAAAATCAATAAGCTTTAGTGATTTAAAATCTGACTCAAAAATAGTTTAGTTCTATCGTTAGTTGGTTTAGTGAAGAATAATTTTGGAGTATTTTGCTCTATTATTTCACCTTCATCCATAAATATTACTCTGTCAGCTACTTTCTTTGCGAAACCCATTTCATGCGTTACAACTAACATAGTCATGCCAGTTTCAGCTAATTCAATCATTGTATCTAATACTTCTTTAATCATTTCAGGATCTAAAGCTGAAGTAGGTTCATCAAATAACATTATTTTTGGTTTCATACACAATGCACGTGCAATAGCAACTCTCTGTTGTTGTCCTCCAGAAAGCTGTCCAGGAAATTTTTTTGCTTGCTCAGGTATTTTAACTCTTTCTAGATATTCCATTGCCAATTCTTCAGCATCTTTCTTAGGCATTTTTCTTACCCAAATTGGTGCGAGTGTACAATTCTCTAAAACAGTTAGATGGGGAAATAAATTAAAAGATTGGAATACCATTCCTACATCACTTCTTATAGCTTCAAGATTTTTTAAATCACCAGATAGCTCAATACCATTAACTGAAATATGCCCTTTTTGGTGAACTTCTAATCTATTTATACATCTTATTAAAGTTGATTTTCCAGAACCTGATGGACCACAAATAACAATTCTTTCACCTAAACTGACTTCAAGATTAATGTTTTTAAGTACATGAAATGAACCAAACCATTTATGCATTTCATTAATTTTTATAACATTTTTTTTATTTTTACTGTTCATATTTTCACCTTTAAATCAATTAGTTATGATCTGTACTTAATTTCTTCTCAAGCCACAATGAGTATCTTGACATCGCAAAGCAACTAATAAAAAATATTACGGCAACAAACAAATAAGTTTCTGTTGATAACCCGTTCCATTTAGTATCTGCAAGAGCCGCCCTCCCTATTCCAAGAGGATCTAAAAGACCTATGATTACAACTAAAGTTGTATCCTTATAAAGACCAATAAATGTATTAACAATACCTGGTATTGAAATTTTTAATGCTTGTGGAAGAGTAATAAATCTTGTTGTCTGCCAATATGTTAAACCGATCGCATCAGCGGCTTCGTATTGTCCTTTAGGAATAGCTTGAATACCACCTCTTATAACTTCAGCAATATAAGCTGCTGAAAAGAAGGTCATCATTATTATTACTCTTATAAGTAAATTGAAGTTAGTGCCAGGTGGCAAAAAATAATTTAACATTGTCGATGCAACAAATAATAAAGTTATTAATGGAACTCCTCTCATGAATTCTATAAAACAAACACTTAATAATTTTACTAATTTTAATCGAGATTGCCTGCCTAAAGCCAAAAGAATTCCCAAAGGTAAAGAGCACGCAATACTAGTAACCCCAATAATTACTGTTAGCATTGCTCCACCAAAAAGATTGGTTTCAATTGTTAATAAATTAAAAACACCACCTTTAATTAAAATAAAAGCGATAAATGGATAAAAGCAACTAAATATAAGCATATATTTTCTAAATTTTATATCGGGATAAAGTAATGGTGCTGCAGCAATAAATAATAAAAAAAAGGAAGTATCTATTCTCCATCTTTCGGCCAATGGATAAAAGCCATAAATAAATTGATCAAACCTTTTGACAATTACTGCCCAACAGGCCCCATTACCAATTTTTCTACAACCTGGTTTATCATTCGCACTAACAACTGCATCGACTACAAACCAACTTAACCCCCCCTCAATTAAGAGATACAAAAGATACAAAGATAACAATGTTAAAATGGAATTACTTAATGAAGAAAAAAGATTATTTTTTAACCAGCCAACTACTCCAACTGTACCTGGTGGTGGAGGTAAATCAGGATGAGTTCCAGGAGCGTAATTATTTTTACCAAAAACCATTATCTATCCACCAATTTAACTCTATAATTATACCAATTCATTAATGACGATATGCTTAAAGAAATACATAAATAAATAAGTAAAACTAAAACCATAGTTTCCATTTCTCTTCCAGTTTGATTTAAAGATATACCACCCAAAGTTGCAACTAAATCCATATAACCAATAGCTATAGCTAATGATGAATTTTTTGTTAAATTTAAATACTGACTAGTTAAAGGTGGAATAATAACTCGTCTAGCTTGAGGTAAAATCACTAAATTCATTACTTTGTCGGGCTTTAATCCAATAGATTCAGCAGCTTCCCTTTGTCCTTTATGAATGGCCAAAATTCCCGCTCTTACAATTTCTGCAATAAAGGCTGCAGTATAAATTGCTAGAGCAAATGTTAATGCAATTAACTCAGGACTCAGGTGTAACCCACCTCTAAAATTAAACCCTTTTAATTCTGGAATGCTAAAAGAAATTGGAAAATTGTTAAGTAAAAGTGCTATGCATGGAAATAGAATTATAACCATTAAGTTAATCCAAAAAACTGGCATTTGTTTACCTGTATTTTCTTGTCTTTTTTTAGAAAATTTATTAAACAAAATTGCGAATATTATTGCAATTATTGTGAATAGATAAAATAATTCTATTCCAGCTTCAGCAATTGGTTTGGGTATATAGAAACCTCGATTTGTTAAGTAAGAAACATCTAGTATATCAATTGCTTGTTTTGGATGAGGCAGGGTATTGATAATTATTCCATGCCACAATAAAATATGAAGTAAGATTGGTACGTTTCTAGTAAACTCAACATACCAATAAGCAATCCTATTTGCTAACCAATTTTTAGATAATCTTAAGACCCCTAGAAAAAGACCAAAAATTGTTGCTATAATTATACCAAAAAAAGCAACTAACCCAGTATTAAGCAATCCAACTACAGCAGCTCTTAAATGAGAATCTCTGTTATTATATGAAATTAGATATTGATTTATGTCATATCCAGCAGGAATAAAAAGAAATTCAAAACTGAGATCTTTTCCCAATTTTTCAAAGTTACCAGACACATTTCCAACAAGCCAAGAAATAAACCAGCCAAAGATAATCAATACAATTATCTGAACAATTATTTCACGAGACTTTTCATTTCTCCAAATTTTCAAAAGATTAAAAGACATAATTTAGATCATACAATTAAATCACATTAATACAAAACTTGTAATTTTACATTAAAATAAATAAAAAAAACGCCTCGTAATGAGGCGTTTTTTAGTTGAAGATTTTTAAATTACTTAATTGGTGGGATATAATGTAATCCACCGTCTCTGTAAAGTGCATTCATTCCTCTTACAATTGTTAGAGGATATAAGTTTCTTTCAAAACTTTCAGCATAATTACCAACTTGGCTAATTACATTTACTGCCCAATCAGCAGATAGACCAAGCTTAGATAAACCTTGCAAAGGGTCCTTTCCAAGAAGTCTATTTATTTCTTTGTCTTTATTATCCTGCGCTGCTAATTTCTTAACATTTTTTGATGTAATGCCTTTTTCTTCAGCAGCCATCATTGCTCTTAAAACCCAAGATACAATATCAGCCCACTGGTCGTCACCATGTCTTACAACAGGTCCTAAAGGCTCTTTTGAAACTATCTCTGGTAAAACAATGTGTGCATCAGGATTATCAAAACTCATTTTTGTTGCATAAAGTCCAGAAGCATCTGTTGTGTAAACATCACATCTACCAGCTTTATATAACTCTTGAGCTTCAGCGTTAGTTTCAATTGGCACTGGGTTATATTTCATTTTATTACCAGCAAAAAATTCAGCTAGGTTTAATTCTGTAGTTGTACCTGTTTGAATACATACAGATGCACCATCTAATTCTTTAGCAGATTTAACTCCTAATTTTTTTGGTACCATGAAACCTTGGCCATCATAGTAATTAACACCAATAAAAGTTTGGGCTAAATCAACATCTCTTGAAAAAGTCCAAGTTGTGTTTCTAGAAAGGATTTCACCTTCACCCGCTGCTAATTTTGTAAATCTTGTTTTACCTGTAGCAGTTGTATATGAAACTTTATTAGCATCGCCTAATACTGCAGCTGCAACAGCTTTACAAAAATCAACATCAAATCCTTGCCAATTTCCTTTATCATCAGGAGCAGCAAAGCCAGCTAAACCGGTATTAATAATACAATTTAACTTACCTCTAGCCCTGACATCGTCAAGTGTGCCTGCAAGAACAGATCCTGCAAACATAACTCCAGCGACAGAAGCCGCTAAAAGTGCTTTTATTTTCATTTTAAGTCCTCCATAAGAATTGTCATGACATTTCATGAATTAATGGTTAATTTTGTACATGATGTTATTTATTATTCAAGGAAAATCGTAAATAAAAAGCTACACACGTATGAAAAAGAAAAAATTACGAAATATTGAAACAATTGCTGCACATGCTGGATTAAAACCTGAAGAAAATCATGGTATAGTTAATCCACCAGTTTATCATGCAAGTACGATTCTTTCACCTTCTATGAAAAATTATAAAGATAGAAGTAAAAAAAAATATACATATGGAAGAAATGGAACACCAACATCTGAAGCGTTAGAAAAAGCTATTTCTGAATTATATGAAACAGATGGCTGCGTTTTAGCCCCTTCAGGCATGTCAGCTATCACAAATAGCTTTATGGGCGTTTTAAAGACATTTGATCACGTTTTAATACCCGATTGTGTATATGGTTCTGCGAGAAGATTTGCAGAAGAAGAGTTTAAAAGGTTTCAAATTGAACATGATTATTACAATCCAAGAGACTTATCAAATTTAGAAAGTAAGATTAAAAAAAATACAAAAGTAATATATTTAGAAAGCCCAGGAAGTTATACATTCGAAATAATAGATATCAACAAAACAGTCAAATTAGCAAAAAAACATAAAATAATTACGATTATTGACAACACTTGGGGAACTGCGCTGTACTTTAACGCAATTAAATTTGGTGTAGATATTGTTGTTGAAGCAATAACAAAATATATTGGAGGCCACTCTGACGTTATGATGGGTGTAACCGTATGTAATAAAAAACATCTGAACTCAATAATTAGATGGAAAAGGAACTCTGGGCAATGTGTTGGTCCAGATGATATTTTTTTAGCCTTAAGAGGATTGAGGACTCTTCCATTAAGACTAGAAAAATCACAAAAAAACTCTATTAAACTTGCAAAATTTTTAAGTAATCAAAAAGAAGTTAAAAAAGTTTACCATCCTGCTTTAAAAGAACATCCTGATCATAAATTATGGAAAAGAGATTTTAGTGGTGCATGTGGAATATTTGGCATTGAATTTGAGGATTATATAACAACTAAAATGGCTGAATTTTTTGCGGATAATTGTCTTTTATTTGGAAAAGGAGCTTCTTGGGGTGGTTTTGAAAGCTTGATGACGATGACCGACATAAAGTCAAACAGGACAATAAAAAAAAGCTATGTACCTAATGGAGAATATTTAAGAATTTATGTTGGAATTGAAAATATAGAAGATATTATAGAAGATGTAAGTATCTCTTTTACAAAAATGAGAAACAAATTTAAATAAGAGCCTCTTCTCCTTCTATCGTAGTTCTTCTCATATCCCTTGTTTCATTAACGTCATCAAAAGATCTTACACGATGCATTGTTTGACGGTTATCCCACATAACTAAATCATTGATTTTCCATTTATGCACATATTTAAACTGTTTTTGAGTTGCATATTCAATTAGATCATCCACAAAACACATTGTGTCAGGTCTCAGCCATCCTTTAATTTTTCCAATGTGACTTGATAAATATATTGTTTTTCTATTATTTTCTTTTATTTCTCTAACCATTGGTTGCAGCACAGGTTTAAAATTTTTAATTTCACTTTTTGACAATTCTTTTTCCATGTCAAAACCAAGTCTTTGCCTTGAATAAATTAAAGAATGTTCACAATGTAAACTTTCAATTTTATTTCTGATATCATCTTCAAGATTTTCATAAGCTAGTCTCATATCAGAAAATTCAGTGTTTCCACCTTTCTTAACAATTGTTTTTGAGGATAATAAAGAATATTTCGCAGGGATTTTTTTAAATGAACTATCAGAGTGCCATAAACGATTACCTAAATTAAATATTCTCCTAGGATCATTTTTTTTGAATACATTTGATTTTTTATCAATATTTGAAACATCAGCTAATTTTGTAGACAACCTACGATCATTAACTTTAGTTATATTCGATTTTTTTCCAGAATGCTCAATATTTCCAAAGTTTTCTGAAAAATCGACTTGTTCATCATCAGTTAATGACTGATTTCTAAATACAAGTACCCCAAATTTATCAATACTTTTTTGAAGTATTTCAATTTCTCTTTTATTTAATTTTTCCTTTAAATTGATATCACTTACAAAAGCTACAAATTCACTATTTTTTTTTAAAGGTTTAATTTTCATATAAGTTATCTTATGTTTTTGTTAAATTACTTAAAAGGAAAAAAATGAAAAATTTAATTATATTTTTGGTTTTAATGCTTTTACCACAATTTGCTAATG
>CACMZO010000028.1 GCA_902618195.1 uncultured SAR116 cluster alpha proteobacterium
TTAAGATTATAACTTTTGAAATTAGAAAGACTATTTATGAGTTCTAATCTATTTTCTGAATTAGGATGAGAAGTATAGTAATTATTTTTTTTTGGAAAAAGTTTATTTCTTTCTTCAATTTTTTTAAAAAAATTTTTCAAACCAATTGAACTTTTTTTTAACTTATTAAGAGCCTTTATTGAAAAAATGTCAGCTTCTAATTCTTGAGAACGGTTATATTTAAATTGTTGCTTATTAAAAAAATCGGTTCCAATTAATATTGATCCGTTTAAATTATTATCTGAGCCAGCTAATGTGGCACCGAGCAAAGCAAAAATACCAACGTTTATGAGATTTGAATTTTTTTTTGATAAAATTCTCCTACTTTCTACATGACCTAATTTTAAGTGCCCAATTTCATGAGCTATTATTCCTTCCAATTCCTCATATGAATCTAAATTTTCTAATAGACCAGTATGTATGTAAATGTAATTATTTCCTGTTACAAAGGCATTCATTGAATTGTCAATAACAATTAAGGGTTTGATAGGTGAGTTTTTTATATCTTTGTTAATTGAAAAATTATTAATTAAATTTTGCAGAAAAAACTCAATTTCTGAATCTCTAATGACATTTATATTTTTAGCAAAAACATTTGATGTAAAAAATATAAAAAATAAACTTACAAAAATTTTTATATAATTAAATTTAATTATTCCACCATCCAGTTTTTTTTGTTTTAACTTTATTTTTTTCAGAATCTAAATTGACAACATCAATTTTAGTAGAAGATTTTGTTTTTCTAGTTTTTCTTCTTGTAGATTTCTTTTTTTCATTATCTAAAATTTCAATTATGTCTGATACCTTTTCTGAGGTTTTTTCATTGGATCCAACATCTTGTTTAAAGTTTTCAATTTCTAAGTTGTCTTTCTTTTTAGAGCGTTTAGCTTTATTAGTTTCTCTTTTGTTTTTTTTCTCTGTTAAAGATACATCCTTTTTTTTATCTAAATCAGTATCAGTTTCATTAAAAATATCATTATTATCACGTAATTTTTTTTGATTTTTCCTTTTTTTTGATATTTGCTCTTTATTGTGATTTTCTGCTTTTAAATCAACCATTTTTCTATCCTCACTATTTTCAAGTTTGTAGTCTGAAATAGTCAGATTATTATCAATATTGAAAATAATTTTAGATTTATGTCTGCTCTCAATATCAAATATATTTTGTTTTTTATTATTTAAAATATATGCTGACATACTTGAATGAATTGAAATTGATATTTCATTTTGGTTGTTTTTAACTAAACTATCTTCAGCTTCTCTCAATAATTGCATAGAAGTAACCTCAAATGATTGAATGCGTCCAACACCACCACAAAATTTGCAGACTTCAGTAGTTGTTTCAGAAACAGACAATCTTAATCTTTGTCTTGAAAGTTCTAAAAGACCAAAAGAGCTTATCTCTCCAATTTGTATTTTGGCTCTATCTTGTTTGAAGGCTTCTCTTAATTTTCTTTCTATTGTATTTCGATTTTTATAATCTTCCATATCAATAAAGTCTATTACAATTAATCCTGAAAGGTCTCTTAATTTAGCTTGCCTTGCAAATTCTTGAGTAGCTTCTAAGTTTGTTTGAAATGCAGTTTTTTCAATAGACCTTTCTCTTGTTGCTTTACCTGAATTTACATCAACAGCAACAAGAGCTTCCGTATGATTTATAACTAGATATCCACCAGATTTTAAATTAACTATTGGTTTAAATATATCAGACAATTGTGTATCAATACCAAATTTCTGGAAAAGTAAAACGTTATCATCAGTGTATTGTTGAATTTTTTTTGTATGACTAGGCATCAATGACTTCATGTAACTTTTACAAGTCTTAAATGCTGGTTCACCTTGAACTAAAACTTCCTCTACATCACTATTATACATATCACGAACGGCTCTTTTTATAATAGAACCTTCATCGTGAATTAAGTTTGGAGCATTAGATTTAATTGTTTTATTTTTTATTTCTTCCCAAATCGAAATAAGATTTTGAAAATCTCTTTTAATTTCAACTTTTGTTCTTTTACTTCCAGCTGTTCTAATAATTAATGCCATTCCTTTGTCTAAGTTCAAACCTTCTAAAACTTTTTTTAATCTTTGTCGATCAGTTGCACTTGAAATTTTTCTACTAATGCCTCCACCTCTAGGAGTATTTGGCATTAAAACACAATATCTACCTGCTAGAGATAAATAAGAGGTTAAAGCAGCTCCTTTGTTACCTCTTTCTTCTTTAACAATTTGAACCAAGATAATTTGCCCTTTTGAAATTACTTCTTGGATTTTATAGTTTTTATAAAGTTTATTTTTTATTTTTTTAAAGTCTTTATTTTCTTGGAATTCATCATCAACATTTTCATCGTTATTAATTTGAATTTCATCATCATCACTTACTTCTTTAGAGACTGTTTCTAATAATTTTGCTCTATCTTCTACAGGTATACGATAATAATCAGGGTGAATTTCACTAAAAGCTAAAAATCCTTGTCTATTTCCGCCGTATTCAACAAAAGCGGCTTGAAGACTTGGTTCAACTCTACTAACTCTTGCCAAATAAACATTACCTCTAAGTTGTTTTTTCCCAACAACTTCATATTCAAAATCTTCTATGATATCGTTTTGGATAGATGCAATTCTAGTTTCTTGATTGTTACTTGCATCAATTAATATTCTCTTTGTCATCAAAATCTCCATAAGTACGATGACAGTTAGAATAATTTGAAAAGAAACACCTAAAAAGTTGAATTTTTTTATAATGATTAGGTGTTTTATTTTTAAATAAATATGTGTTTTTTTGAGGGCCCATTTCCATAATACAGTATGTTTTATTTATTCTAACTATCTTTTTTGTAATTAATTCGTGTAATTCAATTTTTTAACAGTATATTAATAAAATTTTGTTATCAAGCAACTTATTGATTTATTATTATTAATTTAAAGATTTAATTATGATGTATAAATTTCTTTTAATAAAATTTTTCTTAACAGTAATTTTAATTTTTTCTTCTTGTTCTTATAATAAAGTTGAAGTTAGAAAAGACAATATTCAGGCTGATAAAGCGAACAAACTATCACTCTACACAAACAAAAAACTAGATGCAGAGTTTAGAAAAGAAAAAGCAAAATTAAATAAACAATATATTATAGTTATTGACCCAGGCCATGGTGGAAGAGATCCAGGCGCAATAGGTATTAATGGGACTTTCGAAAAAGACATTAATCTTTTATTCGCAAAAATAATAAGATCAGTTTTATCATCTAGTAATATTAAAGTAAAACTTACAAGAACAGATGACCGGTATCTTTATTTAAGAGAGAGAATAAATTTTGCAGAAAAATTAAAAGCAGATCTTTTTATCTCAATTCATGCAGATGCTTCAAAAAATAGAAAAGCCAGTGGATTTTCTATTTTTAGTCTATCTGACAAAGCTTCTGACAAAGAAGCAAATGAGCTTGCGCAAAGAGAAAATAAGTCAGACTTTATTGGAGGACTTAAGATTCGACATTCTGATCCATTAATTAAAGATAATCTAATAAAAATATTTCAACGACAAACAATGAATGAGAGTTCGAAGATAGCTAATATTGTTATTAAAAATATAAAAAAAATATCTATTAAAAATAGGGGTCATAGAAATGCTGGATTTGTTGTGTTAAAATCCTTAACAATTCCATCTATTTTGGTTGAGTTGGGCTTTATTACCAATAAAAAAGAAGAAAAATTGTTAAATAGTAGAAGATATTTAACAAAAATTTCTAAAATAATTTCTTTGTCAATTTTAAATTATTTTAATCAGACTGATTAAGGTTTTATGTCAAATTTTTGTCTAAATTCTTTTGTATTATAAAAAATATGAAAATATTTACGTTCATATTTACAACTCTTTTTTTTATATCAATTCTTTGTGTGGGTACTTTTTTTTATATTTTATGGCATTTTGGACAAGATTTACCAGATTATAGACAGCTCTCTAAGTATGAGCCATCAGTTGTAAGCAGAGTTTATGCAGGAAATGGAGCTTTATTAAAAGAATATTCTACAGAAAGAAGAGTATTTGTGCCAATCGATGTGATACCTAAAAAAATTATTTCAGCTTTTTTATCTGCTGAAGATAAAGATTTTTTTAAGCATATTGGAGTTGATTTACAAGCAATTACAAGAGCTTTAATGACAAATTTAAAGAATTATGGGAAAGGAAAAAGATTAGTTGGTGCATCTACAATAACTCAGCAAGTAGCAAAAAACTTTTTGTTAAGCTCAGAAGTCACCTTTGAAAGAAAAATAAAAGAAGCTATTTTGGCAATAAGGATAGAAAGAGCTTTTTCGAAAGAAGAAATTTTAGAATTGTATCTTAATGAAATTTATTTAGGAAATAACTCCTATGGTATTGCTGCTGCTGCATTAAATTATTTTGATAAAAGTCTTGATGATTTAACAATAGATGAAGCAGCCTTTCTAGCAACTTTACCAAAAGCTCCAAGTAAATATAATCCAAAAACGAATTATGAAAGAGTATTAGATAGAAGAAATTGGGTTCTTTATCAGATGTATAAAAATGGTTACCTTACTGGTGACGAAAAAAATAAATTTCAAAGTAAAAAAATAGTTCTAACAAAATCATCAGGTTTAGATGATACTTCAGCACCTTATTTTGCGGAAGATGTGAGAAGAAAAATGCTAAAATATTTTGGTTTTGATGCACTTTATGAAGGTGGTTTGTCAATTAGAACAACTTTAAATACAAAACTCCAGAGATATGCTGATGACGCTTTATTTAATGGTTTAGAAAATTTAGATAAAAGACAAGGATGGAGAGATGTTATTCATAACATTGACTTAAAAAAAGTCAGGAACGATGAATTAAAAAAAATTATAACTAAATTTGAAGTAGGTCTTCCTCCAAATAGAATTATTTCTGTAGTAAAAAAGATAAAGGATAATAAGGTTTCCCTACATACTTTAAATGGACAAATAGAACTTAAATTTCAAAGTAAAGCTTGGCTAAGAAAACAGATAATGTATAAAGATAAAGACAATAAGCAACAAATTGGATATGGAAAAAAATTTCAAAATTTTAATGAATTTTTAAAAAAAGGGGATGTTATCTTGTTAAAAAAACAAGATACAATTTATTCAATTTCTCAAATCCCAAAAGTAAACGGTGCAATTGTGGTTATAGATCCAAATACTGGTCGTGTTTTGGCTATGACAGGAGGATATCAATTTAATAAAAGTGAATTTAATAGAGCAACTCAAGCTTTTAGACAACCTGGGTCAGCATTTAAACCATTTGTATATCTTGCCGCCTTAGACAAAAAAATTAAGCCAACAGATATAATTTTAGATGCGCCCTTATCTTATGATCAAGGGATTGGTTTGCCCAAGTGGAAGCCAGCAAATTATACAAAAAAGTTTTATGGGCCAAGTCCGGTAAGGTTAGGAATTGAGAAATCTAGAAATCTAATGACTGCTAGATTAGCTTTATTAGTCAATATGAAAAATATAAAAAAATATGGAAAAAATTTTGGTATATATGACAATTTACCCAACTTATTGTCTATGTCACTTGGTGCTGGTGAAACCACATTAATGAGATTAACGACTGCTTATGCGATGATTGTAAATGGAGGTAAAAAAATTTCACCTATTATTATTGATAGAGTTCAGGACAGGAGAGGAAAAACAATTCTTAAGAATGATTCGAGAAGATGTAGAAATTGTGAATTAGATAATTACAGTGATTTAACGAATATACCAAATTTAGTAGATGAAAGAGAACAAGTTACCGATCCTGGTTCTGCCTATCAAATGGTATCTATGTTGCGAGGAGCTGTAACAAGAGGGACTGGTAAACTCATTAATAAGCTTAATAAAACATTAGCCGGAAAAACTGGTACTACAAATTCAAATCAAGATGCTTGGTTTGTTGGTTTTTCTAGTGATCTTGTTGTTGGTGTTTTTGTTGGTTTTGATAATCCAGCTTCACTTGGAAAAAGAGAAACTGGTAGTTCTGTAGCAGCACCAATATTTAGAGATTTTATGAGTCTAGCTTTAAATAAAAAACCTGACGTTCCTTTTCGAAGACCTGCTGGAATTAAACTTATAAAAGTAAACCCTAAAACAGGGCTTTTATCAAAAAGTAACAGTAGAAATTATATTTTAGAGGCTTTTAAGCCAGGGCAACTACCAAATAAAACATCAGAATTTGACATAATTGATATGCCAAAAGAAAAGGATATTGTAAATTCTCTTTCTCCTTTATATTAATAATTATGCCCCTAGAGATAGCAGAAAAAATTAAAATTTTGTACAAAGATATAGGTCTATTAAAAAATAATATTGATTGGGATAGATCTAATTCTGAGTTAAAAAGTCTAATTAAAACATCTGAAACAGATGGTTTTTGGAATGACCCAAAAAATGCTCAAAATGTTATGAAAGAAATAAAGTTAAGAGAAAATATGATTAATTTAATAAATAGAATTAATCAAGATTATAATGATCTAAAGGATTTGATTGAATTAGCTGAAAGTGAAAATGATAATGATTTAATTAAGGAATTAGATGATTCTCTAAATGATTTAATTCTAAAATCTACTAAGTATAAAATTGAAACAATGTTTTCAAATCAAAATGATTTTTCTAATTGTTTTTTAGAAATACATGCAGGTGCCGGAGGAACAGAAGCTCAAGATTGGGCTCTTATGCTACAAAGAATGTATTTTAGATGGGCTGAAAAAAAAGGTTTCAAGGTTAAAATTATTGAAGAAAGCCCAGGTGAAGAAGCGGGTATTAAGTCAAGTACATTAATGTTTATGGGTGATTATGCAAATGGTTGGACACGAACTGAAACTGGTGTTCATCGTTTGGTAAGAATTTCTCCATTTGATTCATCATCTAGAAGACATACTAGTTTCGCATCAGTTTGGGTTTATCCCGAAACTAGTGAAGAGATTGATATAATGATTGATGATAAAGATCTTAAAATTGATACATATAGAGCTTCTGGTGCAGGAGGCCAGCATGTAAATAAAACTGATTCAGCAATAAGAATTACTCATTTGCCAACAAAAATCATTGTTCAATGTCAAAGTGACAGATCACAGCATAGAAATAAAGCTCAGGCATTAAGTATGCTTAAGGCGAAATTGTATGAATTGGAACTAAAGAAAAGAGAAGAAGAAAATCAATTGTTATCGTCATCAAAAAATGAAATTGGTTGGGGAAGTCAGATTAGATCATATGTATTACATCCATATAATTTAGTTAAAGACCTAAGAACGAATGTAGAAACTGGTAATACTGTTGCGGTTTTAGATGGTGAACTTGATCAATTTATAAATGAGGCTCTTGCTAAAAATTTATAGTTTTTTAACAACCTCTAAAACTTCTTCTGCATGTCCAGAAACTTTTACTTTATTCCAAATATGTTGAATTTTTTGTTCAGTATTAATTAAAAAAGTAGATCTTTGAATTCCCATATATTTTTTCCCATACATCGATTTTTCGACCCAAACTCCAAATTTAGAACAAATCTTAATATCAACGTCTGATCCTAAAATACATTTTAGATCATATTTAGATTTAAATTTAATTTGTTTTTCAATTGTATCTCTTGAGATTCCAATAACAATAGTGTTTAAATCTTCAAATTCATTAATCAAGTTACTAAATGATAAAGCCTCTTTTGTACATCCGGTTGTATCGGCTTTAGGAAAAAAAAATAAAACTAAATTTTTACCAGCATGATCTTTTGAATAAAATTTACCTAGATCTGTCTCTAACTCAAAAGCTTCAATTTTATCATTTATATTTGTCATGAAATAACCTTAATTATATATAATTTTACATACATAAGTTAATATTATATTTAATGATCATGTCAAACTTAAAAATGAATTTAATAAATATCAATGATTA
>CACMZO010000029.1 GCA_902618195.1 uncultured SAR116 cluster alpha proteobacterium
AGCTGGGGTATAAAAGTTCCAAATGACCCAAAACACATAATGTATGTATGGCTAGATGCCCTTACTAATTATATCACTTATTCAGGATACGGAGCTAACCAAAAAGAATTTAAAAATAATTGGCCTGCTGATCTTCATGTTGTTGGGAAAGATATTTTAAGATTTCATGCGATTTATTGGCCAGCGTTTTTAATGGCAGCGGATTTACCGTTACCAAAAAGAGTTTTTGCACATGGTTGGTGGACTAATGAAGGAGAGAAAATTTCAAAATCTCTTGGAAATATTATTGATCCTTTTAAATTAATTGAGCAATATGGCTTAGATCAAGTTAGATATTTTTTATTAAGAGAGGTGCCGTTTGGAAATGATGGTGATTTTTCTAAAGCACATTTAGTTCAAAGGATTAATAGTGAATTAGCTAATAATCTTGGAAACTTAGTCCAAAGAGTTGTTTCATTTTGTCTAAAAAATACTGCTGGCAAAGTTCCTGATCACAAAAATAAATTTAAAAAAGTAGATTTGGGAATTATCGATTCTTTTGAAACTGAAATTTCCTTTTTAAGAAATTTGATAGATAATCAAAAATTAGATGAATCATTAAAAGAAATTTGGATTAAAATTTCTAAATCTAACAAATATATTGATGAACAAGCACCATGGAATTTAAAAAATGATAACGCTGAAAGAATGAATGTTGTTCTATATTGTTTGCTAGAAAGTATTCGTCAAATTGGCATATTGATACAGCCCATAATGCCAAATTCTGCAAACAAAATTCTAGATATTTTTGGATTAGATACTAATCAAAGATTTTTTAATAAACTTGGGTCAAAATTATTGGTAGGAACAGACTTAATTAAACAAGATGTGATGTTTCCAAGAATTGAAAACTAATGAATGATACACGAATTATTGATACACATTGTCATTTGGATTTTATCGAATTAAAAAATAGATTAGATGAAGTTATAAAAAATGCTAAAATTAATAATGTCACAGAAATGGTAACTATATCTACTAACTTAAGCCGCATTGATGCGATTAAAGATATTTCAGAACAATATAAAGAGATTTTTTTTACAGTTGGCGTTCATCCAAATGAAGCGCATAAAGATAAGCAATATAATGACCATCATTTTATGGAAAATTATTCTAAACATGAAAAATGTGTTGGTATAGGAGAGGGTGGTTTAGATTATTACTACAACAAGGAAAATATGAGATTGCAAAAAAGGTCATTAGAAGCTCAAATCAATGTTGCTAGATCTACTAATTTACCAATGATAATTCATTCAAGAGATGCAGACGATGACATGATAGAAATGCTAGAAGCAGAATTCAAAAATGGTCCTTTTAAAGCAATTCTTCATTGCTTTAGTTCTGGGGAAGAGTTAGCTTATTGTGGACTTAATTTAGATTTTTTTATCTCATTTTCTGGTATATTAACTTTTAATTCTGCTAAAAATATTCAAAAAATTGCTAAAAATATTCCATTAAGTAAAATTTTAGTTGAAACTGATTCGCCTTATTTAGCACCAAGTCCAGTAAGAGGTTCAATAAATGAACCTAAAAACTGTATGCATACAGCAAAATTTTTGTCTAAATTAAGAGATATGAACTTTTTAGAATTAAGTAAAATTTTATATGATAATTCTCTTACTGTTTATGATAAAATTAAAATTTGGAAAGATAAATGAAAATAACATTATTAGGCACAGGAACATCAGTTGGGATACCTTCATTAGGTCAACTGGGTTGGGGTAAATGTAATCCAAAAAATCCAAAAAATTTAAGACAAAGATGTTCTGTTTTGATTCAATCTAATGATACAAATATTTTGATTGATGCTGGACCAGATATTAAAAATCAATTAATTAATCATAATTTAAATGGCCTAAATGCTATAGTAATCACACATGAACATGCTGACCATATTTCAGGATTGGATGAATTAAGACCATTTTATTTTCCAAAACAAGAAAAAATAAATGTTTATACTATTAAAAGAACTGCAAACTTTTTGTCTAATAGATTTGATTATCTCTTTGAAAAAAATGAAAAATCTCAATCTTATTTTAAACCGCCGATGAGTTTAAATGTATTAAATTATTATGATGAAATTAATTTTAATGGTATTAAAATTAAAACAATTAAACAACATCATGGTGTGATAGATACGATTGGTCTTATTATTAATGATAAATTTGCATATTGTACAGATGTAGTAGATTTTCCTAAAGATAGTTTTAATCAATTAAGAAACTTAGAAACTTTGGTTATTACAGGTTTAAGATCTACACCTCATATAGCTCATGCGCATTTTGATCTCACATTTAGTTGGATAAGTGAACTTAAGCCTAAAAGAGCTTATCTTACACACTTAAGTCCAGATAGCGATCATGACCATGTTTTAGGTTTATGTCCTGATAATGTTGAACCAGCGTACGATAATATGTATTTTAATATTTGATTTAGTTTCATAATATATATTATGCGACAAATATGAAAACTTAACGATATAATAAAGTTAACTTTACAAATATAATACAATAATAACATATAGTTACCTTTTAAATTATATTTAAAATATGTATATAGTTATTGAAGTATAGACAAATAAGTCTACAGCATCCGTACTATATATAATACTTTAATCTTTGAAAAATTTCCCAAATTTTGGGGCTGACAAATTACAAGGCTTGTACCAAGCTGCTTTAGATTTGTCAACTGGCTTAGAGCAGATCTCAGCCCAACTTGGAACCATTTCATTATAAGATGCACAACTGGATAACAATATAGAACTAAACCCAATTGTTAAAATTAATTTAATTTTTTTCATGTTTTCTCCTTTTATAATTTTACTGTTTCAAATTCAGATGGACTTGTTATTTCAATTAATTCTAAATCATCAGAATGTTCTATTTCTCTATGATGAATTTCTGGTGGTTGATAAACTACATCGCCAGGATATAAAGTAAATTCACCTTGTCCTTTATATTCAAATTTAACAGTACCTTTAAGTATATAAACCATTTGAAAATCAACTTTATGGTAATGCCACTCTCCATTAGCGTGCTTACCCTCAATTGCTTTAATTACATTAGCTCCAAAATTCCCTGAGGTTGCTTCTTGAATACCTAAATTTTTATATTCAAAAAAACCTCTTAATCCTGATTCAAATTTATTTTCATTTGCTCTAGTAATTTTAAATTTCATATTGTTCTCCAATTTATAAAATCACGCTAATGTATTGAAGGTATTATATCATTAGCAAATTTATCTAATCCTTTGATTCCACCACCATTATCAACTAGAAGAATATAATCAATACCACCCTCTTTTAATTCATAAAGTCTATTAATTATTTCTCCTTTTGTACCAATTAAAGCTCCATTATAAGCTTCATCAGTTCCCTTGTGCACCATGATACTTGATTTGTTATTCCCATCAGGTCTTTGAGACAGTTTATCTACATTTTCTCTTGCTTTAAACCTATTTTGAATTATCTCTTCTTTTTCTTTTTGATCTTTAGCAATATACATCGCTCTTGCTAATGCAATTTGAGGTTTATTCTTTACTCCAAGAGTATTTAATTCATTATTAAAAATTTTAACCCTTTCAATAACAGTAGAAACTGGAGAGAATTGATCTAGCAATAAATTACAATTTTGATGTGCAACGGTTTTAATAGAATCTGGATGTCCTGCTGCCATCCAAATGGGTGGATGAGGTTTTTGAGTACAAGGTGGCTCAACAATAACATCATTAAATGTCCAATATTGACTTTTATGGTTCCATTTTTTCTTTTCATTCCAACATTTCAATATAATTTGAAGGCAATCATGATATCTTTCATGTGCTTCATCCATATTAATATCAAATCCATGAAATTCATTGTACCTATATCCCTTCCCCACTCCAAAATCTAATCTTCCTCCTGATAACAAATCTAAAGTAGATGCTTGCTCAGCTAATAATATAGGATTATGCCATGGAAGAGCCATAACTGCTGTTCCAAGCCTTATTGTAGAAGTTTTTGCTGCTAAAAAGGTTAATAAACTCATTGATGCTGACACTTGACCAAGTCCAGTAAAGTGATGTTCTACTGTAAAAGTACTGTAATATCCTAATTTTTCTGCCTCTTGATTGAACTTTATCCAATCATTATAACCTGAGGCACTATCTATATCTGAATCAACAGGTGCAGATTTAGCGCTGCCAAATAAACCAAATTTCATAATATTTAGTATAATAAAAAATTATTTAGTTCATACAATAAAATCATTTATAATATTCATCAATGGAAATTATTTGGAGGAAATTGTGGAACTAAGGCCTTACGGACCAACTGCTGGTCGTGAAAACTCAGATAAAAAAGTTAATTATAAATCAAATAAAACAATTGACGCTCATTCTCATTTACATGTTCAAGAAGCTGCAGACTTAGTATCAGATTTATTTGACCCTATGCAAGTTCCTGCTTTTAAAACAACAAATGAAATTACTTCTAAACAAAATCAGCAACAAGCTAAAGACCGTGCCTTACATTTAACAGATTTAGATCAAAGACTTAAAGATATGGATAGGCAAGGTATTGATATGCAACTACTTATCCCAGTTCCATTTCAAGCATATTATGCAATAAGAAATGATAGAGGTCATAAAGCTATTCAAATTATTAATAATACCTTATCCAAAACAGCTGAAAAAAGACCTGATAGATTTTTAGCTCTTGGCACGCTCCCTATGCAAGATGGCGATGCTGCAGCTCGTGAAATCGAAAGAGGCATTAAAGAACTTGGCTTAAAAGGCTTTCAAGTGTTAGGAACTGTTGATGGTCATGAATTATCAGATCCAATTCATGATCCGGTTTGGGAGATGGCTCAAAAGCATGATATATTAATTTTTTTACATCCTAATGGGTATCCCCAAGGTGATAGAATTAAAGATCATTACTTTAATAATGTAATTGGAAATCCATTAGATACGACTGTAGCTTTACATCACTTAATTTTTGATGGAACGCTAGAAAAATTTCCAAATTTAAAAATATTTGTTGCTCATGGTGGTGGTTATTTACCAGCTTATTCTGGAAGAATTGACCATGCATGGGGAGCAAGGCCTGATTGTCGTCTATTAATTAAGAAGCCCCCTACTTCATATTTAAAGAAATTATATTTTGATACAGTTGTTTTTAGTTATGAACAATTAAAATATTTAGTTGATACATTTAGCTCTGATAACATTATTATGGGAACAGATTATCCTTATGATATGGCTGAAGACAATCCAGTTCAACACGTTATAGAAACTGTTGGTTTGACTGATGAAGATAAAAGAAAAATAACCGGTGATAATATAGCTAAATTACTGAAAATAAGTATTTAATACAGTGAAATCATTTTAATTTATGAAATCCATAAATTTTTATAATTCGATAGATATAACTTTCTCCATTATTATTTATTTTTTAAATGGAGATTTAATTGATAAAGCAAATAAATGTAGGTGTAATTGGCACTGGTTGGTGCGGTGGTATAAGAGCTAATGCCTGTAATAATAATCCCTTTGTAGATAAATTATATATTGCAGAAACGAATAAAAAGCGTCTTTTAGAACTTAAAAACTTACTAGAACCTGAAGGTGCCACTGAGAATTGGCAAGATTTGGTCTCTAACAACGATATTGATACAATTATAATCTCTGCAACTCCAGAAACAACTCATTATCCTATGGCCTTAGCATCCTTAAAGGCTGGAAAAAATGTATTTTTAGAGAAACCTATATCGACTACTTTAGAAGAAGCAGAGGAATTAATTAATGAATCAATTAAAAACAATCTAAAATTTACAATTGGTTATTCTCAAAGGTTTAATGCAAAATATGCATATGTTAAAAAGTCACTTCAAGAAAAAATCATTGGTGAACCAGTTACATGTTTAGTTAGTAGGCATATAACTCGAGAGTTAGGTGAAAAAATATCTGGAAGAACTGCTCTATCTCCTGCGGCAATGGAGTCAACTCATGATTTAGATTTTTTGTTATGGTGCTTACAACCTAGAAAACCAGTGAAGGTTTATAGCCAGACAGCTGGAAAACTTTTCTCTAAAAAGAGTAATACTCCTGATCATCAGTGGATTATAGTTACTTTAGATGATGGCATGACTATAACTGTTGGTGGTGGATGGATACTACCACTTGGTTATCCAAATTATTCTCACACTTGGATAGAAGTTATTGGTACAGATGGTTCATTATTTATTGATGATAGTCATAAAGATGTTCATTTAAACACTGTAAAAAATGGTATTAGATACCCAATGTCTTCCATGCCTGGAGAACCCGTTGAGCATACTCACGCTGGTCCAATGCATGAAGAAACAATGCATTTTATAAATGCAGTTGCAAGTAACAAACCTGTTCTTGTTAAACCAGAAGAAGCTAAAGCAGTTATGGAATTGTATATAGCTGCAGATTTATCTGCTGAAAGTGGTGAACCTATAACTTTGCCAAGGAATAAATAATGAAATTAAATAAATTTTCTCCAAATTTATTAAGTGGTATAATTAGTATTATATTTGGACTATTTATTTATTATAAAATTCCTTCCGAGGTTGAAAAACCTGTTTTAATATTTGGTCAGTCGTCTTCTGAAATTAATCCTCAAATTGTCCCAACAATTATTGCATCCATGTTTTTGATATTTGGATTATATACTGTTTTTTATGAAAAAGATTCAAAAATATCAAATAATTGGCCGAATGTTACAAAAAATTTATTTATTAATATTTCAACTACAATATTTTGTTTAATTTTATACTCTATATTATTTCAACACCTAGGCTTTGTTATTTCTAGTGTTCTTTTGATTTTATCTTTAGGTACATTTATGGGAAATGTTAATTTTAAATATATTGGCTTAATATCAATATTATTTCCCCTTTCAATATTTTTTATATTTGATAGAAATTCCCTCAATAATTATGAATTCAACTAAATATTTAGGAAATATAGTTATTCCATTATCATTAATTCTTTTAGGATATTCTTTGTCTAATTTAAGAATTAAAAATTTAACAAAAGGTTTTATATACTCAATTGCTAGGTTTTTAATTGGCGTATTAAGCGCTTTAATAGTTATTTATTTATTTGAAATTTCAGGTCCAAAAGCTGGTGTTATTCTCATAATGTCAACAATGCCAGTTGCGCTTCTTAACTATATTTTTACAGTTCAAATTGAAAAGGATACTACGACAGTTGCTGGGTTGGTTGTTGTTTCAACGTTTTCAACATTAATCTGCTTACCATTTTTATTAAATTTTTTGTTAATTTACTTTAATTAGTTGATTTAATAATATTTGATAATTTAGTCTTTAGTTTTTATTTATTTTTTGCATTTTAATCAAAAGTTAAACCTTCGAAAGAAAAAACAGTTGTAGGATTAATTTTTACAGTAAACTTTTAACTGAAATACTTTATTTTAAGGTGAATACGCCTAGAGGTTATACAAATACCTATAAAAAAATTGTAATAATTTTGACATTAGACGATAATTATTTTAAAAAATACAAGATTTTATACTAAAACTTGGTAAATAAATGCAAAAAATTATATATGACACTTGGAATATTGTTATGAATCATAACATAAACCCTCTTAAAAATATTCCAGACATTCACGTTAGACATATAGTGATGCAAGCCTTAGCATTTATGTGGTGTGTAGCATTTTCTATGTATTTTACTAGTATATGGTTATTTGGCATAACAACAATTGCACATATAATTTTATTAAGTGCGATTGTTTTTACTGTTTTAACTTTTGAAACAGCAAAAAGAAAACCTAGATTTTTTGGTAGTTATTACACACCCAGCAGAAGT
>CACMZO010000030.1 GCA_902618195.1 uncultured SAR116 cluster alpha proteobacterium
TATAAATACATTAGATGATAAAGAAAATAAAATTTCTGAGAGTAAAATTTTGCTAATGGCAGCACTAATTTTAGCTGACAAAAATCTTCGTAATACTAATGAAATTAGCGAAACCATTTCAAAAGAAGATGCTGATTTACATGAGGTGGTTTCATGGTTAGAAAAACTAAATTTAAAATTTAAGAATATTGAAACATTAATCAACAACAGTTAAAATATATGTGGTGGCTAGAAACTATCGTTAGGTGCTTTAACCCTGGGGCCATAAATTCTCTAAAGGGAACTGCCTCTGATTTGATTTTGGTCAAGTTATGTGGTGCCCACCTGTACAACAGGCAACAGAGGATAATTTGCCGACGTTTTTTTTGGCTACCATAAATATTTTATGAAATCTAAATTTACTCTCAGAAAGAAATGTTTAGAAAAACGTAAAATTTTTTTTAAAAAAAAAGGTTGTGAATGCTTAAAATTAAAAGATATAAAAGTAATAATCTTAGAAATTAAATCTAAATTCAAAATTTCATCAATAGGTATATATTACCCAATAAAGTCAGAAATTTCTCCATTAAAAATAATTGAAATTTGTAAAAACTTATCCATTAAAATTTGTTTGCCTGTAATTTGCAAAAACACAAATGGATTAATATTTTCTAAATTTGATAACGAAATGAATTTAACAAAAAATGAATATGGAATTATTGAACCAAACAAAATTATCCAAATCATTCCAGACATTATCTTTGTTCCAATGGTTGGATTTGATAAAACTTTAAATCGTTTAGGTTATGGAAAAGGTTATTACGATAGAACCATATCAAAATTAAGAAAATTAAAAAAAATATTTGTTATTGGCTTAGCTTATGATAATCAAATGGTACGAAATATACCTGCGGAAAATCATGATGAAAAGATGGATATCATCCTAACAGATAAAAAAATTTATAGATAAGAAGTTTGTAAAAATGAAAACATTGTTTATTGGTGATATAGTTGGAAGAAAAGCTAGAAATTTTGCTATTGAAAAAATTAAAGAATTTAAAGAAGATGAATTTTTCGACCTAATAATTGTTAACGTTGAAAATTCTGCTGGTGGTTTTGGAGTTACTCCAGAGATATGTGATCAATTTTTTTTAAATGGTGCAGATGTTTTAACCTCTGGAAATCATATATGGGATAAAAAAGAAATAATTTCATACATCAATGAAACTAATAAATTACTAAGACCAATGAATATGGTTGAAGGAACTCCTGGACTTGGTATTACAATAATAGATACATCATTTGGCAAAATAGGTGTCGCAAATGTAATGACAAATCTATTCATGCCTAAATCAAATCCTGTTTTTGAGTTATTAAATCAGATAAAACTTAAGTTCAAATCTAATGAAAATCTCTGTTTTTCTCTTGTAGATGTCCATGGAGAAGCAACTTCAGAAAAGTTAGCAATTGGTCATTTATTAGATGGTCATGTATCAGCCGTTGTAGGCACTCACACTCATATCCCAACTAGTGATTATAGAGTGTTAGAAAATGGAACAGCATATATAACAGATGTTGGTATGAGTGGTGATTATAATTCGGTTATAGGAATGGAAAAAAAAGCAGCTATATCAAGATTTCAATATCCAAACAACAAACACCCTAGATTGACTGTTGCAGATGGCCCTCCTACATTATGTGGTGTTGTAATAAATTCAAAAAAAAATGGATTGGCTGATTCTATTAAACCTATTAGAATAGGTGGAGTAATTGATAACACAGGGATATAACAAATACTAATGGCAGGACATTCTAAATTCAAAAATATTATGCACCGAAAAGGTGCTCAAGACGCAAGAAGAGCAAAAAAATTTGCTCGATTAATAAAAGAGCTTCAAGTTGCAGCTAGATCAAGTACGGACCCTGAAAGTAATCCTAGGTTAAGGACAGCTTTATCAGCATGCAAGTCAGCAAATATGCCAAAAGATAATATTCAAAGAGTCCTAAATAAAGCTAATTCTGGCGAGCAAGATAATTTAGAAGATATCAAGTATGAAGGTTATGGTCCAGGAGGAGCTGCAATTATTGTAGAGGCATTAACAGATAATCGAAATAGGACTGCTTCTGAAGTTAGATCATCATTTACAAAATATAATGGTAATTTAGGTGAAAGTGGTTCTGTGAGTTATTTATTTAAAAATCTTGGATTAATAATATATGAAAAAAAAGAAAAGTTTGACGTTGAAGAATTTTTAGATTTTGCTATCGAAAATGGAGCAATTGACGTTGATTTTCATGAAAATAGAATTGAAATTTTATCTTCTATAGCAGATTTTAATGATCTTCGCGATAAACTAGAGGTTAAGTATGGGTTACCAGAACAATCTGAGATATCATGGATTCCTGAAAATTTAATAAATCTTGATGAAGAAAAAAGTTTATCAATGTTAAAGTTCTTAGAAGCATTAGATAATTGTGAAGATGTACAAAATGTTTTTGGAAATTTTAATTTAGATCCAAAAGCTTCAGAGAAGTTTAATTGAAGATTTTAGGTATAGATCCCGGTTTAAGAAAAACGGGTTGGGGAGCTGTAGTTTGGAAAAATAATTCTTTTAGTTATTTAAATGATGGCTTTTTTTTTCAAAATGATGAACTTGAATTAGGCCAAAAGCTTCTAAGAATATTTAATTGCTTAAGTTTCTTAATTAAAAAAACAAAACCTGACTTGATAGGGATAGAACAGACATTTGTAGGTTCAGGTAATGTTTCTAGTTTAAAACTTGGAATGGTAAGAGGCATATGTATTTTAACTGCTGCAAAATTAGGAGTAAAAACTCTTGAAATTCAGCCTAAACTGGTAAAAAAAAATATTACTGGTTCAGGGGTTGCTTCAAAAGACCAAGTGAACTTAATGGTTAAAAAAATTTTAAATATAGTACCTAAAAGTGA
The DNA here is from genome assembly GCA_902618195.1 of uncultured SAR116 cluster alpha proteobacterium. Classification (GTDB taxonomy): domain Bacteria; phylum Pseudomonadota; class Alphaproteobacteria; order Puniceispirillales; family Marisalimonadaceae; genus TMED54. The sequence goes on from CACMZO010000030.1 coordinate 2,929, forward strand.
AGACAGTTCTGATGCTTTAGCCGTGGCAATGTCAATCCAATCAAAGTCTTTTGGAAAACTTGATAATGGTGAATATTCTAGTAAATTAGATCAAGCAATTTCAAATGCTTTAGAAAAAGAAAAAGTAAATATGCAGAAATGATAGCAACATTAACTGGAAAACTAAAAATAAAATTAAATAACCAAATCGTCATTGATGTTAATGGTGTTGGATATTGTTTGCAGGTATCTAAAAACACGCTGGACAATATTGGTGAAGTTGATGAAACAGTAATTTTAAATACTGACCTTCAAGTCCGAGATGATAGTATTTTACTATATGGGTTCAAATTTCAAAATGAATTAAACATGTTTAAACTCTTACAATCTATTCAAGGTATTGGACCTCGCGCAGCTTTAGCAGTTTTATCTGCATTAAATGTTGAACAAATAATAATTGCGATAAAATCTTCTGATAAGTCCGCTTTTCAAAAAGCAGACGGTATTGGTCAGAGAGTTGCAACAAGAATCGTATCTGAATTGCAAGAAAAAATTGATCAATTTTCTTTAACAAATAGTAATATTAAACTTAAAGGTTCAAACATAACGTCTTATGGAGTAGAACTAAATAAAAATATTAGGGATGACGCTATTTCTGCAATAGTAAATTTAGGCTATTCCAAAAGCGATGTTTTTTTAGTAGTAAATTCAATATGTGATGAAATTGATAAAGATAAAAAACTTTCAATAGAAAAAATAATTCCATTAGCATTAAAAAAGTTGTCAAAATAAAAATATGAATGAAGAAAATATATCTAATGAAGATCTAGAAGCTAGTTCAAATAATACGTTTGATTTGGCATTAAGACCAAAAAAATTGGATGATTTCATTGGGCAGAAAAAAGTTCAAGTAAATTTATTTACATTTATTAAAGCAGCATCAGAGAGAGATGAACCTATGGATCATATATTACTGCATGGTCCACCAGGGTTGGGAAAGACAACTTTAGCACATATTGTTTCATCAGAATTGAATGTTAATATAAGAACAACATCTGGACCAATATTAAATAAGACTGGAGATTTAGCAGCTATTCTTACAAACCTTCAGCCAAAAGATGTTCTATTTATAGATGAAATTCATAGGTTATCGAGTGTAATTGAAGAATACTTATATTCAGCCATGGAGGATTTTCAAATTGATTTGATCATAGGTGAAGGCCCAGGAGCAAGATCAATAAGAATTGATGTTCCTCCTTTTACTTTAGTTGGTGCAACTACAAGAGCTGGATTATTAACAACACCTTTACGAGACAGATTTGGTATTCAAATTCGGATGGAATTTTATAACAATAATGATTTAAAAAATATTTTAAAGAAATCATCTATAAAAATGAAACTTGATTTAACTGATGATGCCGCACTATCAATAGCCGAAAGATCGAGGGGCACTCCTAGAGTTGCAGGTAGATTATTAAGACGTATAAGAGATATATGTTTTGTAAAAAAATACGAAAAAATTGATAAAAACTTTGCAATCGAAGCACTTGAGCAGTTAGATGTTGATCAATTTGGATTAGATGCACTTGATAGAAAATATATGCATATCATTGTAGAAAAATACCAAGGTGGGCCAGTTGGTTTAGAAACTATTGCTGCAGTTTTGTCTGAGCAAAAAGATTTAATAGAAGAGGTTATAGAACCATTTCTTTTGCAAAAAGGGTTTATTGAAAGATCTAAAAGAGGAAGAATTGTAACCAAAATTGGCTGGCAACATTTAGGGTTAGAACCGACCAAACAAAACGATGATCAAATTAATTTTCTTGAAAAAGAATAATTAGTTGATGGAAAATTTCCTTAAATCTGAGATTTATAATTTAATTAATGGAGAAATAGTTGATGATAATCATTACTATATTACAAGAATATTTTATGAAGATACTGATGCAGGTGGTATAGTTTACCATGCTAATTATTTAAAATATTTTGAAAGAGCAAGGACTTCTCTCCTAAATTTAATTAAAATTGATCAAAAAAAATTACTTGAAAAAAAAAATTTAGGGTTTGTTGTAAGAGATTTTAATTTAAAAATAAAAAAATCATTTCAACTTAATCAAATTTTATTAGTAAAAACTTGCCTTAAATCTGCCAAAAAGTCTTGTATAGTCCTCAAACATGAAGCCTATGAAACAATTCAAAACACTGTACTTAAAAATCCAAATGTTGTGTGTGAAATTCAAATTGTAATGATTAATGATAAAAATAAAATACAAAATATTAGTAAAGTTTTAGATCACCCTTTTTTTAAAATTATATGAGGTAATAAATGAGCGACCCAAAATTAAATACACCTTCTTCATCAGAAATGCAGATAGACAATTTGCAATCAAATGATTTTTCACTACTAGAACTTTTTTTCAAAGCAGATGCAGTAGTTATGTTAGTGATGTTATCTTTAATTTTTTTATCAATCTGGTGTTGGGCCATAATATTTAATAAATACTTCAAATTTAAAAATGAAGTTAAAACAAGAGATAATTTTGAACAATATTTTTCAACATCTGAAATTGACCATTCCGCTCTCGAAAAATTTATAAAAGAAAAAATAGACTCTAATACTTACAATTCTTTTGAAATAATTTACTTTAATGCAAAATTGGAGTTTTCAAAAGTTACTTCAACAGGAAGACCGGTTAATTTAAATTCTTTTATGGAAAAATTAGAAAGTATAATTTCTTATACCATTACTAAAGAAAGACATAGACTTGAAAGAAGCATGACTGTACTAGCTTCAATTGGTTCTATATCTCCATTTATTGGTTTATTTGGAACTGTATGGGGCATAATGAATTCTTTTCAATCTATTGCAATGAGTAATAATACAAGTTTAGCTGTAGTTGCTCCAGGTATTGCGGAAGCCTTATTTGCAACAGCACTAGGCTTATTTGCTGCAATTCCTGCGGTAGCTGCTTACAATAAGTATTTAAAAGATATCGATATGTTTAATGATAAAAGTGATCATTTTGGTCAGTATGTTGGACTTTATTTTACTCAAGAAATAGATAAAAAATAATTGTTAAAGACATATGAAATTTAATTTTAAAAAAAACAAAATGACAAATAAGTCATTTTCTCAAATTAACGTTACTCCATTTGTAGATGTTATGCTTGTTTTGTTAATTGTATTTATGATTACAGCTCCATTACTAACAGTTGGTGTTCAAGTAGATCTTCCCAAAACTAAAGCTTCACAATTAAATCAAAAAGGTGACCCATTGGTTGTTTCAGTGAAGAAGAATGGAAATGTTTATATTCAGGATAGAAAAATTGAAATTTCAAAAATCATACCACAAGTAAAAGCAATTTCGGAAAATAATAAAAATATAAGAATTTTTGTTAAAGGAGATAAAAATGCTAATTATGGGTCTGTTCTAAATGTACTTGCAAGAATTAAATCAGCTGGATATTCAAAGGCAACTTTAGTAGCAAAACTAAAAAATTAATTTCATGGCTTTATCATCTAT
>CACMZO010000031.1 GCA_902618195.1 uncultured SAR116 cluster alpha proteobacterium
TAAAAAAAACTTAGATTATGTTGTTTCAACTGATACAATTGTTGAAAAAATCCACTTCATAGGCAACGAGCCACCTGATCAAATTGCTAAAAAAGCATTAAGGACAAATTTATCTGATTTAGCAGCAATGGGAGCCGACCCTCAATTTTATAGTTTATCAATAAGTTTACCTAAAGCAAAATCAAAAAAGTTCATTGAAAATTTTGCAAAGGGGTTAAAAGAAGATCAAAAAAAATATAAAATTAAATTGCTTGGGGGAGATTTAACAGCTTCCTCTAAATTAATCACAATAACAATAAATATTATAGGAACCGTACCAAGTGGACAATATATCAGTAGATCAAATTCAAAAGCAAATGATCTTGTATATGTAACAGGAGTCTTAGGTTTGTCAAATATTGGGCTACTAAATTTAATGAAAAATAATAAAAAATATTCAACCGCTAAATTAAAATATTTTTTGCCACAACCTAGGATAGAGTTTTCTTCTTCTGCTAGAAATTTTGTAACATCAATGATTGATATCTCGGATGGATTTATTCAAGATTGTAGACATTTAGCTAGATTGTCAAATTTAGAATTTGCAATTAATATCAAAAATTTACCTATTTCTGATATTGATTTGTTGTCTTATGAAGAAAGGTTGAATGCTGCATTAATTGGAGGAGATGATTATGAACTTTTATTTACTTCACCACCTGTTTATAAAAAAAAAATCAATAAAATAGCAAAACTCCACGGATTACAAATTACAAATATTGGCTATGTTAAAAATGGAAAAAATGGACAGGTTACATCAAATGGTAAACCTATAAAAATAGAAGCATACAAACATTTTTAATTTTCACTTTTTCTTCTTAAATTACTTAATATATTTCTTAATACCTCGAATGATGTTCTATCTTCTCCTAAAGATTTTTCGTTTAATTTACTTAAACTGATATCATTGGGTAAATTTTCTTTTTTAAAATTAAAATCAACAACTTTATCATTTTCATTGTAAAAAATTTCTAAAAAACTTGCTTCTTCAAATTGGTTAACATTTCCAATCTCTTTTTTCATCTTTTGAGAAACATAATAAACATTTTTTCTATTATATGGATTAATAAATGAAGGTGGACCAAGTTTTTTTAAAACAAATGATTTTGAAGTTTCACCTTTTTTTAAGTTAATTTGATCAAATGATCTTAATATTGGTCCATAATGTATAATTTCTTTGTCAAAAGATAAGCTACATGATACTAAGAAAAATAAAAGATGAAGGTTAAATAATTTTAAAGCCATTTTAATTTATGTTTTTTAAAAAAAAAAAATATGAAAAAGTACCTAATGATATTTATCAGAAAATTGTAAATATTTCTAGAAATAAAATCTTTTATACAAAGTATAATGTTCCAGATACAATTGATGGAAGATTTGATATGCTTGTATTAATAACTATTATTGTCGTACATAGATTATCAAAAATAAAAAATGAAGGCATCGAATTATCACAAAAGATATTTGATATTGTTTTTAAAGACTTAGATTATTCTTTAAGAGAGTTAGGCGCTGGAGATGTATCTGTTGCAAATAATATGAAAAAATTAATATCTTCATATATGGGAAGGCAAAAAATTTATGTTGAAGCTTTAAAAAGTGCAGATGAAAAGTTTTTAGCATTAGCCTTCAAAAACAATATATTTCGAAATAAAGACCAAAAGAAAAATTTAATATTATTATTATCAAAAAATATTTTTAGGATTAATAAAAAACTTCATTTGATTGAAGATAAAAAAATGCTTAATGGAGACTTTGATTTATCTATTAGTCATTTATAAAATACTATGTTGCAATGTTTCATTCTAACTGATAAAAGTCATCATTTAATATAATTTGGAGTTTTTTTGAAAAAAATTAAGATATCATTAGATGCAATGGGTGGAGACCATGCACCTGAAATTGTTGTTGAGGGTGCAACAGAGGCTAAGACAAGATATCCTGATATTGACTTTATATTTTTTGGTAACAAAGACGTTTTATACCCATTAATAGATAGTAAGCATAATTTATCTGATTCAGAAATTGTGCATACAATGGAATTTATTAAACCAAATGATAAACCTAGTAATGTAATAAGAAGAGGTACTAATACGTCAATGGCACTTGCTATAAAATCAGTAAAAAATCAATCAAGTGCGATGGTCTCAGCTGGTAATACAGGTGCTTTGATGGCATTCTCAAAACTTTTTTTAAAAACAATTTCAGGTATTAATAGACCTGCAATAGCAGCATGTTTTCCAACAAAACGAGGTGAAGTTTGTATGCTTGATTTGGGAGCAAATATTGAATGTGATAAAAATAATCTAATACAATTTGCTTTAATGGGACAAGCTTTTGCTAGAATTGTAATAGGCATAAAAAATCCTAAGGTAAGTTTACTTAATATTGGTGAAGAAGAAATTAAAGGCTTAAGTTATATACAAGAAGCCTCAGAAATTTTAAAAAATTTAAGTAAAATTATAAATTATTGTGGTTACGTTGAAGGTGACAGAATAACTGATGGCTTAGTTGATGTAATAGTAACTGATGGATTTACAGGCAATATTGCTCTAAAAACAGCAGAAGGAATATCAAGTTTCTTTACAAATTCACTGAAAGAATCATTAAAAAAATCAATTTTTTCCAAATTAGGTTATTTTTTAGCAAAAAAATCATTAGAAGGATTTAGAGCACATATGGATCCTAGAAAGTATAATGGTGCAGTATTTTTAGGTCTAAATGGAGTTGTTGTTAAAAGTCATGGGGGAACTGATTCTTTTGGGTTTGCAAATGCTATAGGTGTTGCTTATGATATGGCAAAATATAACTTTATTGAAGACTTGAAGAAAAAATTATCTACTACAACAAAATATCTTATTTAATGAATTCAAAGTTTCAAATTTTATTAACAGGTGTTGGTTCTTATCTTCCAAAAAAAAAGACATCTAATTATGATTTAGAAAAGTTCATCGATACTTCAGATGAGTGGATTAGAAAAAGAACTGGTATAAAGTTTAGACATTTTGTTGAAGATAATGAATTAACTTCAGACATGGGAACTAATGCTGCTGAATTAGCTATTTTTAACGCTGGTTTAAAGCCTAAGGATATTGACTTAATAATTCTTGCAACAACAACACCAGACAATACTTTCCCTTCTACAGCATCTAAAATTCAAAGAAATCTGGGAAGCAAAGCAATTTCATTTGATGTACAAGCAGTGTGTGCAGGTTTTATTTATGCAATTTCTATTGGAGTTGCAATGCTTAAAGATACTCATGGAACAAAATGTTTAGTTATTGGTGCAGATAGTATGTCTAAAATATTAGATTGGAATGATAGATCAACTTCAGTTCTGTTTGGAGATGGTGCTGGAGCTGTTGTTTTAGAAAAGAAAATTGTAAAAAATGAAACTGTTGAAAACAATCAATGGGGTGTTTTAGCATCTAAAATTTTTACTAATGGTGAATTCTATGATCTTTTATGTACTGATGGAGGTGTTTCGAAAAATAAAAGTACTGGCTTTCTTAGAATGAATGGAAAAGAAATCTTTAAACATGCAGTTGAAAAATTGTCCTCATCACTATTAATATGTTTAAAGGAATGTAATATGAATATAAACGATTTGGATTGGCTTATCCCTCATCAAGCTAATCAAAGGATAATTAATGCCGTATCTAATAAAGTTAAAATACCTCAAGATAAAATTATAAGCACAATATCTAATCATGGCAATACATCTGCCGCGTCTATACCATTAGCTTTAGATGTGGCAACTAAGAAAGGTAATATAAAAACAGGAGATATTTTAGCCTTACAAGCTATAGGTGGAGGGCTGTCTTGGGGGTCTTTGATTTTAAAAATAGGAAATCCAGATTAAGAAAATTGTTGTAAGCTTTATGATTTTAATTAATATATTCATATGAGTAAAACATGGACAAAAAATGATTTGATAGAAAAAATTCAATTGGAAATTGGTATTTCATTATCAGATTCATCTAAAATATTTGAAGAAATAATTGAAGAAATATTATCTTCTCTTGAAAATGGCAATGATGTTAAAATTTCTAATTTCGGGACATTTTCTGTTAAAAAGAAAAACTCTAGGCTTGGAAGAAACCCCAAAACAGGAGATGAAAAAGAAATTACCGCTAGAAATGTAATCTCATTTTATCCATCAAAAACTATGAAAAATAAAATTTCTTAAAAAAAAATGTCGGAAATTAGTTCATATTATACAATTTCAAATGTTTCAAAAAAATTGAAAGTACCTACGCATGTATTAAGGTTTTGGGAAAAAAAATTTAACTTCATAAAACCTAAAAAGAATCAAACTGGAAGAAGATATTACTCAAATCAAGATATAGTCAACTTAGAAATAATAAAAGATTTGTTACACAATAAAGGTTATACAATAGCTGGTGCGATTAAGCACATGAAAAATAATGATCAACTAGATAATAAAAATGAAATAGAACATTTAAATGTAAGTAACGAAGCATTGGTTAAAAAAATTGAAGAAACTTCTGACCTAATTTTAAGTGCAAAAAATATACTTAATAAATATTAATTAAAAATCGGGTTATAGCGCAGCTTGGTAGCGCATCCGTCTGGGGGACGGAAGGTCGCAGGTTCAAATCCTGCTAACCCGACCATAAAATTTTTAGATACCTTTTTATAGAAATTTTAAATATTTAAAATTTTAAAGGTTCATTCATTTAATGCTTAATTATAAATTAATTAAGTCAACAAAAGTTAATTTATCTTAATATACATATTAATAGTAAAATTTCTAAATAATGTACTAGTAAATTTTTATATAATCATATAAATGTGAAGATTAAATTTTAAGGATAGATTATTTATGAAAATTTTTTACGAAGATATTTTATCAACTTATAGCAAAATTAAACCATTTTTAAAAGTTACTGAAACATCATATTCAGAACAAATTTCTAAGAAATTCAATTGTAATTTATTTATTAAATTTGAAAATAGACAAAATACAGGATCATTTAAAATTAGAGGTGCTTTATCTAAATTACTTTCCTTATCTTCTAAAGAAAAATCTAAAGGTGTAATAGGTATGTCCGCCGGAAATCATGCTCAAGGATTGGCTTATTCAGGAAATAAATTAAATGTAAATACGAATATTGTCATGCCTTTGGGTACTCCTTTTACAAAAATAAGACGAACAAAAGCTTTTGGAGGGAATGTATTTTTAGAAGGTAAGGATCTTATTGAAAGTAAAAAATATGTAAATGAACTTATTGATAAGTTTGGATATATTGAAGTACATCCTTACAACGACTATGAAGTTATAAAAGGTCAAGGAACTATATATCTAGAAATGTTAAAACAGATATCAGAGCTTGATTATTTACTTGTACCAGTTGGTGGAGGTGGTTTATTAGCTGGATGTTCAATAATTAATAATTCATTATCCCCAAAAACCAAACTGATAGGTGTTGAATCAAAATTTTATCCTTCATTATATAATAAATTTTATAAGAAAAAATTAAAATGTACTGGATCTACAATTGCTGAAGGGATAGCTGTAAAGGAAATTGGTTTAATACCCTATAATTATATTAAAGATAAAATAGATGGTGTAATTCAAGTGTCTGATACATCTATTGAGCAGGCTATTGCAATGTTAGCATTAACAGAAAAGGTTGTTGTTGAAGGTGCAGGTGCAGTAGGATTAGCTGCTATTATAGAAAATCAAAAAACATTTAAAAATAAGAATGTAGGTATTATTTTATGTGGAGGAAATATAGATTCTAAAATCATCTCTTCTATTTTAATGAGAGATTTGGTTAGGGCTAAGCAGATTACAACAATGACAATAACAATGCCAGACAAACCTGGACAGTTAAATATAATTTCAAATATTTGTGCAAATTCAGGTGCTAATGTGCTTAGAGTTGAACATAATAGGTTTACAATGGATTTATCTGCAAGCTTAGCAAAATTGGATATCACTATAGAAACACAAAATGAAGATCATTTAACAAAAATTATAAATTTAATAGAAAAAGAAGGGTTGCCAGTAACTCTAGATAATAATAATTGAAATTATTGATTAGGATTAACTAAACTATCTAAAGATTCTAAATTAGATTTTACCTTGTGAAAAATTTCAAAATTTTTGAAATAATATGTCTGAATATCAGAAAGCATGTTTTCTTTAAATTCATTATCAATTTGATTTACAAATTTTTTGTCAATTTTTTGGTTATG
>CACMZO010000032.1 GCA_902618195.1 uncultured SAR116 cluster alpha proteobacterium
TTTCATACTGTGGTTAATATTCTTTTTTATTTTTTTGCCATTAGGTATAGAGATACCTGAAAAACACGAATTTGGTCATGCAAACTCATCACCAAAAAAAACTTATTTGTTTTTAAAAATTGTTTTATCATTTCTAACCTCTTTGATAGCTTCTTTAATATTTTATTATTTTATTAAAATTTCATTTTAATAATGTCTAAGTTATTAAATTGTGCTAAACAATTAGTAAGTTTAGATCTATGACAAAAAATATATTCATATCGTGTGACCATGGTGGCTTTTACTTAAAAGAACAAATATTTGAGTATCTTTTAAAAAAATCATTTAAAATAATTGATCTTGGTACAAAAAATCCCTCTTCGGTAGATTATCCTGATTTTTCAAATGTTTTAGTTGATAAAATAAAGAATAATTTAGATAGTATGGGAATATTACTTTGTGGAACTGGTATTGGCATGTCAATAGCAGCTAATAGACATTCTCATATTAGAGCAGCTTTATGTACGAATGAAGATATGGCTAGACTTAGTAGACAGCACAATGATGCTAATGTATTAGTTATAGGTGGCAGGACAACGTCTTTAAACTCTGCAAAAATAATTATAGATGTATTTGTTTCGACAGAGTTTGAAAAAGGTAGGCATACTAAAAGATTAAAAAAAATAAGTTAAGAGAAAAATATGAATGAACAAAAAAAAATATTATTTTACGAAGAAGGATTTTTTGAAAAAAGTATCCACGAATATGATCCCATTTTAAGTTCATATTTAGATGAAGAAAAAAAAAGGCAGCAGAATCAAATTGAAATGATTGCTTCTGAAAACTTTGTTTCAAGGTCTGTCCTAGAAGCACAAGGTTCTGTATTAACAAATAAGTACGCTGAGGGCTATCCAGGTAAAAGGTATTATGGAGGTTGTGAATTTGTAGATAAAGTTGAAGACTTAGCAATTAAAAGAGCGCAGAAATTATTTAATTCAAAATTTGTAAATGTTCAACCCCATTCTGGTGCTCAAGCTAATCAAGCGGTTTTTTTAGCTTTACTTAATCCAGGAGATTCAATTTTAGGAATGAGTCTAGATGCAGGTGGACACTTAACTCATGGTGCAAAACCTAATTTGTCTGGAAAGTGGTTTAATTCAATACAATATGGATTAAATAAAGATGATTCTTTAATCAACTTTGATCAAATTGATCAGTTATGTAAAATTCATAAACCAAAATTAATTATTGCTGGTGGTTCAGCTTATTCAAGGTTTATTGATTTCAAGAAATTTAGAGAGATTGCAAACAAATATAATTCTTATCTTTTAGTTGATATGGCTCATTTTTCAGGATTAGTAGCAGGGAATGTTCATCCAAACCCTATTGATTACGCTGATATTGTAACAACAACAACCCATAAAACTCTACGTTCTGGTAGAGGAGGAATGATATTAACAAATCATGAAGATCTATTCAAAAAAATTAATTCTGCAGTTTTTCCTGGTCTTCAGGGTGGGCCATTGATGCATGTAATTGCTGGAAAGGCCGCTGGTTTTGGTGAAGCACTAAAAGACGAGTTTAAAGTTTACTCTCAAAATGTTGTTAAAAATGCGAAAATTTTATCAAATACGCTTATTGAAAGAGGAATAGACATTGTTTCTGGTGGAACTGATAATCACATAGTTTTAGTTGACCTTAGAAATAAAAGCATTACAGGAAATAATTGTGAACAAGCTCTTGAAAGAGCAGGTATAACTTGTAATAAAAATGGAGTTCCATTTGATGAAACACCACCATCTATTACTTCTGGTATAAGATTGGGCTCTTCAGCAGCAACTACTAGAGGACTAACAGAGAATGATTTTAAAGTTTTAGGTAATCTTATTTCAGATGTGATTTGTGGTTTTAAAAATAACATTTCTGATAATGAAATTGAAAATGAAGTAAATAGAAAGATAATAGCTATTTGTAAAAAATATCCTATTTACTAATTAAAATTGGAGATTATTTATGCGTTGTCCATTTTGTGGAACTGATGATACTCAAGTAAAAGATTCGAGGGGCAGTGAAGATGGTGCTTCTATAAGACGAAGGAGATTATGTTCCAGTTGTGGATCTCGCTTCACAACATTTGAAAGAATACAATTAAGAGAATTGATTGTTGTAAAGCGAAATGGTAAGAAAAATATTTTTGATAGAGAAAAAATTGTAAAGTCAATGGAAATTGCTCTAAGAAAAAGAAATGTTGATAATGATGTTGTTGAAAGAGCACAAAATGGCATTGTTAGACAATTAGAATCATCAGGAGAAGTTGAAATTCAATCAGATCTAATTGGTGAACTTGTTATGAATGCTCTAGGTCAAATTGACCATGTAGCTTATATCAGATATGCATCTGTTTATAGAAACTTTAGGGAAGCGAGTGATTTTGGAAAATTTGTAAAAGATCAAATTGAAGATAATTGATCGTTAGTAAAGTGTGAGCAATTCATTAGAAACATATTTTATGAAACAAGCTTTACTTGAAGCTTATCGTGCTATGGGTACTACTGGAAAAAATCCCAATGTTGGATGTGTTTTGGTAAAAAATAATTTTATTATAGCTAGAGCAAGAACTTCTCCAGGAGGTAGGCCACATGCTGAAGAAAATTTGATTTCACAATTGTCTAAGATAGAATTAAATGGTTCATCATTATTTGTTACATTAGAACCATGCGCTCATAAAGGTAAAAATGGAACTTCTTGTGCAGAGTTAATAGCGAATTCTGGTATAAAAGAAGTTTATGTCTGTAATTATGATCCAGATTTAAGAACATCTGGAAAAGGTTTAGAAATTTTAAAAAAATCTAAAATTGATGTTTATACTGATTTTTTAGTTAATGAAGGAAATGATTTAAATATTGGATATTTAACTAACTGTTTATCTAATAGACCATTTGTAACAATAAAATTTGCTATAAGTTTAGATGGTAAAATTGCACTTAAAAATAAAAATTCTAAATGGATAAGTAATGAGTTGTCTAGAAACTTTGGACATATGATAAGAGCTCAATCAGATGGAATTTTGACTACTAATTCTACAATTGCAGAAGATAACTCAATACTTACTTGTAGATTAAATGGTTTGGAGAAATATAGTCCTTTGAAAATTATTGTTGATAGAGGGCTAAAATTAAATAAAAATTATTCAATATTTAAAAATGCAAAAAAAGGAAATTTATTAATATATCATTGTTCAAATGACAAAATTAAAATAAAAAAATATCCTAAAAATATAGATTTAGTTTACTTCAATAACAAAAAAAATTTTCTTAATTTAATTTTAAAAGACTTAGCAAATAGAAAAATAAAGAATCTGTTAATTGAAAGTGGCACAAATTTTTGTACTGAAATGATTAAAGCTAATCTAGTTGATCAAATTGCTTTTTTCAGATCTAATAAAATTATTGGAAATGATGGATTACCTTTTGTTAACAATTTAAGTTTAAAAAAAATATCAGATAGTATAAGGATGAAAGTTATTGACATTAAATTTTTTGATAATGATGTCTATGAATTGAGGAGGTTTAATTAATAGATGTTTTCAGGAATAATTTCAGCTTTAGGCAATGTAAAAAACATATCTTATAATGATATTTGTTCAGTAGATATAGAAATTACAAAAATCAATTTAGATGATTTTGAAAAATCAGATAATCTTATTCAAGTTGGTTGTTCAATAGCTTGTTCAGGTGTCTGTTTAACTTTAACAAAAAAAAAGGATAATGTTTTAACATTTGATATAAGTAAGGAAACAATGAACAAAACAAATCTTTCTGATTGGAAAATTGGTAGTCTAGTAAATTTAGAAAGAGCATTAAGAGTTGGAGATGAAATAGGAGGACATTTTGTCACTGGTCATGTTGATACTGTTCTTGAATTACAAAATATTATTCAGGAAGATGGATCCAAAATCTTATTTATAAAATTAAATAAAGAAATTTCACCATATATAGCTTCTAAAGGTTCAATTACTCTTGAAGGTATTTCGCTTACTGTAAATGATGTTAAGAATGATTATTTCAATGTCAACATTATACCTTTCACATGGGATAATACAAATTTAAAAGATATAAAAGTTAATGATTTTGTTAATGTTGAAATTGATTTACTTTCTAGGTATTTAGTTAATTATCAAAAACTGAAAGATGATTAATATGGACGTATCAAGTATTGAAGATGTTATTAAGGACGCTTCACAGGGTAAAATTTTTATATTAATTGATGACGAAAATAGAGAAAATGAAGGTGATCTTTGTGTTCTAGGTGATTTTGTAAATCCCCACGTAATAAATTTTATGGCCACACATGGAAGAGGTTTAATCTGTTTAGCAATTACCAAGCAGCAATCTGATAAATTAGGATTATCTTTGATGGAAAGAAGAAATGAATCTAGATACGATACAGCTTTTACTCAATCAATCGAAGCTACACATGGTGTTACTACTGGAATTTCTGCATCAGATAGATCAATCACGATTAAAACTGCAATAAATGAACAAAATAATGAAAATCATATTACCACTCCAGGGCATGTTTTTCCAATAATTGCAAAAAATGGAGGAACTCTAATTAGAGCAGGTCATACTGAAGCAATAGTTGATATTGCAAAAATTTGTGGATTAAATCCATCTGGTGTTATTTGTGAAATAATGAAAGATAATGGTGAAATGGCAAGATTGCCAGATTTAAAAAAATTTGCAAAAAAGCATGGTTTAAAAATTGGTACGATTGCAGATTTAATTTCTTATAGAAGAAAGAATGAAAATTTATTAGTAAGAACATATGAAAAACCATTTAATAACTCAGCGACTGGGTCATGGCGAATAATAGTTTATAAAAGTTTAATAGATGAAGTGGAACATTTGGCTCTAATTAAGGGAGTAATAACTTCTAAAGATAAAACCATGGTTAGAGTTCATTCATTTAATCCTATTGTAGATCTTTTAGAGGATTTAAATGTAGATGGTCAAAATAATTTAATTTATAAGGCAATGAAGAAAATTGATGATAATGACAGTGGTATAGTTATTATTATCAATGATTCTTACAAAGATTTCATAAGTAAAAAGTTAAAAGCTGATGAAGAAAGTGAAATAAAAGATAAAAGTAATCTTCGCCAATATGGAGTTGGAGCTCAAATACTTTCTGATTTAGGTGTAAAAAACATGATTTTATTATCAAACTCTAAGAAAAAAGCTATTGGATTAAAGGGTTTTGATCTATCCATTGTTGATTGGGAGAGATTAGATTGATTAATGGAAAAGTTTTAATAATTATATCTAAATATTATAAAGATATATCTGAAAATTTATTAAAATCAGCGGTAACTTTTTTAGAAGAAAATTCAATTATTTTCGACGTAATTGAAGTACCTGGAGCTTTAGAGATACCTCAAGTATTGAATTTTCAGGTTAATGATTCTCACAATCTAAGGTTTGCTTATGAAGGTTACATTGCTTTAGGTTGTGTGATAAAAGGTGAAACTTATCATTTTGAAATTGTTAGTAATGAAACTAATAGAGGCTTAATGAATATAGCTCTAAAACATACTTTTCCTCTAGGAAATGGCGTAATTACAGCATACAATTATGATCAAGCTTTAAAAAGATCTTTAGATAAAGGAAAAGAAGCTGCCCAAGCTTGCTATGAATTAATAAAAATAAAAAATTATAATAACAAAGTTGATAAAAATTGATTGATAATATTAGACACAAATCTATTAGAAAAAAAACTGCATCTAGAATTGCTGCTATACAAATTTTATACTT
>CACMZO010000033.1 GCA_902618195.1 uncultured SAR116 cluster alpha proteobacterium
ATAGATACAAAATATGAGTTATTAAAAGCAAAACTATTAAATAAAAAAATAAATCATTAAATTTAATTACTTTTTTGATATCTCAAGGCTATCATTAATAATGGAGGGATCATAAAAAAAGTCAGTACCGTTGACATTGTTAGACCTCCAAAAATAACTGCGCCGATACCTCTATAAAGCTCAGAACCCGCTCCCGGAAATAAAAGTAAAGGTGTTAAACCGAATAAACTAGTTAAGGTGGACATAAAAATAGGTCTAGTTCTATTTTTAGTAGCTTCTATTATACAATTTTTAAGTGTAAAATTTTCATATTTTTTATGCCAAACTGTTTGCTCCACCATTAAAATTGAATTATTAACAACTACGCCTGTTAATATTATGAAGCCTAGCATTGTTAACATGTCTAAAGGTTGTTTAATAAACAAATTTATTATAATTAATGCCATAATTCCGCCTACTGCTGCAGAAGGAACAATAACTAAAACTATTAAGGGTAGTGTAAATGATTTCATTAAAATTGTTAAAAGAATAAATATCACAAAAATTGCAATTAAGACATTTTGCTGCATGCTATTCCATGTTCTTTCTAATTCACTTGCAGCTCCAGATATATTTACAAATACACTTTTAGGAAGTTTACTGTTTAAGGGCTTAATTAATTTATTATTTAAAATTTTAATTGATTCCTCTAATGAAATCTGTTCATTAGGTCTTAATTGTATAGACAAAACTCTTTTACCTGAAAGGCGTTTTATTTGATTAGGAAGTCCCACTATTTCTAAATCAGCAACCTGAGACAGGGTTATATTTTCTCCACTATTTGTTACAAAAGAAAAATTCTCTAAATCGTCAATTTTATTAAAGTTTCTTTTGCTAGATAATAATGTCATATCAATTAATCTTCCTTCAAAAGGAACTTCAGAAACTCTTAAACCATCATTGTAAACATCCAAAACAGTTGCAAATTCTCTAGCAGAAATTCCATACTCTGACAATTTCAAGTTATTTGGCTTTATTATTACCTGGGGGACAACATTATTTAAAGTTGGTATGGAACGCACCTGATGACCATCTGATGGAGGAAATTCCTTTCTAATACCTCTGAATAAATTTTGAGCAACTGGTTTTATCTGTTGCAGTGAAGGTCCTGTAATATTAATTCTTATTGATCGTGAACCACCAACAGATCTACCAAAAAGTGACGCTTGTTGAGCAAATGCCCTCGCACCAGGTTGAGCTCTAACAGGATTAGTCAAAACTGGTAAAATTTCTTTTACTCGTTTAGCATTTTCAGTCGCAGCACCAGCAAAAGCACCTCCTGAATATGCCACAAAAAAGAACCTGGATATTTTTGGCTTTTCACCTTCAACATCAATTTTCTTTTCCCACAATGGTTGAGCTGATTTTTCCATTGCTCGTGCTATTTCTAATGTAGCCTCTTTATTATAACCTGGAGGAACAATTATTCTAGCAAATACAAAGTTTCTGTTTCCGTCTGGTAAATAATCTAAAGGTGGTATAAATGAAAAAACAAAAGTAAATGATATTAAAATTATGCTTAATATTACCGTTAAACCTCTTTTTGATGATTCAAGGGACCATTCAATATACTTTAATATCCATGTTTTAAAATTATTAGCTAAGCTATCAATGACAGGTATCTTGAATATTTTGTCTTGATTAAGTTTATTTCTTCTTAATGAAATATTAGCCATTGTAGGTATCAATGTTAATGATACTAAAACAGAAATAACTACAGAAACGGATATGGCAACAGCAATATCTCGAAATAATTGCCCTACAGGAAGATCAATCATCAAAACTGGTATAAATACAACAACAGTGGTTAACGCAGAACCTAAAATAGGTTTCCATACTTGTAACGCACCATTTAATGATGCTTTTTCTGAATTTAAACCAGATTGATTGAGTCTATATATGTTTTCTTGGCTAACAATAGAAGCGTCAACAACCATGCCAACAGCAAAAGCTAAACCTGCTAGAGAAATAACATTTATTGATAATCCTAAAGAAGAAATCATTACAAAAGTTCCAACAACTGAAACTGGAATAGCAAACATAATTATAAAAGTAGGTATTAAATTTCTTAAGAAAATCATCAAAACACAAATAGCTAGAATTCCTCCGATTATTATGTTTTGTTGAACTAAATCTATTGCATTGTTAATGTAGATTGTTTCATCATATACATTATATAATTCTAAACCTTTATTGTTTAAGTTTGTCTTGTTTAAATTTTCTATTTCATTATTTAATAATTCCATAGTTTTGACAACATTCGCTCCTGGTTCTCTTAAAACCGCAAAAGTTATTGCATCTTCACCATTAATTCTTCTAAAGCTAGTTGGATCTTTGTAAGAAATAAAAATATTAGCAATGTCACCTAATTTCACTGAAGTACTGCTAGTGCTAGATGAATTATCAGTTTTTATAATTATATTTTGAGCACTTTCTGGAGTATAAGCAATAGACTCAGCTCTAAGAGTATATGTTCTTTTACCTTCGATTAATTCTCCTGCCGTTAGTTGGGCAGAGCTATTTTTAAGTGAATTAACTAAACTATTGATATTAATGCCAAAATTAGCAAGCCTTCTCATATCTACACTAATTTTTAATTCTTTTTTACTACCTCCTCGAAATGTAACTTCGGAAACACCATCAATTCTTGATAGATTTTCTATTATTTCAAATTCAACTAAATCACCTAAAGTGGTCATTTCACCAATTTTAGAGTCTTTTGTTTTTATTAAAACTAATCTTGATATAGGGCTGTCTTCTGTATTAGATGTACTAACTACAGGTTTAGAGGCTTCTTCGGGAAGTCCATTAATTGTTGAGATTCTATTCAACAATTTAATTGTAGCATTATCTATATTTTCGCCAATATCATATGTTAAAGTAACTCTACCTGAACCGTATCTACTATCTGATTCTATTTTTTCAACGCCTGATAAAGAACTGATTGATCTTTCTAATCTTGTTATTATTTCTCTCTCAATATCATCAGGTGAAGCACCAGGCCAGGACACACGAACTTGAAGAATAGGTTTATCTATGTCTGGAGTCATTTGTATTGGGATATTTTTAAGAGCAACAATACCAAAAACTACAGTCAACATAACCAGAGCTAGAATTGCTACAGGGTTAAGTATACAAAGCCTTATAAAGTTTTTCATTTTTTATTTTTTTTAATTTTTACAGATTGATTAGATCTTATATTTTCATTACCTTTGATAACAACCAAGTCACCTTCATTTATTCCAGATTTTATTTCAATTTGATCTTTAAATGATTGTCCAAGAGTAACCGTTTTTCTTTTAACTTTATTTTTCTCAACTATGTAAACTAATTTTTCAATCCCTTCTGCAATTAAGCCATCTTTAGGTATAATTAATCTAGATTTACCATCATTTATCGGAACTCTTAATTCAATACGTTTGTTTGGAAAATTAAATTCTATTGGAAGAAATTCTGGTAATTTAATTTTTAAAAGTCTAGATCCAGTTTTTATATTTTCTGATGCAATTATAGCTCTTATTTTAGAATTCAAAATTTCACCATCAATAATAATCTGAACAGGAAAGTCTGGTTTTAACTTTGAAGCTAAATCAGATCTTATGGATGTCTCTATTTCATTATTTGCAGGATCTAAAATTGAACCAATATTTACTCCTTTATTTAAAACAGAACCCAGTTTAACATCAAATTTAATGAGATTGCCATTTATAGGTGATTTAATTACTGTATTATTTAAATCATCTTTACTTGACAAAAGGAGATAAGATAATCTTTTTAAATCAAATTGAACTTTTAAAACCTGTTTATTCAAATTAATTTTTTTAATTCTCAAATCATCAAATAAATCATTCGAGATGACTTTGTTTTCTTTTAGATTCAAGAATCTTTTTAGTTTATGATTTACAATTGATAGTTCTTCATTTAAGAATTTGAGATTTTCTTTGCTGTATAAAATTTCAGCTTTATATCTAGCAATTAGCCTTTTTATATTTTTGTTTTCTAACTCAACTAGTTTCTGACCTTTAACAACTTCCGCACCTTCTAATACATGTATTGCTTTTACCTCTTCATTGATTTTTGAAATAATTGAATAGGGTTCTAAAGAAATAATTCTTCCGTAAGACGGTGTCAAACTATATAATTTTGTTTTTTTAGCTTCGATAACTTCAACAAGCATGGCTCTACTGCCCCAACTTTTTTTTGACTGTTTTTGTTGAGCATATACTTCAATTTGTGCACTAATTAATAGTAAAACAAATAAAATAATCTTCATAAATAGTAGATATAAAAGTTAAACTTGTGGTCCAAATTTTACTAAATTTTTACCGTTTTCGCTATCACAAAATTGATCAAAATTTGTAATAAATAATTTAGCTAATTCTGTAGCTTTATTTTCCCAAGCTAAATTTGAATTCCAACTTTTTCTGGGGTCAAATATCTCAGAATCGATATCATTTAATTCCGTAGGCACTTCTAAATTAAAAATTGGAATATTAGTTGTCGGTACATTATCAATTTTATTATTTAAAATATTATCAATTATTGATCGAGTATTTTTTAAAGAAATTCGTTCCCCCCTACCATTCCAACCAGTATTGACAAGATAAGCTTTGGAATTATTCATTTTCATTCTTTTTGACAAAACTTCAGCATATTTAGTTGGATGTAAAGTTAAAAAAGCAGCTCCAAAACAAGCAGAAAAAGTTGGAGTTGGCTTATCTACACCTCTTTCGGTACCAGCTAATTTTGCAGTAAAACCCGACAAGAAATGATATTGAGCTTCTTCATTACTCAATAAAGATACAGCCGGCAAAACGCCAAATGCATCAGCTGTTAAGAAAATAACTTTATTAGCATGACCAGCTTTTGAAATGGGTTGAACAATATTATTTATATGATAAATAGGATAGGATACTCTAGTATTTTCAGTTAGAGATATGTCATCATAGTCAACTTTGCCATTATTATTAACAATTACATTTTCCAAAAGAGCATCTCTTTTTATAGCTTTGAAAATATCAGGTTCTTTTTTAGGATCTAAATTAACTGTTTTGGCATAACATCCCCCCTCAAAATTAAATATTCCATCGTCATCCCAACCATGTTCATCATCGCCAATTAAACTTCTTTTTGGGTCTGTAGATAAAGTTGTTTTTCCAGTTCCTGACAATCCAAAAAATAAAGCAACTGTGTCATCGTTGATACCTTTGTTCGCAGAGCAATGCATTGAAGCTATACCTTTTTGAGGTAACAAATAATTCATGACGGCAAACATACCCTTTTTCATCTCACCTCCATACCAAGTGCCCCCGATAAGTTGCATCCTTTCGGTTAAGTTGAAGGCTATTCATATTATGTTTCTTATATTCTTTGTTAATAGTCTTAGATCCATTAATTACATGGAAATCTGGAACAAAATTCTTGAGTTCTTCTTCAGACGGTCTAATAAACATATTTTTTACAAAATGAGCTTGCCAAGCTACTTCCATTACAAATCTAACTTTTAAGCATGTGTCTTTGTTAGCTCCACAAAATGCATCAATTATATATAATTTTTTATTTGATAATTGTTTTGTTACATTAAATTTTAAATCTTCCCAAACTTCTTGTGAAATCGGTTTATTATCATTTTTCCTATCACTTGATGTCCACCAA
>CACMZO010000034.1 GCA_902618195.1 uncultured SAR116 cluster alpha proteobacterium
TTTGTTTTCCATCGGTAAATGCCATTGCGGCTGGACCATCCCATGGTTCAATAAGTGCTGAATAATACTCATAAAAAGCTTTTCTTTCAGTATCCATAGAGTCATTATCTTTCCAAGCTTCAGGAATCATAAGCATCATTGCGTGTGGTAGAGAGTATCCTCCCATAACTAATAATTCTAAAGCATTATCAAATGTTGAAGAATCAGATGGTGAATTTTCAATTATCGGCCAAAGTTTATCTAAATCATCACCGAGTGTTTTAGATTTCATACTGTGTTTCCTGGAGTTCATCCAATTGATGTTTCCTTTAACTGTATTAATTTCGCCATTATGACATAAATATCTAAATGGTTGAGCCAAACGCCAAGATGGAAAAGTGTTTGTTGAAAATCTTTGGTGAAACAGAGCTATTGCAGTTTCAAATTTAATGTCTTGAAAATCAACATAAAATTTAGATAAATTTGGAGCTAATACCATTCCCTTGAATACAATAGTTCTAGTGGAGAGTGATACGATGTAGAAATCTTCCCATTCTAACAAATTACTTCGATGAATTTTTTTATGGACAGTTTTTCTTATAACGTACAGCTTTCTCTGAAAATGGCTCTCATCTTTACATTTGCTGCTTCTTTGAATAAAAAATTGTTTAATAATAGGTTTATTATTTATAACAGATTTACCAAGCACAGTATCGTCAGTTGGTACATCCCTCCAACCAATAAATATTTGACCTTCATCTGAAATAGCTTGTTCAACAGCTTTCTGTGCAATACTTGATCTTGTTATGTCATTTGGTAAAAAGACCATACCCACAGCATAATTACCTAACTCAGGTAAAGAAATTTTCTGACTTTTAAAATAATCTCTAAAAAATTTATCGGGTAATTGTATAAGAATTCCTGCTCCATCACCTGCTAATGGATCGGCGCCAATTGCTCCACGATGATCTAATTTGTGGACGATATCAAGGGCTTGATGAACAATTTCATGTTTTGGCTCATTATTGATATCAGCAATAAATCCAAAACCACAGGCATCTTTTTCATAAGATGGATCATAAAGACCTTTTTTTTCGGGAAAACCAATTCTTTTAAATATTTCTTTTTTCATACAACTATAATTTAATTAATAATTTAAACTTTAATATCAAGAATTATTATATTAATAATTCCATTAAGAAGAATTTATTCTAATATCATATTTTAATGGAAAAATAAAGTTTATGTCCCTAACTTTTTTAATCATTTTATCAATAATTCAAGGAATCACAGAGTTTCTTCCTATATCATCTAGTGCACATTTAATAATAATTCCATTTTTTAATGAAAATCCTTATCAAGGAAGATCTTTTGATGTCTGCTTACATTTCGGATGTCTTTTAGCTGTTTTATATTATTTAAAAAAAGATTTAATTTTTTATATGAAAAATCTTTTTCATTATAAAAATAAATCCTTAAGCATGATGTTTATAAAATTGATGTTAATAGGTACTATTCCAGTCATTATATTTGGTGTATTCATAACGATAATAAAACTAGATTTCGGCAATGCAATTATTTTAATAGGATGGACAACTCTTTTATTTGGAATTTTATTAGGTTTATCTGATTTTAAAAAAATAACAAAAAAAGAAATTAATTTAAAGGATGCCTTTTTAATAGGCATTTTTCAGGCATTAGCAATTATTCCTGGTGTTAGTCGTTCAGGAGCAGTAATAACTGCAGGAAGATTTCTTGGATATGGTCGATTTAATTCTTCTAAATTTTCTTTGTTTTTATCTATACCTGTAATCATTTCAGCAACTACTTTTGAAATGCTCAAATTATACATTAATGATGAATTTATTTTTATTGAGGCTTATTTAGTTGGAATAATGTTAACTTTTATTATAGCTCTAACTACAATCAAATTATTTATGAATTATATAGAAACAATATCTCTGAAAATATTTGTCATTTATAGAGTTTTTTTAGGATTAGTTATTTTACTCTTTATATATTTTAATTAACTGTAAAAATTTATTAATTCTTTAAGCTTAGTGTCTAGCAAAACTGGTTTAATTTTTAAATCTTTTAATTCTGGATAAAGTCCATCTGATACATTGTCTCTTAAAAGAAGTTTCATTTGATCATATGTAAATGGTGGATTTGGAAAATTTTGCAAAACCAACCCAGGAAACATCATTATTTTTGGATTTACTTTAATCAGAATTCTTTTTCGTTTAAGAAAGGAGAGTAAAATTTTGATTAATTCATAAAAAGAATATTGTTTTGGACCACAAATGTTAAAAATTTTAGCTTTATTGTTGTTAATTTTAAGTGTTTCAATAACTGCTAATGCGACATCATTCACGTAAACTGGTTGAAACATTGTGTTAGGCCCAATAATTGGGATGACTGGAGCAAATTTAGATATTTTAGAAAACAAACCAAAAAAATTGTCACCATTACCATAAATAATAGAAGGTCTTAATATTATAGAGGACTTAAAATTTTTCTTTATGTTTTCTTCACCTAATGCTTTTGTTAGAGAGTATTTACTAGATGAATCTTTTGAGACCCCAAGTGCTGAGATGTGAATAAATTTTTTAATATTATGTCTTTTACATAATTTACTTATCATATCAGGCAAAAAATTGTGAATTGTATTAAATTCATCTTTATTTTTTTCGTATAATACCCCACATAAATTTATAACTGCGAATTTATCTTTAATTAATAACTCTAACAAACCGTCTTCAAATATATTTCCTGAAATTATTTCTAATTGGCCAGGATACCCAGAAACTTTTAATGGTTTAATTTTATTTGAGTTCCTTGTTAAAACTACTACTCTAGCACCGTACGATAGGAGAATTTCTGTAATCGACTTACCAACAAATCCAGATCCACCCAAGATTAAGAATTTTTTATTTGTAAGAAAGTTTTGCATTCAAATTTACTCTAAAATATATTAATAATATTATAATGAAGTATAAATTATACAAAAATGATTTTCCATCAACATTAAATTTAAAAAAAATGGTTGCAATTGATACTGAAACTATGGGTTTAAATCTTAATAGAGATAGACTCTGTCTAGTTCAAGTTTGTTTTGGAGATAATATTGCTCATTTACTACAATTATCAAAACAACCTGAAGAAAAACCTAAAAATTTAATTAAATTATTAAAAAATAAAAGTATTACCAAAATTTTTCATTATGGAAGATTTGATTTAGCTATACTTAACAGAAATGTTGGCCCAGTTGTTGGGCCAATATATTGCACAAAAATAGCTTCTAAATTATCTAGAACCTTTGGTGCAAAACATGGTTTAAAAGATTTATGTAAAGATTTACTTAATATTGAACTTGATAAATTTAATCAAACCTCCGATTGGGGAACAAAAAAATTATCTAAAGATCAGTTGGTGTATGCTGCACAAGATGTGTTGTTTCTTCATAAATTAAAAATTAAATTAGATGAAATACTACTTAGAGAAGGAAAAATGAATTTAGCGCTTGAATGTTTTGAAAGCTTAAAAACACGCGTCAAATTAGATTTAGAAGGATTTCAAGAATTAGATATATTTGCTCATTAAGATGAAACTCAAATTAAGTGCAAAATCTATTTTTATTATTTTAATTGTTTTAATAATTTCGATTCTTACATTTAATTATATTAATAGAAACAGTCAGTTAAACTCACAAAAAATCCAAGATATTGACCCATCAAAAGAAGGTAAAACAGTTGGAGTTAACATCGAACAAAATCAGCCGAATGGAGAGAAAATTAAAATTATTGCAGATTTGATGGAAGAAAATAAAGAAGAAAAATTTATAAAACTGATAAACCCGATCACTGAAATTATAAAAAAAAATAATATTACAAAAATTACTTCAAACTATGG
This sequence comes from uncultured SAR116 cluster alpha proteobacterium, assembly GCA_902618195.1. GTDB lineage: Bacteria > Pseudomonadota > Alphaproteobacteria > Puniceispirillales > Marisalimonadaceae > TMED54. The sequence goes on from CACMZO010000034.1 coordinate 3,892, forward strand.
TTATATTATTAATAATTATTCTAAGTTTAAACTTGATAACAATGTTAATATTTATAACATTAAAAAAAAATTTGCTTTGAAAACTGAAGAGCTCTCAGGGATGTTTGATACTGGTGACATGTATACAAACTCACCTGTCAAGATTAAAATTAGAAACTCAAAAATACAAGGGTCTAGCTTAAGCCTTAAAAATTATGGAGAATACATAAAAGTATTTGGCAAAGCTAAATTAACAATTGATTGATATGAAAATAAGAAAAATTAAATATTATATTTTATATTTCTTGACCCTAATTTATTTTAACTCAGCTGTTGCTTATGAAAATCCTAATCAATTAAAAGTTGAAGCCGATAAATCAATTGAATATTTTGAAAAACAAAAAATTTATGTCGCCTCTGGTAATGCCAAAGCCTCAAAAGGCAATTTTTCAGTAAAAGCTGATAACATTACAGCATTTATGGGAAAAATAAAAAATTCTGATATTACATACATAGAAGCAACTGGGAATGTAATTATTATTGATCAAGATACTATAGCAAAATCTAATTTTGCTAGATACAATTTTAAAGATAAAATTACCATTTTAAAAGGTAATACTCAATCAATTGAAGCAAAAGCCTTTAAACTACAATCAAAAAAAATTATTTCTTTTGATGATATAAAAAAAATTGCTAATAGTGAAGGTGATGTAAAACTTGTTTTAAATGGTCCTGTATCTATTTTTTCAAAAAAAATTAATGCTAAATTTGATAAAATCAATAACAACTTAATTTCAGCATCTGCTCAAGGAAATGTTAAAATAGAAACTAATTCAGAGACAATCACATGCAACAGAGCTAAATATAATAATAAAACAAATTTAATTTCTTTAGAAGGTAATGTTATTATAAAAAGAGATAAAAGTATATTGAGTGGTGAAAAAGGATATATGAATCTAAATACTCGAAAAAGTAAAATTGAAAGTAGCAAATCTAAAAGAGTAAAAGGTGTTTTTTCACCAATTCAAAAATAGATTAGGAGAGCAAACTGACAACTTTAAAAGAACAACTTGAGTTTCTAAAACAAATTCAAACGATCCAACCTATAAAAAAACTTAAAACTCAATATTCTGATAAGAGATTAATTGCTAAAAATTTAAGTAAAACTTATAAAAAAATTAGTGTTTTAGATAATGTTAGTATTGATTTAGATATTGGTGAAGTGGTCGGTTTATTAGGTCCCAATGGTGCTGGAAAGACAACATGTTTTTACATTATTGCAGGATTAATAAAACCCGATAATGGAAAAGTAAATATTGGGAAAACTGATATCACTGGATATCCTGTTTATGAACGGGCCAGAATTGGATTAGGATATCTTCCTCAAGAAATGTCTATTTTTAAAGGTTTGTCTGTTGAAGATAATTTGTTATCTATAATTGAAACTAAAGAATTTGATAATCATAAAAGATATCAAATTTTAGAAGACTT
>CACMZO010000035.1 GCA_902618195.1 uncultured SAR116 cluster alpha proteobacterium
GTCGTTAATGTTATACCACTTGCTAATTCAATACTGCCTGCGCCACTTAAAGTTTGAATTGTATCACTTGCATCAACATCATATACAGCTCCAGTAGCCACACTTACATCAGTTGTATCAGCTAAAGTTCCAGTTGTCTGTAATGTGCCTGCATTGATTTTCGTATCACCGGAGTAGCTACTTGCTCCTGACAGTAGGAAAGTTCCTAAACCTAATTTTGTTAGATCTCTGCTACCTGCAATAATACCGTCATAGCTTAATGTAACTGTATCAGCCACTTCTACATTGGAATTACTATTTAAGTTTATTCCCCTATTGCTGTTTAACGTAAATGTAGAGTTTGCTAGTAAAGTACCACCATTTAAAATTAAATGACCTGCTGTTGGTGAACCAGGTACAGTTCCGAGTTTATCGTCATTATCAATACTTAAAGATCCAGAACTGATAGTAGTTGTACCTGAATAATTATTTGATGTTGTTAATAACAATACCCCATTACCAGATTTAGTTAGATCACCACTTCCCCCAATATTGCCTGCATAGGTAAAAGTAGTTGACGAATTTGTTGAAATACTTCCATTATTTGAGCCTAAGTTAATGCCTCTATTTGAATTTAAAGAAAAATTAGCTCTAGTTTGAAGCCCACCTCCATTCAAAACTAAATGCGAAGAAGATACAGTACCGGGAGCAGTCCCTAAATTATTGTCGGCGCTTATGCTGATCCAACCTTGTTTAATTGTTGTTGACCCAGTTATTGTATTAGCTCCAGATAAAGTCAAAATACCAGAACCATCTTTTATAAAAGAGCCGTCACCAGATAAATTTCCAGAAAATGTTGAGCTACTTCCGGCGTTTGAGGTTAATGTTATACCAGAGGGTACAGAAATATTTCCTGCTCCTGACAATGATCCAACTGTATCATCATTATTAAGTGTATAGGTTGCACCTGATGCGACTGAAATATTTGAATTATTAGATAAAGTACCCTGAACTGTTAGCGTTCCTTCGGAAACTGTTGTCGTACCAGAATAAGTGTTAGCATTATTCAAAGTAAAAGTACCTGAACCTAATTTAGTTAAACCACCTGAACCTGAAATAATACCGTTGAACGTATTATTTCCTGAGGATCCAGTCGAGAGAGTACGACTAGATGAGATAATTACACTACCATCTCCAGTTAAAGATGCTATTCTATGACTATTTTGAACACGATAAATTCCAGAAGAACCAACATTTACCTCTGAATTATCAGATAAAGACCCGTTTACTCTTAATGTTCCATTTTGTATGTCTGTGTCACCTGTGTATGTATTTGAGCCGTTTAAATTAACAATCCCTGAAGCTATTTTTCTAAGATTTCCTGACCCAGAAATTACTCCCGAATAAGTAGTCGTTCCAGTGCCACTACTAAAATCAATATTACCAGAACCATTTAACTGAATATTATTACTAACATTAGCATTATTTGAAGTCGATATGCTGCTACCGGCTGATAATCTTATAGTTCCACTTCCACTTACATCGTTGCCATCAGGCTCAAGTATTAACCCACCACTTCCTGTTCTTGTTATATCTGCATTTAAAATAATATCATTTGAAGCATCTAAGGTTAAATCATTCGAACTGCTTGATGATATTGTGCTTTGAATTGTAATATCACCATTTTGAAAACTCGAACCACCAGTTTGAACAGTTACATTACTTGAAGATAATGCTGTTTCTAATGTTGAGACGTTAACAAAAGCATTATCTCCATCTGATGCAAAATTTGGACTCGATCCAGAGTTTAAATCACTTCCAGATCCAATTGTTATATTAAAAGGATCAATAAGCCACTGACCATTTTTTCCTGTATTAGATTTTGTAGAAACTTTGATATTATCTATATCTAGAGAATAACCTGAAGTTTCAATTCCACCCCCATTTCCTTTAAATTTACCACCATCAGCTGTCAATGACCCTTTAACTGTTGTTTTTGAATTTGCGTCATAGATGTTTGACCAAACAACAATTTCACCGCCATCTCCAAAATCATAGGATGAAGCGTCAAGAGATGCACCTTCTGCAATATTTGTAATCGTTGCTTGATAAACATCTTTATTGTTATTTTGCCAGCTTCCACCAATTTCAATCAATCCACCTGACTTTCCTCCTATAGCCTGGATTGACGAATTATCGTTAATTTCTATTTTTTCAGCAGTAACTCTTACTGACCCAGCCCTATTTTCATGAGAATTAGCTGCAATTGTTCCTGAATTTGATATTTTTCCGTTTCTAGCGGTTAGAAAAATCTTACCACCTTGTTTGACTATTCCATCAGCTCGTAATGTTCCTGAATTATTTACAACTGCATTTTTTACTTCTTTAACCCCTTTAGCAGACAAAATAATTGTTCCGTTATCAACTCTAATGGCCTGTTTATTTAAAATTAGAGAGTTTAAAACCCCTCTTTCAATCGAATATTGGATTAAATTATTTCCGTTTAGACTTAGACTAACTCTTTCTCCTGAAATTAAAGCTGCAGTTCCATTTGCTGTTTCAATTTTTCCTTTATTTTGTATCTGAGGAGCTATTAAAGCTATAGTTCCTCCTTCAAAAGCTTTGATTTCTCCTTGGTTATTTACAACACCAGATAACCCATTTTTTTGAAAAACATATTTATCATTAATAAAATCTCCATCCCTCAAATTTAATGTTGAGGCAATAATTGATCCCACATCTACTTTTGATCCATTGTGAAATAAAACACCACTTGGATTAATCAAGACAAGCTGACCATTTGATTTTAAACTTCCATAAATATGAGTTGGATCATTTGATTGAACCCTATTTAAGGCAGTAGAAACAGAACTTGGTTGTTTAAATTCAACTTGATTTGCCTTTCCAATATTGAATGATGACCAGTTTGTTATTAGTTTTTGAGTGCTTTGCTTGATCGTCAGATTATTCCCAACTTTTTCAAAAGACGCATTACCATGAGTAACCGATGGGTTTTCAGGAAGTTCCTGAGAATTACTATCAAAAACAAAACATGAAAATACTATAGAATTTATAGCAATTAGTTTACATATTTTGCCCTTCAAAAAGGTCATTTTTAAAACCTAAAAACAACCTGAAACCAAGCGCGAGAAGATCCACCTCTACCATCACTATTATTGCCAGAAGATGATTGTCCGTCATTATCTCCAATTGCTTGAGCCCAACCTAAGTTTAATTTAACCCTTTCATTTGCTATTAAATCAAAAGAAACACCCCAACCAGATAAACTGTATTCATTTGGAGTTGTAAGGGTAATATTTGATGAATCTTTGTATTGTCTAATTTTTCCATAGTCATAAAACAAAGTTCCTATCAAATCAAAATCCATATCTGGTTTTGAGAGATCATATTGAACTTCAAAAGATAATTTTTGCCCCTCATCTCCAGATGCTTCGCCAGATGGATAAGCCCTTATACCTGACACACCACCTAAAGAAAATTTTTCAGAACTATCTAAGTTTTTAGAAGCATGTTGAAGAGAACCATAATATTTAAAATTAATTTTATCCGTAAATTTGTGAATATGATAAAAATCTAAAACAACTTTGTTAAAATCACCATGGGTTTTAGGTCCAGATGATCTTTGATCATTTAAATAATCTGAATTAACTTTTGATAAATCGAGATCTCCAAATATACCTGAAACTGAAACACCAGTTAAACTACTGTCTTGAAGGACATTTTTTCCTTCAAAATCCAATCCTATCTTAGCATTTTCAACCGTTTTATCATTTGTTAAAACTCCTGTTGTTTCATTATAAATTTCCTTTTTTTCAATACTAGTCTTCATAAATACTGATTGATTGTTAGTTCTTTGAATAGGATATTTAATTCCAACTTCAATAGTATCAGCATTACCTAAAGAAACTGGATTTGTTTTCAGCTCTTTTCCAATTTCAAACTCAAGTCTTGAAGCTGAAGCAAAGGCTTTAAAACCACTCTGGCCAACAGGTACCTCGTAATCGAATTGTGTAAAATCAAATTTTTCACCAGCATTAAATGTTTTAGTTATTGATAACTTATCGCCAATTTTAGAAGGATTATTAAAATCAATTTTGATAGTGTTTCTTTGTTTAGCTGTATATCTATTACCATGATTATCTAAGGTAATGTTTCCAGACACCAAGTCATCTTCAATGACATTAAGCACGATTTTAGATGATCCTTCTTCAGCTCCTGGTTCAATTGAAGATATAGCAGATATTCCAGGCAAATCATTAATATTTAGAAGAGCTCGCTCTAATCCATTTTTAGTAACACCAGTACTGAGTGCATTTTCTAAATAGTCAGTTAAAATATCTTTAAATAATCTAAGATTTTCAGCCCTTATTACATATGGATCCTTTTTATCTAAGCGTCCCTCATTTATGTTTATAAATATTATTCCATCAACAACTTCTTGTTCAGGAAGGGTCACTTTCGCAAGAAAAAAATCATTAACAAGATAAAATTCTTGAATTAATTCAACAGCTTCATTTATTTGAGAAAAAGTTAGTTTTTTATTAATATAATCTTTTAACAAAGATTTTAATTTAGATACTGTAAACTTCTCAACTTTTCCTAAAAATTTTATATCATTAACAAATATTGAAGATTTTAAATCCCCAACAGGCTTAGATTTTTTATCTTTTTCTTGATCAATTTTTGGAATAGTTCTAGGGATTTTTTTGTAACTTTTTATATCTTCTTCACCCTTTAACAAACTACCAGCATCTGGCACACTATTTGCAGTTTTTGATGTAAAAAGAAGTAAAGTTGACAAGGTTATTAGAAATTTCCTCATCTTAACTTTTGAATTT
>CACMZO010000036.1 GCA_902618195.1 uncultured SAR116 cluster alpha proteobacterium
TTTTCTTACAATAAGAGTTGATGATACTACTGGTAGTGCGGCTTTTAAAAGTATTGATATAAGACCTGGATCATATACTGCAGCTTCTCTTGCAAAAGAAGTTCAGAGAGCAATTAATGCAGGTTTAGGTGATGATTCTAAATTGTCAATTGATCCAGTAACGGATGGAAACTTCTCAATTCAATTTAACCAGTTAGATAATAATGATGAAATTCAAACATTATCTGCAATTAAGGTAGACTTAATGCAAGATAGTTTTGTTACTGAAGATTTATTTAGTTCAACAAGTGGTATTGAAAATGTTGCTTCACCAAACTTTGAAAGAGAAGAATTTCTAGCTCATGCTCAATTAAGAATAAATGATGCGTTAAATAGAGCAGCTGTATCATCTGATGGAGCAACTAATAATTCATCTACTTATGGTGTTAGCTCATCACTATTTGCGAGAGGAACTGGAGCCAAAATAGCAAATGCAATTCAAGAAACAGAAGTACTAAGTTTTAATTATAAACAACCAGCTACAGATTTAACTAACGAAAATGCAGTTACTGATGAAACTAAATTCTTACTACATAGCTATTACAACTCTTCACCTTTGTTAAAAGTGTTTGAAAGCTCATTAGATGTTAAAGCAGTAAGTGGTAACACAATGGTTCAAGATGCTAGTGGTACATTAAAAGTTTTTGTGAATGATCCTAATGATACAATATCAACTACAATTTTTCCAACTGAAGTTTATCTAGCTGGAGAATTTGACACATCAACTTCTGAAGTTAATAATTTAAAGTATAATGGTGCAAAATTCTCTGTTTCTAGTGCTGGAACTGATGCAAATGGTAATAAATTTTTAAATCTAAAATCAGACTCAACTTCAGCAATTAATATTACAGACACAAAAATCAAAGTGCTTCATACTGAATCAAAAGATGTTCAAGCTTACTTTGAAGGTGGAACTAATATTTTTGATAATCAAACTCAACATTTTGGAAGTAATAGAATTGTTCTTAAAGAGTTAAATAAACATGGTTATTTAAATAGTAATGTTAAACAACCTAACACTTTATTAAATCAAGCAAGTGGAATGAATACGAACAATAATATTACAATAACTGTTGATACAACTGCTGGTTTTCCAGACACTGGTACTTTATTGATTGGTACTGAAGAACTAACTTATTCTAGTAAAACAGCTACTACATTTGTGATTAATGGTAGAGGTCAAAATGGCACAAGTCCTGCAACAGCTTTGGATGATGCAACAATAAAATTAGCATCGTTTAGTGAAGATGTTTTTAGTGGATTTACAGACAAACTTAGAAACACAACATATACAAGCACCACAGCCATGGATGCTTCTCAAGATAATGTTACAGTAGCCTCAACCGAGGGTTTTCCAGACACAGGAACATTGTTAGTTGGCAATGAGAGAGTTACATATACTGGTAAAACAGATACTACCTTCACGGGTTTGACACGAGCTTCAGATAACACAACTGCAGCAGCTGCAGCTTCAGACGATTTAACAGTTGCAATAAGTACTACAAATCCTATTACAACTATAACAATAGATGATACCTCTTCTTTTGCTGACAGTGGTACAATTATGATAGGAACAGAATTTTTTACATATACAAGTAAAGACGATACGAATAATACTTTTAATGGCATTACTAGAGGTGCTTTTGGTTCAACAGCAGCTACACATGGCACTGGATCAGACAATGTTAAGCAAGCTCCAGAGATTAGTTTAGTTGAGAGTGTTGAGACCATGGGACTAGAGACAAGAACTACCAATACTGCATCAGCGGCAACTGCAGAAGATACAACACTAACTGTTGTTTCTACTGCTGGGTTTGAAGACTCTGGATTTTTAAGAATTGGAACAGAAGTAATTGGTTACACAGGTAAAACTGATACTACTTTTACAGGTTTGACGAGGGGAGCTTCAGGCACAAGGAAACAAGCTCATTCAAATGGTGATAAAATTTTCCAAGAGATATTGATTACTGATGATTGGGTCGATGAAAACGATCCTGCTCTTAAAATTACGTATGATTCTTCTGGACAACATTTTAGTTTACAAGGTGTTCCTTCAAAAATCGGAACATCAACATCAAGTAAAATGTTTTCTTTTTCAGCTTACGCACCTGGTGAAGGAACTGGTTCAAATGCAATTGGTTTAAAAACATTGGCTAATAAAGCTACAGCAAATATCGGAGGTGGTGCTGTATTAAAAGCAGAGTCAATTGTTTTTAATGGTGATCAGATCGCAGCTGATACTCAAAGAGCGTATGGAGTAGAAGTAACTTATAATAATTTAACAAGAAAGTTTGATATTTCCAGTGGAAGTACCGGTGAGGATATACCTTCAAACTCTGCTGTAGGTGTTGGTGATGCAGGTCAGGCTGCTTCAAATATTGAGATTGGAAGACTTGCTATTGTCAACGGTGAAGCAACAGCTGCCACTGCTGGCACAGGTGGGACTAATGCTCTGTTAGGAATTAATGCCACATCTGCTGTTTCAGTAGCTGCAGGTGATACTGCTGGTAAAGGATTACAGTCTACAGCTGCTACTTTAAGCGGCAAAACCTCAAATGAAGATTTATCTGAAGATTTCTTTTTATCTTCTGCAGCTGAAGAAACAATTTTTGTTGTAAACGTAAATGATATAACGGCTGCTATTAAAGTACCTGAAGGTGTTTATAATGGAACTCAATTAGCAACAGCTCTTCAAGAAAGAATTAACCAGATGGAAGACAGTACTGGAAACACAGTAAATGGTGTTACTGTTGTCTATAATACAAATACAAATTCTTTTACATTTACAACAGGTACTACTGGTATAAAAAGTAAAATATTCGTTTCTGGAAGTGCTCGATTAGGACTAGATAATCTAGAACTTCAAACAGGATCAACACCATCTTTTGTAAATATGGCTAATGCTACAGCAACTTCTGCTACTGGACAATCTTTATATGTGAATGATGATGGTAATACCACAACATTAGCACCTGATAGTTCTTGGACACCAACTACAAATGGTACTTTTGCAAAAGTTTACTTAAGACCAGGAGAATTAACCTTTGATACACAAGGTAACTTAGTTAGTCCAATACAAAAAGTTGGTTACAAAGGTGACTTTGCAGCAAATGCAGATCTAGACCAGTCCGCATTATCAATCGATTTGGATCTTAATTTTAATGGGTCAACACAATTTGCATCTGATTTTAATGTGAAATCTGTAACTCAAGATGGACAAACAGTAGGTAAACTTGATGGTTTAGATGTTGCATCTAACGGTCTAGTGAGTGCAAATTACACGAACGGTTTGAACATTGCACTAGGTAGATTGGTAACTGTTAATTTTAATAACCAAAATGGTTTAAAACAGATTGGTAACGCTACATATGTGGAAACATCAGTTTCAGGTGTTGCAAATGTTGGTGAAGCTGGTGCTGATGGTTATGGCACAATTCTTTCAGGTTCTCTAGAAAGATCAAATGTGGATATTACTGAGGAACTTGTAAACTTAATTACAGCACAAAGAAACTTTCAGGCTAATGCTAAAACCATTGAGACAAATACAACTCTAACTCAGGCAATTATTCAAATTAGGGCATAAATTAAAAAGGGTTTAATAAATGGATAAAAGTATATTCACAGCTTTGAACAGCATGCAGATTTTGAAAAACAATCAATCTGTGACTTCTCAAAATTTGTCAAATACTAATGTGCCTGGTTTTAAAAAGGATATACACGCAAACTTTGGATCATTATACCTTGATAGAGAAAAGGGAATAGATCCAAGAGTTTATGCTTTGAGTGACGTTGGTGCATTTGATAATAGCCAAGGAGCTTTAAATCCTACAGAAAGACCTTTAGATTTATCAATTGATGGAGACGGATATTTTATAGTTAATCCAAAAAATGGAAATCAAGCTTTATCAAGAAGAGGGGATTTAAAAATTGATGAAAATCGTATTTTAATTGATAATACCGGTGCCCAAATTCTATCTGCTGATTTAGAACCAATTGAAATACCTCCTTTTCAGAAAATATCAATTGCAAAAGATGGTATTATTACTATTCAACCTCTTAATGCCGAACCTGGACAAGAAATTAATGTTGGTCAGATTGGCACAACAAGAGGAAATGTTAATGTGAAATTAGTTAAATCTCTAGATGGTTACATTAGAACTGAACAAGGAGGAATACCTGAGTCTGACCAATTATCGTCAATAGTTTCTGGCTTTTTAGAAAGTTCTAATGTTAAAAGCGTTGATCAATTGGTAGCTGGGATAGAACAGTCAAGAGCTTATGAAATAAATGTTAAATTTATAACCACAGCAAAAGAACTCGACGAGGCTGGTGCAAGTTTGATGAGAATTCCTAATTAATTTTTTTGGCATATGTATTGCAAACTCCTAATAGATGAATATTAGGAGTTTTTTTTATGTCAAATGCAATGCATGTAGCTAAAACAGGTTTAAATGCGCAAAACAAAAGAATGCAAGTTATTTCAAATAATCTTGCTAACGTAAATACTACTGGTTTTAAAAGAGATAGAGCAAATTTTGAATCACTTTTATATCAGGTTTTAAAAACTTCAGGTGCACAAACAACAGGTGAAACAAGAACTACTTCAGGTTTTAATGTTGGTACTGGTGTAAAAATCATAAATACTGATAAACTTTTTACTCAAGGAAATATTATTACAACTGATAATGCTTTAGATATTGCAATTGATGGCAGC
>CACMZO010000037.1 GCA_902618195.1 uncultured SAR116 cluster alpha proteobacterium
TAAGACTTAACACACTTCCATTTACACTAAATACCGCTGTAGATAATTTATGTAAGAATGAATTTGACTATTACAGAGAAAAACAAGAACCACATCCACTTTTTTTAGAAAATAATATTGATGCTGTGCCGTTTAAACATGAGGAAATGGACAAATGGAGAAATAATTTTCAAGGTATTTCTTATTATGACAGTGACACTGATGTTCATTTTTATGGAGCAGTAGATGATGTTTGGGTCAAACCTAATGGTGAACTTATTTTATCTGACGTCAAATCAACTTCAAAAAATAATTTTGATTGGGAGGAAACCTGGAACAAATATGAATATCCAAAAGGTTACAGAAGACAATTAGAAATGTATCAATGGTTGTTTCGGAAAAATGGATTTAAAGTATCTGACACAGCCTATCTAGTTTATTTTAATGGCTTAAAAAATGAACCAATGTTTAATCAAACTTTAAAATTTGAATTACATCTTATCAAATTAGATTGTAATGATAGTTGGGTAAGTAAGACTATCAGTGAAGCAAAAAATCTAATGGATCAAGATATTTATCCAGATGGATCTTTTGGCTGCGATACTTGTAGATATTTAAAAAAAAGGTGGGACGTTAGTCAAAAAATATAAACTATTTATGTCCCACAAAATGTCATATATGGTTCGCCTGATTTAATATCAGTTTTGTAGTAATTTGATATTTTTAAATTATTATCATATGGATTTTCTAATATTTTTAAAAACTTATTAAGAGGTTTTAAATCTCCCTCATCGGCACTTGACAAAACATTCTCTACAATATGGTTCCTTGGAATTATAACAGGGTTATTTTCCTGCATAAGTTTAAGTGATTTAGATTTGGAAAAATTTTTACTCAATTTCCTTTTCTTATAAATCTCAAGCCAATTCTTAAAATCATTTGATTTGTAGATACTTTGATCAAGATTTTCTTCGTTCATTAAATCAATGAATGTATTTGTAAAGTCAGCATTATTTTTTTCCATCCAAGAGAGTAAGGAATTAATAATATTTTCATCTTCATTATCTTTATCAACTAAGCCTAATTTTTTTCTCATCATATTTAACCAACAGGTTTTATAAGTTTCTGGTATAGACTTTATTACATCTTCAGCTTTTTTTATTGCTTCATCTAAATCGCTTGATATTAAAGGAAGTAAAGTCTCTGCAAATCTAGCGATATTCCACTGTGCGATGATCGGTTGGTTTTTATAACAATATCTTCCCATATGATCAATTGAACTAAATTTAGTGTTAGGATCATAAGAATTCATAAAAGCACATGGACCGTAGTCAATAGTTTCACCTGAAAGTGTCATATTATCTGTATTCATTACGCCATGAATAAAACCTACTCTCATCCAATGCGTTATTAAATTAATTTGTTTTAAAGAAAATTCCTTTAGAACTTCCATTAAGATTTCATTAGAATTTTTTAGTTCTGAATAATGTCTGTCAACAGTATAATCAAATAAACTTTTTAAAATTTTTATGTCTTGTTGTGCAGCCGCATATTGAAATGTTCCTACCCTAATATGCGATGAGGCAATTCTCGTAAGAATTGATCCTTTTAATTTTTTTTCTCTAAATACATCTTCACCAGTTTTTATAACTGACAAGCTTCTAGTTGTTGGAATATTAAGATAGTGAATAGCCTCACTTATTATATATTCTCGTAACATTGGACCTAAGGCTGCCTTTCCATCTCCCTGCCTGGAGTAAGGCGTTACCCCAGATCCTTTCATCTGAACATCAAATCTTTTGCCACATTTATTTAAATGCTCACCTAGCATCAACGCTCTTCCATCGCCTAGGTTCGTAAAATGACCAAATTGGTGACCAGCGTATGCTTGTGCAAATGTGTTCATATTTTTATTATTAAAATTACCAGAAAAAATTTTGGCTAATTCTTTTTTATCATTTGAAGGAATATTTATATCGAGACTTTTAGCTAATTTATCATTGAAAATAACCAAATCCGGAGATGGAACCTCCTCAATATCTTGCAATGTAAAAAAACATTTTGGCAAGTAGGTATATGTATTTTCAAAATTAAAGTAGGAATTCATTGTAATTAATTTCATATTTATCTTCGGATTATATATCATAAAATATATATTGAAATAAAGTTGTTAAAAAATGGAAATAAAAACACTTCAAATTTTTACTGATTATGTTTGTCCTTGGTGTTATTTAGGACAAGCAAGACTAAAAAAAGTAATTTCAAAATATAAAATTAATTCAGAAATTATACACTTCCCATTACACCCTGATACACCAAAAGGAGGAAGAAATTTACTTGATTTGTTCGGTTGTTCTCAAGAAGAATTGAATCAAAAAAACTCTATGATGAGTAAACTTATGAATGAAGAAAATCTAGAATATAACGACAGAGAGTATACTTATAATAGTAGATTAGCTCAAGAACTCGGATATTGGGCACAATTTAAATATAAAAATGACGATATACATGATGAACTTTATAAATCTTACTTTATAAATAAAAACAATGTTTATGAAATAGATATTCTTTTGAATGCTGCATCCAGAGCTAAACTTCCAGAAAAAGAAGCAAAAGAAATCTTAGAAAAAAGGACCTACAAAGATGTAATCGATAAACATTGGGAATATTCATATAAAACAGGTGTAACTGGAGTTCCAACTTATATTTTAGGTACAAGTTATTTAGTTGGGGCTCAGCAAGAACAAAATTTCCATGATCTTTTTGTAAAAGAGAATATAGAAAGATTTTAATTCTTTATGAGAATATTTCTTGTTGTTAAATCACTTGTACCATCACATTTAAAAAAAGATTTTGATGATTGGTATGAAAATGAACATTTGTCTGAGGCCAAACAGTCGTTTGGTGCGATTTCTGCTTCTAGAGGATGGGAAGTAGAAAATGAGGATAATCATTACGCATATTATGAATTTGATAATCTAAAAATGGCTAATGAAATTTTAAAAAGTGACGTTCTAAAAAAAATGATTAATATTTATGACAAAAAATGGTCAAATCAAATTGATAGAACTAGAAAAATTATAACAATTACTCAAGAAATATAATTTTGGCATGATTTTTGCCTTTTTTAGTTAGGAGTAATATATGTCAAAAAAATATTTAGAAATTAAAAAGCAATTTGATGACTTGATATACGAAATTGTTAAAACAAGAACTCTTAATTATTCAGATGAAATTAATAGTCTTGTTAAACAAATAAGTCCTCAAATTGAGAAAATTAATAACTTACTTGAAGAAAAAAAAATTAGAAGTTAATTATACTTCTTAATTTTTTTAGAAATTCTTGTTTCTAGATGGCTTATAAGAATATTTCTCATTTGCTCAGCTCTAGCTCTGTCAGTAAATGAATATTCTCTTATATCATCGCCTTCCACTCTTATTGAGAAAACGTAAAAGGCGCCTTTTTTAGTTACATTAGAAGCGGATCCTCTAGCAACTCTCTTTGAATCAACTAAAGTACCAAAGTTAGTTTCAACTATTTTTGACATAAAACCTCCCTAAAAGTATAATTTAACATATTTTCTTTAAAATTGAAATAAGATAAATAAAGTCATTCCACATAACCTTTTGGAAGTGGATCTTTAATTTTAAGTTGAGATTTTAATGTTTTAATTTCATCATCAGCTTGTTTCATTTCACTTTGAAATTGATCATCTGCTTCCTGATGCATTAACCTTTGTGTCTTAATTCTTCTAAGCTCCATTAATCTATCTTCTTGTTCTTCAGTCAGATCTTCCTCTTTAATTGCTTCTAGCTTAGTAAGTTCATTTGCTAAGATATCTGGCTTAACTTCTTTAATTTTTTTCTTTCTACCCTTTTTTGGTTTTTCTTTAACTTTTCCCGGTGGCAACTCAGCAACCTCAACCTCATCCTTTACCTCTTCTTTAGCTTCAATAATTTCTGCTTCTTCTGACGGTGCTTCAGCAACCTCAACCTCATCCTTTAACTCTTCTTTAGCTTCAATAATTTCTGCTTCTTCTGACGGCGCTTCAGCAACCTCAACCTCATCCTTTACCTCTTCTTTAGTTTCAATAATTTCTGCTTCTTCTAGCGTTGTATCTTTAGATGTAACCTCATCTAGCATTGCATCAACTTGATCTATATCTAGCTTTTGAACATCTTCTATATTTTCTTCATTAACTTCTTCTGACGATGCTTTTTCAAATTTAACCTCGACTTTTATCTCTTCTTCAGTTTTAATTACTTCTGCTTCTTCTGATGGTGCTTCTTCAGATTTAACCTCATCTAGCATTGCATCAACTTGATCTGTGTCTAGTTTTTGAACTTCTTCAACATTTTCTTCTTTGACTTCTTTTGAAGATGCTTCAGATGCCTTAACCTCGTCTTTTAACTCTTCTTTAGCTTCAATAATTTCTGCTTCATTTTGGGAAGGTTGAATAGATTGGGTATCTTTATCTGTAGTTTTTTTTGAATCTTTTGTTTCCTCATTTTTGTCAATTTCTTTAGTTTCGGATTTTTCATTAACTGTTGGTTTAGATTTTATATCTTTTACAACTTGTTCTTCTAAATATTTAGAGTCAAGAAATGGTATTACGAAACGGTTTCTAGCCGCTTCTATATTTTTTTTTAATTCACTAATTCTTGTATCCCAATCTCGCATAGCTAACCCAAATTGATAATTATTGAAGAATATACAATTTTTATACCAAATAAAAGATTAAGACTAGTTTTTAAAAATTGTTATTT
>CACMZO010000038.1 GCA_902618195.1 uncultured SAR116 cluster alpha proteobacterium
GAAGAAGTTAAAAATTTTTTCGAGATAAAACAAATTTAATATGGCTGTTGTCAAATTAGAAAATGTTTCGAAGTCATGGGGAGATTTTAAGGCAGTTGATGATTTTAATTTAACTATAGAGGACGAAGAATTTTTAGTTTTATTAGGACCGTCTGGATGTGGAAAAACAACAACTATGAGAATGATTGCCGGACTAGAAGAGTTGTCTTCGGGGACTATAAAGATTGATGATATTATAGTTAATGATCTTGAACCGAAAGACAGAGATGTATCTATGGTTTTTCAATCATATGGTTTATATCCAAACATGAGTGTTTATGAAAATATAAGATTTCCTCTTAAAATTAGAAAAATAAAAAAATCACTTCACGAAAAACTGGTTATGCGTGCTGTAAAAATGGTAGAATTGGAAAAATTTTTAAAAAGAAAACCTGCAGAATTATCTGGTGGACAAAAACAAAGAGTTGCACTTGCTAGAGCATTAGTAAGAAATCCAAATATATTCTTAATGGACGAACCTTTGTCTAACTTAGATGCAAAATTGAGAGTTTCTACACGGGCCCAAATAAAACATCTACAAAACAAATTGAAAATTACAACTATCTACGTAACTCATGACCAAATAGAAGCAATGACATTAGCAGATCGGGTCGTTGTAATGAACAATGGAAAAATACAACAAATTGGATCACCAAAAGAAATTTATAATAAGCCTTTTAATACATTTGTTGCTTCTTTTATAGGAAGCCCTCCTATGAATTTGATACAAATATCTATTAGAAATAAAAAGGTAATTTCTAGTGATTTAAGTTTCTCACAATTAAATGTTAAAGATGGAAAATATGTACTAGGATTTAGAGCTGAAGATGCCAAAATTCAGAAAAATGGTAATATTGAAGGTCCAATTTATTCTATTGAACTGTTAGGTGATAGTACAATAGTAACTCTTAAGCTTAAAGATAATTTAATACATGTAAAAACTGACAACAATTTTAGTTCAAAAATTGGAGAAAATGTATCAATTAAAATGCCAATTCCTAAATGTCATTTTTTTGAGTTTAATAATGGAGAACGATTAAATTTTGATATTTAAAAATTTAATATTATTCTTCAATAAATTTTTTTTTTGTGTTAGTTATTTTATAAATTAAAGGAGTATTTATATGTCGAATAAATCAATTTTTGCCGTATTAATATTAATATTAGCAGCAGGTGGAATATATTATTTTTCTCAAGATAAAATTGATGTGGCTGTCAAAGGCACTGGTGAATGTACTATTGATGCTAGAGTAAGTATTGTGGGTAACGAATTTCCTGCAATTCAAACAGTAGGTGCTGGTGCTAAAGAATGCACAGGGGCTGAAGTAAAGACGAATCTAACAGCTGATCATCAAAAAATAAATGTTGCTGGGATGAGTAATGACCCAGCAGAATACACTTCGGCAATAGTTGCAAATACATCGATCGTAGCTCTTTTAAATGACGATTTAATTAGACCACTTGACGATTTAGTAAAAAAACATGGAACTAAGCTTAAGAAAAATCAGCTTATAACAATAAATGGTAAAGTTATGGCTGTTGCTTTTATGGCTAATGCTCAGCATTTAGTATATAGAAAAGATGTATTAGATAAACTAAATATTTCTGTACCAAAAACATATGAAGAAATGCTTGAGGCTGCAAAAAAAATTCGTGAATCAGGCTTAGCAAAAAATCCAATTGGTGGGGCGTATAAAGCAGGCTGGAATTTAGCTCAGGAATTTAATAATATGTTTATCGGTTATGGGGGGAAACATTTCAAAGGAAATTCAGCTGAACCTAATGTAAATTCGGATGCAGGTATTAAAGCATTAATGATGATGAAATCTTTATCTGATTTCATGAACCCCGATTTTTTAACTCACGACAGTAACGCAACAAATGCTGAATTTAGAGCTGGCAACGTTATTCTTATGAATATGTGGGGAAGTAGAGCAGCTACTCTTACTGATGCAGATGGAGTATCTGAAGCTGTTAAGAATGGAATGGATATAGCTGGCCCAATGACTGTGGGGAGTGGAAGTATACCCGCTTCAACACTGTTCTGGGATGGTTGGACAGTAGCAAAAAATATTAGTGACGCTGAAGCAGAATCAACTTTTATAGCTTTAATGAATGCTATTGATCCTTCAATCATAAAGGATGAAAACATCAGGAAGCAAGCTGTATGGCTTTTAGATGGATACACACCTACTGATGCAGCGAGAGGTGTTTTTGCAGCAGCAGAAATGAAAACAACGCCTTATCCAATGCTTCCTTATGCAGGTCTTATGCATTCAGCAATAGGAGCTGAATTAGCGGATTTTATGCAAGGTAAAGAAAATGCTGAAAAGACATTATCTGATATTGAAGATGCTTATCGTGCAGCTGCAAAAGAAAAAGGTTTTTTATAAATTTAATTGCACAAGGCTAGAAAAATATTTTCTTTCTAGTCATTCTCAATGAAACATAAAACTTTTTTTTGGTTTATTCTTCCAACATTTTTGGCAATGTTAATTTTTATTTTTTTGCCATTAATATCTATTTTTCTTCAATCAATTCATACACCACATGAAAATGTTCTTATGACGGTAGAAAATTGTGATCCATTTGGTTGTAAAAAAGTAACGTCAATTGATCACGATGCCATAAATGATTTAAAAAAAACTGAACCTTTGGGAAAATTTGTTGGACTAGATATTTATTTTGATAGAGGCCATTTAGCTATTGAAAATGTTAAAATGTTGTGGAAAAAGGATAATAATTTCTTCCAATTTATAAAAGCTTTATCTGATTTACCATTTTATAAAGCAATTTTTTTTACACTTACGTTTACATTTACCGTTACTCCTATAATGCTTGTACTTGGTTTTTTAATAGCGCTTAGTGTAAACACAATAAGTAAAAAATTAAGAGGAATTATAATTTTTTTTTCTTTATTACCAATGATTGTTACTCCCCTTATTGGTTCAATAATATTATTTTGGATGATTGATTCGCGAGGTATAATTGGAAATTTAATTCAATGGTTATTGAGTGATCCTGACTTATCTCTTAAAGCTTCCACCTCGTTAACTTGGATTATGCTAATTGTATATGGTGTATGGCATGCAATTCCATTTTCCTTCATAGTTTTTTATGCAGGATTACAAACTGTTCCAAAAGATCAACTTGAATCTGCTAAGATTGATGGTGCAAATAAGTTTGAAGAAGTAATTTATATTATTATTCCTCATTTAATGCCATTAATTACATTTGTTGCACTTATGCAATTAATGGATAATTTTCGAGTATTTGAACCTATAGTTGGTTTTAGTGCAGAAGCACATGCCACTTCATTAAGCTGGATTATTTTTAACGACTTAGGTGGTGAAACACGACAGCTTTCTGCTGCAGCAACAAGCTCTATTTTGACAATAATAGGCGTAATTATTTTACTTTCACCAGTTTTGCTAAGAACCTGGAAGGATTTTAAGTTTAAAAAATGAAAAAGATTAGCTCAAATAGATTTTCCATATTAATCTACTCATTTATCATTATTTGGGTATTTTTAGCCTCGTTCCCTTTTTTTTGGACATTTTGGGGTTCTTTCAAAGTGGAACTTGATTTTTTTTCAATCTCTGATTGGTATAATGCAGTGACTGGCAAGAACACTTTTGATACTTACAACTCTCAGTTTACTGGAGCTGGTTATGAAGGAGCTTGGGTTCAGGAGGAATTTTGGAGATCTTTTGTAAACTCAGCTATAGTTTGTTTTTTTGTTGTCTTAACTTCTCTTACAATTGGAACATTAGGGGCATATGCTTTATCTAGATCAAATTATAAATATACTTTTTGGCTTTTAATAACAGCATTGATTTTTAGAGCGATGCCTCCAATCACTCTTGTGGCTGGATACCTGCCACCTTTTTTTGAGTGGAATATCTGGGGAATATTACCAACAACTATAATTGTACTAGTATCAATTAATCAGCCCTTTACACTTTGGATGTTACATTCTTTTTTTCAGAATATACCTAAAGAACTAGATGAAAGCGCAAAGGTAGACGGATGTTCACAATTTCAGGCATTTAGACACGTTATTATTCCTGTGATGTGGCCTGGTGTGGTTACAACAGGTTTATTTAGTTTTTTGTTAGCTTATAATGATTTTGCTGTGACTGCTATGTTGTTATCCGATGAAAATAGAACTATGATCCCCAAAATTGCTGCTTTTTTAGGAACAACTTATACTGAAGGAAATGTAATGTTTGCTGTTGCAGCTGTTGTTTCAGCTACTGTTCCACTTTTTATACTTGTAATGTTTTTTCAAAAAAAGATAGTAAGTGGTCTTACCCAAGGTGCTGTAAAAGGATAGAGAATTAAAATTGTCAAATATTAAATTAAAAACCAATTTAATCACAATTTAAAGCTTCATGCCAGATTTGGTCTATTGTATTTAATAAGTTATTACCACTAGAATATAGCATTTTTGAAATCATACTTAATTTGCTAAAAGACCAAAAAAGTCCTGCTTCCAGAAAAATTGGTTTGTTAGTCCGTTCATCAATTCTAAAGTCAAAAAGTGAGTAATGACGTGCACCTAATGCTTTATGAGCTGAGATAGCTGAGAAAATGATTTCATCCTTTAAATTATTTTCTAAATTAGCTGGACATACTGATTTTAGAGGGGTACGTTTAGCTTGTTGGT
>CACMZO010000039.1 GCA_902618195.1 uncultured SAR116 cluster alpha proteobacterium
TGCGTGAAGTAGTTGTAACCGGCATAGGTCTTGTAACACCGCTAGGTCTTGGTCGTGATGTTAATTGGAAAAGGTTAATAAACGGATATAGTGGTATAAATAAAATTGAAAATTTCGATACTGATGATTTGCCTTGTAAAATTGCTGGCCAAGTCCCTAATGCATCGAAAGATTTAGAAGGTGGTCTAAATATTAATGATTGGATTGATTCTAAAGATCTTAGAAGAATTGACAGATTTATAGCATATGGCTTAATTGCTGCACAAATGGCAATAGAAGATTCTAAATGGGTGCCTTCTAATCTAGATGAAAATGAAAAAACAGGAGTCTTAGTTGGTTCAGGAATTGGTGGTTTAGAAACAATTGCTAACACAACTGAGATTTTAAATACTAAAGGAGCTAGGAAGATAAGTCCCTTTTTTATACCATCTGCATTAATAAATTTAATTTCTGGACAGATTAGTATCAAATATAATTTCAAAGGACCTAACCATTCAGTGGTAACAGCGTGCTCTACAGGTGCACATGCTATAGGTGATGCCGCTAAAATTATTGAGAGTGGAAAAGCTAATGTAATGATTGCTGGAGGATCAGAAGCCGCTTGTTGTAGGATAGGTATGGCAGGTTTCTCCGCTGCTAAGGCTTTAAGTACTAACTTCAATAGTAATCCTCAAGAAGCATCTAGGCCATGGGATCGAGATAGAGATGGTTTTGTAATGGGTGAAGGATCAGGTATAGTAGTACTTGAAGAAAGAGAGCATGCCATAAATAGAGGTGCTAAAATCTATTCTAAAATAAAAGGTTATGGCCTTTCTGGTGACGCTTATCATATCACAGCACCTTCATCAGATGGTGATGGTGGCTTTAGGGCGATGAATTCAGCATTGCATGAAGCTAAATTAACGCCAAATGATATTGATTATATCAATGCTCATGGAACCTCTACTCCGTTAGGTGATATGATTGAACTAAAAGCTGTTAAAAGGTTGTTTGCATCTAATTTACATAGTTTATCAATAAGTTCTACAAAATCTATGACAGGACATTTACTGGGAGCTGCAGGAGCTGTAGAAGCAATTTTTTCAATTTTAGCTATTCAACATCAAGAAGTTCCTCCAACTATTAATTTAAAAAATCCTGATGAGGGCACTTCTGAATTTGATCTCGTGCCAAATAAATCCAAAAAGAAAAATATAAAAAATATTCTATCTAATTCATTTGGATTTGGTGGAACTAATGCAAGTTTAATTTTTGGTAGCATTGATTAAAAATTTTAAATTTCTTTTATTTTTTTTTATAATTGTATTTTCATGTTTTTACTTAATAGGTAATTTTATAAATTCAATTTTTACTAAAGAAATCTCTAATCATGATAGGTTGATTATAATTAAAAAAAATATTAACGAAGCTACTTTTTTAAATTATTTAAACAAAAAAGAAATTAAAGTTTCAAAAATAAAATGGCATATTTCAAAATTTTTTATAAAAGATAAGTTTGTATTAAAGCACGGTGAATTTTTAATTGCTAAAAGTGATTCGTTAATCGACATTCTTGAAAAGATTAATAAGAACATTGTATATTATAGAAAATTTACACTTATAGAGGGAACAAATTCTAAAGAATTAAAAAATAAATTAATACAAACTCCTGGATTAGTAGGGGAAATTCCCTATCTTGCTGAAGGTAAATTTAAACCAGATACCTATCTATATAAGTGGGGAGATAGCAAAGCCTCACTATTAAAAAAAATGGAGATTGAACAAAATAAAATTATAGAATCTCATTGGAAAAAAAGAAAAAGGAACAAATTTATTAAATCAAAATTTGATGTATTAATACTAGCCTCTATAATTGAAAAAGAAGGAAAAAAAAGTGAAGAATTAAAAAAAATTTCAAGTGTTTTCTTGAATAGATTAGATAATAACATGAAATTGCAGTCTGATGTAACGGTCGCTTATGCATTAAATAAAAAAGGAAATAATTTAAAAACTTTAGATTTGAAATCAAAGAATTATTTTAATACTTACCGTTATAAAGGCTTACCACCAACACCTATTTGTTACCCTGGAGAAAAAGCAATTTTAGCTGTATTATATCCTAATAACACAGATTATTTATATTTTGTTTCTGATGGTAAAGGAGGTCATAGGTTTTCAAAAAACTATTCAGAGCATAAAAAAAATATCAAACTATGGATGAGGGATCTAAAAAACTATGGAAAAAATTAAAAAAGAAGGTGTTTTATTAGTTATATCCTCTCCTTCGGGCACTGGGAAAACAACTATTTGTAAAAAATTACTTGAGTATGATAAAAATATCCATCTTTCTGTATCTGTAACAACTAGAAAAAAACGTAAAAACGAAGTTGAAGGAATAGATTACTATTTTAGATCAAAAAAAGATTTTTTAAATTTAAAGTCTCAAAATTCATTCGTAGAAAATGCATTTGTTTTTGAAAATTATTATGGAACCCTGAAATCAGAAGTTTTAGAACAGCTTGAAAATGGTATTGATGTCCTTATTGATATTGATTGGCAAGGTACAAGACAAATTACTCAAGCAATGAATGGGAATTTAATTAAAATATTTTTATTACCTCCAAGTATTGACGAATTGAAAAAAAGACTAAGTAAAAGAAATAGTGATAGTATTAAAGAAATAAATTTTAGAATGTCTAAAGCACTTAAGGAAATAAAACATTATGATGAATATGATTATGTTTTGATTAATGATAATTTGGATAATACTTTTCAAAAGATTGTCAAAATTATAGAAGTCGAAAGGCTAAAATTGTCTAAGCAACTTTATTTATCTGATTTTGTAAAAAAATTAAACTTAACTTAGTGTTTTCTCAAAGCGTGCTCCAATTTACAAAATTCTTCTAAGGTCAAATTTTCAGGTCTGATGTTTGGGTATACATTTATTGACTCTAAAAATGAAGATCCACCCTCTTTTTTAAAAATAGTTCTAAGCATTTTTCTTTTTTTTGAAAAAACAAACCTTGTTAATTCCTCCATTTTTTCAAAATCAAAATTATGTTTTTTATTATTATATGGAATAAATTGGACTAAGCTAGACTGAACTTTTGGTTTTGGAAAAAAAGCAGTGTCAGGTATGTCAAATAAAATCTTTGCTTTCGTTTTAAGTTGGGTCATTACAGATAGTCTGCTATAAACCTTTGACCCTGGATTAGCTACTATTCTGTTTGCAACTTCTTTTTGAAACATCATAGTCAATTTAATAAATTGATTTGAGTTTTTTAATAAATTAATCAGAATTTTTGTACTTATATTATAAGGAAGATTTGCGATAACTTCTTTTGAACCATGTCCTAATTTCCAAATTGGAAGATTTAAAGCATCCTTGTTATAAATTTCAATAGAATTATTTTTTTCTTTTAAACTTTGAAGTAATTTTATTAAACTTTTATCTTTTTCTATTAAAATAATTTTATTTACATTTGATTTCAAAATAGATTTAGTTAAAGTTCCTGCTCCTGGGCCTATCTCTATCACGGTATTTGAAAGTGGCAAGGAATACTTTACAATTTTATCAGTTATATTTGAGTCAAATAAAAAGTTTTGTCCTAATGATTTTTTGAATTTAAAATTGTAACTTTTGAGTTGATCTATATTATTTGACATACTTTTTATGAATTAGATCTTCAGCTTTTTTGATTGCTAAAATTAAACTATTTGGATCAGCTTTTTTCTTGCCTGCAATATCTAATGCTGTACCATGGTCAGGAGAAGTTCGAATAAAATCTAACCCAAGAGTGGTATTTATTATATTACCTGAATAAAGCGTTTTTATAGGAATTAAAGCTTGATCATGATACATGCATACAGCTACATCATACTCTTTAATTTTGTTTTTTTGAAATAACGTGTCACCTGGAAATGGACCTTTTACATTTAAACCTAATTCTTCTAATTTTTTAATCGCAGGGTAAATCAGAGTTAATTCTTCGTTGCCAATTTTGCCACCATCTCCAGAATGTGGATTTAAACCTGAAATATAAATTTTAGGGTCTTTAATTTTATAGGTGTTTATTAATTCATTATTAAGAATGTTAATTTTTTCAATTATCATTTCTGTATTTAATTTTTTGGCTACAGAAGTTATTGGAATATGTGTAGTTAATGGAACAACTCTAAGTTTGTCTGATTCTAACATCATTATTGGTTTTTTTAAAACTTTTGACAAGTGTCCTAAATATTCAGTATGACCATTA
>CACMZO010000040.1 GCA_902618195.1 uncultured SAR116 cluster alpha proteobacterium
TAATGATTTACCAATTGGAAAACATAAACTTCAATTATATTCACAAGGAACCCCTAATGGCGTAAAGATTACAATCTTACTTGAAGAGTTGTTAGAACTTAATATTCAAGAAGCAGATTACGATGCGTGGTTAATTGAAATTAGTAAAGGTGATCAGTTTTCTTCTGGTTTTGTTGAAGTAAATCCTAATTCTAAAATACCTGCGTTAGTTGATTACAGTAATGATAAACCAATATATGTCTTTGAGTCAGGTTCAATCCTTTTATATTTAGCAGAAAAATTTAATAATTTTTTGCCAAAAGAAACACAATTAAAAGTTGAATGCATGAATTGGTTATTTTGGCAAATGAGCAGTTCACCGTATTTAGGTGGAGGATTTGGGCATTTTTATAGTTATGCTCCTGAAAAGCTTGAATATCCAATCGATAGATTTGCAATGGAAACAAAAAGACAATTGGATGTGCTAAATAAACATTTAGAAAATAGGGATTTTATATGCACTGATCAATACACGATCTCTGACATTGCAATATGGTCTTGGTATGGTCAATTAACTTTAGGTAAATTATATTCTGCTGCAGAATTCTTAGATGTTTCCTCATATATAAACGTTTTAAGGTGGGCTGAAAATATTAATTTAAGACCTGCTGTAAAAAGAGGAAAAATAGTAAACAAAGTAAGTGGTAATCCAGATTTTCAGTTAAGAGAAAGACATTCATCAGACGATTTTAAAAAGATTAAACTATAGTTTTAATTCATTACTTCTAAGGTTTTAATTATATCGTTAATTTCATTATACTTATTGATTTGATTCAATATGTCAGAACTATTTATTTTGAAAGGCTGAAATTTTAGAGATTTGTCATCATTGAAAGAATCGATAATTGAATTTAAAAGTTCGTTTATATTTTGATGTATTGAATTAAAAATATCTTTATCTTTACCATTATTTTGGTCAATTATACTCTTTACATTATATAATTTTTCATTTATCTGATCACTAAAGTTAGAGTTATATTGATTTGAGGAATTATAAATAATATTTTTTAAATCGAAATTTAATCTTTTAATTTTGGCATTTAACTTAGATTTTTTATTAATTTCTTTCAAATAACTTGACGACTTTGCAATGTAATCATCTGGTAAACCACTGTCACTCTCATCAATGTTGTAATTTGACGAAGTATTCATGCTAGGTATTTCTGTAACCGTTTGATAAGAGCTTTGATTGGCACCTTGATTGAAAGTATCAGTGCTTGGAACACAATCACCATCACCACTGGATGGACATGATGTGACAAGACTAGAATAATTAAATAATACCAATAATGATAATAATATAATTCTCATATAAAAAAAACGACATTTAATTATAATCTTTAAGTAATTAAAATTAAATCGATACTTTGGATTTTTTGAAACTAACAAATAAGTAAAATATTATTATAACATTAAGTAAATTCCAAAAAATACTATTTAAAAATCCTAAAGAGTAAGAATTGGTATAATCATAAATCTTTCCTGACATCCATCCTCCAATTGACATCCCTATAATTGTAAAAAAAATTATCAATCCAATTCTTTCTGCAGCATCTTTATTAGGCAAATATTTTTTAACTATCAAAGCATAACTTGGAACAATACCTCCTTGTGATAGTCCAAATAAAATAGAAACTATATATAATCCAGTTAAAGAATTGAATGGAATAAATAGAATTAAGGTCATCATTTGCAAAGTTGAACCAATTAATAAAGTTTTTAATGGCCCAATTATATCTGAAATATATCCAAACATTATTCTGCTTAATACCGCGCAAAATAGCATTATTGATAAAATTTTTCCCCCTGTAATGATGCTTAAACCTTGATCAATACATAATGGAATAATATGAACCTGTGGTGTTGACATGCCAACGCAACAGCCTACTGAAGCAATCATTAACAAACTTTGGAAGTTATTATCTGAAAAAGGTATTTGTACCTTATTTTTTAATTTATCAAAGTTATTTATAAAAGATTTTTTATCATAATTTATTTTAAATATGACAAAACATAAAATTGGTACAGTCGTTGTGCATACGAATGCTATCAATATGTGAGCTTCTCTCCATTTTTGTTCTGACAATAAAAATGTTAAAAAAAATGGCCACATAGCACCTGCAAAATGTTGTGCACTAGCGGTAATTGAAACAGCTAAACCTCTATTTTTTTTGAAAAAATAACTAATATCGTTCATCATAGGTCCAAAAAAAACTGCAGATGAAAAGCCTAATCCAAATTGTATTATTGATAGAATATAAAAATTTGGTGAAAGCACTGAAACAAAATAAAGAACAATTAATATTGTGAAACCAAAAACAATAGGTTTCTTTATTCCATATTTATCAGAAAACTTTCCAACTATAATATTTCCTATGCCAAATCCAAACATAGTAAGAACATAAGGTACAGTTACTGAAGATCTTGAAATTTGGAATTCTGTTTCAATGCTTGGTAAAATCATTACAACAGACCACATTCCAATAAAGCCCAATGCGCATAATATAAATACTAATGATAATCTTATCCAGGCAAGGGCAGAATCTTCTTTAACAATTATACTTTTCATAAATATCTTTTTTTAAATGTTGAAATATCCTAATATATTTAAATGTTAGATAAACATCAAATACAAGATTATTATAAGAATGGTTTTATTGTTATTGAAGAGCTTTTAAATAAAGATGAAATCAAAAAAACACGTGGTATAATCGATCAATTCATAGAAGAATCTAGAGAGATTAATGAAAGTGATAACATTTTTGATTTAGAGGATGATCACTCAAAAGACAATCCTAGATTAACTAGAGTTAAGCAACCACATCTAATAAATATCCATTTTTTAAACTTGATTAAAAATTCATTAATTACCAAAGTCTTAAAAGATTTATTAGGTGATAATATTCTTTTGAAATCTAGTAAATTAAATACAAAGTTTGAAAAAGGTGGATCTGCAGTTGAATGGCATCAAGATTGGGCATTTTATCCACATACAAACGATGATGTGCTTGCTGTAGGAGTTATGTTGGATGACATAAATTTATCTAACGGTCCGTTGATGGTAATCCCTGGAACTCATAAAGGCCCTGTTCTTAATCATAATAATTCAGATGGTATATTTTGTGGAGCAATTGATCCAAAAGATAAAGATTTTAATTTAAATGATGCAATTCCACTTACTGGAAAAGCAGGTTCAATTTCAATTCATCATGCAAGATTACTTCATGGCTCGGCTATGAATGAAAGTTCATCCAAAAGAATGATGTTGTTTTATGAATTAAGTGCAGCTGATTCTTGGCCTTTAGTGGGTGCACCATCTTATATGAAGTTTACTTCACCTAATGACCTGTGGAAACAAATGAAATCTCAATTAATTTTGGGAGAAATTTCTACTTGTCCTAGAATGGAAAATATACCTGTAAGAATCCCTTTACCTCCACCCAGTGATCATGGCTCAATATTCAAGATACAAAAAACAGGTAACTCAAAATCTGCTTTTATGTAGTTTTGATTTCAATTCTTTTTGGTTTAATAATCTCAGGTTCCCGTTTAAAAAGCTTAATATTCAATAGTCCTTGTGAAAGTATTGCTTCCGTAACTTCCATTAAAGGATCTAAATTAAATTTTTTCTC
>CACMZO010000041.1 GCA_902618195.1 uncultured SAR116 cluster alpha proteobacterium
GATCTAAAATAGTTTCAATAACAGTTTTCCCACTAATTTTTTCTAAGATTTTATTTTTTAATCCATATCTTTTGCTTAATCCGGCAGCTAAAACAACCTTTAGGATCTTATTATTTTTCAAAAACTTCTTCTTACTTGTGTAATTTCAGCCATAATAGAAAGAGCAATTTCTTGAGGTGTTTTAGATGAAATATTTAATCCAATTGGCGCATGAATTTTACTAATTTGTCCTAAATTATAGCCCTCACTTTTAAGTCTCTCAACTCTACTTGCATGAGTTTTTCTACTCCCAAGGGAACCAATATAACCAACTGTAGAATTTAAAGCTATTTTTAATGCAAGATCGTCTATTTTAGGATCATGGGTCAGTGTAACTATATTGTCTGAAAAATTTAAATTGTAATTTTCTAATGCAACATCTGGCCATTCGTTAATAATTAAATCATTTGGAAATCTTTTTTTATTTGCAAAATATTCTCTTGGGTCAATTATTATCACTTCATATTCACATATATTTGCTAATGAAGAAAGTGCTTGTGATAAATGAACACCTCCTATTATAAAAAGACGTGGTTTTGGGTCGATTATATGATAAAAAACATTATCATTATGATCTAAGTAACTAATTTTATTTTGTTCTTGGTCTAATTTTGAAATAATTTCTCTTTTTCCAGTTTTGCAATTTGCTTTAATGATAACTCTTTCTCTTTTTTGTAACATGTTTTTTGTTTTGAAAATAATTTTGTCATTATCTTCTAATGGGTTTATTAATATTTTTAAATTACCTCCGCATGCTAATCCAACTTCCCATGCTAAATCATTTGTAATACCATAATCTTTGATTCTATGTTTTTTATCTTTTAATGAATCAAGAGCTTCTGTTATTACAGAGTTTTCTACACATCCTCCAGATACAGAACCTATAATTTCACCAGTCTCGTTAATAGCCATTTGACCACCAACCTGTCTAGGAGCACTCCCCCATGTAGAAATAACAGTTGCAATTGCAACTTTATTTTTTTCTTTTAACCAGTTAAAAGTTGGTGTGATAATATCATCTAAATTATTCATATTTTATTTCATTTATAATTTTGTTATATTATCATTAAATAATAAATACAAACAAGGCTGTTTATCAATGTTAAATCAAACAAATGCTATAAATAATGAAACTTGGGTTGGAAACCTTATAGGTAAGAATACTGAAAACAAAAATATAAAAATACTCTTTTCAATAATTACTGTTTTTCTAGGTAGTTTGTTGTTAATAGCATCCGCAAAAATTAAAGTTCCTCTTTATCCTGTTCCAATGACTTTGCAACCATTGGCCGTATTGATGATAGCAATGTTATATGGAGGAAAACTAGCAACTCTTACAGTTGGTTTATATATTTTTAAAGGTATTATCGGTCTTCCAGTTTTTGCGTTTGGAGGAGGTCTTATGTATTTAATGGGTCCTACTGGAGGATTTATTTTAGGTTTCTTTGTAAGTGCTCTTATTGTAGGATATCTTGCTGATCGTGGTTGGGGAAAAAAGGTCCCATTATCAATAATTTCAATGTTGATAGGTATGTTAGTAATTTATACTTTAGGGATTTTTCAATTAGCACTTTTAAAAGGATTTAATTTTGCTTTGTTAAAAGGTTTTTACCCTTTTTTATTGGGTGATTTTTATAAATTGCTTTTAGCAGGTATAATTACCCCCTACATTTGGAAAATATCTAAATAATTTAAATTAATACTTTGAAACCTTTTAATATTAAAGCAATAGACGCTTTTGATTTTTTATCAAAAAAAGTTAATTCTCACTTAATTGATACTCGATCAGATATAGAATGGAAAACAACAGGAATACCAGATTTATCATCAATAAATAAAGAAACTAATTTAATAAATTGGGGACCAGTTCTAGATCAAACTTTTTTTGAACAATATAAAAAATTCCTTTTAACTAATTTTAATCAAAAAGATAGTCTATTTTTTATATGTAGATCTGGTTCAAGATCACTTACTGCAGCAAAATTTGCAATTGAGTTTGGTTTCAAAAATTCTTTTAATGTATATGAAGGGTTTCATAACGAAAATCATCAAAATTGGAAAAAAAACTTGCCAGTAAAAATTATTTAAGCATCATTTACAAAATTTTTGGAGTTTTTAGAATTATCAATTTGAGAATTGTCTATCAAATCTTCCAATGCATCTTCAAAAGCCACAAGTTCAATATTTTGGTTAAATTCAATACTATCGATTAATACATCTTCGGGTGAAATATCTTCAGAATGTTCCACATTTACAGCAATTATTGCAGCAATTGTTGAGGTTATTTTTTTATTTTTTTTCTTAAAATTATTAAAATTAATAATGTTTGAATTTGTTTTTTTATGTTCAGTTTTAGCAGTCATCAGGTTACCTAATCATTAATAACAAAAATAAAATTTGATTACAATTATAATTATATGTTTATCATTAGATTATTGACCAACCCTACGAATGATTATTCTGCCTGAAGGTTTATTATTAACATTTTCAACAGTTCTGGTTGCTAAGCTATAAAGATTTGTTTCAATACCAAAATTATCAACAACTGCAACTCTTGTTCTTATTTGATAGCCAACTAGGCCTTGATTAAGATTAAGTGATGGACCACTAACACTGTTTAGAGCTATCCAATTACGTCCATCTTTCGATTTTTCCCAGCTAATATTAATAGAAGCTATACCATCTTCATCTGACAAAGAATTTGAAATTGCTTTAAGAACTGAACCTTCTCTAGGTAATCCATTTATAGTAACATCACCTTGAACAGGATCATCTAAATTATCTATTGATTCTGATGGACTTGTGTATAATACTTCTCTAGTTCCGTGGCTGTCAACATATGAAACTACTGCTCTAAAAGAATAATTTACGTGTTCTTGCTGTAATCTAAGAACTTCAGTGGTCTCTGATGGAAAAGCTGCCCAATCTGACTGTGATGAAGAACGTTGCCAAGAAATTTCAAATCCACCTATACCATCTTCATCAGAAATACTAGATGTATCAACTACGAGAGCACTATCTTCTACTGGTGTCCCAATAAGTCTAGCGGAACCAGTGGGTTTATCATTAACATTTTTTACAGTAGATGAAGGTGGGCTGATTAACGTCTCTAAATTTCCTTGCCCATCGACGTATGAAATAACTACTCTTAATTTCTTACCTACATGAATCTCTCTTGGAGTAAATGATTGACTTACTTCTTTACTAATATTTTTCCAATTATTTCCTGTATCTGATATTTGCCATTGAACACTTACTTGTCCCATTCCGTCTGAGTCAATAACGGATGACAAATCAACAATTAAGGGCTCATCTTCCACTGCAGAAAATCCAGATACTGTTGATTCTTCGTTCTTTTGTATATTTTTTGAGTTAGAATTATTTTTACTTTTCTTTATATTTTCTTTTTTATTTTGTGTTTTGTAGGTGCTACCATGATCATGTTGTTTAATATTAGATTTAGTTTGATAAACTTTCTTATCTTTAATGCTTGGATCACCCCCAGCAAAAGAAATATTTAAATTTGCAGTTCCAATAATTACAATTGCTGCTAATGAAGTGTATCCACATAATTTAGCTAATGATGTATACATTA
>CACMZO010000042.1 GCA_902618195.1 uncultured SAR116 cluster alpha proteobacterium
TTTATAATTTATTTTTTAATTAAGATGTTGCTGTATCAATTAACAATTGAGCCATGATATCATCATCTGCTTCTTCATGATAAATTGTCATAGTTTCACTATTACCTAAATCAACTGTTAATTTACCATCATTTTCAGTATCAGTTCTTGTACCTGCCACTTTAACAATTGTGTCATTCACAGTATCGATACTTTTAAGGTGAACTTCTGATCCATCTAAAACTCCTGATAAATCAATAGTATCATTACCAGCACCACCTACGAGAACGTCAATTCCTCCATCTGCTGATATTGTGCTTCCTGTACTTGAGGCAACAACAATCTCATTATCCCAACTTAAATCTTTTCCTGTTCCATCAGTACCAGTGTTTCCATCAACTGATATTTCAAATATCTCGTTATTGTTGGCACCATCGTCTATTGTTAGATATTCAATACGTCTAAAATCTAGATGGATATTAAAATTATCAAATAAGTCAGTTGATGTACTACCTCCTTTTTCAGTTATTGATAATGTATTATCTTGTTGTTCATTTCTAATTTGTTTTCTAACAAAATTTAAATCATCAATATCTGTGATCCCTTTAAAGTTAACTGAGTCTGCTTCTGAGTTTGCTAACCCACCAGATGATTTTATATCACCATATTCTATTGCAGATCCCTTTGTTGAACTCTTGATGACATAAGTGTCATCTCCACCATTACCAAGGGCAATATCTAAATTATCATCAACTTTAACGAAGTTAGCAGCTTCACTACCTGAGTTGACTGATGCACCATTAATGTCAACAGTATTATAGAAATCTTCAACAAGAACATCGATGTCATTTGGATTGACAATAAATTTTGATGGATTTGTTATCTCAGCTAAAACAGTATAACTATCAATATCCGATTTTGTAAGGCTTGAGATAACTGTATCTAAAGCTGCAGTAGTAGATACTGCAGTACTGTCAACAACATATGGTCCAGTTCCTGAAACCTCATGGATAGTAAATCCATCAGTTTCATTTCCTCTAAAGACATAGTTTCCAGCAGCTAGATCAGCACCTAACTCATCTGTTAGGCTATATGCCGTTTCAAGAACATTTTCAATCTTAATATTTACTAAATTACTATTAAGATTAAATTTAGTATAAAAACCAAAGTTAAAGGCTTTTACACTATCAATAGAGCCATCAGCACTTGCTAAAACCTCACCAATTTGCTGTTCTGTTGCATTTAGATAAATACTGTTCGTAAACTGGCCACTAGTAGTATAATTAATATCATATCTATCAGAGACTACCTGACTAAACGCATCAACATCTGGAAGAATGAGGTTAGCTTCAGCATTTTGTGCAATAAATAATGATGTGTTATCAACTTTCCATCCGCTGCCATCAAAAGTAACAGCAACTTTCTTACCGTTGACATCAATATAGAATGAACTCGCTGTACCGCCTGGGTTACTTGCTGCAACTTCAGCTTCCCAGTTAGAACCAATTCCATATTTATTAACACTTGCATCAACTCCAGTAACATCAAGAGCCATTTTAAATGTACCTTCACTAGTACTTAGTAATCGATCATAAGTATCTACAAAGTCACTATGCTTACCATCATAAAAAATTCTCATATCTGACATGTCACCAAAAGTTTCTAAAACGGCACTTGTCATGACGTCATAACCTTCACCGTAAAGGTCACTTGACAATTGACCTATTCCTGCAATTTGGTGGATGCCATACATAGATGAGTTATCAGAATAAAAATCGACATCATCATTATGGAGTTGTGCATGTATCTGTTCATAGTCGGTTACTCCATTTAATAAGCCATCACGAACCATGATAAAGTCAACATCGGATAGCTTAGTCATGACTTCTTTAGCACTGAGTTCTGATATACCATCTACAGTTACGTAACCTCCATTTTTACCAAAGACTAAATCATAGGTTAACCTTGCATCCAACATGTCATATGCAGAATTTGCAGATCCTTTAAATACATCGTATGTCGTTCCATCTGATGTACCAACGTTAACAGTGATACCAGTGTTACTTAAATTAGTAACAATATCGCTGAAGGAAGATGCTTCAAAATAATCAACTAATTGACCTACTCCGCCAGTATCTTCAACATAAGTATTTATATTATTATTACCTATTGCTTCAATTGTTGCATGTTCGACACCTGCATTTTTACCAAATTCAGCATCAATACCAGATTTTGCAAAATCATAATTAAGATATAAATTACTTGCTTTATCGATATAGAAGTAGTCTCTTCCACCGTTGGAAACTTCGCCTGACCTAAGTTCAAACATTGACATGTCATGAATAAAATAATCAGTGTCATATCTTGTAGTGAGATTTTCGCCTACACCATCTTCAAATATAACAACATCATTGCCATTGGAAAGTTTTAAGCTTTCAAATTCATTAATGTCAAACCCAATGTCTGAGCCTGCAACATTTACAAAAGCTGAGTTGTCACCGAAATCACCTGCACCAAAGTCAACTTTAACACCATCGGCACCTGAGTTGTATAATTCAAGGAAGTCAAAACCTGCTCCACCAAGATAAACACCGTTCATATCCATTGTTGAGTTAGTTCCAATTAGAACGTTATCATTGCCAACTCCAAAATTGGCTGCTGGTTGATCTGGGCCAGGTGTATTTCCACCAGCAAGCAATACATTATCATTTGAAGTGCTGGTTGAAGACAGTCCAACCACTTGTGGAGAAGCCACTTGGTTTCCTCCAACAGTAATTGTAGGAAGATCACTGTTATACAGAATGGTATCTCCTGGACTAAAGTCAGTACTTCCATCTAGATCAACAAAACCATCAGCAAAATATAACTCTAATGTTCCACCATTATGAAGATCTTCAAAGTTACCAACATAATTATAAGAAATTGTGCCTGATCCAGCACTGGTACTATCAACAGCCTTTTGGCCTACATACTCAATAGTCAATTTATCATTGCCACCAGCATCAATATCATTTTCAAAAGATATGAATATATCTTCAAAAACATTAAACTGTTGACCTGGAACAAAAGCCATCGAACTTATCGTTGTACCTACTGATGCTCTGTTATCATAACCTTCTCCATAACTATATTTGTCACTGAGAGGAATTACTATATCGACAGACAGATTATCTATACCTACACCTGTAATTGGCGCACCACCAGAAAATTCTGCATGATTAAGTTCGATTGTATTATCAGCTGGATTGTCACCATACTTCTCAATCACATCCTCAACAGAAACTGTTACAGTTTTAGCATCCGTAAGACCTAAAGGATCTGTTGCCACAACTTCAAACGTATAAGAAGATTGGCTCTCAAAATCAGCAGAATTATTCAATGTGACCACACCTGTAGACTTATCTATTGATACCTTGCCTGAATCATCACCTGCATCTGTAGTAATTGAAAAATCTATATTTCCATCATGACCTGCATCTTGATCTGTTGCAGATGCTGTATAAATCGCTGTAGTATCTGGAAGG
>CACMZO010000043.1 GCA_902618195.1 uncultured SAR116 cluster alpha proteobacterium
AATTCCAATGACTGTCGCAACAGTTAATTTTTTTTTAGATGAAAAAAACTGTGAGAATACTCCACCAAAAGTACCTTGAGATATTGGATCCATACAATTATATTTTTGTTATTAAATTATTGACGATATCTATTCTTATACACTACCTTATATAAAGGTACAGTAGTAAAATGTCTAAAATTTCTTATGATGCAATTATAATTGGAGCAGGCTTTTCAGGTTTATATCAACTTTATAAGTTGAGAGATAAATTAAAACTAAACTGTAGAGTATTAGAAAAAGGTTCTGGCATTGGTGGAACATGGTACTGGAACAGATACCCAGGTGCTAGATGTGACACTGAAAGCCACGCTTATACCTATTTTTTTTCTGAAGAAATTTTCAAGGAATGGGAATGGAGCGAACGCTATCCAGGACATGCAGAAATTCGTAAATATTTAAACTACGTTTGCAACAAATATTCATTAAAAGATGACATTCAGCTTGATACTGAAGTCGTTTCAGCGACATTTGACGAAGAAAATAATTCATGGATTTTAAAAACAAAGAATGATGAAATATTTAAATGTAAATTTTTAATAACAGCAGTTGGGTGTATTTCAACAACAAATATACCAAACATAAAAGGTTTAAAAAAGTTTAATGGAGATCATTACCATACTGGCAATTGGCCTAAAAACGATGTAGATTTTTCTGGCAAAAGAGTCGGGCAAATTGGAACTGGGTCAACTGGTATTCAAGCAGCACCTGTTATTGCTGAAAAGGCAAAACATCTGACAGTGTTTCAAAGAACTCCTAACTTTAGTGTACCAGCAAGAAATAAACCTCTTTCAAAAAAATTCAAAGATTATGTTAAAAATAATTATGATGAATTAAAATCAATTGTAAAAGAAACACCTAATGGACATGCTTTTCGAATTAGTGAAAAACTTACTTTTGATGTTGACCAAAAAGAAAGAGAAAAAAAATACGAAGAATATTGGGAAAAAGGTGGGCTTCAGTTTAGAGGCGTTTTTAAAGATATCATTACAGACAAAAAAGCAAATGATTCTGCATCATTGTTTTTAAAGAAAAAAATTAGTCAAGTCGTAAAAAACGAAGAGTTTGCAAAAATATTAACAAACTTTGATCACCCATATGGATGCAAAAGACCTCCAATAGATACTAACTATTTTGAAACCTATAATAAAGATAATGTTCATCTAGTTGACATTAAAAATGATCCTATAATTGAAATAGATGAAAAAGGCATTAAAACAAAAAATAATTATTTTAAATTAGATACAATTGTTTTTGCAACTGGTTATGATGCCATGACAGGTACACTTATAAATTTAAATATAACTGGCGAAAATAATTTAAATTTAAAAGATTATTGGAAGGAAGGTCCAAAAACTTACCTTGGATTACAAATTCCTGGCTTTCCTAATATGTTTACGATTACTGGACCAGGAAGCCCTTCAGTATTAACAAATATGCCAACTGCAATTGAACAACATGTTGAATGGGTAACAGATTGTATATCATACATGATGGAAAATAATTTTAATAAAGTCTCTACATCCGAAAAAAATTCACTTGAATGGGGAAAGCAAGTAAAAGAAGCTGCAGATAAAACATTACTTCCTACTGTTAAACATTCATGGTATTTGGGAGCTAATATTCCAAATAAGCCTCGAGTGTTTATGCCATATGCCGGTGGACTACCTACTTATACAAAAATTTGTGAAAATATAAAAAATAATAATTACGAGGGCTTTGCTTTTAGTTAATCTAATCATTCGTTATATTATTGATTTCAGAAATTTTTTTCCTGAGGTTTGATATTCTATTTGACAACTCACCATCAACCTTTGAATCAACTTTAAAAGATGATAATAATTCAGATACTTCATTTGCAAGTTGATTGATTTTTTCATTAGCGTCCATTAACCGAACTTGAGTCTTCCTAACCAATGCACTTAAAACTAAATCATTATTCTTTAACTTCACAAAATAATCTTTTGGGATAATATTAGCTACAACTTTATGAGAATCTGCTCTTGCTGTAACTGTTCTTTTAGTACCTAAAAGCAAGGAACTTTCTCCAAAAACTTCGCCTTTACCTAAGGTATTTAGTT
This sequence comes from uncultured SAR116 cluster alpha proteobacterium, assembly GCA_902618195.1. GTDB lineage: Bacteria > Pseudomonadota > Alphaproteobacteria > Puniceispirillales > Marisalimonadaceae > TMED54. The sequence goes on from CACMZO010000043.1 coordinate 2,121, forward strand.
TAAACTGGTCTTTCGTTTCTATATTTACATATCCCTCTAAAATTAAATAAGCTTCTTCTGGGATGCTACCAATTTCATAAATTAGTTCACCAGGGTTCCAGATAATTGAATTGTTATTTCGTTTCATAAATTTTTTTAATTATCCTAATGGAGGCATCCAAAAAACATAACCCCAAAAAACAATATAACAGAAAAAAAGAAAATATGCGAAAAGGCCCATTGGTTTGTTATTTTTCGTTCTCTCGTTTTCTTCTAAAGTTTCCTTTATATAGGATTGATAATGTCGAATAATCAAATTTGATCTAGGCATATTTTAATTATAACTTAAAATTCAAAAAAAATCGTCTCTTTTTTCCCTTGAAGATGAATATCAAAAACAAAATTTTTTTTATCCTCTGTGTAAGGAATTAAAGTTTTTAATCTATTTTGAATACTTAAATTTTTAAACATTACATCACTTTTAATCTCATTTTCATCAAAATACATTCTAGTAATTAATGGCCTATTCATACCCCTAGCTACAATCCAGAATAAAATATATGATGGAGAAATGGTGCCATCTTCATTTATTTGATTACCTGGTCTAATTGTTTTGAGTTGATATTCTCCAGTTTTAAAATCAGTAACTCTCCTAGAAAATCCTTGATAATTAAAATATTTTCCATTTTCATCACATTGCCATGTTTCTATCATCGCATCAATTATTGGATCATTGTTTCCATCATATATTTTACCTTTAATATTTATTTCTTCATTTAAAGAGATATTTTTAAAAGGTGCTGATCCTAATTCATCTTTAAAAATTTTAATTCCTGTAATACTTGGTGTGCAACCTATATGTAAAAAAGGTCCAGCTGTTTGAGATGGAGTATCGATAAAATTTTTAATCTTAACCATGAAATTATGAACCTTCTATTTTATTCTCAAAAAATGTTTGCTGTTTACCTCTTAAAATTATATCAAATCTATAACCAAGAATTTTTTCCTCATCTGTTTTTGAAAGATCTAATTTCCCAATAAGTAATTTTCTAGCATTTATATCTGGTATAGAATTTACCATTGGACAAGATTGTATTAATGGATCGCCCTCAAAATACATCTGAGTAATTAATCTTTGAAGGAACATTGAACCAAACAAAGAGAAATGAATATGTTTTGGTCTCCATTCAATACCTCTATTTGGATATGGATATGCCCCAGGTTCAATAGTTTTAAATATATAATAACCATCGGAAGAGGTTAGAAACCTTCCGCAGCCTCCAAAGTTTTCATCTAAATTAATATTGCTAGGGTCATTTTGATGTCTATATTTCCCTCCTGCATTAGCTTGCCAAACTTCAATTAAAACATC
>CACMZO010000044.1 GCA_902618195.1 uncultured SAR116 cluster alpha proteobacterium
TTAATGAGATTGTTAATCAAACAAGTGGTGGTGTGCTAGGTATGTTCAATATGTTTTCAGGAGGTGCTCTTGGAAGGATGACAATCTTTGCCTTAACAATTATACCTTATATCTCTGCTTCGATTATTATGCAATTGATGACTTCGTTATCACCTCAAATAGCTCAATTAAAAAAAGAGGGTGAATCGGGTCGACAAATTATAAATCAATATACTAGATATTTGACAGTTTTATTAGCTACAGTTCAAGCTTGGGGGTTTGCTGTTGCATTAGAAAGTACATCTGGAGCAAGTGGTTCTTTAGTATTAAATGCTGGAATTTATTTTAAAATAACTACTGTTGTTACTTTGGTAGGCGGTGTTATGTTTTTATTATGGCTTGGAGAACAAATTACTGAGAGAGGATTAGGTAATGGAGTCTCATTAATAATTTTTTCTGGTATTGTTGCTGAATTACCTAGAGCTTTGGCGCAAATATTAGAGCAAGGAAGAACAGGAGCTATATCTCCAATTTTAATTATAATAATTTTTGTATTAGCTATTGCAGTCATAGCATTTATTGTTTTTATTGAGAGATCTCAAAGAAAAATTATTGTTCAGTATCCTAAAAGACAAGTAGGAAATAAAATTTTTTCAGGAGATTCCTCTCATCTTCCCTTGAAAATTAATGTTCCTGGAGTAATTCCACCAATTTTCGCTTCTGCACTTCTTTTGTTACCTACGTCAGTAAGCTCTTTTGCAGGTATTGGTTCAGATAGTCCTGAATGGTTGATTACTATTAATTCTCTATTAGGCAGAGGTCAACCTATATATTTAGCTATATACATAGGATTAATTGTATTTTTTGCTTTTTTTTATACTGCAATAGTATTTAACCCAGATGAAACGGCAGACAATTTAAAAAGGAATGGTGGATTTGTTCCCGGTATAAGACCTGGACCACCTACTGCAGATCATTTAGATTTTGTTTTGACTAGATTGACTGCTATTGGAGCATTATATCTTTCTGCAGTTTGTATATTGCCTGAAATTTTAATATCTAAATACTCAATACCTTTTTACTTTGGGGGAACTAGTCTTTTGATTGTTGTAACAGTAGCAATTGATACTGTTACTCAAGCTCAATCGCATATGTTGGCACATCAGTATTCAGGGTTAATTAAGAAAAGAAGATTGGGAGGATATTCAAGGTGAATATTATCTTATTTGGTGCTCCTGGTGCAGGTAAAGGAACACAAGCAAGTTTTCTGATTAAGCAATTTGGTCTTATTCAAATTTCAACTGGAGATATGCTTAGAGACTCAGTTAAACGTAAAACAGAATTAGGAAAACAGGTTGAGAACATCATGGCAAATGGAGAGTTGGTACCTGACGATATTATTTTTTCACTTATCAATGAAAGATTAAAGGATAAAGATATAAAAAATGGGTTTATTTTTGATGGTTTTCCAAGAAACTTAAAGCAAGCCCAAAAGTTAGATGAGATTATGAATCATATGAATATACGTTTAGACTTTGTATTTCATATTGATGTAGATGAAAAAATATTGACTAGTAGGATTGAAAATAGAGCGAAACAAGAAAAAGTAATTAGAAAAGATGATACATCTGCTGTTTTGATTGAAAGACTAAAAGTCTACAATAGAGATACAAAACCAGTTCTTGATCACTATTTCAATCAAAATATATTAAATGTTATCGATGGGATGGGAACAATCGATGAAGTTTCATCTAACATTTCTAAGTTTATTAATAAAGACTTTAAGGTTGACTAGATTATGTTAGAGTTTATAATTCGCAAATCCCTATATTTTATGGAGAAAGTCTAATGGCAAGAATAGCTGGTATTAATATACCTACTAATAAAAGAGTTGAAATTGCTCTAACTTATATACATGGTATTGGCTTAAGTTCTAGTAAGAAAATATGTGAACTAGCAAATATTAAAGATCAAACAAGAGTTAATAATTTGACCGAAGGGGAATTGTCAAAAATTAGAGATATAATAGATAAAGATTTTTTAGTTGAAGGTGATTTAAGAAGAAAAATATCACTTGATGTAAAAAGGTATCTAGATCTTGGGTGTCTAAGAGGGCTTAGGCATAGAAAAAATCTACCTGTTAGAGGTCAAAGAACCCATACTAACGCTAGAACAAGAAAAGGTCCTGCAAAAGCAATCGCTGGTAAAAAGAAATAATTAGAGGGAAATAATGGCAAAACAACCATCGCAGACAAAAGTTAAGAAAAAAGAAAAGAAGAATATTTCAAATGCAATTGCACATGTTAATTCTTCTTTTAATAATACATTAATAACTATTACTGATTATCAAGGTAATACAATAGCTTGGTCATCTTCTGGTAGCATGGGGTTTAAAGGGTCACGTAAATCTACTCCTTATGCAGCTCAATTAGCAGCTGAGGATGCTGGTAAAAAAGCTTCAGAGCATGGAGTTAAAATTGTTGATATAGAAGTTCAAGGTCCTGGATCTGGAAGGGAGTCTGCATTACGTGCACTTCAGATTGTAGGTTTTCAGGTAAACTCTATAAGGGATGTTACACCAATTCCTCATAATGGTTGTAGACCAAAAAAAAGAAGAAGAGTATAGAAAATACAATTAAATTAAACTTAAATTATTTAAGGACAAAAAATGATTGAAAAAAATTGGAAAGAACTGATTAAACCAGCTAAATTAATGGTTAAACATAATGATGATCAAAAGTCGAATGCAACAATAATTGCTGAGCCCATTGAAAGAGGATTTGGTGTTACAATTGGAAATGCTTTAAGAAGAATATTATTATCCTCACTACAAGGTTCTGCGATAACATCTATTCAGGTTCAAGGTGCTCTTCATGAATTTTCATCTTTACCAGGTGTAAGAGAAGATTTAACTGATATGATCTTAAATATCAAAGGAATTAAAGTAAAAATGGAAGAAGAGGGGCCTAAAAAAATATATTTAAATATTGAAGGGCCAATAACCGTCACAGCAGGTCACATTGAAGAAACATCAAATGTAACCATAATGAATCCAGAGCATGAAATATGTACACTTGAAGAAGGTAACAAATTGTCAATAGAATTTACTGTTGAAAATGGAAAAGGGTATGTTTCTGCTGGCGTAAATTACATAGAAGATAAACCTATTGGTTTAATACCGATTGATGCAATTTTTAGCCCTATTTTACAAGTTTCATATGAAGTAGATAATGCTAGAGTTGGTCAGCAAACAGACTTTGATAAATTACTACTTAATGTTACAACTGATGGATCAGTTTCACCTGAAGATGCAGTTGCTTTTGCTGCTAGAATTATGCAAGATCAAATGCAAAACTTTATCAACTTTGAAGAACCAGAGGAAGAAGAAGCAGCTCCAGAAGTTGATGATTTACCATTTAATAGAAACTTGTTAAGAAAAGTCGAT
>CACMZO010000045.1 GCA_902618195.1 uncultured SAR116 cluster alpha proteobacterium
GCCTATTTGTTTAATTATATTAGGTTGAATACCCTCAGTAGGCTCATCCATCAATAATAAACTTGGTTTTGCAATAAGTGCTCTAGCAATAGCCAACTGTTGTTGTTGTCCTCCAGACAAATCTCCACCTCTCCTATGAAGCATTTTTTTTAATATTGGAAATAAGTCAAATATTTCGTCAGGAACAAACCATTTTTTTTTATCCAAACAGGCAAATCCAATTTCTAAATTTTCTTTAACACTTAGTAGAGGAAATATATCTCTTCCTTGAGGAACATATCCAATTCCTAATTTTGCCAGTTTGTGAGATGGAAGATTAAATATATCTTGGTTATTATAGAAATAAGTTCCATTTTTAGCATTATGTATTCCAGACAAAAATTTAAGTAAAGAAGTTTTTCCTACGCCATTTGAACCCATTAAGCATGTTATATTTCCTTTTTTTGCTTTTATTGAAACATCAAACAAAATTTGAGAAGAGCCATAACTTAAATTTATTTTTTTAACATCAAGCATAATTATCTTCCTAAATAAACCTCTATAACTTTTTCATTTTGAGTTATAAAATCAATTGAACCAGAAGAAAGAATGCTGCCTTCATTAAGTACTGTTACTCGACAATTTAAATTACGTACAAATTCCATATCATGTTCAACAACAATAATAGAACTAGATTTTGAAATATTTTTTAATATACTAACTGTTTGATTTCTCTCAGTTGGCGTCATACCTGCAGCAGGTTCATCAATAAGCATTAATTTTGGATTTTGGCTTAAAAGCATTCCAATCTCTAACCATTGCTTTTGGCCATGGCTAATCTCACCTGCAATTCTATCTTTAATTTTATAAAGATTTATATCTTTTAAAATTTTATCAATGCTTATAAGGTCAGTGTTTGTATTTTTTTGAAATAAAACCTTAAATGGATTTCTATTTTTCTTCTGAGACAAAATTAAATTATCAATAATTGTTTTATTTTCAAATACCGTAGGTTTTTGAAATTTTCGTCCAATACCAAGTAATGCTATTTCTGATTCTGTTTTTCTGATTAGATCAATGCTTTTTTCTCCCCATAAAATATGTCCATTATCTGGCTTTGTTTGGCCTGTAATTATATCCATAAAAGTAGTTTTTCCTGCGCCATTTGGTCCAATAATGGCTTGTAATTCATTATACCCTATTGAAAAACTTAAATTTTTTATTGCTTTAAAACCATCAAAAGAGATTGAAACATTATCAACTTCTAACAACGTTTTCATTTTATTTTAACCAATAATGTATTTAACATACCAATTAAACCACCCTTACTAAAAATTGTTATTGCCACAAAACCAATTCCTAAAAATACAGTCCACCAATTCACCCATTCAATTGTAAAAAAACCGAGGGGAATATTTGGAGCATTTCCTCCAGTAAACCAAGAGGATAGCAAAGAAACAGACGCTGCACCTAAAATTGCACCATACAATTTTCCTCGTCCACCAATAGCAACCCAGACAGCTAAATATATTGAGGCAATAGGAGCAATCTCAGCAGGGTTTATTATACCAGCTTGAGGATAATATATAGCTCCTGCTAATCCAGTAATTATGGCTGTGATAACAAATATAAAAAGTTTATATATTTCTACATTGTATCCAAGAAAACGAAGACGCGTTTCATTGTCTCTGATAGCGGTAATTACTGATCCAAATTTACTTTGAATTATATAATTAAAAATTACAAATGAAAATATAAGTCCGATTGAACTTAACCATAAAAATAATATTGAAATTGTAGATTGACTTAAGTTTTCAAGATGAGGAATATTTTGCAATCCAGACAATCCATTATTTCCCCTTAACCCACTATCATTTTGAAATAGATATAAAGATAAAGCTAGGGTCATTGCTTGAGTCAAAATTGACAAATATACTCCAGTTACTCTTGAACGAAAAGCTAGCCAACCAAAAATAAATGCTAATAAACCAGGGATTAAAATAACAAAAATTATTTGAAAATATAAATTATCTGCAAATGTCCAAATAAGTGGTATTTCTGTTCCTCCAACAACACCAAAAATTTGATTACCTATTGCTTCTTGTAATTCTATCTCAGTAAAGGGTAATTGTGAGCCATCTAAAGAATTCAATACAATAATTGACGTTCTCTCATACATTAACCACATGCCTATCATGTATCCACCTAAACCAAAAAAAGCAAAATGACCTAAGGATAAAATACCACAATATCCCCACACAACATCCATCGCAATTGCAGCAATACATAAGCAAAGAGTTTTTCCAAGGACTTTTACAAAGCTTGTTGATATAAAGTTTATGCCAAAAGGTTCACTTAAAAAGGTGATTAACAACGTAAATAAAAAAATAGTTATTAAGAAAATCAGCGAATGTTTTTTTACAGATTTATTAATGTCAGTTATCATTTGCTGCTCTCCCTTTTAAGGCAATTAATCCCTTTGGTCTAAATTGAATAAACAAAATTATAAATATAATCATATATGTTTGAGCAGCTAATGTATTAGAAGGATTAAACCATTCTATAAACTTTTGTAAAAAGCCAATTAATGAAGCGCCTGCAAGTGTACCCCAAATACTTCCTACACCACCAACTACAACTGTCATAAAACTTTGAACAATGTATTCTGAACCAAGTTCAGATGTGACCTTGGAAAACAAACCTATAGCAACACCAGCAACACCAGCAATGCCAGACCCAAAACCAAAAGTTAACATATTTATTTTTTCAGGGTTAACACCCATGTTCGATGCCATTACAGGGTTTTGAGTTACGGATCTAGTTTCTAATCCAAATCTAGTTTTTTTCATTACAAATAATAATATTAAAAAAAATAAAACTCCCAAAACAAATATGGCTATCCTAATGTAACTTATCGAAAGATCATCATTTACTATTAAAGATCCATCTAACCAATAAGGTGATGTTAAAGGTCTAGCCTGAGTACCAAAAATATTTTTAGCAAGTTGTTGAAGAGCTATACTTATACCAAAAGTTGCTAACAAAGTATCAAGAGGATTTTTATATAAATGTTTTATTACCAACCTTTCCATGATAACCCCTGCAATAAAAGTAATTATAAAAGCAAGAGGGAAAGCTATAATTAGAGATAAAGTATGATTAGTGATATATAATTGAACAACATAACCAGTATAAGCTCCCATCATTATAAATTCACCATGAGCCATATTAATCACACGCATGACCCCAAATGTTATTGCCAAGCCAATAGCACCAAGAAAATATATAGAACTAAGACTAAGACCATCAATAAATAAATCTAAATACTTATAGAATTTAACTTTAAAATTAATTGAATCTAAAACTTGTTTAGTCTTGTTTGTTATGTATTTATTTTTCTCAA
>CACMZO010000046.1 GCA_902618195.1 uncultured SAR116 cluster alpha proteobacterium
TCTAGAGACATCTTCATCAAATCTTTCCAAAAATCTGGTCTGTCATGTCTCTGGGTTAAACTAAATACAATTGGACGCCCAGATTTTTTTGATATTCTTTTAAGAACGTTAAATTCTGTTTCTGGATCAGGTTCATTCCAATCTGATACAATTTCCATAAACCCTGCACCAGCATCTTTCATTCCTAAGGCTATTTCTGTAAGCTCATCTTCATGCGCTCTTAACGTAGGAGTATATTCACCTTTTAAACTTTTATGACTTATAGTTCTTGATGTAGAAAATCCAAAAGCCCCAGCCAATATTGCCTCTTTTGTTATAAAACGCATTTTTTTTAAATCTTCTTTATTAGCTCTTTCATGTTTAATTGCACGTTCACCCATAACATAAACACGTAATGCTGCATGAGGTAACAAAGTACATATATCTATATCTCTATCTCGTTTCTCTAGAGCATCTAAATATTCTTTAAAACTTTCCCATTCCCACTTTAAACCTTCATGCATAACTGGAGCAGGTATATCTTCAACTCCTTCCATAAGTTCAACAAGTTTTTCACGATCTTGAGGTTTACATGGAGCAAAACCAACTCCACAATTTCCCATTACAACAGTTGATACTCCATGAAGAGACGAAGGAGCTAATTGACTATCCCAAATAGCTTGTCCATCATAATGTGTATGAATATCAACAAACCCAGGAGAAACCACAAGATTTTTTGCATCAATAATTTTTTTTGCAGATTCATTAATTTTGCCAATTTTTTTAATGATACCATCTTTAATGCCAATATCAGATAAAAAGGATGGCTTTCCCGTTCCATCTATAATTTGTCCATTTTTAATTAACAAATCAAATTCAATTATTTCTCTATTTGAACCGTCCATATATAAATTAAATAAGTAATTTAAAAATCAGTCAATATAAAACTAAATAATTTTATTTTTTTCTAATGTTGATATTTCATCTTTTGAGTATCCTATCTCTGATAAAATATCCTTATTATCTTGTCCAAGTTGGGGTGCTTCTCTATTTATTTTTCCGCTAGTTTCACTCAATCTTGGAAACACATTATGCATTGGTATTTCGCCGTCATCTTTTGTATTTAAATTAATTAGAATTTCTCTATCTTTTATATATGGATGCTCTACTAAATCACTAATATCTAAAACAGGACCGACAGTAACACCATTTTTTTCAAAAATTTCTAACAATTCTTTTTGATTATATTTCGACATAAACTCTTCAATAATGGGATCTAAAATGTTTTGGTTTTTAACCCTTTTTTCATTATCCAAAAAAAGTTCATTGTCTATAAGATCTTCTCTTTTTATTACCTTAGCAAGTTTTTCCCACATTGTTTGCATTGATGCTGAAAGAGATACATACTTATTATCTTTTGTTTTATAAATATTTCTAGGTGATGCAACAGGGCTTTTATTTCCCATTTTTTTTGGAAGTTCTCCTGTTATTTTATAATGAGCAGCCCAAGGACCAATAATTGAAAACAATGGCTCAAACAAAGAAAGATCAATAGTTTGACTTTTAGCTTTTTGATTTTTTTGTGCAAATAATGCAAACATAATTGCAGAAACACCAGATAATCCTGATATCATGTCTGCAAGTGCAGTTGGGGGTAAAATTGGACCTTGATTTTCTTCTCCTGTCATCGATGCAAATCCACTCATCCCTTCAACTAAGGATCCATAGCCAGGAAAATTTTTATATAATCCTGTTTGACCCCATCCAGATATTCTTACAATAATTAAATTAGGATTTAACGAATCAAAAACTTCTTTTGTATAGCCCCATTTTTCTAATGTACCAGGAACAAAATTTTCAATAAAGACATCTGCAGTTGAAATAAGTTTTTTTAAAATTTCAGTACCTTGTTTAGTTTTTATATCTAATGATAAACTTCTTTTATTTCTTGAATAAACATGCCACCAATGTGAAATATTATTTACTTTCCATGTACGTAAATCATCACCCTTCTCAGGTCTTTCCACTTTAATGACATCTGCACCATGATCTGCTAGCATATGTGAAATCATATTCCCTGCCGCTAATCTAGAAAGATCTATAACTTTTACTCCTTCGAGAGAAGATGACATTACTTGAACACCTCCTCATTCAAATCTTTTTTCAATCTTCTAAGAGATTTAAGCATATCATTTCTTTTTTGTGCACGCTTTAGTAATTGGTCAGTAGACAAAATTTCTCGTCTTTCTTTTTCAAGTTTTATAGCATTTGTTTCAGACCAATCTGGCAAAATTTTATTATTTTTTTCCATGTTTAAATACATATTTCCATATCTTTGCATGTAATCTTTAATACCTCCAGGAGCATTAAGATCTATTGTTTCAAAAGGTCCCATAAAAGCCCACCTTAAACCTAGACCATTTCTAACAGTTGAATCTATATGGTCAGCACTTGCGTATCCTTCACTGTACAATTTAACAGCTTCGTTTAATAGGGCTCCTTGTAATCTATTTAAGATAAAACCATCGATTTCTTTTTTTACATAAACAATAGAAAATCCTATTTTTTCAAAAATATCTTTGGTTTTATGAATAACTTCTTCAGATGTTTTTGAACTAGGAGATATTTCTACACACGGTATTAAATGAGGTGGGTTGACGGGATGAGAAATAATACATCTATTTTTACCTTTTAAATTTTGAGTGATCAAAGAAATTGGCATACCTGAAGATGATGATGATAAAATAACATTTTCTGGACATGAATTATCTAACTTTGAAAATAGTTCCTGCTTTATTTCAACTATTTCAGGAGAGCAGTCTTGTATAAATGTACAATTATTACTTAAATAATTAATATCATTTACAAACTCAATATTTTTAAGAGAGTTTTCAATATTTATTTTATTATCTATGAATTTTAATTCTTCTAAGAATGTTGTAACTCTTTTTTTAAATTCATCCTGAACGTTTTTATTACTATCATAAATAACAACATTAAAACCCTTTGAGGAGAAAATAGCAGACCAACTTGAACCAATTAATCCTGCACCAACTATTCCTATCTTTTCCATTTAAACCCTTTCTAGATATTTTATTTTGCAAATTTCTTTTTCTAAATATATATAGAAGTATTCAATTATATTATAGAAATTTTTTTTGGATTATCATGGGACAGCTAATAAATGGTGAATGGACGAAATCTTCAGTAATTACTAGTGATAAAAGCGGAGCTTTTGTAAGAAAAGAGAGTCACTTTAGAAATTGGATTTCGCAAACGGAAAATTTTAAACCTGAAAGTAATCGTTATCATCTCTATGTAAGTTATGCATGTCCATGGGCTCATAGAGTTTTAATCATGAGAGA
>CACMZO010000047.1 GCA_902618195.1 uncultured SAR116 cluster alpha proteobacterium
TTTTAATATTTTTAAACCAATAACTATGATTTCCGTTTCCAAATCAGAAGTTATATCACCTATTATTTCAGCTCCAACTTGAGCAATCTGTCTTTCTAGTTTTAAACCTGATGGATTAACTCTTAACACTTCACCAGAATAAGATAACCTTAATGGCCTTGCATAATGAGCAAGTCGTTTGCTTGAAATCCGTGAAATTTGTGTGGTCATATCAGACCTTACTGCCATCATTTTTTTTGAAATAGGATCCATAACTCTAAATGAGTTATTTTGTAAAGCTAGACCAGGCCCTTGATTTAACAAGGTTTCTTCAAATTCTATCAAAGGTGGAGATATTCTTAAATAACCATAATTTAAAAAAAATTTAACAATATTCTCAATAATTAATGAATTTCTTTGTGACTTAGGAAAGATTTTGTCAGAAAAACCTGCAGGTAATAATGTATCTCTATCCATAATGATTGTTAATATAATTAAATTTAAAAATAATGAAATATTTTTATATATATTACTTAAAATTAATTACATTAGCTCTTACAACTTGAGGTAATTTTTTTATTTTGTCTAACACAATTCCATCGATAATTTGGTCTATTTCGACTAATGCTATTGCTTCTCCACTTTTTTCTCTTCTGCCTAAGTGAAAGGAAGCAATATTTATATTATTTTGTCCTAATAGTTGTCCTAGATCACCAATAAAACCTGGTTTATCGTAATTTCTCAAGTACAAAGCAGTATCAGGAAAACTTGACTCAATTGGAATATTTTGGATACTAACTATTCTTGGCATATACCCACCTATTAGTGTTCCTGATATTGTTCTAATACCTTTTTCATGTTTTATAGATGCTGTTAGTAAAGTTTCATAATCACATCTTCTATCATGTTTTACGGTCGAAAAATCTAATCCTTTTGAGTTTGCAATTTCTCTAGAATTCACATTGTTAATAGCATTAAAGTTTGGTTCTAAAATTCCAGTTAAAAGATTAGCTATAATTGGTTCATCTTTTAAAAACGCAGCTCTACCCTCCATTTCTAATCTAATATTCTTGATATTTTCAGATGTAACCTGACCTAAAAAAGCACCTAACAAATATGAAAGCCTTATATATGGTTTCAATAGAGGTGCTTCTTCAGCTGTAAGAGTAGGGAAATTCAACGCATTTGAAACAGCACCATCATTTAAAAAATTTGATATTTGTTCAGCAATTTGAATAGCAACGTTTTCTTGTGCTTCTTTTGTGGAAGCTCCAAGATGTGGAGTAGCAATAAAATTTGGAGCTTTAAATAAAACATTATTATGAGCTGGTTCTTCTACAAAAACATCAAAAGCAGCTCCAGCTAAATGATTATTTTCTAAAGCAGCACGACATGCGTTCTCATCTACTAAACCTCCCCTAGCACAATTAATTAACCTTGATCCTTTTTTCATTTTATTAATTGCATCTGCTGAAATTATATTTTTTGTCTCCTCAGTTAAAGGTGTGTGCAATGAAATAACATCTGATAATCTCAATAATTCATCCAAATCAACTTTTTTTACACCTAATTCTTTTGCTTTTTCTTCTTTTAAAAATGGGTCAAAAGCTAGAACTTTCATTTTTAATCCAATGGCTCTGCTTGCTACAATGGACCCAATATTTCCACATCCAATTAATCCAAAAATTTTATTAGTAACTTCAACACCATTAAACGATGATTTTTCCCATTTTCCTAATTGAGTAGATTCATTCGCAGATGGTATCATTCTTACTAGTGACATCATCAAGGCAATAGCATGTTCTGCAGTTGTAACAGCATTGCCAAATGGTGTATTCATTACAATAATACCCCTTTTTGTAGCAGCTTTTTTATCAATATTGTCAGTTCCAATTCCTGCTCTTCCAATGACTTTAAGCTTTTTAGCTTTTTGAATTATACTTTCAGTTACTTTAGTAGCAGATCTAATTGCCAATCCATCATAATCATGAATAATAAAATTTAATTCATCTTCTGGAATCCCAGGTTTATAATCAACTTCAATTTTATTGTTTTTAAAAATTTGAATAGCAGATTCACTTATTTTATCGCTAATTAAAACTTTGGCCATTTTAGTTCCCTTTTTTAACTGATTTGTAACTATCTTCGAAAGCCCATTGTAACCATGGAAGCAGAATTTTGATATCTTTTGAATAAATAGTTGGGCCACCCCATATCCTTAAACCTGGAGGAGCTGATCTATAGCTACCTATATCATATGCTACATTTTCATTTTCAAGAATTTTAACAATATTTTTTTCAAGTAAAACTTGATTATTTACATCTAGCTCATTTACAATTACATCAGAAAACCTTAAACAAATTGAAGTGTTTGAAATTGTCATTTCATCCTGAGCTAAAAAATCAACCCATTCAGTTATCTTAACCCAATCTTTAATTAATTTTAAGTTATTATTGGATATTTCAATCAACCCCTGTAACCCACCTATTTTTTTTGCCCATTCTAATGCATCTATAAAATCTTCAATGCAAAGAAGTGATGGTGTATTTATGGTAGATCCTTCAAATATAGAAATGTTGATTTTATTATTTTTCTTTAAATTAAACAATTTTGGAACTGGCCAAGATGGATTGTAATTGTTTATTCTTTGCACAGCATTTGGAGATAGTATTAAAATACCATGTCCGCCTTCACCACCTAAACATTTTTGCCAAGAAAAAGTAGCAACATCTAGCTTACGCCAATCCATTTCCATCGCAAAAGCAGCTGATGTTGCATCACAAATTGTTAATCCATTTCTATTTATTGGTATCCAATCTAAATTAGGAACTCTAACACCACCAGTTGTTCCATTAAAATTAAAAATAATATCATCATTAAAATTAATATCATCAAAATTAGGAATGGAGCCATAATCAGCTTTCAGTATATTTAAGCCATTGATTTTAAGTTGTTCTTTTAAGTCTTTAGCCCAATCATTTCCAAAACTATCCCAAACTAACATTTGAACTGGTTGAATTCCAATCAAATTCCACAACGCTATTTCTACTGCACCAGTGTCTGAGCCAGGTACTATACCAACATAATAGTCATTTGGAATCGCGAGGATTTCAACAACATTTTTAATCAAATAATTTATTCTGGATTTAGCTACACTCGATCTATGAGATCTACC
>CACMZO010000048.1 GCA_902618195.1 uncultured SAR116 cluster alpha proteobacterium
AAATGAAAAATTTGTGGTCGTTAAAAGCAAGTGAAATATCAAAACTTTATCTTTCTAATGAAATATCTTTAGATGAAATTATTGATGCTGTGGAAGAAAGGTTTAATCAAGTAAACCCAAAGATCAATGCAATTCCTGATGCAACATTCAAGTATGCAAGAAAACAGGCTAAACTTTTAGATAATAATAAAAAAAATAATGAACCATTAGGTTGTTTAGCTGGTGTCCCTGTAACGATCAAAATCAATACTGATCAATCTGGCTTTGCATCAACAAATGGATTACGATTGAACAAGTCTTTAATCGCACATAAAAATAGTACCGTAGTAGATAACTTAGAAAAGGCGGGTGCTCTAATTGTTGGTAGAACTAATACTCCTGCATTTAGCATAAGATGGTTTACTAATAACTCACTTCATGGCCATACTTTTAACCCACATAATAATAAAATAACCCCCGGAGGGTCTTCAGGAGGTGCCGCCTCAGCCACCGCCAGTGGCATAGGTTGTATAGGTCATGGTACAGATATCGCAGGCTCGATAAGATATCCTGCTTATGCTTGTGGAATTCATGGAATTAGACCAAGCCTTGGAAGAGTTCCTATGATAAATTATTCCTCGCCAGATAGATATATTGGTGGACAAATAATGGCTGTGTCAGGTCCTCTTGCAAGATCAATTAAAGATTTAGAGTTAGGCTATGACGCTATGAGACAATCAAACTATGATGATCCGTGGTGGACACCCTTATCAAATGATTTGCCACCATTGAATAAAAAAATTGCATTGCTTACTGAAATTAAAGGTATGAAAATTTCTAAAGAAGTTAAATTAAATTTATTAAGTGTAGCAAAAAAATTGGAAAATGAGGGTTGGATTGTTGATGAAGTAGAAGCGCCAAACTTTGAAGAGATTGGTCATTATCAAGCTGTATTATGGCTCGCTGAATTTAGAAGGTCCTCTGGCAAAGCTATTTTTGATGAAAAAGATGAAGAGGCTATATTCGTATTTAACCAAATGTCAAAAAAATGTCCTGACACTTCTATAGAAAAATTCATGGACTCACTACAACAAAGAGCTACTTTAGGACGAAAATGGACACACTTTTTTGATAAATACCCATTAATATTATGTCCAATTTCTGGAGATCTTCCTTTTGAAGATCTTAAAGATACAAAGTCTGAAAAAGATTTTGATGAAGTTTTTGCATCAATGCTACCTCAGATTGCGCCTCCTTACCTTGGATTGCCGGGATTATGTTTTTCAAATCATGTTAATGAAAACAAAATACCTATTGGTGTACAATTTATTAGTAGAAAATTTAGAGAAGATCAATTATTTAAAGTAGCATATGATTTAGAAAAACTTTTTCCAGAAATTAAACCTGTTACTCCAAATTATTAGATTGAAGATTAAAATATGTTAAAAAAATCAGTCAAAATCACATACGCTGAACCATGGTTACCTTTACATCATAGATTATTTATTGAAGTCGTTGAAACATGTTCTGCAAGGTTTGCACTAAAAAGAAGATATGATAATTATACAAGAAATGTTCAAAATAAAATTGGTAACGATTGTTGGGATTTAGCTCTAAATAGTTTAGGGGTTCAATTTCCAAATTTAAACCTGCCAAAAAAAAATAAAAATAAAGGATTAATCATTGCAGCTAACCACCCTTATGGTGTAACTGATGGGGTGATACTTTCGTGGTTAGCTTCGAGATATGATTCTAACTTTAGGGTCATTGCACATGGTATATTGCAAAAGGAACCGTCTTTAGCCCCAAATATATTACCGATTGATTTTAGCAATAATAAAAATGCAATGAGAAAAAATGTCAATATAAGAAAAGAAGCAATAAATATCTTGAATAAAAATGGAGTTATTGCGATTTTCCCTGCTGGGGCGGTAGCTTGGTCTAGAAAAAAAGGTGAACCTGTTAAAGAAGAATATTGGAAACCCATGGTTGGAAAACTGTTAAACTCTTCTTCAGCAGATCTCTTATTAATAAAATTTAAAGGAAGCAACTCAAACATTTTCCAGACAGCTTCTAGAATTAATCAAACAATGAAGCAAAGTTTATATCTTTACGAAATTAAAAAAAGCTTAGACAAATATATTAGTCTGGACATATGTGACTTCATCCAGAATAAAAAATTGCCAAATTTAAATGATAAAGAGTTAGCTTTGTATCTTCAAAATAAAATTGAAAACTTTATTTTTTAAACAACTCACCACTTTTTGTTTTTAATTGAGGTGGAGCTGTTGGTCTATTCAAAAAAGCTCCAGCATCATTGGGATTTAAAAATTTTAAACCAGCTTTTTTAATTTCATTATCTTTAAGTTTTTTTATAGGTGTATAACCAGGATGATGATGATCAATAAATGGATCGTTTTCAGCTAAGTTATAACAACATAATAATGTCCATCTTCTTTTATCTGAATTGTTTTTATCTGATCTATGTAGAGTATTACAATGAAAAAATAAAACATCTCCAGGGTCCATTTCACAGTAAATTAGATCTAAATGTTTTTTGGCTTCTTCAACTCTTCTCAAGTCTACACCAACTTGTCCACTCTCTAATAAAGCATGATCAATTCTACCAATTTTATTTGAACCAGATAATACCTGCAAACAACCATTTTTCTTAGTACATTTATCAAGAGCAATCATTGCACTTGCCATATGCGGGAAAAGACAACCATTGTTATACCAATATCCATAATCCTGATGCCATTCCCAAGCACCACCTTCAAATGGTTCTTTTGCAGTAATTTTTGAATGATAATGATATACTTCACCTTCTAAAAGGTATTCCATTGTATCAACCATTTTACAAGATCTTGCAACAGTTCCATAAATACTATCATCTGGATGATTCCAAGCAACCATCTTTGTAATTAATCCTTCAGAATCTTTCCTATCATAAAGATGTTTTTTAATATTTTTATCTTTATATGATGCTTGTTGAAGTAAATTTGTTTCTTCTTGATCAAAAAAATTTCTAATAATAATAAAGCCTTTTTGGTCAAATTCCTTTTTTTGATTTGAATTTAAAACACTGGGCATAAAAAATTAATCTTTTTTTACTGCATTCCTTTTTTCATTATACCTTC
>CACMZO010000049.1 GCA_902618195.1 uncultured SAR116 cluster alpha proteobacterium
AAGAACTAAAATTAAAGATTTAATATTATCAGGAAATATATCAATTGATGGCATAATAAATAAAAATCCTTCATACAAAATTAGTTCTGATAATATAATTATTATAAATTTGCCCAAAATTATAGATTATGATTTAAAGGCTGAAGACATTCCAATTGATATTGTTTTTGAGGATGAACATCTTTTAGTTATCAATAAAGAGCCAAATTTTGTAGTTCATCCCTCTCCTGGCCATAATTCAGGAACTCTGGTTAATGCAATATTATATCACTGTGACGGTAAATTACCTGGAATTGGGGGAATTAAAAGACCTGGAATTGTACATAGACTAGATAAAGATACCTCTGGTTTAATGTTAGTTGCTAAAACTGAAATAGCTCATGTAAGTTTGTCAGATATGTTTAAAAATCATTCTATTGAAAGAAGTTATCAACTCCTTGTTTGGAACGTGCCTGATACAAACGGGCTTATAGATCAGCCGATTGGAAGATCTAAATTTAATAGAAAAAAAATGGCTATTAACTTAAATGGCAAAAAAGCTGTTACTCATTGGACACTTTTACAAACTTTTTCAAATCTTGTGAGTTTAATAAGTTGTAAATTACAAACTGGAAGAACTCATCAAATTAGAGTTCATATGAGTTCAATAGGACATTCTCTAATTGGTGATAAAATTTATGGAGGTCTTCCAAAAAAAAATAAAAAACAAAATAGTATACAAAAAAATATTATATTTAAATGTAAAAATTTCTCTCGACAGGCATTACATTCTAAAACAATTACATTTCAACATCCAATTTCAAAAAAACAAATGCATTTTGATATTGATTTACCCAATGACATTATAAATTTAATAAATTCTATAAAGTAAGATTTTTATTGAAAAATTTTAAAAATTTATTATATCAAATATATGCCAAATAACATAAACATTCCGGCTTTAAGCTCTGATACAAATATTGGAAGATATCTTGATCAGATAAGAAAATTTCCAATGTTGGAAAAAGATGAAGAATATATGTTAGCAAAAGCTTGGCATATAAAAGGTGACAGTAAAGCTGCACATAAATTAGTTACTTCACACTTAAGATTAGTAGCAAAAATTGCCATGGGATACAGAGGTTATGGACTACCAATTGCAGATTTAATTGCAGAAGGTAATATTGGTATGATGCACGCTGTGAAAAAATTCGATCCAGAAAGAGGTTTTAGGCTTGCAACTTATGCTATGTGGTGGATTAAAGCCGCCATTCAAGAATTTGTTTTAAGAAGTTGGTCACAAGTAAAATTAGGAACAACAGCTAGCCAAAAAAAACTCTTCTTTAACTTACGAAAAATTAAGAACAAAATTAATGCAATTGAAGATGGTGATATGAACTTAGAACAAGTTGAACATATTGCAAAAAAATTAAATGTATCTAATGAAGAAGTTGTGGATATGAACAGACGAATGACAAACCATGATCAATCTTTAAATGCACCTATTGGTAAAAATGATGGTGAATCAGGTGAATGGCAAGATTTATTGGCAGATGAAAGACAAGATCAAGAACAACAAATTTCATATATACAAGAGTTAAATAAGAAAAAAAAATTGATGGAAGAGTCCTTAAATTTTTTAAAAGACAGAGAAAGAGATATAATTGTTAAAAGAAGATTAAGTGAAGACCCCAAAACTCTCGAAGATTTGTCACAAGAATACAATGTCAGTCGTGAGAGAATTAGACAAATAGAAACTAGAGCATTTGAAAAACTTCAAGAAATTGTAAAGAACAAAGCTGTAGAACTAAAAATTGTTTAACTAAATACTTCGTTTATAATAATGTTCTCATCTCTCTCCGGTCCAGTTGATATGATATCAATATTACAATTAACAAGAGTTTCTATTCTTTTTACAAAATTTTGAGCATTCAATGGTAATCTTTCGAACTTTGTAATACCTTTTGTTTTTTTTTCCCATCCTTTTAAAGTTTCATAAATTGGAATAACATGGTTATGGCTAGATATGTTACTAGGGTAATCTTTAACTATTTGATTATTAATTTTATAGCTTGTGCATATTTTTATATCTTTAAAAGAATCTAAGACATCTAACTTTGTTAAAACTAAACCATTTATCCCTGACACAGTAATTGCTTTTTTTAACATCAAAATATCTAACCAACCACATCTTCTTTTTCTTCCAGTAACTGTTCCAAATTCATTTCCAATTTTACCTAATTTTTTTCCAACGTTATTGTTCTCCTCTGTTGGAAATGGCCCATTACCAACTCTTGTGGTATAGGCTTTCGTTATACCTAATATCTTTTTTAAATACTTAGGGTTAGCGCCAGATCCAGTAGAAGCATTAGAAGGAACTGTATTACTGCTGGTTACATAAGGATATGTCCCATGATCTAAATCTAAATAAAAACCTTGTGCTCCTTCAAACAAAATTTTTTTATTTTTATCATTTAGCTGTTTTAATAACAACCAAGTGCTTTCAATATGTTTTGATAGATTTTGATAACATTTTAAAATTATTTCAAAGTCATCAAGATAAGATATTTCTTTTCCTTCAAATTTTTCAATCCAAACGTTGTGATGATTATAAATTGAAATAAATTTTTCTTCTAATTCTTTAAGATTTTTAAAATCACTAAATTTTATACCACGTCTAGATACTTTATCTTCATACGCAGGACCAATACCCCTTCCAGTTGTTCCAATTTTCTTATTACCCTGTTTCTGCTCCTCTCTTAGACAGTCAATATATCTATGTATTGGTAAAATTAAAAAGCAATCTGACGATATAACAAAATTTGAAGTATTTACTTTAATTCCTTGATTAGTTATTTCTCTAATTTCTTTTTCTAAATGAATTGGATCCACAACAACACCATTACCTATAATTGAAAGTTTTTGCCTAACAATTCCACTTGGTAATAATGATAATTTAAATGTTTTCGAATTTATTACTAGTGTATGACCCGCATTATGTCCACCTTGAAACCTTAGAACTGCATCCGCAGAAGATGC
>CACMZO010000050.1 GCA_902618195.1 uncultured SAR116 cluster alpha proteobacterium
GTAAGCTCTCATAATGTTCGCATATTGAGTGATTTAAATACAGATATAAAAAATACTGACGTGCTTCTTGTAGAAGATATTATAGACACTGGACATACTCTCAACCAAGTAATTAAAATGCTTAATGAAAGAGAGCCAAAATCCTTAGAAGTTTGTTGCCTTTTAAATAAATCATCAAGACGAGAAACGGATATAAATGTCAACTGGGTAGGTTTTGACATACCTGACGAGTTTGTAGTTGGCTATGGAATTGATTATGCTCAAAATAATAGAAATTTACCTTACATTGGTAAAGTAGTTCAAGCAAATTAAATCAAGCTATCCTCAATCCATTTCAAGTATTCTTTATTTCCATCATCAATGGGTATTTTTAAAATACATGGAACTTCATAAGAATGTTTTTCTAAAATTAGTTTTTTAAGTAAAGGATATTTACTTGAATTAGTTTTTAAAATTAAAAGAGTTTCATTACCGTTTTGAAGTTTTTTGTTCCATTTATAAACAGATTTCATTTTGGGAAAAATATTACCACAAGCTGCAAGATTTTTTTCTACTGCTGAATTTGCTAAAGTAAGAGCTTCCTCTTCATTCTTAGTTGTAATGTAGGCAAGAAAAAAGTTTGTAGTTTTAGACATCTTATTTCCATGGTTTTATAACTACTTTAATTGCACCATCAATTCTTTCCCTTGCATATTTTAAAGCAGTTGGCAATTCATTCATTTTAAATGTGTGCGTATGTACAAGTTTAGCATTAAACCTTTTTTGTTTCATGAAAGCCATTGCTCTATGCGTTGCGCTTTTACCTTCACCTCTTATGCCATACAAATAAATATTATTTATTACCATATGTGGAATATTAACTTTTATTGGATCATGGGGGAAAGCTGCCAAACAAATTTTTCCACCTCTATTAGTCATCATAATTGCATCATCTAAAGCTTTTTCTGTTCCAGCACATTCAACAACATAATCTACACCTAAATTTCCAACTAAAGATTTAACCGAATTAACAATGTCATTTTCTTCTTTTACATTTAAAACAAAATCAGCTCCAAGTTTTTTTCCTATTTCAAGTCTATCGTTTCTTGTACCTATTAATATAACTGGATCTGCACCAAGAGCTTTTGCTACCGCCACTCCTAACAAACCAATAGGACCAGGACCAATTACAACTAAACTTTCACCTGCTACTAATCCACCTAATTCAGTTAAACCATACATCGTCGTACCTGCAGTTACAACGAGTGTTGCTTCTTCATCTGTCATATCATCAGGTACTTTGATTAGCGTATTGATATGATTAATTGCATATTGTTTAAATCCACCATCAGAAGTGAAGCCATTTGCTCTATGACCTTTATTTTTTTTTCCATAATTAAGTCCATAATTATGACATGATGTATACATCCCCATTCTACATCTTTTACATTGTCCACAACCTGAATGTATTTCTACTGTAACCCTATCTCCTATTTGAAACTCGTCAACTGAAGGACCAAGTGCAACAACTGTACCCATATATTCATGACCTGGAGTAAACTCTTTATTAAAGGGCTTCTCTCCTTCGATCAATGCTGGAGGACCATAACATATAACATCCAAATCTGTAGCACATATAGCAACTGCATCTATTTTTACCAAAACTTCTGAGTACCCAGGACTGGGTATTGCTTTTGTTTTTAATTCCAACTCATTTGGACTTTTTAAAACCCAGGCTTTCATATCTTTTGGTAATGAATATTTTTTTGAAACTTTTATATCATCCATATTATCTAAATATTATATGAGTTTTAAAAACTTAAAAAGTTTTTTATAAAACAAGTGGACACATTAAGTGTCCACTATAATTTTTTTTTGGAGGATATCGTTATATCTTAAATTACGACTATTTATTATTTTTGTTTAATAACTCTTTTTGTAAATTTAAAATATTATCAATATGAAATTCTGCTTCATATCTTTGAGCTTCATCAAATTCTTGAATATCACCTCTACAAACATCTGTAGAAAATATTTCTTCAGCAACCCTTAGCATTTTATAAAACTTAATTGATGTGTCTATATGCTGATGCGCAAAAGAAATAGCTGGTAGAATTCTATAAAAAAGTTTTCTTGCCTCTTTTTCTTCGTTATTTATCATCAAATTATATACAGAATTATAAATTTTTTCCATGGTGGACGGTATAAATCCATGAACGCCTCTTCTCATAGCCTCTATAAAACCAGTTGCAGCCCATCCTCCAGTAAGATGTAATTTATTTTGTGTTAAATTTATAATATTTGAATATTTTTTTCCTGAGTTTACAACTTCTACTTTTAAAGATTTAAAATTTGAAACCTCATTGATAAGATTTTGAATTATTGGATCTGAAAGACCATATCCGTCCCAAGACAAATCTTGTATCATCAAATTAGATGGTCCAATTTCATTTATTTTTTTGTAAAAGGCTATCAAATCACCTTCATCTAAATTGAGTGGAGCTTGAATTAAAACCCATTTAATTTTTTTCTGTTTCGCAAGATTAACTAAAGAATAAATTTCTTCTATTTTTTGTGAACTACATCCAAAAATAATTGGAATTGTATTTCTGCTAATATCTAATACAAATTCCATCATTTCTGCTTTTTCATTAAATGTTAAATTTTGAGTTTCACCTGCAACAGCTGACAAAAGCATACCAGCACAATTCGTGTCTATCGTATGTAACACTAACTTCTCAAGACTTTTATAATCTATAGATTTATTATTTTTAAATGGAGTATGTAAACTAGGTATAATTCCATTTAACTCATTAATAGGAGAGAGTTTGGTATTCATCCTATTTTTATGCCATTTTCAACATTTGGATTTACTCCAAGCAACTTGACTTCTTTATCTGTAATTGCCCCTAAAATTAAGACTTCAGATAAAACGCCAGCAATATTTTTTTGTGGAAAATTAGTTACAGCTATAATTTTTCTATTTAATAATTCATTTTTTGAATAGTTTGTAATTTGA
>CACMZO010000051.1 GCA_902618195.1 uncultured SAR116 cluster alpha proteobacterium
TCTCTTTTATCTAATTCTCCAACTGCAATCACTTTTTCAATCATTCTAGTCCACCCCCAAACAGCCATATCAACAATCGTATAAGTGTTACCCAACATATATTCATTTTTCTCAAGTCTATTATTTAAAATATTATAATGTCTCTCTGCTTCGTAGGTGTATCGATTAATTGCATATTTTATTTTTTCAGGAGCCATATGTTGAAAATGTACTGATTGTCCTGAGTAAGGACCTATTCCAGTAGCCACAAACATTAACCAAGAATATAATTCACTCTTAGATTTCAAATCATTATTTGGCATGAATTTATTAGTTTTTTCCCCTAAATACAGAAGTATAGCATTACTATCAAAAATTATATTATCCCCATCTACAATAGTTGGAGCTTTTGCGTTAGGATTAATTTTAAGATAATCATCTTTATGTTGCTCACCTTTTCTTGTATCTATAGGAATTGCTTCATAATCTAGATTTACCTCTTCTAAAAAAAGAGCAATCTTCATAGGGTTTGGGCCAGTGTTATAATAAAATTTAATCATTGTATATCTCCATACTATTACTAAAATAATCTAAACATAAATCAAAATTTTGAAAGGTTTTTATGAGTTTAATTGTTGCAGATGTTGGAGGAACAAATGCTAGATTTGCTTTTCAAAAAAATATTAATTCTGAAATAAGTCTCATCGAAAACTTTTTATGTTCAGATTTTAAATCTTTAGAAGATATTATTAAAACATATAAGCAAAAACATAACATTTTTAATGAACATATATCGATTGCAGTAGCGGGACCATGCGAAGATGATAATGTCATTTTAAGTAACAATCATATTAAATTTAATAAAGTTAAACTTTTGAAAAATCTCAAACTTAAATCACTTTTAGTAATTAATGATTTTGTTGCGCAAAGTTATGTTTTTAAAGATTTACTTTTAGAAGAAGATGTAAAGAAATATAAAATTTTACTAAAAAAATTAAGCCTTAAGAAAATTAAAAATGGAACTTCAAAAAAAAACTCGCCTCTTTTGGTGACTGGTCCAGGAACTGGCTTGGGAGTGTGCAACTTAAAGAAAATTGACAAATATGTAATCCCTATTCCTGGCGAAGGTGGAAATACATATTTTTCTCCAAGTAATTCTGAGCAAATAGAAATTTTAAAATATCTTCTTAAATCTCAAAAATACGTTAGTTTTGAAGATTTAGTTAGTGGAAGAGGTATTGAAAATTTATTTAACTTTTATCAACATAAAAATAGAAGCCAAATATCAAAAATTCAAGCTAGCGAAATCTCAGACTTAGCTGATGAAAATGATCGAGATGCTATTTCTGCAATTAACCAAATGTATAAAATTTTAGTAATGTCAGTCATTAATAATATTTTTTTAAATGGAAGTCTTGGTGGTGTTGTAATATGCGGTGGAATTTCAATAAAGTTGCAAAAATTTTTAAATAAAGACATCTTTCTTGATGAGTTTTTAAAAATTGATAAATACTTCGATTATCTGAATGATATACCAATTTATTTATGTAAAAATGAAAGTAATGGACTAATAGGAGCAAAGGATTGTTTTCATAATACTTATTTTCAAAACACATATATGATTTATAATAAATGATTATTGGAGGTTGTATGTACCAGATTAGTGATAACGTTAGAAGATTAACAAACAAAGAAAAACAACAATATTCAGAACAAGGTTACGTTAAAAACTTGCCTGTTTTTTCATACAATGGAGCTTTAGAATTACAAGGATTATTTGAAGAATTAAGTTCTAGACTGCCATCTAACGTGGATATAAATAAAACAAATATGTGGCATAAAGCTAGTAAAAAGTTTCATGACTTGTGCAGAACACCTGAGATATTAGACTATGTTGAAGATATATTAGGCCCAAATTTTGTTCAGTGGGGAGGTCAATTTTTTCATAAAGAGCCTAAAAGTGGATCTGTTGTCCCTTGGCATCAAGATGCACAATATTGGCCTTTAAAACCTGCAAATGCAGTAACTGTTTGGCTTGCAGTATACAACACCGATAAAGAAAATGGTGCAATGAAAGTTGTTTCGGGAAGCCATAAAAAAGGATCAAATGGATTTAAACACCATACAAACAATGCATCTCATTTAGTTTTAGACCAAGAAGTTTCAGAAGATCAAATTGATCAAGATAATATAGTTTATATGGATTTGAAAGCAGGTGAAATATCTTTACATAATGATGCTTTACTACATGGATCGGATCCAAATAATTCAGATAGAAGAAGATGCGGAATAACAATGAGATTTTCCCCTACAAATGTAAAAGGAGACTTAAATGAATGGCCTTTTTTTGAAACTCAATTAGCTAGAGGCATTGATAGTTTTAAACTTAACCCAATTGCGCAGATACCAAGAGGCGAAGCAACTCCTATAAAACGATTTTGTTATTCAAAAGATTTTGAAAAAGATTGGTAAATTATTATATCTTACCAAATATAAATTATAAAAATTAAATTTTTATATTGTTATGATTTAAAGCTTTTTATTTGCTTGTCTTAATCTATGAGACAATGCTGCCAAACAAGCCTTAACAAATATATTTGATGAATTAACTTGTTCATCAAATTCTTTTTTTGTAATAGCAATAATAGTACTTTGAGTAACACACCTTGCAGAGGCCGATCGAAGTTCATTATCAATAATACCCATCTCACCAAATAATTCATTTTCTTCGACAAAAAAATCTGCATCTTTTGTCTCATTTTTGGGCAAGAAAATTCCAACTTTTCCTTTAACTAGCAAAAACATTTTATCAGAACTTTCTCCTACTCTAAATACGCTTTGGTTCTCATTAAAATCAAGTTTTTCCATAAAAACTAATCTCCTTATTTTCTTGAGCAAAAATTAAATTAGAATTTTTATATTTAGCACTAATTTTGTCGATTTGTTCGTCAGTCCTATCTGGTGCATGATGTGAAATTATTAATTTTTTTAAGTCTAAATCTTC
>CACMZO010000052.1 GCA_902618195.1 uncultured SAR116 cluster alpha proteobacterium
CATCAAACAACTTTATCAAAATAAATCATTTGATTCTGACAAATCAAAAATATGATAATGCTACAATTCGTGCTACTATTATGAAAGAAATTGAAAGTTCAAGTTAAAAGTCTGGTATTATGTCAAAATTAAGTAGTTGATCTATTTTTTCTCTTTTTCTAAGCAAAATTTCTTTGTTATTTAATATTAAAACTTCAGCAGCGCTTGGTCTACTGTTATAATTTGATCTCATAACACTTCCATATGCGCCACAGGTCATAATTGCTAGAATTTCATTCTTTTTTGTTTCTTGTAAATTAAAATTAATACCTAAAAAATCACCTGTTTCACAAATTGGTCCAACGACATCATATTTTTTTGAAGATCGATCACTTTTAATTTTAAGAGGCTGTATAGAATGAGTTGCATTGTAAAGAGTAGGTCTAATTAAATTATTCATCGCAGCATCAACAATCAAAAAGTTTTTATAATTAGTTGATTTTGTTCTAATTACTTTAGTTAGTAAAATCCCCGATTCAGCAATTAAAGATCTTCCTGGTTCAACACTCAGTTGGAACTCATCACTTTTAAAAACTTCATTTAAAGCTTTACTAAAAGATTTGTAATTAAGTGAATTTTTCATTGTATAATCAACCCCAAATCCACCTCCTAAGTCTAAATGACTAACGCCATAGCCAAGTTTTATTAATTCCAATGCTAAATTTTTAATTTTTGAAAATGTTTGAAAAAAAACATTATAATCAAATAATTGTGATCCTACATGTATAGCCAGTCCATATGGATTAATAAAAGAAGCATCATTTATCAATTTATAAGCATGCACAATATCATCATAGATAATTCCAAATTTTGAGTTTTCATCACCAGTTGATATTTTTTTATGGGTTTTAGCATTTATGTCGAGGTTAACTCTTAATGCTACATTTACTTTCTTTTTTATGTTTTTTGAAATTTCAATTATATCTTTTAATTCATCAATTGATTCTGCATTTAATTGTTTAATATTTTTATTAATAGCAAATTCTATTTCATCTTTTTGTTTTCCAACACCTGAAAATATAATGTCGTTTGGCTTAACTGAAACTTTTAAGCATCTTTTTAATTCACCAATTGATACCACATCAGTACCTGCACCTAGACTATTTATATATTTAATTACTCCAAGATTATCATTTGATTTTACAGCAAAATGAATTTTGCCATTAAGAGGATCCATAATTTTTTTAAGCATATAGAAGGAGTTTTTTATTAAATTTGAATCATATACAAAGGTTGGAGTTCCGTAGTGATCTGCCAATTTTTTCAAACTTAAATTTTGAAGAAATAATTCTCCTGATTTACGATAGTATCCAATTTTTTTCATATTAATTTTTTGTTGAAATCATTTTTTTTGATGGTGCAATAGGGTCAGCTTTTTTTCCACATCCATAAGAAAAAAAACCTAAAACTATTAATAAAAAAAATAGAGTATTTAATTGCTTTAATTTTTGCATAACTTTATAGATATCTCCTTTTGGCATCTGATATTGCTTTTAAAACTAATCTTGGAGATGTTCCACCAAATGATGTTTTTTTTAATATAGATGAATTGATACTTATTGATTTCATAATGTTACTATCAATTTTAGGTTCAATCGATCTTAAATCTTCTAGTGACAATTCATCAAGGGAGCAATTCTTCTTTTCTGCAAGAAGAATTATTCTACCAGTAATTTTATGAGCATCTCTGAATGGAATATTTAAATATGTTACTAAATAATCAGCTAGATCCGTTGCAGTTGGAAATCCTTTCTGTAAGGCTTTAAGCATTTTATTTTTATTAATTTTTAAAGACTTAATTATACCAATAATGTTTAATAGGCAATTTTTGATATTTTCAGATGAATCAAATACTGGCTCTTTATCTTCTTGTAAATCTTTACTATAAGCAAGAGGTAAGCCTTTTAATAAATTTGTTAAATTAACTAAATTCCCTAAAAGTCTATTAGATTTTCCTCTAATAAGTTCAGCTGCATCAGGATTTCTTTTTTGCGGCATGATACTTGATCCAGTAGTATATTCTTCATCAATCACTATGAAATTAAAACCATTTGATGACCATAGAACAAGCTCTTCAGCAATTCTAGATAAATTAATACCAATCAAACTAAGTACGGATAAATATTCAATAGCAAAATCACGACTTGAAACAGAATCTATAGAGTTTCTTGTAGGTGAAGAAAAATTTAATTTTTTTGCTACAAAGTTTCTATCAATAGGGTAACTTGTTCCGGCAAGTGCAGCAGAACCAAGAGGGCATTCATTCATTCTATTTATACAATCTTTAATTCTTGCTCTGTCTCTTCCAAACATTTCAACATAGGCCAAAAGATGATGGCCAAAAGTGACAGGTTGAGCAACTTGTAAGTGAGTGTAACCTGGCATTAAGGTCTCATAATTATCTTCAGCTTGAACAATTAAATTTTCTTGAAGTTGCTTTAAAAGGTTTAGTATCGAAACCAAATCACTTCTTATCCACATCTTAAAATCTGTAACTACTTGATCATTTCTTGAACGTGCAGTATGTAATTTTTTTCCAGACTCACCAATTAATTCAATTAATCTACTTTCAATATTCATATGGACGTCTTCAAGTTCAATTTTAAATTTGAATTTATTTGTTTCAATCTCTTTTTTTATTTTAAGAAGACCACTCTTAATTTCTAAAAAATCTTTTTTTAAAATAATTTTTTGTTTTGACAACATTTCAGCATGAGCTATTGACCCTTCAATATCTTGAGCATATAAATTTTTGTCAAAACTTATTGAGGAATTAAACTTAATTAAATTATCGC
>CACMZO010000053.1 GCA_902618195.1 uncultured SAR116 cluster alpha proteobacterium
AAATATGTTTTTCGGTAAAATGATTATTTTTATTTTTAATTTTATGAAATGGAAAAGGTATTATTTGTGCCATATTTTACTCCGTCGTGAAGTAATTGCAATTTACTTGCCGAAAATAAAAATAATTAATTTTTTTGTAATGTTTTTATGTGTTATACAGTCATTATGAAGAATACCCAATTTCTAAGATCTACAAAAATAGTTGCAACGCTCGGTCCATCATCAAATACAGAAAACAAAATAAAAAAACTTATTTTTGCTGGTGTAAATGTTTTTAGATTAAACTTTAGCCATGGTTCACATGAAGATCATTTGAGTACTATAAAGATAATACGTCGTCTAGAAACTAAATTAAGATTTCAAATTGGTATTTTGGCAGATTTGCAAGGTCCAAAATTTAGAATTGGTAAAGTTGAAGAGAATGTTAAATTAAAAGTAAATGACAAATTTATATTAGATAAAGACAAAACAATTGGTTCTAAAAGAAGAGCTTACTTAGGACATAATGAAATCTATAAATCTATTAAAATAAATTCAATAATATTAATTGATGATGGTAAGGTAAGACTTAAAGTATTATCCAAAAAGAAAGATGCATTAAAGACAAAGGTTTTAGTTGGTGGAAACCTGTCAAGTAATAAGGGTCTTAATCTCCCAAACTTAATTTTAGATACAACACCTATAACCAAAAAAGATAGAGATGATTTAACTTTTATTTTAGAAAATGAAATAGATTGGATAGCATTATCTTTTGTTCAAAAAGTTGATGATGTAAAATATGTTCAAAAAATCATTAAAAATAAAAAACCACTTATTTCAAAAATAGAGAAACCATCTGCACTAAATGATTTAGATCAAATTATTGAATTATCGGATGGTATTATGGTAGCAAGAGGTGATTTAGGTGTAGAATTACCACCTTCAAATGTCCCAGGCATTCAAAAAAATATAATAATGGCTTGTAGAGTTTTAGGTAAACCAGTGATTGTTGCAACACAAATGCTTGAATCAATGATCAAAACTCCAGTTCCTACAAGAGCTGAAGCGTCAGATGTTGCAACCGCAGTTTTTGATGGAGCAGATGCAGTTATGTTATCGGCAGAAACTGCTGTTGGCCAGTATCCTATTGATACAGTAAATACTATGTCTAACATTTTAGAAGCTACTGAAAAGCATATTAAGTTACATCCACACGATTCCCCAAGAGCTTTAAAGAAAGAAAATTCAATATATCATGCTGTTTCAAATGCAGCTGTAAATTTAGCAGAAACAGTTAATGCAAAAGCTATAGTAGCTTTCACTGCCTCAGGAAAAACAGCTTTTAGAATTAGTAGAGAGCGACCTGACTTACTTTTGATCGTAATGACACCTGATAATAAAGTTAGAAGAAAACTATCTCTATTGTGGGGTGCAAGATCTTTTGTTAGCAAAGTTCAAGGATATGAAGCAGCAATTGAAGAGGCTAGACAAACAATAAAAGTAAATAAATTAGCAAAGGTTAATGAGAATATAATTGTAGTAGCTGGAATGCCTTTTGGTATAGCAGGCACAACTAATTCAATCAGAGTTGTGACTATTTAGTTTTCTTTTTCCCAACAAAAGCTTCAATTATTTGATCTGGATTAGAAGGAGGTTCACCAATCTCAATTTTCTCAACTACTTCCATACCAGTTTCAACTTGTCCCCAGACTGTATATTGACCTGTTAAATGACCACAACCGTCAAAACAGATAAAAAATTGGCTATCTCCACTGTCTGGGTTCATTGATCTAGCCATGCCAACTGTACCATATTTATATTCATAGTCAGAAAATTCAGCCTTCAAATTTTTACCAGAACCACCAGTTCCATTTCCAAGTGGGTCACCTGTTTGTGCCATAAAACCTTTTATAACTCTATGAAAAACAATACCATTATAAAATCCAGATGAAACAAGATCTTTTATCCTTTTAACATGATTTGGGGCTATTTTTGGTAAGGTTTTTATGACAATTGAACCTTTTGAAGTTTTTAGGGTAATAAAATTTGATTTATTGGCTTTGACTGTTTTTGTAGACATAATTGTAAATAATAAAATTGTTAATAATTTAAGGTTTAGGTGAAAAATTTTTTTCATGTTTAATTGATAAACTGAAGTGAAATAAAATCAACAGTTTTTTAAATTAGATCATCGATTTGTTCATCAGTCAAATTTCCGGGGACTATTGTAATTGGGATTCTACTCTCAAAACTTGCATTCATTACAAAGTTAATAAGTGGCCCCGGATTACCCGTTTCTATAGAAGCTCCCAAAACAAGTACAGTAATTCTTTTTTCAGTATTAATTAATTTAATTAATTCATCAGAGGTATTACCTTTTTTTAAATAAGTTTTAGGTTTAGTTGTTCCTAGTTTCTCACAGTATGAACTTAACTCAAGAAGCATTTTTTTACTTTCTTGTTCAGCCTCATTCTCCATGATATTGCTAACTCCACCCCACAATTGTCCTTCTAATGGTTCTATACATCTAAATAAAGCTACTTCTCCATTTGCAGTTGCAGCTCTTCTCGCTGCATAATATAAAGCTTGATGCATTTCAGAGGTGTTATCAGCAACAACTAAAAAAATTCTTTTATGCGTTTTATATTTAGATTTATTTTTCATAATTAAATTCTTCTAAAAATAAAATTTGTAAACCAACCAAAAAATAATGCCACGATAACAGCAATTATACCATAAATAGCTGAAAAATTTTGAGCAATATTATAAATGTTTGCACTTATTCCAGTTTTATCAATTTTAATCTTGCTT
>CACMZO010000054.1 GCA_902618195.1 uncultured SAR116 cluster alpha proteobacterium
GAAACTAGAGAAGAACTTTTTTATGATAAAGAAAAATTGTTAGCTAATGGAGATAGATGGGAAGAACAGATTGCATTAGCTCAAAAAATAGATTCGCCTTATAAGTAGAAATTCATGTATTATTCGATACTATTTTATATTTTTTCTTTTTTTGTAATATTGTCATCAATTGGTGTAATAACATCTAAAAATCCAGTATACTGTGTTCTTTATTTAATCCTTGCATTTATTAATTCTGCTATTTTATTTTTATTTTTAAATGCTGAGTTTTTAGCAATGCTCTTGATAGTTGTCTATGTTGGTGCAGTAGCTGTTTTATTTTTGTTTGTAGTTATGATGCTCAATATTAATATTGAAGAAAAAAAATCAAAATTTTTAAAATTTAAACCACTTTCAGTAATTTTAGGCTCTATTATTTTAGTAGAATTTTTATACTTTTTGATTATAGACAATTCAACACTCGAAAAGTTATCAAATACACCGAATTTAGAGCAAAAAAATAATACAATTTCTCTTGGTAATATTTTGTATACTGATTTTGCGTTGTTATTTCAAATGTGTGGAGTTATTCTTCTTGTGGCCATGATTGGAGCAATTGTTTTAACGCTCAGAAAAAGACCAGGTGTAAAAAAGCAAATCATAAAGAACCAAGTTGACACAAAAAAAGAGGATGTTATTGAAGTGGTTAGGGTAAAAAATAATGAAGGTGCGTAATGATTGAATTTTTAAATCTTCCAATATTAATTAATCACTACTTAATATTATCTTCATTGGTTTTCTTATTAGGTGTAATTGGTATTTTTTTAAATAGAAAAAATGTTATTAGTATTTTGATGTCGATTGAATTGATTCTATTAGGGGTTAACATAAATTTTATAGCATTTTCATACTTTTCTAGTGATTTAACTGGTCAAATCTTTTCATTATTTATTTTAACTGTAGCTGCTGCAGAAGCAGCCATTGGTCTTGCAATTCTAGTAGTTTATTTTAGAAATAAAGGCACCATTGATGTTAAAGATATTAATGTTTTGAAAGGATGATATGTATAATTTAATTATATTTCTTCCCTTAATTGGAGCTGTCCTTTCCTGGATTTTAGGAAATAGATTTTCTTCAATACCTACATATATTGTTTCAATTTCTTGCTTGTTTTTATCAATGATTATATCTTGGATTGCCTTTTATGACATAGCTATTTTAAAAAACGATTTTGAAGGTGCAAGTCTTCCATGGATAAATTCTGGAGAGTTTAGAGCTCTATGGGAGTTTAATTTTGACACTTTAAGTTGTGTTATGTTTTTAGTCGTAAACACTGTTTCTGCAATGGTTCATTTATATTCAGTAGGTTACATGTCGCATGATAAATCAAAGGCTAGGTTTATGGCATATTTATCATTTTTTACATTCGCAATGTTAATGCTTGTTTCATCAAATAATCTTTTACAATTATTTTTTGGTTGGGAGGGTGTAGGTGTCGCATCATATTTACTTATTGGTTTTTGGTATAATAAAAAAAGTGCTACATCAGCTGCAGTGAAAGCTTTCTTAGTGAATAGGGTGGGAGATCTAGGTTTTATTTTGGGTTTGATTTTTGTTTACACCTATTTTGATACAATAATGTTTGAAAGAATTTTTGAGTTAGCTCCCGCAATGATAGATGAAAATATCTTTTTTTTAGATAATAAATTAAACGTTATTGAATTGTCATGTTTTTTACTTTTTATCGGTGCAATGGGTAAATCTGCTCAACTTTTTTTACATACATGGTTACCTGATGCTATGGAAGGACCAACTCCAGTTTCAGCATTGATACATGCTGCAACAATGGTTACAGCTGGGGTTTTTATGGTGTGTAAATTATCACCTCTTTTTGAATATGCTCCCAATGTTCTTACTTTTATAACATTAATTGGAGCTTTAACTGCTTTGTTTGCATCTACAATTGCTTTAACTCAATTTGATATAAAGAGAGTTATAGCGTATTCAACTTGTTCTCAATTAGGATATATGTTCTTCGCTGTAGGTTTGTCAGCGTATCCGGCAGCTATGTTTCATTTAACTACACATGCATTTTTTAAAGCACTTTTATTTTTAGGAGCTGGTTCAGTTATTCATGGCTTATCAAACGAGCAAGATATGAGAAAAATGGGTGGTTGCTTCAAAAAATTACCTGTCACTTATATTTTGATTTGGATAGGTTCGCTTGCATTAGCTGGGATACCTTTTTTTGCAGGTTATTATTCAAAAGATATGATATTAGAAGTAGCTTTTGCATCAGATTCTCAAGTAGGTTATTTCGCTTTCATTTGTGGATGTTTAGCCGCAGTTTTAACAGCTTTTTACTCATGGAGACTTATCTATTTAACTTTTCATGGTGATTTTAAAGGAAATAAATCTACATATGATAAAATTCATGAAAGTCCTTTAGTAATGCTATTGCCTTTATTTATACTTGCTTTTGGAGCCGTTTTTTCTGGTTGGTTTTTTAAAGAAATGTTTATCGGTGTTAATTGGGATTATTTTTGGTCAAACTCTATATTCATTTTGACTGGAAATGATGCAATTTATAAAGCTCAAAGTGTTCCAAAATGGGTAAAATTATTACCTATAGTTTTAGCAATTATTGGAATTTCAATTGCAACAGTTTTTTATGTATTAATTACAGATTTACCAAGTAGAGTATCTAAGTCATTTAGGGTTTTACATACTTTATTTTAT
>CACMZO010000055.1 GCA_902618195.1 uncultured SAR116 cluster alpha proteobacterium
GAGAAACCTTTTTAACTTCGGATTCATTGAAACCTTTACTAATAATGTTTTGAACAGATAATTCTTTTTCAACTAGGCTTCTCAAAATTTCGTCTAAAATATTATAATCTGGTAAACTATCAGTATCTTTTTGATTATCTCTTAACTCAGCTGTCGGTGGTTTATTAATGATATTATCTGGCATTACTTTTGAGTTTGGGCCTAAAAAAAATGAAGAGTGGTTATTATTTCTCCATTTACACAATTCAAACACATCTGTTTTCCAAACATCTTTTATTGGAGCATAACCTCCACACATATCTCCATACAATGTTGCATATCCAACCGCGTACTCTGACTTATTACCAGTTGCTAACAACATATATCCAAATCGATTAGACAGAGCCATTAATAATAAACCTCTCAATCTTGATTGAATATTTTCCTCAGTAATACCTATTTTAAAATCTGGACCTTTAAAATCTAAAAGAGTTTTATCAACAATTTTCATGCTGTCTTCAATGTTTAATTCATTATATTCTACATCAAGAAAATTTAGAGCTTCCTTAGCATCATTTAAACTTTCATTACTTGTATAAGGGCTGGGCATCAT
This sequence comes from uncultured SAR116 cluster alpha proteobacterium, assembly GCA_902618195.1. Taxonomy (GTDB): domain Bacteria; phylum Pseudomonadota; class Alphaproteobacteria; order Puniceispirillales; family Marisalimonadaceae; genus TMED54. The sequence continues at coordinate 593 of CACMZO010000055.1, forward strand.
CACGGCATGAACATTTTGAGGGCCAAGAGCATCTACAGCAAGGGATGATACTAAAGCAGAATCTATTCCTCCAGACATTCCTAAAATAACTCCAGGAAATTTATTGTTTTTTACATAATCTCTTAAACCTAAAACAAGAGCTTTATACAAACTTTCATATTTAGTTGAAGATTTAATTATATCTCCTTTTCCAATCCATTTTTTATCTTTTCTAAAATTGATTATAGAGATATCATGTTCAAATGATTTACAGTTCAAAAATATTGAGCCATCATCATTTAAAGCAAAAGAGTTGCCATCAAAAACTAGTTCGTCCTGACCTCCATATCGATTAAGATAAACTAAAGGAAGCTCATTTTCTCTAATTCTAGATATAACAACTGATAATCTTTCATTGTATTTGCTCAAAGTAAATGGAGACGCATTTATTGAAACTATAATCTCTGCCCCTGATTCTGCCAGGCACTCAATAACATTTTCTCTCCAAATATCTTCACATATTGGAATTCCAATTCTTACTCCTTTAATATTAACTGGTCCAGATAAATTTCCAGGGGTGAATATACGTTGTTCGTCAAAAACTCCAGAATTTGGTAATTCGTATTTATCTCTAAATGTAGAAATTTCTCCATTTTCAATTACAAATACTGAGTTTCTAATAGTATTTTTTTCTTTTCTTGGAGCGCCAACAATTATAGATGATTTACAATCTTTGGTTGCTTTAGCAAGGTTTTCTAATCCTTTATCTACTAAATCTAAAAAATCTTCTCTCAAAACCAAATCATCAATTGGATAACCTGAAATATAAAGCTCTGGTGCTACTAATATGTCAGTACTATCATCTAAACTTGACCTTACAGATATTAATTTATCAACATTACCAATTACATCTCCAACCAAAGGATTTAGTTGCGCTAATGCAATTTTTAGATTTTTCGCCATAGTTTATATATAGTTATAAATTCTACTTCTTAAATAGAAATTCTCTTCCTAATTTAACCATTGATTTTCCACCATAGGAAACAATATCTGCTGTAGCATATGTTTCGGACCATTTACTTGGTAAATATGACCCGGTACCTATAGTATCAACTGGTACATTTGCAAAAGAAAAAACTTTGCATTTTTCAGGGCCAAACCCACTACTTGCAACAATTTTTACTTTTTGAAAATTAGCATCATTTAAAATTTCTCTTAATCTCCAAACTGAAGCAGCTGATACTCCTGTACCTATTAAATATCTTAACTCTTGCTCTGTACGATAACCTCTTATTGAATCAGGGGCATTTCTCTCTAATACATTATACGAGCCAGCTACGTCTAGACCTTCTAAATATCTACTGCCATGAGTATCTAAACGAAGTGATAACTTTCCCTCTTTTGCATGATTTTTAAAATATCTAGCTACTGATAATCCATCCGTAATTTCTTTTCCGAAATAATCAATTAATACAGTTAATGGTTCATTTGGAAATGTTTTATGATACATTTTTGCAGCTGCAAGGGTTGTGCCAGCATACCCGACCAAAGCATGAGGCATTGTTCCCAAGCCACTATTTTTATCAAATAAAGATGCTGTTCTATCTGTAGCACACCCAATAAATCCAACAACATCCTTTTCTTTTTTAGCAGATTCTGAGCCAACAAAAGCACCATAAGCCATTAAATCAGCCATATCAGTTCCTGCACAATGCCTTGCATCCATTGCAAGAAAAGAAGCATAGGGTAGAGAGCTTACCATTGATTTTGCATTATAAGCAGCAACACATGTTGCTCCAATCTTTTGTAATAAAGCTGTTTCTAAATCAACGAGATTAAAAAAAGAACCAGATATATATGCTAGAGGTTCGCCAGCACCAACATACTCTCCTTCTTCAAAAAATCTCTTAACATTAATTTTACAATTTCTATCTTTTAAAATATTATCTAGCCATTTTAAGGCAGGGTTAAGAGCTGACAATACTGGCCTTCTCATAAAAATTGCATATGTCACTTCAGTATCACCAAATTTTGACACAATAGATTTACTTTTCGTAAAA
>CACMZO010000056.1 GCA_902618195.1 uncultured SAR116 cluster alpha proteobacterium
TATTTGGCTTAATTTCTTTGTAAATAATATATTACACAACTTAGATTTTTTGTAGGCTATCCAACCATTATAATTTTTTTTCATTTGAAGGTCATTGAAATCTAAATCTACTCCCCAATGTGCACCACTAGCAACATTAATTATTTTAGAGTTTTTTTTAATTAAATTTTTTTTGAGTATAAAGTGTGTAAATAGAAAATACCCCAAATGATTTAACGCAAATGTTTTTTCTATTTTTTCTTTAGAAAGAGATTTATTGAAAAAAACAGCCCCTGCATTATTGATTAATATGTCAAGTTTTGAAAATTTATTAACTTTAAAAAAGTTATTAATTTCTTCTAAACTTGATAAATTACATTTTAAAAATGAAACATTTTTGTTGTTTGAAATTTTTTGAAGCTTTCTAAGAGCAAGCTCTCCTTTATTTATGTTTTTTCCAATTAAAATTAAATTATTATCTTGGTTCTTGACTAAAGTTTTTGCAGCATTATAACCTATGCCACTTGTTCCCCCTGTAATTAAAATATTTTTTTTCATTTTGCTAATTTTTTAAATTCTTTAAATTTTTTTTCAGGATCAATACTACTAAAAATTTCAGAGATCATTGCAAATCCTGAAACACCCATAGACTTAAGCTTATTAATGTTTTTTAGTTTTATACCACCTATGGCTACAACAGGTATATCTACTTTTTTTATAATTTCTTCTAATATTAATTCACCCATTGCTTTTGATGCATCAGTCTTACTTTCAGTAGGAAAAATAGGGCCAACGCCAATATAATTTATAAAATTAGGAATATTTTGAATTTGATCCAAGTCAGTGATTGATAAACCAATTTTTACTTTACTACTAATTTGATTTTTTGCTAGTTCAGGGCTCATGTCATTTTGTCCTATATGTAAGATATCAACATCATTACTAAGTTTGTTGACTACTTTTACATTATCATTAATACAAAGCTTACAATTTGTGTTTTTTAATACCTGTACTATTTCCTTTGCAAGTTTTAAAAAATCAGTATCGCTTGAGTTTTTAAGTCTAAGTTGAAATACATCTAATCCTAATGATGAAAAAAGACTAACAAACCTTAGTAAAGCTTTACTTTTGGTTTCATAAGGTAAAAGATGCCTTTCTTGAATATTTTCAGGACCTCCAATTACATATGTATTTAGTTTAAATGAGTTCAATTTTTATATTTTTTTCAACCTCATCAGTTGTTAAATTATAAATTGTATCTATTAATTCTGTTCTCAGTGAAGCTGGACCTCTTACTGACTTTGACGCCTTCTCTGATGCAACTGAATATATCCCTAACATATTAGCTGTAGAAATTAAATTATCTTGATTACTGGTTAATGCAGCACCTATAAGACATGTAAGGGCACAGCCGGTTGCAGTTATTTTTGTCATCATTTCATTTCCACCATGAATAGCATAAACTTTTGTACCATTAGTTACATAGTCAATTTCGCCGGTAACAGCTACTATTATCTCATTATTGTTTGAAATTTTAATTGCGGCATCTAAAGCCTCATTTGAAGATGATGTGCTATCAACTCCTTTCCCACTATTTGAAATACCAGATATTGAAATAATTTCAGATGCATTGCCTCTCAAAACTGTTGGTTTTAAAGATAACAATTCTCTAACATTTTTACTTCTAAAATCACTTGCTCCCGCGCCTACTGGGTCTAAAACCCAAGGTATGCCGTGTAATTTTGCTTCATTCGCTACCTTAATTGCACAGTTTTGCCAATGTTGATCAAAAGTTCCAATATTTATAGTTAAAGCACCGTTAATTGCTTTAGATAGATTTGCAAAAGACTTGGCTTCTTCAATTGCATGAGCCATAGCAGGGGATGCCCCTATTGATAACAACACGTTTGCAGCTATATCCATAGAAACAAAGTTACTTATATTCCAAACCAATGGAGATTTTGTTTTAATTTCCTTAAGTAAGTTTCCTGCATTAGTATCTTTTAAATAATTCATACTCTCCCTCCGCCAGTATTATCTAGATCAGGTTATAAGGGTATTTCTCAGCTTATTATCTAAGCACCCCTGTTATTTGTGTTTATAATTATATATAACAGAATTTTTTAATCTACATTATTTTAACTTTAGTTATGATTAATTCTTGTTTTTTTAAATTATTTATTCTCTTATATAAATGAGGAAATTTTATGATAATAAATCATGGAGTAAGAGGATCTATACCTACTTCAGGGCCTTTCACGGTCAAATATGGTGGTTCAACACCTTGTGTGGAAATTCTTACAAAAAATGTTCAGATTATATTTGACTGCGGTAGTGGGTTTTCTAAAGTTAAAATCAATGATACGAAACCAACAATAATTTTATTATCTCATTTTCATCACGATCATCTTCAAGGCTTACCATTTAATCCAACTTTATATTCCTCAAAAGAACCAATTTTAGTTGCCTGCGCCCACAAATCAAAGCTTGAAACAAAAGAAATTATTAAGCAAATTTTTTCGCCTCCATTTTTTCCTTTTGATTTATTAAATTTGACCAACAACTTAAAAGTTGTAGAGTTTAAAGATATAGTATCTGAATTTAAATTTTATAA
>CACMZO010000057.1 GCA_902618195.1 uncultured SAR116 cluster alpha proteobacterium
CAGGTCAGACGTCAACTGCGAATCTCACAGCTAAGGCTTTAACAGCAATTGCTTCTACAGCTAACAAGGTTTACGACTCAACAACGTCAGCAAATACTACTTTATCTTTATCTGGGTTAATTGGTTCAGAAACATTAAACGTAACTGCAAATTCAACGTTTGATAATAAAAATATTGGTTCTGGAAAAACTGTAACTATTAATTCTATTACACTTGCTGATGGCACCAATGGTGGTTTAGCATCGAATTACTCTATAGCGACTGGTCAAATAACAACTGCAACTGTTACAGCTAAATCTTTGATTGTTTCTGGTATTACAGCATCGAATAAATCATATGATACAACTACATCAGTCTCATTAAACACCTCATCTTTATCATACAACGGATTGGTTGCTGGAGATTCTTTTTCAGGATCATTTACAAGTTCTTTTAATGATGCCGATGTTGGTACAGGAAAATTAATTTCATTAACATCAACTTATTCTGGTGATGATGTGACAAATTATTCCATCACAGACCATCCTAATATATATGCCAACATTACTATAGGTAATCCAACAATAGGTGGATTGACTGATCAACAGCGAAATTATAGAGATGTCACTTATTCACTTCCAGGCATACCAAGCATTTCTGGAATACCAATTCAGTATACTTCAAGTAACCCAGAAGTAGCGAAGATAAACTCAACTACAGGAAATGTTTTTATAGAAAATGTTGGAACAACAACAATAACAGCGAGTATTTTACCAACTTTAAATTATAATGGGTCAACGGCTTCATATGTTTTAGTTATAAAATTAAATGCAGCTGATATTGATAAAATATCACACGATACAATAAGGTTATCTAATAATTTATCACAAAATACTCAAGGATCCGTTAGTTCAAACTCAAATATAATCGGTAATAATGCAAATATTAAAAATACAGGAATAAAAGGTAGTGCAGTTGTAAAAGCAAAAGTCGTTGTATCTTCAAATGGCCAAAATCCAACTGTTGAAGGCATATACAATGATGAAACAAATTTAGGAGAAATTTCTACAGAATTTTATGAGGAAGAAGAAAAAGAAAGATTTGAAGAACCAGGTGATATTATAGATAAAAGAAATATAGTGTTGAAAGTTACAGCAGGAGATTCTTATAATTATCAGCTTGAGTTAAGAAATAAAGGGTTAGTTATTAAGGCTTTAGATAATAGTTCAGTATCATTTATCGAAAGTAATAAAGGTTTAGTTATTCAATCTGCAATTTCAGAAATAAAGAGTGTTGTGGGTTTTGTGAAAAGTCAATTAAAAACAATTATTATTGATATTAAAGAACGGTTTTAGTTCACTTTAGGAATGTTTTTTAAACCATTTACAATAGAATTTTCATAATGATCAAGAGCAGAATTAGTATTTTTTTTGGATTTTGATTCAATATAACTTAGTAAGTCTTTTTCTAAAATGCCTATTGTGTTAGTTTTTTCAAAATTCTCTTTAGACCAATTTAAAGTATCATAATTCTGAGCAAACCAATTATCACCTGTTGAACATTTTACTACATCAAGTAATTGTTTTTTAGTTAATCCAAAATCATTAATCTGAGATAGTACATTTCTAGTCGCTAATACTGATGATACGGCAATAAAATTATTAAGCAATTTAACTGACATGCCTTTACCAAATTCACCAATGTGGAGTATATTATCTCCTAAAATATTAAGAAGTGGCATTACATTTTGGACTTCATTTTCATTTCCACCTACCATAAAAGTTAATGTACCTTCTTGTGCTTTTATAGTAGAGCCAGACATTGGAGTATCAATTACGGTAAAATTTTTCGGTAATTTTTTTTTTAGCTCTGAAATATAAGTTGTTGGTAACGTTGAACAAATTAATATCGTTGCATTTTTTTTTGATAATAATTCTTTATTATTTATTAATAAATTTTCTGTTTCTATTGTGTCTCTAACTATTGATAATATAACATCATTTTTTAAAAAAAACTCAGACTTAGATGGTATATATTTATTTCCAAAATATTTAAAATTTTCAATTGCCTTAACATCATGTCCAGTTGCATTAATATCATTTTGTAAAAGAACTTTTAACATTGGGTAGCCCATTTCACCGCATCCAGCTATGCCAATATTTTGATTGAGGATATTTGATTGCTTGTTTGTTATAGACATAATTAGTGATTATAATAAGATTAACAAATATTTTACAAATTATTTATATGAATATTGAAGAATTGAAAAAATGGATAGGCTCTTCTGAAAAATCTGAAGATATTGTTACATCATCACTTGAACAAAGATTTAGAGCTACTTTAGATATTGATCCTGGAGATCCAAAAACAGGTGACGTAGCTTCTAGTGGTATACATTGGACTTTAGCACCACCAGTGTATAAACATTCTGATTTAGGTAAAGATTCTCATCCAAAAAAAGGGGGTTTTTTACCCCCCGTAACTTTTCCTAGGAGAATGTGGGCAGGTTGTGAAACTGATTTCTATTCTAAACTTCATATTGGAGATAAGGTAACAAAAATATCTTCAGTAGATGATATTTCATT
>CACMZO010000058.1 GCA_902618195.1 uncultured SAR116 cluster alpha proteobacterium
TAACTAGTTTTTCTTAAAATCATTTCCCTATAAGCGAGATAACAAGTGGAACTAAGTATAATTATTCCACCAATCCATAAAGTTATTTCAGGTGTTTCGTTAAAAATTGTGTAGCTAAGTAAAGCTGACCAAACTAACCTTAAAAAATCAAATGGTAAAAGCATAGCAACCTCTGCTCTTTTAAATGAACTGTTCATTAAAGTTTGTGCAAATGTTCCTGTAAGTGAAATAAATAAAAAAAATAAAATATGTATTAATGTTGGTGAAGTCCAAACTGGCAATGCTAGAAATAACGTGGCAGGAATTAGACCAACACCAGCATATAAAGATATTGTATATACTGAATCTGTAATAGTTAATCTCTTAATAATGATGAGACAAATTGACCAAAGTAAAGATGAGAGGATTACAATTAGGGATCCTATTTCAATAGTGATATCTGGTCTTAGGACTATAAGTGTCCCAATAAATCCTATTATCAAAGCTGTTATTCTTCGAATCCTGATTATTTCTTTCAGAAATAAAACTGAAAAAATTGTTGTAAAAATTGGAACTGTAAAACCTAGAGCAGTAGTTTCTGCTAAATTAATTTTACTTAAACCATAAAAAAAACAGAGTAGCGCGATTGAATTTAATCCTATCCTATAAATTTGTAATTTTGGATTTTTAGTAATTAAAATCGATTTTCCTTGATAAAATATCATTGGACTCAAAATCACAATAACAAATGCACATCTAAAAAATGCAATTTCAAAAGGATGTATTTCCTCAGAAATATATTTGACAGCTGCATGCATTATAACAAAACAAAATCCTGACAATATCATGTAGGTTATTGCTACAAAACCATCAGATTTTGCAAATTCAAATTTACTGTTTTTCACAAAATTTTATTTATTTTGTCTATTATCAATTAAATCATTTACCACTGAAGGATCAGCTAATGTTGATGTATCACCTAAATCTTGGTATTCATTAGCAGCGATTTTTCTTAAAATTCTCCTCATTATTTTACCTGAACGAGTTTTTGGTAATTGCGGAGAGAATTGTAATAAATCTGGAGTAGCTATAGGACCAATTTCTTTTCTAACCCATTTTTTTAATTCAGCATGTAATTGATCTGATGAATCTACACCAATATTTAAAGTAACATAAGCATAAATTCCTTGTCCTTTTATATCGTGTGGATATCCAACAACTGCTGCTTCTGCAACATCAGTATGAGCAACCAAAGCTGACTCAACTTCGGCTGTACCCATTCTATGACCAGAAACGTTTATTACATCATCAACTCTTCCAGTTATCCAATAATATCCATCTTTATCTCTACGACAACCATCACCAGAAAAATATCGTCCTGGAAATGTTTTAAAATAGGTATCAATAAATCTCTGATGATCCCCATAGACTGACCTCATTTGACCAGGCCATGACATCTCAATACATAGATTTCCCTCAGCTTCACCATTTAACTCATTATTGTCATTATCAACTAATACTGGTTTAATACCAAAAAAGGGTTTTGTTGCAGAACCCGGCTTTGCATCTATTGCTCCAGGAAGTGGAGTAATAAGTATTCCTCCAGTTTCTGTTTGCCACCATGTATCAACGATAGGACATCTTTTATCACCTACAATTTCATTATACCAATTCCATGCTTCTGGATTTATAGGCTCTCCAACTGTACCTAAAATTCTTAAACTACCTCTATTTGTTTTTTTTACTGGAGCCTCCCCTTCAGCCATTAATGCTCGAAGTGCTGTAGGAGCTGTATAAAAAATATTTACTTTATGCTTATCAACAACTTCCCAAAATCTACTAGAAGTTGGATAATTTGGAACACCTTCAAACATTAGAGTGGTAGCACAATTTGATAAAGGTCCATAAATTATATATGAATGTCCAGTAACCCATCCAACATCTGCTGTACACCAGTAAACTTCATTTGGTTTATAATCAAAAATATATTCATGAGTAATAGATGTGTAAACCATATAACCGCCAGTTGTATGCATTACACCTTTTGGCTTTCCTGTAGAACCAGATGTATATAGTATAAACATTGGATCTTCAGCATTCATTTCTTCAGGTTCACAAGTTTCCGCAACTTCTTCAAACAACTCATGATACCAAAAATCTCTGTTATTAATCCAATTGATATCACCATTTGTTCTTTTAATAACAAGACATTTTTTACATGAAGACGCTTTTTTTAATGCTTCATCAGTATTTTGTTTTAAAGGGATTGTCTTACCACCTCTAATACCTTCGTCAGCAGTTATGATCAAATTTGAATTACAATCTTCAATTCTTCCTGCAAGAGCTTCTGGTGAAAACCCTCCAAAAACAACAGAATGGATAGCTCCTATCCTAGTACAAGCTAACATAGCATAAGCTGCTTCTGGTATCATTGGCATGTAGATTGTAATCCTGTCACCTTTTTTAGCGCCTAATTTTTTTAAAACATTAGCGAACTTACAAACATTTTTATATAGTTCGTTATATGTTATTGATTTTTGTTCATCTGGGTTGTCACCTTCCC
>CACMZO010000059.1 GCA_902618195.1 uncultured SAR116 cluster alpha proteobacterium
AGCTGATAGAACAGGTAATAATGATACCATAAAGTAACCATGAGCAATTGTTTTACCATCGGGCATCTCTTTTTTCGCTTTTTCAATATCAACATGTATCCATTGAAAATCTCCAGTAGATTTTGCAAATTCATCTATTTTTTTTTGAGTAACTTCAAACCAATCACTTGGAGTTAGTGGTTTATCTATAAAAGTTTCAATTAGTGAAGGGTTATCAATTAAAATCATTTTAAATATACTTATACATAAAATGTGATCTGTCAGAAGTGTGCTCTCTGACTTGTTCGCTCCATCTTCCTTTTTCAACTGCAGTTGCCCATTCGGGGCTTTTGACAACATCTGGAGAATTAATTTCATATAAAGCTACAAATTTTTGGTGAGGAGCATCCATATTTTTTGTTTCACCAGCAATAGAGAATTGAAAAGGTTCACCTTTTCCTCTTGTTACTTTATTTACGCCAGGCACTTCAAGTAAATACGGAACATGTTCATCGTCATAAACTTCATTGAACAAATCCTCATATTCAGATTTTACATTCATAGAAACAATAAAAAGATATTTTGAGTCACTCATGTTTTTCCTTCTATATGATTAATAACAAGATTTAAATATATTCAAAATTAAATCAAAATTAAAGCGATTAAAAGAAATCTTGTAAAAAATATCACTCTTACTAAAATATTATTATGTCATATAGAAAAAATTTTAAGCTAGAAGGTGTCATCCCGGCAACATTACTTTCATTTAATGATGACATGTCGATTAATGAAAAGGAAAGTAGATCTCATATTAAATCCTGTGGTTTAACGGATGGAATTACAGCCATAACTGTAAATGGACATTCTTCAGAAATTCATGCTTGCAACTTTGAAGAACAAAAAAGGATTTTAGAATTTTCTCTAGAAGAAGTAGGGGATAAGGTGCCAGTTATAAATGGCGTTTATTCTGATGGAAGTTTAGAGGCTGCAAAAATTGCAAGGATGGCACAAGATTTAGGCGCATCTGCTTTATTATGCTTCCCTCCTCAAAGTATGAGTATGGGAGGATCATTAAGACCTGAAATGGCAATTGAACATTTTAAAAGAATATCTGATGCATCTGACTTACCATTAATATGTTTTAATTATCCATCTTCTGGAGGGTTGTCTTACCCTTTTGAAACCTTATTAAAATTATTTGATGAAGTTTCTACAATTAAAGCAATTAAAGACTGGTGCAATGAACCAATGTTGCATGAAAAACACATCAGAGTATTTCAAAATTTACCAAATCCAGTTAATGTGCTGACTACTCACAGTGCATGGTTAATGTCTTCTCTGGTAATGGGGGCAAGTGGATTATTGTCTGGAGCTGGCAGTGTAATTGCGCCATTACAAGTAAGATTATTCAATGCAATTAAAAATAATAATTTAAAAGAAGCTAAAGATATTAATGATAAAATATTTCCTTTAGTTCAACTATTTTATAAACCACCTTTTTTAGATATGCATAATAGGATGAAAGAGACTTTAGTTATTTTAAATGCAATACAAAGAGCTGTAGTTAGGCCTCCTCTTATGAAACTACCATTTAAAGAAATTGAAGAATTAAAAAAGACAGTTAACAATATTAATTTAGATAATAAATTAAACTTTGTAAAAACAGTTGCATAAAAAATTTATTTAATATTTTTAACTGAGCTTAAAATTGTATTTTTACCAACTTTTCTTATCAAATCCCTTTTGTAATTTGCTGAAGCATGTTGATCATCTTCTATATCTAAATTCCAAGCAAAATCATTTAACAATTCGTCAATAAATTTGAAATTTTTTATGTCCCACTCAATTACTGTAGGCTTAGAAGGAATGCCGCCAAGTGTAAATCTAATTTTTTTATTATCGGTTACTACAGCAAATGAAGCTATAGCATAATCTGAGTACTTTTCTGAAACCTCATTAAATGCATAACCTGTATCTTCTTTTTTAGTAGGCAATTCTAATTTGATAGCTACTTCATTTGAATTTTTTGAAGTTAAAAGCGGTCCAAGGTAAAAATTATTAGCTGAAATAGATCTGAGTTCTTTTTTACTTTTTAGATGAATTGTACCATTTAAAGCTAAAAAACATAAAGGTAGTTCAGATGTGGGGTCTCCATGGCAAATTGACCCTAAAACTGTTCCTCTTGCTCTATGTTGAATTTGACCTACATAAGGTATTGATTGATAAATTAAAGGCAATTTACTTTTTAAATCTGACCAATTTTCAAGTTCTAATTGTCTAAATAAAGGGCCAATTTCAATTGTATTGTCTTTTTTTTCTAATGAAATTACATCTTTTAAAAAATTTATATCAATAATAACTTCAGGGTTTGCAATTCTCATATTCAACATTGATATCAAAG
>CACMZO010000060.1 GCA_902618195.1 uncultured SAR116 cluster alpha proteobacterium
GTTGGAAAACTGGCAGTTTTAAATCAAATTGGAAAGGTTTGATTTCAAAAAAAAATAAAGAGTTAGATCGACTTCATGAAATTTATAAAAACTTAATAATCAACTCTGGATGCGATTTGATACCAGGATGGGGAAAAGTTTTATCTGCACATGAAGTTTTAGTAAAAAATGAAAATTCAAAAGAACGTAAAATTTCTGCAAAAAAAATTATGTTAGCTGTGGGTGGAAAATCAAGTTTTCCTGAATTTGATGGTAATTTGAATATGATTAATTCTGACGAAGCATTAGATTTAAAAGAGTTACCAAAATCAATTTTAATTTATGGATCTGGTTATATAGCTGTAGAATTTGCAGGTATTTTTAACGGTTTTGGTGTTGAAACAAACTTAGTTTTTAGGTCTGAGTTTGTTTTAAGGGGTTTTGATTTAGATATAAGAAAGAAACTTACCGAACAAATAGAAAAAAGAGGAATAAAAGTTTTCTCTAAAACAACAATTGAAAAAATAGAACGAAGTGACCAATTCATAACTCATCTTTCTAATGGGAAAAAAATTTTAAGTGATAAAGTTATGGGTGCTACTGGACGTATTCCAAATGTAGAAACGTTAGGATTAAATGAAATAGGTTTAAAAACTGGCAAACAAGGCAATATAATTGTGAATGAATTTAATCAGACTAACATTGAATCCATTTATGCTATTGGTGATGTTACAGATAGAATAAATTTAACCCCAGTAGCAATTGCTGAGGGTCACGCATTTTCTGATAGAGAGTTTGGAAATAAAAAAAGATTTATTTCATACGACAATGTTCCAAGCGCTGTATTTTCTCAGCCACCAGTATCAGTTGTTGGTTTAACTCTTGAAGATGCGAAAACATTAAATATAAAGGCAAAAGAATTTGTTTCTGAATTTAATCCTTTGAAAAATACAATAACTGGTAAACAAGAGAAGACTCTAATGAAACTTGTTGTTGACGAAAATGACAAAGTTTTAGGTGCTCATATGCTTGGAGACTATTCTCCTGAAATTATTCAAGGTATAGCAGTATCGATAAAAGCAGGAGCAAAAAAATCAGATTTTGATGACACTATTGGGATACATCCAACCGCAGCTGAAGAATTTGTTACTATGAAATAAAATTTATTAACATTGATAAAAATTATTTTTATTATAATCTCATTAAAAAGGTATTGATATGAAATGGACTATTGATTCTTGGCAAAATTATCCAATAAAACAAGTGCCAACATATAATGATAGTAATGAACTTAAAAATGTTGAGGATGAACTCTCACTCAGACCTCCTTTAGTATTTGCAGAAGAAGTAAGAAGACTTCGAAGAAGATTAGCATCTGTAGCTGAGGGTAAATCATTTTTATTACAAGGTGGTGATTGTGCTGAATCTTTTTTAGAACATAATGCAAATAATATTAGAGATAGTTTTAAAGTTATACTTCAAATGGCAGCTGTGCTTACTTATGGCTCTTCATTACCCGTCATTAAAATTGGAAGGTTTGCTGGTCAATACTCTAAGCCAAGATCATCTCCAACCGAAGTAATTGATGGCATTGAACTTCCAAGTTATAAAGGCGACATGATTAATGATATGGCATTTACAAAAGAAGCTAGAAACCCTGATCCAAATAGACTTTTAATGGCATATGATAAGTCAGCCTCTACACTGAATTTGTTGCGAGCATTTGCAAGTGGAGGAATGGCAGATTTGAATAAAATTCAAGAGTGGAATTTAGAATTTGTTAAAGGAACAGATGAAGTCAATCGATATATTGAAATAGCTGAAAAAATATCAGAAGCTTTAACTTTTATGAAAGCTTGTGGAATAACTCCAAGCAATACGTTGCAGTTAAGAGAAACTGAGTTTTACACTTCACATGAGGGTTTATTACTTAATTATGAAGAAGCTCTTACTAGAAAAGATACTATAACAGAAGAAAAGGGGTGGTTTGCAACTTCAGCGCATATGTTGTGGATTGGTGATAGGACAAGAGATTTAGATGGTGCTCATGTAGAATACATGAAAGGAATAGCAAATCCTATTGGCTTAAAATGTGGACCCTCAACTGATCCAGATGAACTTTTAAAACTAGTGGAAACTCTAAATCCAACAAATTCATTTGGAAGATTAACTTTGATTGCAAGAATGGGGGCTTCTCAGGTAAGAGAAAAGTTATCTCCACTTGTCAAAGCTATTAAAAAATCTGGGTTAGCAGTTGGATGGTGTTGTGACCCAATGCATGGTAACACAATTAAGGCATCCAATGGTTATAAAACAAGAAAAGTTGATGATATAATGGAAGAGGTTAAAGGTTTTTTTGAAGTTCATTTCGATAATAGCACCATTCCTGGTGGGGTTC
>CACMZO010000061.1 GCA_902618195.1 uncultured SAR116 cluster alpha proteobacterium
CCAGTTTTTATTGAAGTTTTTAATGATTTACCAAGTCTATATTTATTATTAGCAATTAAGGTATTAGCAGCACTTAATATATATTTTGAAGATCTATAATTTTCTTCAAGTCTTAAAATTTTTGCGTCATTAAAATCTTTTTCAAAGTTGAGTATATTTCTTACGTCCGCTCCCCTCCAACCATATATAGATTGATCATCATCCCCAACACAACAAATATTATTTTCTGGCTTAACTAACATTTTCAACCATAAATATTGAGCTGTATTTGTATCTTGGTACTCATCAATTAAGAAATATTTAATTTTAATCTTTAATTTATCGAGAACATCTTGATGTGAGTTAAATATATTTAAATTATGTAAAAGTAAATCTGCAAAATCTACATAATTCATATCTAACAGACGCTGTTGATAGTTTTTAAATAACACACCAGCTTTGCCATCAATTAAATATTGTTTTTCTGAATTTAATATATCATTAGCGGTTAGCCCCATATCTTTCCAAGTATTTATTAGGTGAAGTACAAATTGCGGGGTTATTTTTTTTTCATCGAGTTTTTCAAAAATAATAAGTTCTTTTAATAATCTTTTTTGATCATCTGCATTGATGATCGTGAAATTACTCTTGAGCGAAACTAACTCAGCGTTTTCTCTTAAAACACGTGCAGCTATCGAATGAAAAGTGCCTAACCAAATATTATTCACACTTGGACCTAATAAATTTTCTAAACGTTCTCTCATTTCTTTTGCAGCTTTATTGGTAAATGTAACAGCAAGTATATTCCATGGTTTAGCTTTTGATGAAAACAATAAATTAGCAATTCTTGCAGTAAGAACTCTTGTTTTCCCTGTTCCAGCACCTGACAAAACCAAAAGAGGACCATCCAATGTTTCTACTGCTTTTTTTTGATTTTGATTTAATTCTTTAAAATACAAATTGTTATCGGAGTTGTTAGGAATTTGCTTTCCAGTAAATACCGAATCTGTTAACCTACCAATATATTTATCTGACATATTCTTATATTATATAATGTATATTAAATTGGAATCATAAATAACATGTTCAACACAATATTAAATAACAAAAATATTATTAAATTATTTTTAGCTCAATTAATGCTTTTATTACTTTTATCATGCTCTCAAAACTCAGCGAATAAAGAAATTCATGATCCTCTAGAGAGTATGAATAGATCTGTATTTAAATTTAACCAAGGACTTGATAAATACCTTCTCAAACCAATAAACACGGAGTATGAAAAGTTACCTGAAAATGTTAAAAAAAGTCTTTCAAATCATGTTAAATGGGCATCAACCCCTGTAACTATAGCGAATAGTGCAATTCAACTTGAAGTAGAAAACTTTTCAACTTCGAGTATAAAATTTCTTTTAAATTCACTTACTTTAGGATTTTATGATTTAGACCCAAATACAAAATATAAAACTCGTGATTTTGGAAGCTCTCTAGCAAAATATAATGTTTCTTCTGGTCCATATATTGTTTTACCAATTCTAGGTCCAAGATCACTGAGACACTTTTCTGGTAATATCGTAGACCAGTCTGTATCAAGCGGAACCAAGAATTACTCATATAATTCAACAACTCTTCCTATGAAGATATTAAGTGATAGAAATACCTATTCTAATGTAATAGAAGATATTTATATTTCACAAGATCCTTACTTAAAAGCAAAAATATTATATACTGAAAACAGATTTAACTCTATCTCATCCAAAAAAATAATTGAAAAAGAAAAACAAAGTGAACAAGAAGAATTTGAGAAATTATTGGATTAGTCCATTAATAATTATAATAAGTATATTTTTTTTTAATGCTACCAGTGCAGATGTAAAAGCAAAAGCAAGTAAGCAAATAACTAATTTTCTTAATACAATAAAAGAATTTGCTTCCGAAAAAGATAGTTTAATTAAAATAAAAAGATCTGATGATCTTCTAGATATGGTGGATTTAGAATTTATGTCAAAAGCCACAGTTGGAAAACAGTGGAAATCCGTTAATGATAATGAAAAAATTATATTCAAAAGAAAACTTTTTAATAAATTTATACAATTTATTGATTTGCATCTCGAAGACTTTAAAGAAATTAAATTTCAAGAAAAATCTACAAAGTTAAGAGGTGAAAAACTAGTATATGTGATTGGATCTATAGATACAAAAAAAATTAAAA
>CACMZO010000062.1 GCA_902618195.1 uncultured SAR116 cluster alpha proteobacterium
CCCTGTATTTAAGGTGGCTACTGTATTACCATCGTATGTCTTATTCGATGCTGTTATACCAGAGACCGATAAAGCTTTAGCTGTAACATTAGCAGTTGAGGTCTGACCTGGACTAATCGAATAGTTCGCTGCCAAGCCACCATTACTGCCATTAGCTAAAGTGATCGAGTTAACAGTTACCGTCTTTCCTGTGCTAACATTCTTATTGTTGAAGGTTGAGCCTACAGTCTGACCTAAGGTCTCTGATCCAACAAGTCCTGAGAAGGTTAAGGTTGTTGTCGCTGTCGTTGTACCATCATATACCTTATTAGCTGTAGAAGCCGTTGCTGTTAAAGCTTTAGTTGTAACGTCAGCTGTAGTACTCGCTTGATCCGTAATAGTATAGTTATTAACGTCTGCTCCACCATAAGAGGATGTAATTGTAACGGTTTTACCTGCACCAACATTAGCATTATTAAATACACCACTATAAGTCCCAGTCAACGAATCACCAGATACTAATCCCCCGTAAACAACAGCCCCTGTGCCTAAAGTCGCTGAAGTTGTACCATCATATGATTTGTTTGAAGCAGTTATACCAGACACAGTTAATGCTTTAGCCGTAATATTACCAGTTGTAGAAGTTTGATCCGTTACAGAATAGTTTCCTACATCTGCACCTGTATAACTTGAACTAAATGTTACCGTTTTACCTGTACCTACATTCTTATCAGAAAAAGCTCCTGTGTAAGTGCCGTTAAATACATCACCACCAATTAAACCGGTATAAGTTACACCTCCTGTATTTAAGGTGACAGTTGTATTACCATCGTATGTCTTATTCGATGTCGTTATACCAGAGACCGATAAAGCTTTCGCTGTGACATTGGCTGTTGTTGTTTGACCTGTAGATATTGAATAGTTACTTGCTAAGCCACCATTACTACCATTAGCAAGTGTAATGGAGTTAACTGTTACCGTCTTTCCTGTTCCTACATTCTTATTGTTGAAGGTTGAGCCTACAGTCTGTCCTAAGGTCTCTGTACCAACAAGTCCTGTAAAAGTTAAGGTTGTTGTTGCTGTCGTTGTACCATCATATACCTTATTAGCTGTAGAGGCTGTTGCCGTTAAAGCTTTAGTTGTAACGTCAGCTGTAGTACTAGCTTGATCCGTAATAGTATAGTTATTAACGTCTGCTCCACCATAAGATGATGTTATTGTAACAGTTTTACCTGCACCAACATTAGCATTATTGAACACTCCACTATAAGTCCCAGTCAACGTATCGCCAGCTACTAAACCTCCATAATTTATAGTTCCCGTACCTAAAGTAGCTGTAGTTGTACCATCATATGATTTGTTTGAAGCAGTTATACCAGACACAGTTAACGCCTTAGTTGTAATATTTGCTGTTGTTGTTTGACCTGAGCTAATTGAATAATTTAAAGCTAAACCTCCATTAGTTCCATCAGCAAGAGCAATTGAATTAACTGTTACTGTCTTGCCTGAACCAACATTCTTATTGTTAAAGGTTGACCCTACAGTCTGTCCTAAGGTCTCTGAACCAATCAAGCCAGAAAAAGTTAAGGTTGATGCTGCTGCAGTTGTACCATCATAGGTCTTATTAGAAGCTAACGCTGAGGCCGTTAAAGTTTTTGGTATAATATTTGCTGTTGTTGTTTGGCCTGTTGATAAAGAATAGTTCGCTGCTAAACCACCATTGGTGCCATCTGTAAGTGTAATGGAATTAACTGTTACAGCTTTACTCGAACCAACATTTTTATTGTCAAAAGTTGCTGTCAATGAATGATTTATTGTTTCAGACCCTACATAACCTGAAATTGATGAACTTGTTGTTGCAGTATTATTTCCATCATAAATTTTGTCAGAAGCTGAGAATGTTGAAAGTACTAATGCACGTTTTGTTATATTAGCTGTTGTACTAACTTGGTCAGTTATGGAATAATTATTTAAGTCAGTACCACCATAAACTGAAGTAATAGTAACTGTTTTTCCATTGGCAACATTAGCGTTAGCAAACACACCACTATAACTACCTGTCAAATTATCACCAGATACTAAACCTCCATAGTTAATCAATGATGTATTCAGTGTAGCAGTTGCGTTTCCATCG
>CACMZO010000063.1 GCA_902618195.1 uncultured SAR116 cluster alpha proteobacterium
TATTAAATAATATAGAAATTTATTTTCGAAATAATTTAAAGTTACCTATATTTAAAGTAGAGGCAGATAAATTAAATATTGAAATTAACATACAAAATCCAAATGAAGCAGGACAAGATAGACTTATTAATGCATTTGCTGTCAAGAAAATGAAATTTGATCCAGCAATTATTATTGATTTTGGAACTGCAACGACTTTTGATGTCATTGGAAATGGAGGAGCATACTTAGGAGGTATTATTTCACCAGGAGTTAATTTATCAATTGAATCTCTTTACAAATCAACATCTAGGTTACCTAAAATTTCTCTTAAATCACTTGATAATGAAAAAAATACTTTATTAGGAAAAAGTACTATATCAGCTATTGAGTCCGGGGTTTTTTGGGGATATGTATGTATGATTGAAGGTTTAATTAACAAACTAAAAAAATATCATTCACCTTCTAAAGTGATTGCAACAGGTGGTTTAAGTCAAGTTTTTAAAAAAAATATTAAATCTATTGACCTAATTGAACAAAATTTAACGATAAATGGTCTAGCATATTTTTATTTGTCACAAAAGAAAGATATATGAAATTTAAAAAAGATAATCTAGGATTTATTCCTGTAGGTGGTTCTGAACAAATTGGGATGAACGCAAACCTATACCAATTTAATGATCAATGGATCTTAGTTGATCTTGGCATAGCTTTTCCTGATGAAACTCAAATTGGAGTTGATATACTTTTGCCTGATTTTGACTTTATTAAAAAAATTAAAAATAAACTTTTAGGAATTTTTTTAACTCACGCTCATGAAGATCATTACGGAGCTATACAGTATTTTGTCGATGAAATTAATTGCCCAATTTGGGGTTCTGAATTCACTTTAGCAATGTTGAAAAAAAAATTGTTAGATAATGGCAATAAAAACAAATTGACTTTAAAGCATTACCCTAGGAAATCTAGTATACGTTTAAATGAATTTGAAATAGATGCTATTCAAAATTCTCATTCTGTCCCTCAATCAGTGAGTTTATTAATCAAAACAAAAAAAAATATTATTTTACATACAGGTGATTGGAAATTTAAAGGAGCTAAAAACTTAAAAGAAAAGCCATTTATAAATGAATTAAAAGCTTTAAAAGGTTTAAAAATTTCAACTATAGTTAGTGATTCTACTAATTCATTAATTGATGGTTATACCCCGTCAGAAAATGATGCTTATAATGGTCTAAAAAAAATAATTTCTAAAAATAAAGGCATGATAATTATTACCTGTTTTTCGTCAAACATTAGTAGAATTAAATCAATCCTAGAAATTGCAAAAATTAATGAAAAAAAAGTATGTATTTTAGGTAGAGCTATAAAGAGGTCAATTGAAGCAGCTATTGATGTTGGACTTATTGAAAAAAACTATACTTTTTATGGTATTAACGAAATTGAAAAGTTTCCTAAGAAAAATTTATTAGTTATATGCTCTGGCTCTCAAGGAGAACCTAATTCATCTTTGACAAGAATTGCATCTGGTAAGATTGAGAAAATAAAACTAGATAATCAAGATTCAATTATATTTTCAAGCAAAAAAATACCTGGAAATGAAAGAAAAATTTCAAAAGTGGAACATATGTTTTTGGAAAAAAATGTAAATATTTTTAATGAAAACAATGATCAGTCGATTCACGTTTCAGGACATCCATGTAAGGATGAAATTTTAGATATGTACACAATGCTCAAGCCAAAAACAGTGATTCCTGTTCATGGAAATTTTGAGCAATTAAAAGCAAATGCTGAAATTGCTAAATCTTGTAAAATAAAAAAGATTTTAATTCCTAAAAATGGTGATATCTTTCAATTTGTTGACGATAACCCAAGCTGTGTTGACAGACTAGAAATGGATACAAAAGTTTTTGATGGAGAAAAAGTTGTTTCTTTAAAAGATGAAAAATTTTCTATAAGAAAACAGGCTCTTTGGAATGGTATTTTGACGGCTTCGATAGTTTTAGATAATAGGGGTAATTTAATTTCAGTTCCAATTTTAACAGAATTAGGAATATC
>CACMZO010000064.1 GCA_902618195.1 uncultured SAR116 cluster alpha proteobacterium
AAGTTTTAATTTTTCTTTATAGAAAAAACTTTTTATAGCTTCACCGAATTGTTTTTTACTAATTACTTCTGGTTTAATTATTTGAGCAATATTTAAATTATTTAAATCTTCAATATTTTTAGTAACTTTAATTTCAGATGTCCTCAGGAGTTTTGACAAAACTGCTCTTACTTCTAGAGAAATATTAGTTTTTAATTCGTTAAGAACATTAATTCTCTCATTATCGTCAGCTCCATGTTGTAAAATTGCAAATTGTAATAGTTTTTTTATTTTAATTTTTAACCTATCATCTTCCTCCAATAAAAATGCTTTTCTTAGTAGTTTTAAATGTTCAGGTAATATTTTTTTTTCAAGAGCATTTATGCTATTTATTCTTTTATTTGTGTCATTGCTAAATATTTGAAAGTTCACAAGTGCAGATGAAATCTTTGCCCTTACACCACTATTCGGCTTAATTTTTTTGAAATCTTTTTTTCTCATTTTTCCAATTTTAGCGTTGGAAAAAATATCAATTGCGTAATATGTTTTATTATCAAACTTGGAAATTAGTACAATTTTTTTTGTTTCTTTTATGTAAAATAATTTCTTATTTTTCCAGAGATTTAAAAATCTTGATACGGTATTTTGATCATAAACATTTATTTTTTCTAAAAATGTTCCAACTGTTTTTGAAGAACTATTTATAATCAGTTTAGAGTTTTTAAATAAAAAGTTATTAAAGTTCTCTTCTGAAAATGCAGAATTGAAACTTAATAATGAAAATAAAATAATTAATAAGTATTTCATAAATTAATATTGATAATGCTATGTAAACCATAGCATTATCCTCAATATAGTTTATCTAGTAATTTGACTTGAGTTGAATACAAGTATTTGTCTTAGTATTGTACATACCACAACCAAGGGACTTCCAATCAGATTTTAAAACAGCAGATTCAGGTAAATGATCTGTCCATGCATCTCCTGGCACTTCCTTAGTTTGACTTATAATGTCAAACTGGCCATTTTCCAATATTTCACCAATTAAGACAGGCTTAGATAAATGATGATTTGGCAACATCTCAGCCGTACCACCAGTCAAGTTTGGAACTTTAATACCATACATAGCTTTTCTAACAGCATCAACATCAGTAGTTCCGGCCTTTTCAACGGCCTTAACATACATGTTAAATCCAATAACGTGAGCTTCCATAGGATCGTTTGTAACTCTTTTATTTCCCATTTTAGCTTTCCAAGCTTTTATAAAACTTGAATTAAGATCAGATTCAGCTGACTGAAAATAATTCCATGCTGCTAAGTGACCAACTAAATTTGTTGTATCTAATCCAGATAATTCTTCTTCACCAACTGAAAAGGCAACTACCGGGATATCATCTGCTTTAACACCTGCAGCAGCTAACTCTTTATAAAATCCAATGTTAGCATCTCCATTAATAGTAGAAATAACTCCAACTTTTTTACCATCAGCTCCTAAAGAAACCACATCTGAAACAATTTTAGACCAATCAGAATGTCCAAATGGAGTATAATTTACAAAAATATCACTTTCTGGTATTCCTTTATCTATAAGATATTGTTTCAAAATTTTATTAGTTGTTCTAGGATACACATAATCAGTTCCTAATAAAGCAAACTTTTTAACATCAAGCTCTTCTAAATAATAATCTGTTGCTGGAATAGCCTGCTGGTTTGGAGATGCGCCTGTATAGAAAACATTTTTAGAACTCTCTTCTCCTTCATATTGTACTGGATAAAAAAGTAAACCGTTTAACTCTTCAAGAACTGGTAGTGCAGATTTTCTTGAGACAGAAGTCCAACATCCAAATAAAACATCAACTTTTTGAACTGTTAAAAGTTCTCTCGCTTTTTCAGCAAATAAGGGCCAATTTGAGGCGGGGTCAACTACTACGGGCTCTATTTTTCTACCTAAAATGCCACCTTTTTTGTTTTGTTGTTCAATTAACATCAACATTGTATCTTTTAATGTAGTTTCTGAAATAGCCATTGTCCCAGATAATGAATGTAAAATTCCAA